>JBBSBP010000100.1:0-18658 GCA_038251165.1 Bacteroidales bacterium | reverse complement strand
TTGATGCTAAATCAGCAAATATTTCATTTAAATTTGTTGCCATGCTCTTTGGAGTTAAAGGTTATACTTGTTTGTATTTTTAGTTGATTTACAAATGTATAGCCTTTTTTCTTTTAAATCGGAATTTTGTCGTACACCCAACGCTTTATCGCTTTCCTTCTGTTTCCTTAAAATTATTACCTTTGCCCCCTGAAATTGATCCGGTAATTCAGATTGTATGTCAGCAGATAACAGATACATGGCCCGTGGTGTTTCGGCTTCGAAAGAAGATGTGCACAACGCCATTAAAAACATCGATAAAGGTTTATACCCCAAAGCATTTTGCAAAATCATTCCTGATATTTTGGGAGGCGATCCTGATTGGTGTAACATAATGCATGCCGATGGCGCCGGTACCAAATCGTCGCTGGCTTACCTGTACTGGAAAGAAACCGGCGACATTTCCGTTTGGAAAGGCATTGCGCAGGACGCGATCATAATGAATCTCGATGATTTACTGTGTGTTGGCGCTGTCGATAACATTCTGCTTTCGTCGACCATTGGCCGGAACAAGAACAAAATTCCGGGCGAAGTGATTGCAGCCATCATCAACGGAACCGAAGAGCTTTGCGCTGAACTCCGCGAAATGGGGGTCAACATTTACCCAACCGGAGGCGAAACTGCCGATGTGGGCGACGTGGTTCGAACTATCATTGTCGATTCAACAGTAACCTGCCGCATGAAACGCGAAGATGTGATTTCGGCTGACAACATTCAGGCGGACGATGTAATCGTTGGACTGGCCTCCTTCGGACAGGCAACTTACGAAAAAGAATATAACGGCGGAATGGGAAGCAACGGCTTAACTTCAGCCCGTCACGATGTATTTGCCAGTTACCTGGCCACCAAATATCCTGAAAGTTTTGATCCTGAAGTTCCTGCTGATTTAATTTATTCAGGAACGAAAAAATTAACCGATTCAATTGCCGAAGTTGATCCGGATGCCGGGAAACTGGTACTCTCTCCTACCCGCACCTATGCTCCGGTAGTGAAAGAGTTATTGGAAGCACTCCGGAAGAATATTCACGGAATGATTCATTGCTCCGGAGGTGCACAAACCAAGGTGCTGCATTTTGTCGATCATGTGCATGTGATCAAAGATAACCTTTTTGATGTTCCGCCCCTGTTCAAAATGATTCAGGAAGAATCGGGAACAAGCTGGTTGGAAATGTACAAGGTTTTCAACATGGGTCACCGTTTCGAGGTTTATCTGGCTCCCGAATATGCCGCGCAGGTAATTGCTATCTCCGGAAAATACAACATCGAAGCACGCATTGTTGGGCATGTAGAAGCTGCCGAAGGTAAAAAACTCACCATTAAGTCGCAGTTTGGCCAATTCGAATATTAGCTACGCTCCCTTTTGCTCCCCGGAATCTGATTTTGGTCTCTAATCAAAAATCTATTATCTAATATCATTATTTACAGAATTTAGCATCTTTATTATATGGCAGACTATTCATTATTGGAAAAATACGAATCGATCAGGTACCGGTTCGAAGAAGTTGGCGCACAGATTACTGACCCATCGGTGATGAGCGATATGAAGCGCTACGTCAAATTAAATCAGGAATACAAACGGCTTGAACTGCTGACCAATGCTTTCAAAGAGTTCAAAGCCATTGTCGACAACATTGAAGCGGGCAAGAAAATGCTGGCCGAAGAATCCGACGAAGAATTACGCGAAATGGCCCGCGAAGAAATTGAAAATTCAGAGGCTTTAATTCCCGAAAAGGAACAAAACATTAAACTGCTGTTAATTCCGGCCGATCCGGAAGATGGCAAAAATGCCATTCTCGAAATCCGCGCCGGTACAGGCGGCGACGAAGCCAGCATTTTTGCAGGCGATTTGTTCCGCATGTACACCAAATTCTGCGAACGCAGGGGATGGAAACTTGAAGTGACCAACACCAGTGAAGGTACTTCAGGGGGGTTCAAGGAAATCGTGGCAACCATAAGCGGTGAAGGTGTTTACGGAATCATGAAATACGAATCGGGTGTTCACCGTGTGCAACGGGTACCGCAAACCGAAACTCAGGGTCGGGTGCATACTTCGGCTGCAACTGTAGCTGTTTTACCTGAAGCGGAAGAATTCGACATCGATCTGAGGGATAGTGATATCCGCAAAGACACCTACTGTTCTTCAGGTCCCGGCGGACAGTCGGTAAATACAACCTATTCGGCTATCCGGCTGACTCACATTCCAACCGGGATTGTGGTGACCTGCCAGGATCAGAAATCGCAGATCAAAAATCTGGCTAAGGCCATGATTGAGTTGCGTACCCGTATTTACAACCAGGAACATCAGAAATACCTTGATGTCATTGCGTCGAAACGCAAAACAATGGTTTCAACCGGCGACCGTTCGGCCAAAATCCGTACCTACAACTGGCCACAGGGACGAATTACCGACCACCGTATCAACCTGACCATCTACAACCTTCAGGCAGTAGTTGGCGGTGATCTGGATGAAATCATCGATAAACTGCAGGTAGAAGAAAATGCAGAAAGACTGAAAGAAGCGGAAATTTAGAAGAAGCCCCTTCCCAACCTTCTCCGAAGGGGAAGGAGAAAAGGCACTTTTAATAAACGCAAATCATTTATAATTACCGTATCATCTTTCCCCTTTGGGGGAATTAAAGGGGGCTTTATGAACCGAGAACAACTTTTTGAACAGATCAGACTTAAGCGCAGCTTCCTGTGCATCGGATTAGATACAGACATTCTGAAAATTCCACGTTTCCTGAGCGAAACCAGTGATCCGGTTTTTGCATTCAACAAAGAAATAATTGATGCAACGCAGGATTTGTGCGTGGCCTATAAACCCAACCTTGCTTTTTACGAAAGTCTGGGCGTTGCCGGATGGATTAGTCTGGAGAAAACGGTGAAATACATCCGCGAAAAATACCCGGAACAATTCATTATTGCCGATGCCAAACGCGGCGATATCGGCAACACATCAAACCTGTATGCCCGGGCATTTTTCGATCATCTGGATTTTGATGCGGTGACCGTTGCCCCTTACATGGGCGAAGATTCCATCAAGCCATTCATGACCTACCTAGACCGCTGGGTGATTTTGCTGGCATTGACATCCAACAAGGGAGCGGCCGATTTTCAATACCTGAAGAATGCCGAAACCGGCGAACAGTTGTTCGAAACCGTATTGAAAACTTCACAACAATGGGGGACCACCGACAACATGATGTATGTGGTTGGCGCTACCAAAGCTGAAAAACTGGAAGAGATACGGGAACTGGTTCCCGATCATTTCCTCCTGGTTCCGGGCGTTGGTGCTCAGGGCGGAAGTCTCGAAGAAGTTGCGAAATTCGGAATGAACGATCATTGTGGTTTGCTGGTCAATTCGTCACGCCAGATTATTTATGCTTCCGATGGAGAGGACTTTGCCGAAAAAGCACGAAACGAGGCGATAAATGTACAGCTTGAAATGGAAGAACTGTTACTGGAAGCTGATCTGCTGTAAAATATATTGCTGAAATGCCTCTGGTGACCTTGTGATTCGGAGTCACCCGCTCACTCAACAAAATCTAAAAAATCAAGGTAAGCAACAGGTATTTGATGACCAGTCCTGTGACACTATAGGACAGGACATCCTGGATCCTGTATTTCAGCATACCGGCAGCCAGGGCAATTACCGGTGATGATAAAGGGAAAAGGTTGAAGACAAACAAGGTCAGGTTACCATATTTCCGGATTTCCAACTCGGCCATTTCGTAACGCTTATGGCCTATTAACCGGTCGATGATTCCGGAACTGAAGAAATAGCCAATCAGATAATCGATCGACTGAGAAATAATAGCTGTGCCAATGGCAGCAAAGTTTAATATCCAGGGATCCGAACCGGCTTTAAGGTAAAAAATAAAGGCCACCTCAACCGGCATAACCAGGAAAAACAAATAGCCTGAAAAATTCACAATGGCAAACGAAAGCACACTCATTCCCTTGTTTTCATAGATATCCTTACCGATAGTAAGCGATGCGATCACTGTTGCGAGCGTGAGGAAAAAAAAGATAATGATTAAACGCCTGAAGTCAATTCGTGATTTTCTCATGAGTTGCCGGTGAGTTAAATCCCTTCTTATTTTCAAAAATAGACATTCCTTTTTAATAATTTGAGTGATATCCGAATTATCCGAAAAATCCTGAAAAAACTTTTTAAATCAGTACTCTTTCAGAATTACGTTTTGCATTCATTCAGGAGAACAGAATACATTGCCTGGCCTCAGAATATAATGGTAACTGTAAATCCGGATTGTTGCTTGCCCCAATGGCATATAAATTCTACATTTGCTTTCTGAAAGTATATTATCAATAAACAAAAGGCAATGAAATTTATCCTGTTAACATTTATTTCTGCACTGTTATTATCATCCTGTCAAACCAAAAAAAGTGAGTATGTCAAAATATCTGGTTTTGCACAAGGCACATCTTACAATATAACCTACGAAAATTCTGCGGATAACGATTACAGTCAGGAAATTGATTCCATACTGAAAGCTTTTGACAAGTCTCTCTCGATCTATGATTCAACATCCATCATTTCACGGATAAACAACAATGACCCAACGGTTGAAGCCGACGACTGGTTTGTGAGTGTTTTTAATAAATCGGCTGAAATAAGTGAAGTTTCAGGTGGCGCTTTCGATATAACCGTCGGTCCGGTGGTCAAAGTCTGGGGATTTGGAAACGGTCCGGTTGCCAAACATGACACAGCCCATATCGACAGCTTGCTGCAATATATTGGGATGGATAAAGTTAAACTCGATAACCGAAAAGTTATCAAGAAGTTCCCCGGCGTAAAAATAGATGTCAATGCCATTGCACAAGGATATTCAGTGGATGTGGTTTGCGACTTTTTCGAAAGTAAAGGCATAAAAAATTATCTGGTCGAAATTGGCGGTGAAGTCCGGGGCAAAGGAACCAATGCAAAAGATAAATTCTGGCATATTGGCATCGACCGGCCTGCCGACGATAATATGATGCCCGGATCAAACCTTCAGGCCATTATCGAAATAAACAACAAAGCTTTGGCGACCTCAGGCAATTACCGGGCTTTTTATGTTGAAAATGGCGTAAAATATGCACACACCATTGATCCCAAAACCGGCTTCCCGGCCAGGAATACCCTGCTTAGTACAACTGTTGTCTGCGAGGATTGCATTACCGCCGATGGTTATGCAACAGCATTTATGGTTTTGGGTCTTGAAAAGAGCAGGGAATTGCTTCAAAAGCATCCCGGGATTGAGGTTTATTTTGTGTACAGCAATATGAAAGGGGAATACGAAGTTTTCTTTTCCGAAGGAATGAAAAAAATGATTGTTGAAGAGAAGAAATAAGCTACTCGTGAAGGAAACGCTTTATATCCTTCAGTTCTCCTGCCAAAACCAGCGTGTCGGATTCCCTGAATTCAATCTCAATTTTATCCTCATTTTCTGATACCATGGCTGATGAATAAATTAACCGTTGGTTCCGCTTTAAGGCAACAATTTTTAAATGGGTTTCTTTTTTGAAATGAGCAACCGTATATTTTCTGCCCACTAAATAGGAAGGCATAAACATATCAACGATTTTAAACGAATCGGTAATGGTGAACAGGTTATTTATTCCATGCATGGGAAGTTTTTGTGCAATAATTTTTGCCGATTCATACTCCGGATTGATGGTTTCCATTACACCGATTGCATTCAGTACTGTCAGGTGAATGGAAGAGCTTTCGCGGCAAATGACCCTGTTTACACCTAACTTTTTAAGTAAAGCAGCAATCTTGACTGAAATACCAAAATCATCTCCAATACAAACCACAAATACATCGGCCTCCTTAACAGGCAAAAGCCGCAGGGCATGCGGATCAGTTGCATCCAGGCAAATGGTATTGGCAACAGCATCCTTAAAATATTCAACCTTCGACAGATCATTATCTACACCAAGTACATCGTGACCCAATGAGGTTAAAATTTTAGCCAGTGAGGCTCCAAAATTTCCTAATCCAATTGCAACTATATTCATTTCGAAAAATTAAGTTATGATCAAATTTTCTTTGGGGTACCGGTATAACGATGTACCTCCAAATCCTTTTGCAAGCGATAAAAGCAGGGTTATACTCCCCATACGGCCAATGTACATTAAAAAAATCAGGATGTATTTTGACTGTATTGAAAGCTGTGGTGTCAGATCGAGTGATAATCCGACAGTACCAAATGCCGAAAAACATTCGAAAATAATTTTAAACATCCCAAACTTTCCGTCAAAAGTATATATTCCGAAAGCTCCCAGCAGGATGGTGAAAATTGAAAGTGTGATAATGGCAAATGCCTTGTTTACGGAATATTCATGAATCTCGTACTTGTGCACTTCGATGTGATTTTTGCCTTTGATAATTCGGATACTGTTTAAAATAGCCAGTGCAAATGTACTGGTTTTTATACCACCTCCGGTTGAAACAGGTGATGCTCCAATCCACATTAAAAACGTAATGATCAGTATCGATGGCATCGACAATGCTGACATACTAAACGTATTGAATCCCGCGGTCCGGGGAGTAACACTCTGAAAATAAGACATGGCCAGCCTGGATTTGACATCCATCCCCAGCTGGGTGTTATTCGATTCGAAATACATGAATGCCAGCGTACCAAACACCAGAAGGATAAAGGTTGAAAACATGACAATCTTCGAGTTCAGGGTAATCATATTTACCCGGTGAACATACGATTTCCTGGTCCTGAAATATTCCAGCATCCATTTAACCTGGCTTTTACAATACTGGTATAGATTAAGCAAAACCGGGAACCCGATACCGCCAAGAACTATCAGGTTGGCAATCCAGACATGAACACTGTAATTCGTGCGGATCCTGGCATCGTATAAATTATCGGTAAGTGTGGAAAAACCGGCATTACAAAAGGCTGAAATGGAATGAAATATCGAAAATCTCAGGTTGTCGCTTACAGAGCCAAGTGCATTTTTCTCGAGTGACAGGTAGATAAAGGTTGCACCTATCGTTTCAATTAACAGGGTTATCAGCACCACTTTCATCAGTGACTTTAATATCGCATCAAAACTATCTTCGCTCAGGTAATCACGAAGCAAGGATTGTTCGCGTAACGATGATTTTTCTTTGAAGAATATTCCGAAGAAGCTGGTGATGGTCATCACTCCGATTCCTCCGATCTGAATAAGTGCCATAATGACAAATTTCCCCAGGAAGGTATACCGGGTTGCTGTGTCAACGACGGTCAGACCGGTCACACAAACAGCGCTAGTAGATGTAAACAGTGCGTCGGTAAAATGAATAGGCACGTTTGTCGACATAGGCATCATCAAAAGCATGGCACCAACAGAGATAAAAAAGGCAAAACTAACCATGAAAAGCTGAGCTGGATTGAGCACCTTAATCAGCAAGTTGATTTCCATCCGCGATAACTCGAGAAAGAAAAGCAGAAAAGACAACATTTGAATTCCGGAAGTCTGGTACAGGTAATATTCGAATGTTTCGCCATAACTCACTAAAGAGCTGGGTAAAAAGAATAAAATCAGGAACACTCCAACGACCAGCTGAGTCAGAAATACCTTTCGTGTACCAACACTTCCCCTGAAAAAAACTGATCGAATGATGTATAAGGCACCGATAATGATATAACAAATCTGAAAATAATGATTGTGAATCTGAAACCTTGAAACCCGGTCAGGACTGGGGAAACCCATGTCCTGAATGGCCAGAACAAACAGACCCAGTGTAATCAGAAATAATATCCAGTTGATGCTATTCCTAAAACTTAACAAATCAATTTTCCAGTTAATCTTTTGGATATACTGCTTGAGTAAAAACATATCTATTTTAAAAAGCGAAACAAAAATACTCAGATTTGCCTAATCTCATTCAAAATCCGGTTTTTATTTCGAAAGGCTAACATTGTATATGTTAGAAAAGTAGGATGAACTAAAGCCTGAGTTCGATCCGAAAAACTTTAGATTACTGAAAATCAATACAAAATGATGAACCGCGTTTTTTCATTCGTAACTTGTTTAAATACCGATATTGTACTATTTTTGTCCTCAATTTTAGTCCATGACGCAACCATCTGCTTAAAAAGCAGATATTTATCCGCAACAAATGTTTACACATATATCCCGGTTTATCCTTAAGCACAGAACCTTCCTCATCATAATTCTGACCCTGATTACCGCCTTTATGGCCTATAAAGGTAAAGACGTCAAACTATCCTATGAGAATTCTTCCCTTCTGCCTGAAAAGGATATTACCAGAATGGAATACCAGCAGTTCAAAACCCGGTTTGGAGAAGATGGTAATGTCATTGTCATTGGCGCTGTAAATCCTGAACTGTTTTCGCTTAGCCAGTTTAATGCATGGTCTGACCTGGGGAATAAAATCAGGGAAATAGATGGTGTTCTGGAAGTTGTAAGCATTACAAGAGCCATAAACCTGGTCAAAAACGAAGAAACCCATCAGTTCAATATCCGGCCGATTGTGAAACAAAAAGCAAGCTCACAGGCTGAGGTTGACAGCTTGAAAAATGTCATACTTAGCCTTAAATTTTATGAGGGCATGCTTTATAACCCAAAAACAAAGGCTACCCTGATGACGGTGACCTTAAACAAGAATAAATTGAATAACATCAGCCGGATTGCACTGATCGACAAAATTGTTCAGACTGTGAAAGTTTACCAGGTACAAACAAAGGTAGATATTCACTTCTCCGGAATGCCCTATATCCGTACAGTGACCATGCAAAAAGTAAAACACGAGCTCTTTTTGTTCGTCTTGCTGAGCACTGCAATTGCTGCCTTCATCATGCTTTTGTTTTTCAAATCAATTAAAGTAGTATTCAGCTCGTTGCTGGTTGTTGGAGTCAGTCTCATTTGGGTTTTGGGAATCCAGGCACTATTCGATTATAAAATAACCATTCTCACCGGCGTTATTCCATCACTCATTGTAATTATTGTAATCGAAAACTGCATCTATATCCTGAATAAATACCATTGGGAATATAAAAGTCATGGCAATAAAATGCGGGCATTATCCCAGGTAATTCACCGGATAGGATTTGCATCACTGATGACCAATGCTTCAACAGCATTCGGATTTGCCGCATTCATCCTGATTCCAAACCAGTTATTGCGTGAATTCGGAGTGGTAACTGCCATTAATATCATGGTCCTATACGTGCTGACCATTGTTTTGCTTCCCATTATATTCAGTTTTTTGGCTCCTCCTACAGCAAAACACCTCAAACACCTCGACAATAACTTTTTCGGGGCAGTCCTGGATAAAATAATATACCTGATCAGTTTCCGGAGAAATCTGATATACAGCATTGCCGGCGGACTAATATTAATAGGTTTTGTTGGTGTGAGCATGATGAAAACCTCGGGAAAAATTGTTGATGATTTCAGGCATGATGATCCGACTTACCTGGATCTGAAATTTTTCGAGGACAATTTTGGAGGGGTAATGCCTTTCGAAATCTCAATCGATACGAAAAAGAAAAACGGAGTATTAACCTATTCAACCATACAGAAAATCGACAAACTACAGCATACCATTAACCAATATCCTGAATTCTCAAAGCCCCTTTCACTGATTGAGGTTTTCAAATTTGCACGACAAGCCTATTACAACGGCGATTCGGGCAAATATTCCCTGCCCAGTTCAATGGAAAAAAACTTCATCTTAAGCTATATTCCTCAAAACGTTCAGGGAAGCGGAAACGATCTGCTGAAATCATTCCTTGACAGCACGAAACAAATTACAAGGGTAAGTTTTCAAATGGCCGATGTGGGTACGAATCACATGGATTCATTGAAGGCAAAAATACTGCCTCAGATCGACAGTATTTTTAATCCGGCAAGTTTCGATGTAAAGGTGACCGGGAACAGTGTCGTATACGCCAAAGGGACCAGCTTCCTGATCCGTAATTTATTTCAGAGCGTACTTATAGCCATTATTCTGATTTCATTACTTATGGCGCTTTTGTTTTCTTCATTCAGGATGATTCTGGTCTCCATGGTTCCAAACATTATTCCACTGGTCATTACAGCTGCCATTATGGGCTTTAGCGGAATTCCCATTAAACCATCAACGATAATTGTTTTCAGTATTGCTCTTGGAATTTCTGTTGATAATGCCATTCAATACCTTTCACGTTACAGGCACGAACTGAAAGCTTCCAACGGAGACATTAAACAATCGGCCTTAAATGCCCTGCACGAAGCCGGATTCAGCATGATTTACACCAGTATTGTGCTGGTTCTAGGATTTAGCGTGTTCATCGTTTCCGAATTTGGCGGCACTCAGGCATTGGGTATCCTGATTTCAACCACTTTGCTTATTGCAATGTTCTTTAATATTTTAGTACTTCCTTCCCTTTTGCTCACCCTCGATAAACGTTTGGTCAGCAAAGCTTTTACTAAGCCCATCATTGAGATTTACGATGATGATGAAGAGGAGGATGCAGAGCTGGATGCAGAATTTCCGGAGGAAAATAAAAATGGGGTGGACTAACAGCTGAGATTAATTGGCTGACATCTGATAACAAATTAATTTTAGCTGATATGAAAACCACTTCACGATCCTTGTTTCTTATTGTTTTAGGCCTGATTTTCGCTTGTCACCTTCAGGCTCAAACCATTTCCCTGAAGCAATCCCATGAAAACGGCATCTACCGGAGTGGCCAAATCATCCGGGTTACGGCTATTGATGTCCCGAACACCAGGGAGGATACCCTTTGGGTGAAAGTTTTGAAAAACAACAACCAGATCATTTCAGAAAAGGCAATTGTTTCTGCCCATGAACCCATCGTAATTTTTGAAAGCGCTTTTAAAGAGCCTTGTTCCGTCATGGTTGAAGCTAAACTGAACGATAAAAAGCAAACCATCGGAATGATTGTCGATCCGCTAAAGATCAAACCCGGAATTGCATGTCCTGAGGACTTCAATAAATACTGGGATCAGGAAAAGCAAAGCCTGAAGTCGCTCCGGATGGAAGTAATAACAAAAAAGGCAGAGATTGAGGAAAAAGGATTTGTTTGCTTCGATACGGAAATCAACTGCCCGGGACCGAAACCTGCACGCGGATATTTTGCCAAACCTGAAAAAGCAAAAGTAAAATCGCTGCCGATTGTCTTACTGGTGCATGCTGCCGGAGTAAAAGGATCCTGGTGCCGGTCAGAAATCCGTGATGCGCTGCGTTATGCCCAAATGGGTCAGGGCACACTTTGCTTCGATCTCAATGCTCACGGGATGTTAAATGGCCAGCCTGACGAATACTACAACAAACTGGAAGCCGGCGAATTGAAAGACTACTCTGTGAGCGGTCTTGAAAACAGGGAAAATTTTTATTTCAGGGGAATGTATTTGCGTTTGATGCGCACCATTGAATTTCTGACCCGGCAGCCGGAGTGGGATGGGAAACGTATTCTGGTGATCGGCGAAAGTCAGGGTGGCGGACAGGCACTGGCAGCAGCAGGCATAGATCAGCGGGTTTCTGCCGTCGTAGCCACTGTTCCGGCTATGTGCGACTGGGGAGGCACTCTGGTCAATCGCAAAGGTGGCTGGCCTCAGCCTTTCGAACGACCCGGTGATAAAGAAAAAATGAAACAGGTACTACCCTATTTCGACACGGCAAACCTCCTGAAAAACTCGAAGGCCACCATTGTTGCCGAAATCGGGCTGATTGATAATACCTGTCCTTCCACATCGGTATATGCTGCAATAAATCAGGCAAAAGGCAAAAAAATCATTTACCCGGTTACCTACCGCGAACATGGCTGGCCCAGCGAAGTCCGGCGTCCGGAATGGGACAAAATGGTTTTCGGACCCAAAAATTTATTTATCGAAAATTACCTGAAGTAACTTAAATCTATGCAAGACTCCATTTCATTCGGATTACTTTGTTTTACTTCCTTTTTTACCCTGATTAACCCACTGGGTACCATGCCGATTTTCATGACCATGACCTCTGAGCTGGATGTCAGTCACCGGAACGCCACCGCTAAAAAAGCTTCTGTTATTGGCTTTATTACCATCATCATTTTTGCTTTTTCAGGTCAGTTACTCTTCAATTTTTTTGGTATTTCGGTGAACAGTTTCAGAATCGTGGGAGGTGTTATCTTTTTTATCATGGGAATGGACATGCTCCAGGCTCGATTGGGCCAGGTGAAAATCAAAGAGTCAGAGGTTAAAAGTTATGTCAGTGATATCTCCATAACACCTCTTGCTATTCCTATGATCTGCGGCCCCGGGGCCATTACCAATGCCATCGTTTTAATGGAAGATGCAACCACCCTGGAACGAAAAGTTATACTTTTTGGAGCCATTTTCCTGGTTATGCTGATTACCTACCTGATCCTGTACAGCTCCTCCCGGATTATTAAATTCCTGGGCCAAACAGGTAATAATGTAATGATGAGACTGATGGGATTAATTGTAATGGTTATTGCCGTTGAATTTTTCTTTGCCGGACTAAAACCAATTATTCTGGATATAATTAAATAGTTTTCACCGAAAACTACTTTTCACTTCCGCTGTTATATTCAGCAAGGATTTTCTGAAAAATGGCATGCAAAACCTGCGGATTATTTAACAATTAAAATAAATAGAAGCCACTTTACAGACACATTCGATTTTTTCGACAATTTTAGTTGCCAGTTCGGGTAATTACGGAATTTGTTAGCCGCAATACCGGTTTATTCAAGTTGGTTTTACAGAAACAGAAAACGAACATGTATCTTAAATTTCCTTCAATTGAACCGCACTTCAGACATGGTTTTCAGTTGCTGTTTATCCTGCTGTTTACAGGACTCCCCGTATTTTCCCAATCCACTGTGGTAAAGGGAAAGGTTACTGACAGTGTAACCGGTGAGCCTGTCCCTTATGTCAGTATTATTTTCAAAAACACGCAGACCGGAACCTTGTCCGACTCTCTTGGAGTTTACCAGCTTGTCAGCAGGAATAAAGTTGATTCCATTCAATTTACAGCCATTGGGTACCGCTGCAAGACTTTTGTAGTTCTTCCATTAAAAACAATGAATTTGCAGGTAAGTCTGATATCCGATCTGGTAAAACTTTCGGAAGTGAGGGTTATTCCGGATGACGGGCCTGTCAGGCGGGTTTTGAAAGAAATGGTTGACCGGAAAAACTTCCGGAGTAGGCGTTCTCGACGATTACGAAATTTCGGGCTACACCAGTGCGCTGGATGTTGAAGTGAATTTTTACGACAACTACATCAACCTGTTTTCGCAGAATTTTGTAAGTCCGCTGGCCGACAATGGCTGGTTTTACTACAAGTATTTTCTGGCCGACAGCACGATGCAAAACGGAAGGAAACAATACCGGATCAGTTTTATTCCACGACGCCTGGGTGATAAGGTTTTCAATGGTTTTATGACCACTGGACTGCCAACCGGCTGGAAGAACTCAATGCGCGCGAAAGGCATATTGCTGCCACGATCGATTCAGTGAGCCAGATCAAGGCTGTCAGATTTGCTGATAATATTACCCGAATGTCCATGACCGGCTATTTCGATCTGGGAAAACTGGAATTCGGACCTTATGCGCATACCATAAATACCAACAGGGTTGAAGGACTGCATCTGTTTGCAGGAGCCCGAACAAGCAGTGAGATAAGCACACGTTATATGTTTTGGGGCGGGCTTGGATACGGATTCAGGAATAAAAAAATTAACGGGATAGCAGGCTTTGGCTTTTGATTTCAGTGTGGATACCCGTTTTTCGTGGCAGGAAAAGGTGATTGATGATAAGTTCCTCCGAATATACATGGCTACTGATTACCCGATTATTCACATTGCAGTTGGTGGTGCCCAGGTATTTTACTACGGAAAACAAAACTACTACGGAAAGATTTTCAGCACCGTCGAACAATACCTGATGCTGGGCCAGACCGCCTTTAACTATGCCGTTGAAGGCGGAATATATTTCGGGAAACTGCCTTACACCATGCTCGACATACCACGGGGAAACGAAACATTCGGCTTGTACTCCTACGATTTTAACCTGCTGAACTTCATGGAATACGCGCACGACAAATACCTGCACACTTACCTCGAATATCATCTCAACGGTTTTCTGTTTAACCGCCTGCCCGTTTTCAAAAAAATCGGCCTCCGCGAGGTATTTTCAGCAAAGAGCATGATTGGTTCGCTGAGCGATAAAAACCGGCAAATTGTTGAATTCCCCGTCAACCTGACCAGGATGAGTAATCCGTATTATCGAACTGGGTGCGGGTGTTGAAAATATTTTTCGTTTATTTCGGATTGAAGCGATCTGGAGGGTGAGGCCAAAGTCCACCCTGGGTACACCTTCCTTTGGTTTGCGTGCTAAATTTGAGATCAAATTGTAAAAAAAACAACATGTATAAAATCATTTTTCTGCCTGCTTACATGCTCGAATCCCGGACGAACGACGGATTGTCGACCTGGAATTTTCCGGACCGGTACCTGGTGCCGCAATGGGGAAATGGATTTAATGACTTTCCGGTCTATAAAATTCCGGATCCTGTGAAAATTGAGGATTCCCTGTTACCTTTGTTGTAGCATTTTTTATTCAATGGCATTATATTCATCAAATGGAACTTATCGTACTTGGATTTTTGATCGTGCTGAATGGTTTTTTTGCCTTATCGGAGGCAGCTTTGATTTCGAGCAATAAAGCCCGGTTGGAGCAATATAAAATCAAGGGCAAAAAAGGAGCAAAAGTAGCCCTTAAATTACTTGAAAATTCGGAAGATTTTCTCTCAGCCATTCAGGTTGGCATTACCTTAATCGGAATTGTAACAGGAGTATATGGCGGATTGAGTATTGCAGAAAATATCACTCCATTCTTCATTCAATTTGAACCGGTCAGGATGTATGCCCATCAAATTGCTCTCACACTCACCGTTTTGGTTATTACTTATATTTCGATCGTAATCGGTGAATTGGTGCCCAAAACCATCGCCTTAAACAATCCTGAGAAAATTTCAGTAATCATTGCACCTGTCATTTTCTATTTTAACAAAGCATTTTTCCCGTTCATCAAGCTGTTGGCCCTTTCAACGAATCTGATTAACAAACTGATCGGACTCAATCCATCTGAAGGACAGGTGACCGAACAAGAATTGCGGCACATGCTGAAATTTGCCTCGTACGAAGGCGTGATTCAAAAGGAACAAAACCTCATGCATGAAAAAGTATTCTACTTTTCGGATAAAAAAGCCAGACACATCATGACTCACCGGAAAAATGTGGAATGGATTGATATTGAACTGAACAAAGAAGAAATTTATCTCCGGATACTGCATTGCAAACACAGTAAAATTATTGTTGCCCGTGAAAATATTGATGAGTTTTTAGGTTTCCTCTCCATAAAAGAATTCCTGATCAACTACCATTCACCTGAACCTTCATCGATCGAAACGCTGCTCAATAAGCCTGTTGTTATTCCTGAAAATGCTGAGGCACAAAAAGTTTTGGAATTATTCAGACAAAAACAAAATTACGTGGCCATAGTGGTCGACGAATACGGAAGTTTTGAAGGAATCATCACGCTGCATGACATCATTGAAAACATTATCGGTCATTTCCCGGAAGAAGGAGAGCGTCATGAACCCGATGTATTTGTACGCGATGATCAATCTGTTTTGGTGAGTGGCGATGCTCCCATTGAAACACTGGTCGATCTGATTGAAGATTTTTACATCGACTTTGAAGAAATTGATTATTCAACTGTTGCAGGTTTTGTTTTTAATAACATCAACAAAATACCGGAACTGGGCGATAAAATCGAATTATCCGACTGCACCATCGAAGTTGTTGATATCGATAACAACAAGATTGATAAAGTATTGATTACAAAGAGAAATAGTTCCACGACTTCAGGCGAGGCAGGGAAGTGACTAAAGTAGTTAAAGTGAACTAAAGTTCAAAAAAATTGGAATTTGGAATTTTTCTCGCTTATTTGCCCGGTGTTCCAATACTGGTATAGTTAACCAGCTCGATGCCTTTTTCTTTAATAGTTTTCTTCACCAAATCGCTGGTAAAAACTTCGGTAACCCAATGCCGGTCGCGGGCTACGGTTTTCATATCTTTGTTTCCGACAGCCTTCATTTCTTCTGATTTATTGGCCGGATGTTCCACAAACAGGTAAGTATTTCCGGGATTCAGAGACTTGAGCATGTTAACAAATGCAGCTTCTTTCTCTTTTTGCGATTTGGCTTTGTCCCATCCAAAATTCGGAATTTCAGTCAATCCATCGGTTTCGTAAATTAGCTTATATTCTTTGGCTAGTTTCTTTACCAGATTTTTCAGTTCAGGTTTGCAATCGGGAGCTCCCATGTGCGACGAAAGATGCGTCACGGCTGGGATTTCACGCATTGCCAGTTCAATTTGTTTGCGCAATTCGGCTTCCACCTCTTCCAATTTGTATTTCTTGTTATACCAGTCACCGGTTCCGGCCAAAAAATTACCATCTGCATCGGCCAGCGATGGGGAAGGGGTAATCGGTCCCCATTTGATGCCATCCCATTCGCTGGTCAGGGTTAGGTGAACACCCACGTCGATGCCCGGATTTTCTTTCAGCAATTGGGCAGCCTCGAAAAACCACGGGCAAGGCACCATTATTTCTACTGAACGGCTGATACCTTTGGTTGCCGCCTTGATGCAACTCTCGTTGGCCGCATGGCTCGAAGCCATATCGTCGGACCGCACCAGCAAACGGATTTTATTGGATTGTGCCGAGGCATTGAATGCCATCCAGAGAAAAATGATCAGGCTTCCTAAAATTCGTATTTTTTTCATGATTTGGTATCCGGTTTTAGTTTTAAAGATCATTATTTATTGGTTTTACAGGTCAATTGTCGAATTATTTTTAATTCTTTTGATACACAATTTTACCTTCATCTTGTTTTATTTCTTTTCCTGAAGAGATAATTGAATTGTACAAATACAGTCCCTGCGGGCAATTTTGCTGTTCCGGATTCCAAGTCAGCCATGAATTGCCTATTGGGTTATTTCCCACTTTAAAGTTTTTCATCAATTTACCTTCAGGATTAAAAATACTTAGCTGAATGGATTTATTCCCGATGTTCTGAAACTGAAAATTAATCACTCCATTGCTTGGATTCGGAAACACTTTTAGCTGTGGTTCAGTCATTTCAGGATTGTTAAGTGCTGTAATAATCGATGCTCTCTTCAAACTGGTCGATTTATTAGTTGCGCCAAGCTCGTCATAAACTTTGGCTGTAATGTCGAAATCGCGTGTTCCTGAGCAGGTCCAGTTAATTTTGTAAGGAGCTTCAAATGCTTCCCCAATTTTATGCCAATCATCAAAAAATTCAACTTTATAAATGCGACTGTCGGCATCCGGATCTGAAACCATGGCTTCGACGATCAACTCGTCGGTAGCAGTTCCTGCATTAATTTTCTTTACTGTCATTCCATCAATAACCGGCCTGTTGTTGGCCTGATAAATACCGGAAGCCTTGTCGCACAGAAAACCATAAACCACAGCATTTAGAATGGTATTCTGGTGAATGGTAAATTCAGCATTCAACGGGCTTGTATAATTGCCGAACCAGCGTTCGTGGCCTGGCCAATTGGTAACATTGGCAGGATAAATACTTTTAAAAGCCCAGGCCATTTCCCATGGACCTTGTCCGGTTTCGTAGGATTCTTTGCGCCACGGGCCGTAAGGAGTGATCCCCGGAGCCATTTCGTCTTTCCCATTGTACCACGAATCCATGTGGAAAACGCGCTCGGGTCGGCGCAATCCGAGGCCGGTAATCCAGGTGGTGTTCAGCGGGTTGTTGCCCAGAAAATAATCAGCCGTATTTTGGATACAGGTTTTATAGTTTTTGGCCAACGAAACATCAGTGTCTTTTGTGATATGGTAAGCCATAATGATTTCGAAAATCATGGGAGTGGTAGATTGGCCTACCAACATTGGGAAATAATAATTACCTCCCCAACGACAGGCGCGATTATTGGCCGTACCAACCATATCGTTGGCAGTGGTCCGAATAGCACCGGCAAGTTTAGTTTTTAATGTTGCATTAGCGGTTTGGGTTTTCATAGCAGCATACACAAATGGCCCCCAGCGGGTTTCGTCGCTAAGAGCAGTACTGGCTGAAATAGCCGAAAAGTCAGTTTTAAGTTGGTCGTGGTAGGTGGTTTCACCTGTAAGTTGATACAGGCTGGCCGCGGCAAATCCGCGGATATCTTTCAGTAAAGACCCCATCGCCGGTTTCTTCTGATCATCGCCGGTTTTGGTATTTGACTTTGCCCAATCGTAAGATTCACGGGCTTCCTTTTCCCAGTCAACGCCTTCGGGATCAGGAACATTCAGCGTTTTCAGGCAAAAAGCAAGTTGCGCCGCCAGTGCAGCATATTTGTAAGTGCTGTGTGGGTCTTCACCCGAAACAATCCAGGTTCGGGTAACATCTTCATACGAGGGTTTTCCTTCGCCATCGCCTCCGAAATGATCGCCGCAAACGCGTGACCCAATACCTCCGGTTCCGTATCCCTTTTTTATTAATTCCTGACGGGTCCGGTAAAAATAACGGGGCAGCCAACTTGCTTCATCCAGAATA
>JBBSBP010000099.1:0-18872 GCA_038251165.1 Bacteroidales bacterium | reverse complement strand
GGCTGAAAATGAAATATACTGAAATGGTTTTGGAAAGAATCAGGCCCGAAGGCTTTCACTGGGACCATGCTTCATTTGGAACGTTGATGTATTCAGAGTTACCTGATGTTGAAGGTGTAATTTCAAAATAGTCAATTTAAACGTGATGCAATTGACAAAATAAAAACATATTAAAGGAGCACATTATGAATCAATTTAAAAAGAAACTCTTATCGCTTTGCATTTTCTGCCTGATCCTGACAATTGGATTTGCCCGGCAAAAGACGAAATACCCTGCAGACCTGGTGCAGCTTCATCAAAACGTCTGGAATGAAATAATGGGCGGTCGGGCTGATACAGATAATCTGGAAACTTTGTTAGGGCAAATGAACGAACAGGGTGCATGGCCAAACATCAAATACAGCAGTAAACAGCGCGGCAGCTGGGAGCCATCTGAGCATCTGAGCAATTTGCAACGAATGGCTAAAGCGTGGCAAAAATCCGGATCAGCTTATTACCACGATCCGAAATTGCTGGCAAAAATTCATCTGGCACTCAACTATTGGCTCGACAACGATTTCCAGTGCCCCAACTGGTGGTATCCCGAAATTGGAGTTCCCATGTCGTTTGCTCCTTCCCTGATCTTGATGGAAGATGAACTTTCTCCGGAACAAATGACCAAAGGCATCCAGATTCTGGACCGCGCAAAAATCGGCATGACCGGACAAAATAAAGTTTGGTTGTCGGGCAATGTGCTTATGAAATCGCTGCTTCTTCGTGATGTGGAAACCATTCGCAAAGCTGCCTCATCCATTCAGGAAGAATTAAAAGTTAGTATGGGCGAAGGGATCCAGCCTGATGAATCGTTTCATCAGCACGGTCCGCAAATTCAATTCGGAAATTATGGTTTGGCCTATGTGGGAGACATGATTAAATGGATTCGTTTGTTGAGGAACACTCCTTTCAACTTTGACGAAACTAAAATGGGAATCCTGCGCGATTACCTGCTCGGTGGCCAGCAATGGATTACCTGGAAGAACCAGATGGACATCAGTGCCTGTGGACGTCAGTTATTTGTAAATGCCCAGGAAAGTAAAGCCCGCAGTTTGTCGAATTCAATGAAACAAATGGAAACACTCGATCCTGCTTATGCCAAAACCTACCAAAAAGCCAATCAATATGAAACTTTGACGGGGAACAAGCATTTTTGGAGATCCGATTTTCAGATTCAACGAACTCCTGATTATTACTTTTCAGTAAAGATGTGTTCTGAACGCGTAATTGGAGCTGAGTCATGCAACGCCGAAAACATTCGCGGCTATTACCTGGGCGACGGCGCCACTTACCTTTATCAATCGGCAAAAGAATACGAAAACATTTTTCCTTATTGGGACTGGAAGAAAATTCCGGGAACTACCACGCAGCAGGACGACAAGGAATTGCCGGTACTGACAGCCAAAGGTTATCGCATTCAGAGCAATTTTGTAGGTGGTGTTTCAGATGGAAAGTCTGGCATAGCCGTAATGGATTACAACAGAGAAGGCGTTTCAGCTAAAAAAGCCTGGTTTATTTTCAACGATCAGATTGTTTGTTTGGGAGCAGGTATTAACGCTTCAACAGGAATTCCCGTTACAACTTCAGTAAATCAATCTTTCCTGAACGGAGAAGTTCTAGCAAAGTCAAATAAAGAACAAATTTACTCCGCCGAATCGTCCGAATCATTAAATCCCAAATGGATTTTGCACGACCAAACCGGTTATTACTTTCCTGAAGGTGGTAACCTGAAACTCGAAACAAAAACCGTGACCGGATCGTGGAACCTTGTAGCTTCCATGTACAAAGACGAGCCAATAAAATCCGGGATTTTTAAATTATGGATTGAGCATGGTGTAAATCCGTCCGGAGAAACATATGCCTACTGCCTTATTCCCCAGGCTGACAAATCCAAGATGCAAAAAATGGAAGCGAACCCGACTTTCAGAATTCAGAAAAACGGAACCGGCATGCAGTCGGTAGTTTCTACAGATCAAAAATGGGGTGGAATCATTTTTTATCAGGCCGGAAAATCAGATTTAGCTGGCGGAATTGAAGCGAATCAGCCCTGCGTGGTGATGCTAAAAAGAGGCAAAAATGGACTTTCAGTTTCTGTTTCCGATCCGACACAAAAACTCAGTCAAATTCAGTTAACTTTGAAAGGAAACTATCAAACTGCGAATCAATCAGTCCAATCAGTAACCGCAAATGGAAGTTCAGTTTTAACGGTTAACTTGCCAAATGGTGATGAGGCCGGAAAAACCGTTTCGATGGAACTGGTAAAAAATTAGTTAAATATTACCCCTGACAGGGGTAGAAATAATTATTCAATGTGGCATACTAATAAACTTTGGTTTTCTCTTCTGTTTTTCCTGATTGATCAAACAGCATTTGCCCAATCAGTTTTGCCTGAACTCCGCAAAGAAATAAGTCAATACGGAATTACCTGGGAGTTTGATAAACCCGCGCAAACCGGGCAATTTGTAACCGGCGACTGGTGGGTCATCGGGCCGGTAACGATTGTGAAAATTACGCCTGAACCGGGACCAATCGCAAATGATAATACGAAAATCAGTATTAACCACTGGAACGATACCAGTCTGAAAACTGATAACTCCATGCGCAACGGTTCGGCTATTGTACTGAAGGCCGGAACCAAACAAAGTTACGACTCGCGTGCCGGAGCTTTCGATCTCAACGATTGTATAAAGTTACCGTTAGAACTTAAACCAAACTTATCGTTGATTTCATCCATCAGCAATACTTCCCTTCCGGTGGATAACTTCTGCAAGAATATTTTATGGGAAGGCGAATACAAGTGCCAGACCGTTATGAAAGCCTCAGCAGTACTGACCTGCCTCGATGCAATTCCTCCTGCTGATGCATTTCGTCCGCCGTATTCCGGAACAACAAAATCCATTTTCCTTGCCCGCGATATCCACTGGGATTTCCTTCCGAAACTTCAACCCGTGGGTAAAATTCCGTCCTGGGAAGAATTCGAACGATATTTTCAACGTCCCTGGCTCGACCACTTGTTGAGCTGGTCGCAGCAGGAACTGGTTCCGAATGAAAATCAGCCAAATTACGGCCGTGAATATGCCCGGCTGGTCTCCATCGCAAGTTTGATGCTGTGTCTCGATGTGCCTCAGGAGCAAAAAGAAAAACTGACTATCGAACTGATTCAGCGGGGCATCGACCTTTACGGACTGGCCATGGCTGGCGGCAGATGGAATGAAGGTGGAGGTCATTCAAGCGGAAGAAAATGGCCCATCCTGTTTGCCAGCATCATGCTCGGAAATCCTCAACTGGCTGAACTTCCGGAGACCGCATTTTTTCAGGAAGACACACAAACATACTATGGAAAAGGATGGTTCGGACAAACTGTACTCTGGCAAATGATTATGCACCACGGCAAACGGGATACATACGAAGAAAAACCTCCGGAACAATGGGAGAAGTGGGACAAAACTTCAGAAGGGTATCGGGTTTGCTGTAACGCGGTTGCCTGGACCGGTACGGCGCTGGCCGCGAGATACATGGGAGCCATTAAACTTTGGGGACACGATGCCTATTTCGACTATGTTGACCGCTGGATGCGTGAAGACGATCCATACCAGGAAGCCCGGGGAAATCATAAGCGACCGGGAGGCGAAACCAAAACCTTCGATCCGTTTGTGACGGCCATGTGGAAAGCTTACCGGAAAAATGCTCCGGAACAGGAAATGTCGGGCAAGGATCTCAAATGGGTTTGGCAAGGTGAAAAGGGAGTTTGGATTCCTAATCCGCATGAATTAAATTGATTCATTCATTTCTAAAAATATTCGAATACAATGCAATTCAAAATCAGTTTCATATCAGTTTTAATCATCTCATTATGCTGTTTTAATGTTTTTGCCTATGATCATCCGGGAGGAATGCATCCGGCAAAACAGATAGCTTTAGTTAAAAAACAAATTGCGGACAAAAGCCAACCAGTTTTTGATGCTTATAAACAATTACTTGTCAAAGCTGATACAGCCGCCATTCATCAGCATCATGCGGAAATGGAATGATTATGGCTGCTGAATTACTTTTAAATTATTCAAAATGGTCTTCAACTGATCGCGAAATATTTTTCAAATGGGTCAGGAATGTTTATTTAAAATCGTGTACTGAAATCAGAACCAGAAAAAATAATTGGGCTGATTGGGGTCGATTTGGATCGGTTTTGTGTGCCCATTTACTTGATAATAAATCGGAGATGGAAGAGAACGTTGAAAAAAGTCGGCCACTTTGTTATTCAAGCCATCATTTTGCATGGTCGTTCCCAACATTAATGCCAGCTAAACTGAGCTTTAAATAATAACTAAATCAATACAACATGAAAAAACTAATCGTTATTCTGGCTTTGCTGATTGGTATTCAGCCTGTGCTTTTTGCACAAAAAAATATAACTCAGGACGAACGTATGCAGTGGTGGCGCGATGCCCGCTTCGGAATGTTTATCCATTGGGGTCTGTATTGCATTCCTGCAGGCGAATGGAAAGGAGTGGAATATCCCCAGATTGGCGAATGGATCATGAAAAACGCCAAAATTCCTGTGAAGGAATACGAACAACTGGCCAAACAATTTAATCCGGTAAAATTCAATGCGCATGATTTTGTGATGACCGCTAAAAATGCGGGCATGAAATACATCACCATCACCTCGAAACACCACGATGGTTTTGCCATGTTCAAATCAACGGCTTCAAAATATAACATTGTGGATGCCACACCTTACGGAAAAGATGTAATTAAAGCTTTATCCGAAGAATGCCGGAAAGAAGGTCTGAAATTGTGTTTCTATTATTCGCAGTCGCGCGACTGGCACGAACCCAACGGACTTGACAATGACTGGGATTTTCCGAAAGAACGGAATTTCCAACAGTACCTCGATGAAAAGGTAAAACCGCAGCTGACTGAATTGCTTACCCAGTACGGACCAATCGGCATGATCTGGTTCGATACGCCCATGGATATTTCGAAAGATCAGGCACAACAATTGAAAGATCTGGTCCGCAAGTTACAGCCGGCTACCATTATAAGCGGTCGTCTGGGCGGTGGAGTCGAAACCGACTACATGTCGACCGGCGACAATGTGATTCCCTCTACAGTTATTCGGGACGATTGGGAAGTACCAGCGACCCTCAACAATACCTGGGGTTTCAAGAAGAACGACCATGAATGGAAATCACCGGAAGCATTGACCCGTTTGCTTTTTGATATCGCCTCCAAAGGCGGAAACTACCTGCTGAATGTGGGACCAACCTCCGAAGGTTTAATTCCACAGGAATCGGTTGATATTCTGGCCAAAGTGGGTGACTGGATGAAAATTAACAACGAGTGCATCTATGGAACGCAGGCCAGTCCGTTTAATCTGGAGTTCAAATGGGGCAACATTACCCAAAAACCGGGAAAACTTTACCTGGGTATTTTCGACTGGCCAACAGCAGATTTTTATCTGGAAGGTTTGAAAAACAAGGTAAAGAAAGTGTATTTACTTTCTGACAGGAATCAGAAAGCCCTGGCATTTAAGGAAACCTACAATCAGGGAACCGACCATCACCGCCTGAAAATTGAACTTCCGAAACAAGCGCCCGATAAGGTAATTTCGGTAGTTGTGGTTGAAATTGAAGGACCGGCCAGCGTGGAAACTTCAATTTGCCAGAAGGCAGATCAAAGCATTTTGCTGCCCGGAATTTCAGGAATGGCTAAAAAAGATGGCCAGCCTGCCGAGCTCAAATTTACAGCCCGGGGCGGAGGGGCCGACTGGCGGGATGCAGCGGTCAGTCTGAGCTGGACATTCAGGATCGAAAAGCCGGGAACTTATCAGGTTGATTTGGTGACCACCGAGACAGGATCGCACGGATCTCCAATCTGGCAGGGCGGACAGACCATCCGGATTCAATGCGCCGGTCAGGAACAGAAAATGACCGTAACCGCTGACAGCAAAGAATACAATCAGCGCAGTCAGTACTGGAAACTGATTCACAGTTCAGGAGGTAAAATTAAATTCGATAAACCCGGTACCTACGAATTATCGCTGATTCCTCAAAAATTTACCGAAAACAAAATCGGATTTACCTTTAAGGAAATCAGGTTGGAGCCGGTGAAGTGAAAATTACAATTTTTCGATAAATTGGCTGGAAAGGTAAAAAGGCAAGGCTAAGGCAAAGAGATAGAAGCTTAATCGTTTATAAATAAATAGGAATACTATGATAACAAAAAACAGGTTCATGCTATTTTCCGGCCTGGCAGGACTCCTTCTGACCGGAAGTCTTCATGCCCAGGAAAAAAACGTACTGTTCATTGCTGTTGACGACCTTCGGCCCGAACTGGGTTGCTACGGGCATCCCCTGATTAAATCGCCCAATATCGACAAACTGGCTGCTTCAGGAGTACGTTTCACCCAGTCGTACTGCAACATCCCGGTTTGCGGGGCCACGCGGGCCAGCATTATGTCAGGCATCCGACCGAATGGTTCGCGTTTTCTTAATTACGATTGTCGCCTCGACAAAGACGTTCCCGGCGTAGTAAGTCTACCGATGCACTTCCGGAATAACGGCTACCATACTGTTTCGCTGGGAAAAGTATTTCATCACCAGGACGACAGCAAAGGAAGCTGGGATACCAACTGGAGGCCGGATATCCCTGAAGGAGCCTCATGGCGCGATTACCAACTTCCGGAAAATATTGCTGCCGACAAAGGGGATAAAGCGCGTGCACTGCCGTACGAAAAAGCCGATGTTCCCGACGATGCTTATTTCGATGGAAAGATTGCCGCCAAAGCCATTGCCGAACTTCAGGCCAGCCGGGAAAGCGGCAAACCGTTTTTTCTGGCTGTCGGATTTTTGAAACCTCACCTTCCGTTTAACGCGCCGGCAAAATACTGGGATATGTATCCTGAATCGTCGGTCAGGCTTCCGGACAACATGTATCAGCCGAAAGACGCCCCCGATGCTGCGATGCATAATTTCGGCGAGCTGCGGGCCTATACGGATATTCCTCCCACAGGACCTGTTTCCGACGAAATGGCATTGAAGCTCATTCAGGGTTATTATGCCTGTGTAAGCTATACCGATGCCCAGGTTGGGAAAGTGTTGCAGGCTCTGGAAGAATCCGGAATGGCCGGAAATACCATCGTCATTCTCTGGGGTGATCATGGCTGGCAACTGGGCGAACATGGCTTATGGTGCAAACACTGCAATTTCGAAAAAGCGCTGCACACCCCCCTGATCATCCGTGCTCCGGGACATCAGTCAGGAGTGGTAGCCGACCAGCTGGTTGAATACGTGGATGTTTACCCTACCCTTTGTGATCTGGCTGGCCTGACCAAACCCTTTCATCTGCAGGGAAACAGCCTGATTCCTCTTCTCGATGGCGGAAATCCATCCTGGAAAGATGCTGTATTCTGCCGGTGGATAAATGGAGAAACCATTGTCACCAAAACACATGCTTATACTGAATGGTTTGGTAATCAGGACGAGGCACCCTATGCAAGAATGTTGTATAATCACACCAATGATGCTGCTGAAAATGTAAATGTGTCGGAAAAACCAGAAAATAAGCAACTCACGGAAGAACTACATAAGCGGATTATTAAACATGTAAACGATCGTGAATTGCTGAAACTTCCATCTCCAAAAAGCAGATAGTGATTTTAATCCGGCACCGGTTGAATTCTTAGTTCAGAAATGCCTTTTTAACTTGCTCTGAACAGGACGGGAAAAGAGGTATTCTGTTCTGAATTTAAACTATGACAGTCATGTTGTTACCTATTCAAATTCTTCAGAAATTTTAAAATGCTAATCCTAACCATTCCAACATGCATAAAATTAAATTAATCCTGCTCGTTTCGATTTTTCTACCCTGTTTTATGGTTTCCGCCCAAAACCCTCACATTCTGGTGAATGCAGGTGATAAACAGGAAGTGCTGAAGAAAATCGAACAGCAATCCTGGGCCAAAACCATTTTCACCGACATGGAAAAGGAAGTTTCTCCGTATGCCGATCGCCATCTAACCGATCCGCAGTGGATATTAAGCCGGTACCTGATGAACCGAATTCCGGGTAAACGATACACCAGAGTTTATTCCGACAATTCGGGCCAACGTTTAATAAAATGGGAAGGCGATGCTCCGGTGCCGACCGTCAGGGTAAATACCTACCTGCGGACACCAATCACCGAAAAGGGAACATCCTATCGCAAGCCAAGCATCGAAGAACTGGTTCCGAACGATACTTCGAAACTAATGAACCTGTTTAATCCCGAAACCGGTCAGAAGGAATGGGTCGATCCTGAAGCATACATTACCGGCATCAATAGAGAAATCAACGGGCTGGCTCTCGATGCAGCGATCATCTACTGGATGAAAGGGGATGAAAAATATGCGAAATTTGCAGCCGACCTGCTCGACCAGTGGGTCAAAGGTGCTTATTATCAGGAGCCCATCATCGGACCATGCCGGACAGGATTTCTCGACATGCAAACCCTCGGCGACGCTGCCCACCGTCCCATGATTCTGACTTACGATTTCCTGAAAAACTTCATGCGGCAAAAAGGCTACGACATGCATTGGTACGAAACCGTCTTCGAAAAAATCGCCTCTACCCTCGCCTTCCGCGGGTTCTGGAACAATAACTGGTATGCCGCCGAAAGTTCAACGATGGTTTTTGCTGCGCTGAGTCTCGAAAATCAGCAAAAGAAAGACTATTATCTTCAGTTTTTCCTCAGCAAAGACACGATTAACGGTGGTTGCGGTCAACTGGCCCTGCCTTCAACAGTCGAAAAATGGCTGACACATGACGGGCACTGGAAAGAACCCGGAGGGTACCACAATTATCCGGTTGGCAATTTGCTGATTTCCTCGCTGGCTCTTGAAAAGAACGGATACGACATCTTCAGGAAGTTCCCGGCACTTTTCAAAGCTTCCTATGCCATGCTGAAATATTCGTTTCCAAACCTCACAGTTGGCGCTTTTGGCGATACCGGACGGGCATCGCAAAGTGCCGAGTCACTCGAAATCGGACTGATCGGTGCTGTCAAATACAATCAGCCTGAATTGCCTGAAATGCTCGCTTCCATGAAAAAACTGATTGACGGAGGCATGTATAAACGCGAACGATCAGGGTTCCTCGGACTTTTATGTTTTCTTCCTGAAATTCCTGAAGCAACAACAACCTACCAGTGGCCACGTACAGGCACACTCGATTTTGCCCGGTTGTTTTTACAACGAAACGGTACGAATCCTGAAACCGGGTTGATGGCTGAAGTACAGGGCGCTACCTACAACCACAACCACAACAACGGCATGGCCATGGAATTGTATGGCTGCGGAACCATTTTGGGTATTGATGCCGGTACCGGCCCCAACTACGAACATCCGACGCATCGCAATTATTACAGCCAGTGGGCAGCACACAACACAGTCGTTGCGGCCGGAATGTCAGGCTCCGTTCCGTTCAGCGGATCAGCCGGCTCGAAAAACATCGGTCAGATTGAACTGGCTGCCATGGAACCCGTGCCTGATGAGGATGCTGTTTCACCGGATTATTCGTTTACCGACACCCGGTACTTCGACAAATCGACCAACACCAGTGAATCGCGCACCCTGGCGGTGGTCCGGACTTCTGCAACCAGTGGTTATTATATCGATATTTTCCGCTCCGACAATCCGGTAAGCAATGATTACGTGTACCACAACATCGGTGATCGACTCACTTTTTTGAATGAAAAACGGGAAACTCTGAAAACAGTCGAAACGACCTACCCGCTTACCGACAAGGATTATCCCGGATTCCGGTTTTATACCGGTGTTCAGAAACTGGAAAGTTACCCCGGAAATCTCACCGCACGCTTCTCAGCTAAAGACGAGGATTCGAATCCTATTTTCATGCAAGCCCTGATCGCCGGAAATGAAGGACGCACTTATTACCGGGCCTTTTCGCCAAAAACCAAAACATCAGGAAAACAATACCACGACAAAGAACTTCCATTGTTTACGATCCGCACGGAGGCGGAAGCCGGAACGAAACCGTTTATCGTGGTTTATGAGCCCTACAAAGGTGAAAAGGGTTACAGTCTTGAACGTATTTCGGTTGAAAAGAGAAACGACGGCGAAACATTTACCTGCCTGACCGTTTTCAGTAAAGGAGGCAGGAAACAGCAGATTTTCCAGTCCGTCGACCCGACCCAAAAAATTACTTCCGGAACAGGAACTTTCACCGGCTATTTTGGCATTGCCGGATATGCCGGAAATAAACTCACTTCCATCTACCTCGGCAAAGGAACTGAAATTGCCGAAGGCGGTTATTCCCTGAAATCAACAACTGAAGATGGTTCTGCAAATCTGATGGTGGATGGAAAAATCCGGAAAATCAGTTGCAATCAGGAAACAGAAGTGGGTCTTCCGTTGCCAAAAGTTAGAAAAGCAATCCTGAAATTCGGGTCAATTCAGAATGAACTGAAAATTACCCGGACTGAAAAAGGAATTCTGGTGACTGTCCCGGCAATAAAAGATGCTGAACTTATTATGGAATAGAAGCACATCATGAGACTGACACTCATTTGACTAATTTAATTTTCAGTATCTTTGAATTATCAATCCAGTTGATCATGAAAACTTATCAGATAGACATTGAAGACAAATTATTTCCTGAATTAAAAAGGATTTTGAATTTTTCACCCCGGAATGGTGTAAGGCTCTACAATCAAGATGGCTACGAAATTCAACTTGATTCTGGTGATCTGGAAATAACCGATGAATTGAAAAAGGCTATTGATGATGGAATTGCAGAATTAGATAGAGGCGAAGGTAAAACTCATGAAAATGTATTGCATGAATTAGAAACCAAATACCCTAATCTGAATTTCAGAAAATGAGAAGGATAATTTGGTCGCCCAAAGCAATTCAAGATTATACTGCAATCATAGATTATCTAATATCAGCCTGAACAGACAAGGAAATTCAGCATTTCATCGATAAAGTGATGTTTGTGTTAACTGCTCTTGAAAAAGGCAATTTTGATTCAAAAAAAGTTGGAATTAAAGACTATCGCATGATTGTCGTTCAAAAACAAATATCAATTATCTACAGGATCGTTTCAATTGATCAGGTTCAAATTATCAGGATCTGGGACAATCGTCAAAACCCAACTAAACTAACATCGAAATAAATTATCCGGAAATCATAGAGTAAATTAGATCATGCAGAGGGATTCCATCCCTTTTTTATAGCTTCATGGTTAGGCACCGAATCCTTTTACAAATATTTATTTGAAGGCCAGTTTTTGTTTTGTATTTTTGTATAGGATGCTTGTAGAACAAGCATCCTATACAAAGTTTTAAGTCAAAAAAAATCTTCGTTAATAAGGTAATACAAATAAGATGAACTTACAGGCACAAAAGGCAATTATCATTGAGCAAGTTCAACAGCTGAACGATTCCGACTTGATAGCTGCTATCAAAAGCATGCTCGATTATGCGAAAAAAAAGGAGCAAAAAGATTATGATATTCCTGAATCTCAACAAAATATGGTGATGGAACGATTCGAGAAATCGAGGAAAAATCCGGAAAGACTGTTGGATTGGAATGAAGCAAAAAAAACTTTAAAGGTAGATGAAAAGGAAATTTCCATATATGGTTCATTTTTACATCAATCCTAAAACTGACACGGTTGAAGTTTTAGCGGTTATTTGTACCGACCGCAACCCTAAAATCTGGGAAGAAAAAACAAGTAAAAACAAATAAATCAGGGCATCCAGTCACTTCATTTTAAAGGATTCCATTTCCCCATATAAGGATGGAATACTTCATCAGGAGAAATAATTTCATGAAATATATTTGACAAACCAACCTCTAAACACGAATTATCATGAGACTTCCAGTACCAAAATTATTCTCATCAATCCTGAGAAAGATTTTCGTCTTTCTTCAGATACTTTCTATCAGTACCGTTCCTGTTTTGGCTCAGCAAAATAAAAGCTGGCAGGCTTCTCCTGAAACTGTCGAAAAATTGTCAAAAAGCAGACCCGAATTCAACTATTTTGAGAATAAGGTACCAACTTATACTTTGCCTGAAGTCCTGATAACGCAAAAGGGTGAAAAGATCACAAAAAAGAGCCAGTGGGAAAAACTTCGTCGTCCTGAGCTTCTTGAACTTTTTACAACACAGGTATACGGGAGTGTTCCGGAAACTCCTTACCAAACAACGATTAAAGTGGTGAAAGAAGACCGAAATGCGATGAATGGTGCGGCTACGCTGAAACTGGTTGATATCACCTTCACCGCCAATTCAAAATCGCTGACGCTTCATCTGGGGCTTTTTGTTCCAAACGAGGCGCCCAAACCGGTTCCCGCCTTTCTGCTGATCTGTAACCGGCCGCCTGCTGACAATATCGATTTTACACGTCAGATAAAGAGCGAATTCTGGCCTGCCGAAGAACTTATTGCCCGTGGTTATGCCGTTGCCGCTTTTTATAACGGTGATGTGGATCCGGATCAGGACGATAATTTCCAGAACGGCATACATGGAATACTGGATTCCAACCGGACAGCAGAATCGTGGGGAACACTGGCTGCCTGGGCCTGGGGTGCCAGCCGATGCCTGGATTACCTGGAAACGGACAAAGCAATTGCAGCCGACAAAGTTGCTGTAATTGGTCATTCGAGGGGAGGGAAGACGGCTTTATGGGCAGGCGCGACTGACACACGATTTGCCATGGTTTGCAGCAACGAAGCTGGCTGCGGTGGTTCGTCGCTGGCCCGGCGACGATATGGCGAAACTGTCGCCCAGATCAACAAGTCCTTTCCGCACTGGTTTTGTACAAATTATAAAAGCTACAACAACCATGAAGATTCAATGCCGGTGGACATGCATGAGCTGATGGCACTTATCGCTCCAAGAGCGCTCTATGTCGCCGCCGCCTCTGATGATTTATGGGGCGACCCCAGGGGCCAATACCTTGCTCTTTATTATTCACTTCCGGCATATCAGCTATACGACAAAAACATTCGTCTGCCAGAAGCCATGCCACCTGTGAATACGCCCGCCCGAAACGGCCAGGTTGCCTACCATGTCCGCGATGGAGGGCACAATCTTATATTGAAAGACTGGAATTTCTATATGGATTTTGCGGATGAGGTGCTCAAAAATAAAAAATAGAGGGGAAAAAGGAAATGGAAAACCGGATACCGGAAAATGCAATTTAGAGTATCACCCCTAAGCTAATTTAAAAATAGTAGATTTTTAAATTTTATGAATATCCTTTTTAGTACCTAAATGAATATAAATTTTACATCAAACTAACAACAAAACAAGATGACTTTTAAAAACATAATTCTACTGATTACGGGAATTTTCCTCTCAGCCTTTCCGGAAAATAGCTGTGCCCAAAACTCAAAAGCTGACGGCTACAAAGGCATCTGGTTTACACTTGGCCAGTTTTCCAAATACGGTGATAAATATTCCGGTGGACTCGGAACCTATACCGCGAACCACATTCCGATGGCCATTTATGCTCCGGAAGTTAAAAAGACTTTTTTCACCTATGGCGGAACTACCGCGAAAGATGAAAAGCATTTACTGATAATGATCTCGTACTATGACCACCAAAAAGGAATCGTTCCGAAACCTGTAATTGTGTATGATAAAATGGGTGTGGACGACCCTCACGACAATGCATCCATTTCGATCGATGACAAAGGCTATCTCTGGGTTTTCGTAAGCGGACGCGCGAAAGCCAGACCCGGATTCATTTTCAGAAGCAGCGAACCTTATTCCATCGACTCATTTGAACAAATCAAAGAAGGCGAAATGACTTACCCGCAACCCTGGTGGATGGGCGATAAAGGCTTCTTCTATCTTTTCACCAAATACACCAAAGGCCGGGAGTTGTACTGGTCAACCAGTCCGGATGGAGAATCCTGGACCCCCGATCAGAAACTGGCCGGTATGGGTGGTCATTACCAGATTACCAACGTCTGGAAAAATAAACTGGTTTCGGTATTTAATTACCATCCGGGTGGTGATGTGAATAAACGAACCAACGTTTATGCTGTTCAGTCCGACGATCAGGGAAAAACCTGGAAAACCATGGATGGCCGGATCCTGCAAACTCCTCTAACCGATGCACAAAATCCGGCACTGGTTCGCGATTATGAAGCCGAAAAAAAGCTTGTGTACCTGAATGATATGAATTTCGACCGGGAAGGAAATCCGGTGATCCTGGCCGTGATCAGCAGTGATTTTAAACCCGGTCCGGAAGGCGATCCAAGGGAATGGATTTTGATTCACTGGAAAAACGGGAAGTGGAATTACAGTAAAGTTTGTAACTCGACCCACAATTACGACATGGGTTCGTTGTATACCGAAGACAAGGTGTGGCGCATTATTGGCCCCACCGAAGCCGGACCGCAAAAACCCGGAACCGGAGGTGAAATGGTTTTATGGGAAAGTAGCGATGAAGGAAAAACCTGGACAAAAATCCGGGATGTTACGCACAACAGTCTTCGAAATCAAACGTATGCCCGTCGACCGCTGCATGTTAATGATGATTTTTATGCTTTTTGGGCCGATGGAGATACCGATCACCTTTCCGAATCGAAACTGTATTTCTGCAACCGGGAAGGCACCCGCGTATGGGAGCTGCCCTACAATATGACGGAGGATTTTGCCAAACCGCAGCGGGTGAAATAATCCTTGCATCCAATGTACCTGTGAGTTTAAGCGACCAGTCCCGATTTTTCGCAAACCGTTCAATTCATTTATGAAACCCGTGATATGCCAGATTTTAAATTGATCACTGCACGTCGGAACGAATGGAGGCGCTGAAAATCGTGCTTTCTGATTTAAACCTGATTAAATAGAACATGGAGGTCAAAGATGAATACCCTTAGAGATGATGCCAAAATCATCATCGATGAATCGATAAAAGCTGTTTTACCTGAAGCTGCGGTTATTAAAGCGCTCCATGCAAGGGAAATCAATGCCGATGTGGTTTTGGTTGCCATTGGAAAAGCGGCGTGGAATATGGCCAAAGCAGCAAAAGACACGCTTGGTTCAAAGGTTAAAAGTGGCATCGTAATAACAAAATACGGACATTCTCAGGGGCCCATTGAAAACTGCGAAATTATCGAAGCAGGTCACCCAATTCCGGATGAAAAGTCTGTTTTGGGCGCCACAAAGGCACTTGAATTGGTGACAAATTTAACTCCGGAGGATCAGGTGGTTTTTTTGATTTCAGGAGGAGGATCTGCACTTTTTGAAAAACCGCTGGATGGAGTTTCGCTTCAGGATATTATGAACATGACCAGCCAGCTCATAACCTGTGGCGCTGATATCGTTGAAATCAATACCATCCGTAAACATTTGTCGGCGGTTAAAGGTGGACGTTTTGCCCAGCAATGTGGCGGAGCGAAAATTTATGCGATTGTTTTATCCGATGTGGTCGGTGATCAGCTTGATGCCATAGCTTCAGGACCTGCATATCCGGACAGTACAACTTCACAGGAAGCGCTTCGGATAATCGAAAAGTACAACCTTCAGGTTGGGAAAAACGTGATCAGGGCGCTTGAAAAGGAAACGCCTAAGATTGTTCAAAATTGCGAGACGGTTGTAACCGGCAACGTAACTGCTTTGTGCGCGGCGGCTGCAAAAAATGCTGAAAAATTAGGGTATGCACCTTTGGTATTATCAACGTCAATTGACTGTGAGGCCAAAGAATTTGGTAAATTTTTGGCCTCAGTTGTCAGAGAAATAAAGAGCCTGAATTTCAACAAATATGCGCCCAAACCGCCCTGTGCGATTATTGCCGGCGGTGAGACAATTGTCCGGTTGACCGGCAATGGCAAAGGAGGCAGGAATCAGGAGATTGCTTTGTCTGCAGCTCTTGGAATTGAAGGACTTGAAAATGTGCTTGTGTTCTCTTTAGGCTCGGATGGTACGGATGGTCCGACAGACGCAGCCGGGGGAATGGTTGATGGTAGTACTCTGGCCCGAATGCGCGCGGATTCTGTTATTCCTGAACTTAGTCTGGCCAATAACGATTCTTATCAGGCCCTGAAAGCCAGTGGCGATTTAATTCTGACTGGCCCTACATGTACCAATGTGAATGACCTGATGGTAATCTTGTGCAGATAGTATATATCTGTTTCGTTTCTTTGGACAGAGTATTTTAGAATTAGAAGATTAGATTGTAAATTCACAGCAGGTTTAAATTTAAACGTATTGGATTAATAAGTTCTAACCTAACATAAATAACGATAAAATGGGATCAAACAGAAGGGATTTTCTCCGGAACACCCTATTGGGTACAGGATTGCTGGCTACCGGATTAGCAGGTCAGGCAGCCAACACGAACATCGGGACAAGTTCAGATAGCAAAAAAAAGTATCCGAAACAGCGCTTTAACATGAGCGGTTATGCCGCACCAAAGCTCGATAAAGTACGCATCGGCTTTGTAGGTCTGGGTATGCGTGGACCGGGAGCCGTTGAACGCATGTCATACATCGAAGGTGTAGAAATTGTTGCCTTGTGCGACCAATATGAAGACCGGGTTGAAAAAATGCAGAAGTTACTCGAAAAACAGGGCCTTTCGAGAGCCAAATCCTACTCGGGCAGTAAAGATGCCTGGAAAAAAATGTGCGAAAATCCGGATATCGATCTGATTTACATCACCACTCCCTGGTCGTGGCACACTCCGATGGCAGTTTATGCCATGGAAAACGGCAAACATGCGGCCACTGAAGTACCGGCTGCAATGACCATCGACGAATGCTGGCAGCTGGTTGAAACTTCGGAAAGGACCAGGAAACATTGTATGATGCTCGAAAACTGTTGTTACGATTTCTTTGAACTGCTGACCTTAAACATGGCCAGGCAAGGTTTCTTCGGCGACATTATACACGGCGAAGGTGCATACATTCATAACCTGCTGGGCCTGAACTTCAATAAAAAAGGTTATGCCGAAATGTGGCGTCTGAAAGAAAACCAGCACCGCAACGGCAATCTGTACCCGACTCACGGATTAGGACCGATCTGCCAGGTCATGAACATCAACCGCGGCGATCAGATGGAATACCTGACTTCCATGTCGTCAGCCGATTTCCATATGGCTGCAAAAGCGAAGGAACTTGCGGCTAATGACAGTTTTTTCAAGGAATTTACCACGGATCACTACCGCGGAAACATGAATACAACCACCGTAAGAACCCACAAGGGACGTACCATCATGATACAGCACGATGTGACCAGTCCACGTGTTTATTCGAGGCTGCACCTGGTTAGCGGGACCAAGGGAGTTGCCAGCAAATATCCTGATCCCCGGATTGCCACCAGCCACGAATGGATGACCGATGAACAAATGACTGAACTGAAAGAAAAGTATACGCCTGAAATTGTGACCCGGATTGGCGAAATGGCCAAAAAAGTGGGAGGCCATGGTGGTATGGACTTTATGATGGACTGGCGCCTGATTGACTGTTTGAGAAACGGACTTCCGCTTGATGAAAACGTTTATGATGCAGCACTTTGGAGCTCCATTGCTCCGCTTAGTGAAAAATCGGTGGCCAACCGCTCCAATTCGGTGGATATACCAGATTTTACCAATGGTTCATGGAAAACCAATGCTCCCGTTGAATTGACGCTTAAAGGCGGTGGAACTACCGGAGTAAGACCGAAAAAAGAAAGCAAGGGAAATCAATTGGATATCAAATAATTCAAAGTTTAGCGAATCTGCAGTTTTTGCCTCCGGGATGGATTGTTTCATCCCGGAGGTGGAATTTCCCGCCTCCGGGGTGAAACTTTCATCGTGGAGCTGCGTGAACACACCTCCGGGATGAGAATACCAGGCCCGGAGGTGAAATTTGCTCTAAAAAGCATTCATTAAACTAATCCACGAATTTACCCAAATCCATACCCGGTTTATTTTACACTTCGTACTGATCCTGAACCTGCAACTGACTGGTCGACCATTGGCCTTCCTTTATAAGTTACATTTCCGGAGCCGGCCAGACGAACGTACAGGTTTTTAACGGCCTCAACGCCCACATTCCCGGAGCCGGCAATTTTAACAGTCACATCATCGGCACTGTAACTCAGTCCTTTGAAATTGCCACTGCCTGAAATTGTTACGCTCAGATCCTGTGCTACTGTTTTTCCCTCCAGTACAATATCACCCGATCCTGAAATCGCGGATTTTACACGTTCAGCCGTGAGTTCCGAAAGTTTAATGTTTCCGCTGCCACTAACAGCCAGGTCCATGATTTTGGTTTTAATCTCATCTTCGGCAATAATATCACCCGATCCGGATACACCCAGTCCGTTAATTTCAGGAGTGGTAACGTAAATGGTAATATCGCCCGGATTAAACGTACTCCAGAAAAAGTTTTTATTGGGGAAACGTATGATCAGTTTCCCGTCTTTCACTTCGGTGATTAATTCTTCCAGAGCGGAAGGTTTCGCTACAATCTCGAGGTTTTGTTTTTCGCCCTGTACAAGATGTAATTTGGCACCAACCCGTAACGAAATTTCAGTAAACGGATCTACTTTTCGGTTCTGTTCATCGGCCTGAACCTGAATTCCGGAGAGAATGAATGCGAATAAAATAAATGCTGCTGCAATTTTTGTTTTCATGTTTCTGATATTTAATGAATGATTGTTTTGTTCTGTTAAACGTTTTTATAGACGGCAAATTATCTGTGAAGTTGCAAAACTGGTATTTTTTTATCAGCGATAATTTTCTGACGACAAAATAAATCAACATAATCGGCAAAATACTCCGATTTACCGGATTAATTCAACAGAAGGCCTTTTTCTCTTGACAATTGAATTTCGAATCAG
>JBBSBP010000098.1:0-18958 GCA_038251165.1 Bacteroidales bacterium | reverse complement strand
GTTGGTTTTTGTACGGTCCGGAAGGACGGACCGTTTTCAAAATAAACAACCGGAATGTCCCGGATAAACGTTTTCATCCAGGTGGCACAGTATTCCATACCAGCCTCTTCCGAAGCAATGTGACCGGTAAAGATGACCGCTTTTTTCATACCCATCATCGATGCATCCAAAACATATTCATAGGTTTCCCATTCGTTGGCTTCACCGGCTACCAGCAGTTCGGTAAATTCGCTGGTCAACAGGTTGATATGCGTCTGGGAGCCGGGAGCCCCAACTGCTAGTGCAACATTGGTGAACCGCATTAACGGATCACCCACGATGCGCAATTGGCTGCCTTTTAACTTTTTCTGAAGTTGCTGGGCAAATCCACCTACGGTTTGTTCCCCAAATTTAAAAAACAGCATGGATTTGTCAGTCTGGTTGGCTTTCCATCCCAGTTTTTCGATCATCCCCATGTAAATTCCGTCAGGAACAGTCCGGTGCCAGTGGTCATGAAACCTGAAAATGATCAGTTTGTGTTTGGTAATGTATTCATTCTTTTTCAGGTAAACCGGGTTGTCCAGGAGGAAATCGGTTTTATCGTTATGGTTGTAAAATGTGGGTTCATGGACAATGATCAGGTTGCAATTGCCGGCAACGGCTTTTTGAAGTGTTTCCATATCGGCAAACATACTTACAGCAATTCCGGTAACCACATCATCGGGGTTGCCGGTTTTAAAGGTATCTACCGTTTCCTGGCTCCATGGACAACTTAGCCGGGCCTGCATCTGACTGATGATCTGACGTGCAGTAAAGGTTTTCGTTGCAGTAGCCTGCGCGCGTAATTGCCTTGTTCCGGCAACTACCAAAAGAATCAGATACACTCCAATCAATTTCATAATATTGTATTGTTTATGCCGGCCCAGTAAGGATTTCCAAGCTGCAAATCGCTCATTCCTTTCTGATTACCGCAGGTTAAAGGCCCCAAAAGTATAAAAAAGGAATTAAACGGTAATCCTGTTCAGTCAATTATCCGGCTATAGTTAATCTAAATCTGTTAATACTGATTAATTTATCAAAACTTTGAGGCTTTCAAATCAAGTTTCAGGGATAGATTTATACCTTTGTTACCATTCAAAAAACCAAAATTAAACCGCTATGAATAATTTTAAAATTAACCTCCTCATCATTTTCAGTGTTCTTTTATTGGCCTCCTGCCAGGACAAGGAACCTGAATGGACCGACCTCTTTAACGGAAAAGATTTGGATGGTTGGACAGCCAATGAAAATCCGGAATCATTTCAGGTCGTCAATGGCTTATTGGTTGCTGACGGTCCGATGAGCCATTTGTTTTATACCGGAGACTTTAAAAAGGGTGTTTTTCGGAACTTCGAAATGAAGGCGATGGTAAAAACCGAACCCAGCAGTAACTCCGGAATTATTTTCCATACCCAGGAACAGGAATACGGCCCACTTCTACGTGGATATGAGGTTCAGATAGACAACTCCTACGAACGCCCGGGTGATTTTAAGGAACTGAAAAAAACCGGAAGTCTCTACGGAATCCGCAATGTTTATTACAATACAGTGAAAGACAATGAATGGTTTGAATTGTCATTTAAAGTGGTTGAAAACCGCTGTCAGGTGTTTGTAAATGGCACCAAAGTCGTTGATTACATTCAGCCTGAAGATCCGTACCGCCCCAAAAACGATAAAATGAAAGTGTTTAGTGCCGGCCGTATTGCCCTGCAGTGTCACGACCAGGAAAGCAAAGTGTATTTTAAAAGCATTCAGATTAAACCCCTGCCAAAAGCTGAAAATTTTGAAATGCTGGTTTCAAAAGAATGGGACAATAAAATCACCAAAATGCACCTCGAGAACTTTCCGGTCATCGATTTTCATGTCCACCTGAAAGGTGGCTTAACCATTGATCAGGCTTGTGAAAATTCGATAAAACTGGGCATCAATTACGGCATCGCTCCCAATTGTGGCTTGAAATTTCCGGTGACCGACGATAAATCGCTTTTTGCCTACATGGATACTGTTCAGTCGAAGCCTATTTTCCGCGGGATGCAGGCTGAAGGACGCGAATGGATTACTTTGTTTTCTCCTGAAGCGATTGCCCGGTTTGATTATATATTTACCGATGGGATGACCTGGACTGATCATAAAGGCCGCCGGATGCGTCTTTGGATGCCCGAAGAAACTTTTGTTGACGATGAACAACAGTTTATGGATGAACTGATCAGTAAAATTGAGAGTGTGGTATCCAAAGAACCGATTGATATTCATGTTAATCCAACCTTTTTGCCCGCTGTAATTGCCGGCAAATACGATGAACTCTGGACAGATTCCCGTATCGACCGTTTTGTAAAGGTTTTGGCCGAAAATAATGTAGCCCTTGAAATCAACGCCCGGTATAAAATTCCTTCCGAAAAAATATTGCGAAAGGCTAAAGAAGCGGGGGTGAAATTTTCTTTCGGCACCAACAATACCGGGGCTGATCTCGGCACTCTTGATTATTGTTTTGAAATAAAGGACAAACTGGGTTTAACCTACAAAGACATGTTTATGCCCAAAAAACAAAATGAAAAACCGGTTCTGGTAAAAGGACTTCCGGCTAAAATAACTGGATAAACTGAACGCAACCCGCGACACGCAACTCGCAACCCGCAACACGGAAGATACCATTAAACGAGAACACGATGGTGCGGACAGGAACCCGCAACTGACCTATGAACAACGAAAATTCACCTGTGGAACGGACTTTATTTGAACGTCTGAAACGAATTCAGGCTTTGGCAGAAATCGGACTGGAATACAGCAACAGCAATTACGATCAGGATCGTTACGACGAAATTCAGGAAATCAGTGCGGAAATTTGAATATGTCTATAAATTGTTTATCCGGTGCGAACCCATTGGTTTACGAATAGCCAGCGGAGCAGAAACCGATAATGTCGGATGGTTTAACGATCATGAATTACCCGAACTGTCGAAACCGCGTAACCTGGAATCGCAGATTCACCTGATGTTTGAATATTTCAGGGGCGAAAAGGCAGGGGTATATCTGGATTAAAAAGTATATGCCATCCCGTATCGCTTTCGTTTGCAATTTTCTTTTCATTTTGTAGTTTTGCAGACCAGACCAGACCAGAATAACTAAATTGAATACTATGAAACACAATCTGTATTTTCTATTGTTGCTTGTGTGCCCGTTTCCGGGGCATTCACAATCCAGATTCCAATTTCAAAACACCAGGTTATCGACACAGGAACGTGTTGAAAGTTTGCTTTCCGAGATGACCATTCAGGAAAAAATCGATCAGATGCGCTACCAGTCTCCGGCCATCGACCGGCTTGGAATTCCGGAGTACAACTGGTGGAATGAATGTTTACACGGTGTTGCCCGTGCCGGTTACGCGACCGTTTTTCCACAGTCGATTTCGATTGCAGCTTCCTGGGATACTGAACTGATTCATGAAGTTGCTTCTGTAATTTCGGACGAAGCCCGGGCCAAACACCACGAATTTGCCCGCCGGGGATTGCGGAAAATTTACCAGGGTTTGACCTTCTGGTCGCCGAACATCAACATTTTCCGTGATCCAAGATGGGGACGGGGCCATGAAACTTACGGTGAAGATCCATACCTGACCGGACAAATGGGACTTCAGTTTGTAAAAGGACTTCAGGGCGACGACCCGAATTATTTGAAAGTGGTTGCTACGGCCAAACATTTTGCCGTTCATTCAGGTCCGGAACCTTTACGGCATGAGTTTGATGCAAACGTCAGCGAACGCGATCTGCGCGAAACCTATTTACCGGCTTTCCGCACCCTTGTAGTCGATGGTGGAGTCTATTCGATCATGGGAGCCTACAACCGTTTGCACGGTCAGGCTTGTTGTGCAAGTACCGAATTGTCGGGTATTTTGCGCGATGAATGGGGATTCAAAGGTTATGTTGTGAGCGACTGCTGGGCCATTTCCGATATCTGGAAAACCCATAAAATTGTCAATGATGAAGCTGAAGCCGCCGCCCTGGCCGTTAAACGCGGAACTGACCTCGAATGTGGCGATACATACAAGGCTTTGCCGGAAGCTGTAAAACGCGGGTTGATTACTGAAAAAGACCTGGATGTTTCAGTTGGCCGGTTGATGACTGCCCGGTTCAAACTGGGAATGTTCGATCCTGACTCCATCGTGGTCTACGCCCAGATTCCATTCTCGGTGAATAACAATCCTGCGCATGATTATCTTGCCCGGGTAGCTGCACAAAAAAGCATCGTTTTGTTGAAAAATGCCGGTCATACTTTACCGCTAAGGAAAAATCTTTCCAGAATAGCCGTCATAGGCCCGAATGCCGATGAAGTTGAATCACTCTGGGGAAACTACAACGGCATTCCTTCCAATCCGGTAACGGTACTTCAAGGCATTAAAAACAAAGTGGTTCCTCAGGCTGAAGTTATTTATGCACAAGGCAGTGAACTGGCCGACGGGATTTCAAAACTGATTCCGATTCCATCCATATACCTTGAAACCGAAGACGGTAAACAGGGTGCATCCGGTGAATATTTCGCCAACAATAAACTCGAAGGGAAGCCACTTTTTACCCGTATCGACGACAATATTGATTTCTACTGGGAATCAGGTTCTCCTGATCCGCGTATGCCGGTCGATAATTTCGGAATTCGCTGGACAACTTACCTGAAAGTACCTCAAACCGGTAACTATGAAATTGGTGTATGGAGTATGCCTTCATTCAAAATCTATTACGACGACAAGGAAATTCTCAGTGGGAGAAATGAACACCATGCTTTCCACAGCTCTAAAAAACTGATGCTCGAAGCAGGGAAACGTTATAAACTGGCATTTGATTACCGGAACTATCATGGCGATGGTGATGCCCGTTTATTGTGGGCAACTCCGCAACCCAACATGCTGGCGCGGGCTGTTGAAGCCGCTGAAAAATCGGATGTGGTTGTGCTTGTTCTGGGTTTGAATCAACGCCTGGAAGGGGAGGAGATGCCTATCCAGGTTGACGGATTCAAAGGTGGCGACCGTACACACCTGAACCTGCCAAAAACTCAGAGCAACCTGATGGAAGCGATCAAAGCTACCGGAAAACCCGTTGTTTTGGTCCTGTTAAACGGAAGCGCACTTTCAATCAATTATGCAGCAGAGAACCTGGATGCAATTCTGTCTGCGGGTTATCCGGGGCAGGAGGGTGGAAATGCTGTCGCTGACGTTCTGTTTGGCGATTACAACCCGGCCGGACGACTGCCTGTTACTTACTATAAATCGATTGAGCAGTTACCGGCTTTCGAAAACTACGATATGGAAGGCCGTACCTACCGCTATTTCCGGCAGACACCGCTTTATCCCTTCGGATTTGGACTGAGTTATACCCGTTTTGCCTATGCTGATCTGAACATTCCGGCAGAAGCCAAAATGGGAGACAAAATCAATGTTTCGGTTAAAGTGACCAATGCCGGTGACCGTGATGGCGACGAAGTGGTACAGTTGTACCTCACCGATGAAAAAGCATCAACACCTCGGCCAATACGCCAGATGGAAGGTTTTAAGCGCATTTTCCTGAAGAAGGGCGAATCGCAGACCGTACAGTTTGAGCTTGAACCCCGTCAGCTTTCGATGATCAACGACAAAGAAAAACAAGTGGTTGAACCGGGATATTTTACCATTTCGGTAGGAGGAGAACAACCTGGATTTACCGGAGAGGATCATGCTGAAACTACCGAAACCCTGGTTGGAAGAATAAAACTTAAAGGGAAAGTTCTTGAAATAAAATAGTTGGGTTAAAATGGGTTGTGCGGGAGAGGCAGTATTAAAAGTTTTATTTTCCATTCAGGAAAACACGGGAAGTGACTTTTGGTACTGCCTCTTTTTTTTAGTGAGTTTATTCGTTCTGCAAAAGTCCTGCAATACGAAATTGTCCGTTCCTCCAAAACTTTGCTGCCGGATTCACGTTTCTTCCGGGTATCCTGCTGAAGTGTGAATCAGAACATGATCGAAAAAGCAATCAAAAAAGTGATGTTAAAAACCAAACCCATTGCTAAAGTAAAACCCGATACCGCAATTATTTTTTGCGTTTGATGCTTTTTATTCTAACATAAATATGTTTTATATGGGTTTTTTCAACTTCGCGTTCGTCAATCTCAAAATATTTATCCAATGATTTCAGCAATGGGGTCAGTTTTGGGAATCCATAATTTCGCGGATCAAAATCTGGTTTCTTTTTATTAATTAATGCTCCCAGACCTGCAAGTGAAGCCCATCCGGCATCATCAGCGATATCCTCAATGGTAGATTTTAACAATTGAATAAATTGCCTGTCGATCGAGTCAATATCGGTTGGCTGGGTACTCACTGGTGTGGAGGCCGTCGCTGACGTTTTGTGAATCTCTTTTTTACCGATAATTTCAATATAAATAAACTTATCACAGGCTACAATAAATGGATTGGGTGTTTTCTTTTCCCCTATGCCGATAACCAACATCCCTGATTCTCTTAACCGGATTGCTAAACGGGTAAAATCGCTGTCACTGGAAACAAGACAAAATCCATCCACTTTTTCACTGTGTAAAATGTCCATTGCATCAATAATCATGGCAGAATCTGTCGCATTTTTACCGGTGGTATAACTGTATTGTTGAATCGGTGTAATCGCATGCTCAAGTAACGCAGGTTTCCAACCCGAAACAGTCGGTTTTGTCCAGTCTCCGTATATTCGCTTAATGGTCGGAATACCAAGTTTTGCAATCTCATCAAGCATCCCTTTTATATTCGAGTATGGGATATTATCTGCATCAATAAGTACTGCTAAATTCAAATCCATTTTTTCTCTCATTGTCTTATGTTTTAATTATACCGTCAGGAGCCTTCTGAATCAGGTATTTAGACTTCAGTCCTGTATCTTTGACAGCACCCTGGCCTTTTATTTTTTATAGCCCCAAGTTAAGCTTTTTTCTTCATGAAATGACTTTTACCGGCTGATGCAATGGGCCATCTAAACTTCATCTTTACAGCCGGGTTTCTTTAAAAGTCATCAGGAATAAATTTCCATATAGTACCAATAAGCTAAAATGAGTTTCATTTGGATCTCTTTATACGGAGTTCCAGTCGCCGGATCCATACGTAAACGATCGAAAGAAGTATGCGTGGTAAAATCAGTATTCCATAATGATAGCCGATGGATACGAACAAAAGCGGGTCTTCCAGCTGGGAGTGTGAAATGGCAATGTGGTGGTTTAATAAATCAGCATCTTCACGGCTTAGTTTTCCTTCTTCCGATTCACTGATCATGATTGCTCCCCCGTATGACAATCCAAGCGTATAAGCGACCATCCACAGGAATCCGGTATTGGCAGGCAATCCCATCAATCGCAGCAGCGGTATAAACGGCATCAGTATCCATTTGATCAGGCCAAATTCGTGGAGTATTTTCTGTAAGATCAGCAGGATATTAACCAAAATCAGAATTTTCAGTGTTGTTACTGTCATATCGGATAGCCAGTTCATCAGGGCAGGTATAAACGCTGCTGATTCATGGATTAGGTTTTCATTACCTGTGGCTGTTTCACCCGGAAGTATAAGGTTCAGCATCCATGCTGCAATTAAACTGGCAGATAAGCGCGTTACGATCATCCTCCATGGTTTTGAACCTGTTCTTTTCTGAATGGCTGTTTCCACAATCAACGCGTGGGAAATCAGGCACATTACAGCCAGGATGGTACCCTCACGGTATCCGGTTCCAAGGGTGGTCATCACGGCAATCACCGAATAGATGTTGGTAAAAAAACTGGTTATCAGTACGATGGAAGCCTGACCGGATAAGCCAATCAGCTTAAAGAAGGGTGAAACCCAGCCGGCAATCACATTCAGGATTCCGAAAAAATCGAGCAGGAATACAGCAAACGAAACCGGAATGGTCAGTTTCAACAACCAGAAGGCTGTTTTCGTGCCTTGCGGAAGGGCAGTTTTAATTAAACCGGTAAGTCTTTTCCAAATATTCCGGAATTCAGGGTTTTTCATTTTGAAAACTAAAAAGCAGCTCAACCAGAAGCTGCCTGTGTGATGACGAATGATTATCAGTTTTGAAAAAAATGGCTTTCGATGACTGCAAATGACGGAAAATTTATGACAATAAATGATCCATTCTCCATACGAAATGATCCATAATCATTTATCAAAGACCGGTCTTTATACCAATCCCGCAAAACCCATAAATGCCAACGCGAGGATTCCGGCAGTAACCAGGGCGATCGGAATCCCTTTCATCCCGTTCGGAACATTGGCCAATGCCAGTTGTTCGCGGATACCTGAAAAAATGACCAGAGCCAGTGCAAAACCTATTGCGTTAGCAACTGCAAAAACAACGGCTTCCACCAGGTTAAAATCTTTCTTAATGACCAGTATGGCAACTCCCAGAACTGCACAGTTGGTTGTAATCAGTGGCAGGTAAATTCCTAATGCCTGGTACAGCGACGGACTTACTTTTTTAAGCATAATTTCGAGCATCTGAACCAGGGCGGCAATAATCAGGATAAAACTGATGGTTTGCAGGAAGGCCAGATTGAGCGGAACCAAAACGTAATGCTGGACCAAAAAGGTTACAATCGTTGCAAGTGTCAGCACAAAAAGTACGGAAGCGCCCATGCCGACAGCTGTTTCAGTTTTTGTACTTACACCCAGAAACGGACAAATTCCAAGAAACTGTGCCAACACAATGTTGTTGACAAAGATGGCTGATATAATGATAATTAGATATTCCATGACGAATTAGCTTAGGATGATTTGTTAATTTTTTTCAGAATAGCAATCAGGAAACCCAATGTGATAAAGGCTCCGGGGGCAAGAATAAAAACCAGGATTCCATCCGTATTTTCAGGAATAAATTTGAATCCGAAAATAGACCCGGCCCCCAGCATTTCACGGATTCCGCCGATAATGACCAGGGCCATGGCAAATCCCAGTCCCATTCCCAGCCCATCGATCATCGATGAAAAAACATTGTTTTTGGCAGCGAATGCTTCGGCACGCCCCAGCACGATGCAGTTAACCACAATCAGCGGAATGAAAATTCCCAGCTGTTTCGACAAAGCGGGAGTGTAAGCCTGCATCAGCAGATCGACAATGGTTACAAAACTGGCAATGACGACAACAAAAGCCGGGATCCGTACTTTATCGGGTACAAAATCCTTCAACAGGGAAATAAATACATTCGACATAAAAAGCACAAAGGTGGTTGCCAGTCCCATGCCCAGTCCGTTGACAGCCGAAGAAGTTACAGCCAGGGTAGGGCAGGCACCAAGCAGCAATACTAAAATCGGATTTTCCCGAAAGAATCCTTTGGTAAAGTTATTATACTGGTTCATTGTTTTTCTCCCTTTTTATTGATTGCATAAGCCCGGTTAACCGCATCACAAAAAGCACGGCTGCTGATGGTCGCTGCCGTTATCGCATCAACCGTGCCGCCGTCTTTTTTTACTTTAAGTTTTTCGCCTGGAATATCGGCAATTTTAAGTCCTTTAAACTGATCTTTAAATTTTGGAGTAGCCATTTTGGTGCCCAGTCCCGGAGTTTCCTTGTGTTCAAGTACTTCGATATTACTGATGGAGCCATCGGGTAAAAAACCTACCATCAGTGTAAACCTACCGGAAAATCCTTTGTCGGTATAAGTTTCAACTGCATCTCCAGTATATTCTGTGCCTTTCAGTAAACGGTGAACCCTGATGCTGTCTTTTCCGTCCGCCGGCATAATAACCGTGTCCGAAAGAACTTCAAAATCAGGAATAACCATTTTAATGGCATTGTTTATTTTGGCTCTTTGTGAAGCGGCTATAGGTTCTTTGGTAACCGAATAAACAGTTGCCATGGCCAGACCTGCTACAGCCGTGATGACGAAAAGTGCAATCGTCATATTTATAAAATTTGATTCTTTCTTTGCCATAACTTATCCTTTAATGGATTGAATTTTAACTTCACCGAACCGTTTGGGTTTAACAAACCGGTTGAGTAACGGAACCAGTGCGTTCATGATCAGAATAGCAAACGAAACACCTTCGGGATAGGCTCCCCAAATCCTGATCAGGATGGTCAGAAAGCCAATTCCAACTCCGAATATGAGCTGACCTTTGGCATTCATGGGCGAAGTCACCATATCAGTTGCCATAAAAAATGCACCCAAAATGAGTCCCCCGGTCAAAAGATGGAAAACCGGATCAGCAAATTTAGCCGGTTCAATCATCCAGAAAATTCCGGAAAACAGTGCAGCCGAAAGCAAAACGGAAACCGGAATGTGCCAGGTAATAATTTTGCGGACCAACATGAAGATTCCACCGATCAATAGCGCAATGACCGATATTTCGCCCAATGACCCGGACATATTCCCCATGAATAAATCCATGTTGGTGGGTAAATCTTTGTAGATCTCAACAATAGGCTGCCCGTTTGTGATTCCTTCCTTCAGGATCGCCAAAGGAGTTGCAGTTGTTACTGCATCAATACCAGCTGCACCGGTGGAAGGCCATGAGGTCATTTGCACCGGAAACGAAATCAGCATAAAGACCCGGCCAACCAAAGCCGGATTAAAAGGGTTGTTTCCCAAACCTCCAAAAGGCATTTTTGCAATACCGATGGAAACCAGGGCGCCAACAATAATCATCCATGAGGGTATGGAAGCCGGTACATTGAATGCCAGCAAAATACCTGTTAAAGCAGCCGATCCGTCAGTGATCTGAGGCAGGGTCTTCAGAATGAATTTCTGAATCAGGTATTCTGCCGCGACACAGGCTACAACAGCGACCAGCGTGACACGAACCGAATCGAGTCCAAACATGAACACCGACCAGATAAACGCAGGTACCAGTGCGAGCATTACACTGTACATGATTTTATTCACCGTATCGCCCGAATGGATATGCGGTGAAGGAGATATCGTTAATAGTTTACTCATCGTTCAGTTGTATTTTTTTTAATCGTATTTGTTTAAAGCCGTTATTACCTCTTATGTAAATTCAATCTTGAAAGCGAATTCAATTCCGTCCGAAACATGTGAAATGCTTTGTTTTATTTTCCCAGGTCTAATTTTTCCTGTTCCGTATGATTGAGCCTACTTTTCCTTTTCCGAGTCGGATATAATCGAGCAACGGACGATTGGCCGGACAGGTGTAACTGCATGAACCACATTCGATGCAATCCATCACCCGTTCGTTTTCGGTCCGGTCCCAGATTTGTTTTTCAGACAAGGTCATCAGGAAAAAAGGTTCCAATCCCATGGGGCAAACCGATACGCAGCGCGAACAACGGATGCAGGGCATTATTTCTCCCCGTTTTGCTTCCTTTTCAGGGATCATCAATATTCCGGAAGTACCTTTGGTTACGGGTATTTCGGTATTGGTCACTGCTTTTCCCATCATGGGGCCGCCGTTGATGATTTTACCGCAATTTTCCGGAAGTCCGCCTGCAGCTTCAATCAATTCACTGATTGAAGTACCGATCCGGACCTTGAAGTTGGACGGATTTTTGACTGATTTGCCGGTGACCGTGACAACACGTTCGAATAAGGGTTTGTTTTTCTGAACGGCTTCGTAAACAGCAAAGGTGGTGGCAATATTGGTTACCACTGCACCAACTGAAATAGGAAGTGCACCCGGTGCGATTTCACGGCCTGTTACAGCCTTGATCAGTTGTTTTTCGCCACCCTGCGGATATTTCACCCGGAGGGGAATAACCGATATGTTGTTATTTCCGGCAACCAGGCTTTTCATTTTCCCGATGGCATCCGGCTTGTTGTTTTCAATTCCAATGGTTGCTCTTGTTACGTTTAAGGCTTTCATTAGCAGCTGAATGCCAATCGTAAGTTCTTCCCCGTATTCCAGCATCAACCGGTGATCAGAAGTGAGATAGGGTTCACATTCAACGCCGTTAATCAGAAGTACTTCGGCTTTCATTCCTTTGGGCGGCATCAGTTTTACATGCGTGGGAAAAGTGGCTCCACCCAGACCAACAATCCCTGCTTCCTGAATTCTGGCCAGAATAGCTGCTCCATCGAGCGCAATCGTTGACCTGATTTCATTACCGCGGTCAATGGTGTCATCCCAGATGTCATCTTCAACATCGATGTAAATACCTTTTCGGGGATAGCCTGAAGTATCCGGACCAACATCTATCTTTTTAACTTTTCCTGAAACGGATGAATGAATGTTGGCCGAAACGAATCCTGAAGATTTGGCAATGAGCTGGCCAACTTGAATCAGATCACCTTTTTGGACGACTACTTCTGCCGGTGCACCGATGTGCTGACCAACCGGAATAAAAACTGATTTTGGAAGAGCAAGCACTTCGATGGCTTTTTTGGCCGAAAGTTTATTTTCAGCCGGATGAACTCCTCCTGTTTTGAATGTTTTTAACACGGTATACCTCCTAATCGTTAATTTTCAGAAGATCCAGGTTTTGACTCTGAATTCGTCTGAACAGGTGCATTTTCAATGGTTTTTTTTTGTGAAGTTGAGGCTGGATCGGCAACATTCACCTTCCTTGGCGGAAAATTCAGTTCAAGAATGGCATTGGTCGGACAAACTGAAACACATTTCCGGCAAAGTTTGCATTTGTCAGCATCGATAAAAGCCAGGTTGTCAGCAATAGTGATGGCGTCGTAGTTGCATTCCTTCTCGCATTTGCTGCAGCCGATACAGGCCACACTGCAGGATTTGCGGGCAACTGCACCTTTGTCCATATTGCGGCAGGCCACATATATTTTGCGGTTTTTAACCGCTTTTTTACGTAATTCAATCAGTGTTTTCGGGCAGGCCTTTACACAGGCACCGCAGGCCACACATTTATCATCATCAACTTCGGGAAGTCCGGTAACCGGATTCATGTGAATGGCATCAAAATCGCAGACCGGTACACAGTCGCCGCAACCCAGGCAGCCATACTGACAACCGGTATCGCCGCCATACAGCGAAGCTGCCACAGCGCATGACAGCGCTCCGTCGAAAATATTTGTTTTGGGCCGGTATTCACAGGTTCCGTTGCATCTCACCACAGCAACACGCGGGTCCTTTTTCGTGGCTTCAATTCCCAGGATTCCGGCAACTCCGCCCATGGTATCATTTCCGCCAACCGGGCAAAAAAGATCTGCCAGTTCGCCCTTCTTTACACAAGCTTCGGCAAAAGCACGGCAACCGGCATATCCGCAGCCGCCACAATTGGCTCCCGGCAGAGCTCCTTCAACCTGGTCGATCCGCGGATCTTCGTATACCTTGAATTTTTGGGCTACAAAATACAGAATGATTGCAGACAAAACTCCAATGATGCTGAGGGTTAGGATAGTATAGATGATGATTGTACTCATACAGTTTGATTATGATTTGCAGAGATTTCAAATTCAAAAGAGTGTTTGATTTTATTCCGGAAGAAATAAAGTGCTGTGTAGTATGGAATCAGGATAGCGAGCGATGCGATTCCGGCAAAACCTTCGCTATGGGTAATCGAAACGGCTACAAGGAGTGTAACGAAAACCAGTATAAACGGCAGGACGTAACCATAGAAAGCAGCCTTATAACCCTGAGCAGCGTGGCCAACAATATTGACCTGTTGACCCGGGTAGTATTCTCCGGAGAAGCGGTAAATTTCAATTTCCTTTTCTTTCATGTCTGATGCCAGACAAGCTCCCTGGGCGTGGCATGAAGAGCAGGCGGAGGCATTTACAATGACTACGGTAAGTTTATTTGCTGTAACCTCCTGAATAATTCCCGCGTGTAGCACCTTTTCTTCCATTTGTCAGCTCCCTGGTTTTGATGAAAAAACATGTAAATCTAAAGATGTTTGAATAACTAATCCGAAGCAGAATTTCATTTTTAAATCACAGTGCGCAATTTGAAATCATTCTAAATAAATTGGTATTTTTTCACTTTTCATCTGGCTGACAAGCAGTGTGTTGTTGGCGTATATGACAGATGTCATTGTTTTTATGAATGCCTGAGGTTCTTAATCAACTTTATTTTCAACTATTAGTCAACCTATTTTAGGACGACTCATTTATTTGAATTTCTTCAGGATATCTTTTACGGCGTCTTTGTGAACCGTGAATCCCATCATCTTCAGTTTAATGTAATCTTCGTGAAAGTAGTAATACCCGAAAGTAGGACTGGCCGGATCTACATTTCTTGATCCGGAGCTTGAATCTTTGACCAGGTACCAGTTTTTTCCCAACCCTTTGTAGTTTTCGAGGTATCCGATCACCTGCATGCCGTGGTCATCCGTAGTCGTTTCGTTCGAGAACCTGAACTGCCGGGCATCTTCGTTGATGTAAGCTGAAGGAATATCGTAATCAGGAACCAGTGCGCAGTTGGTTTCACGGCTGAAGCCCGACTCTGATACATCACCTCCGATGCTCAGGCTATACCCGCTTTTAACGGCATTCTTCACGGCATCCATAAATACATCGAGCGGAACATTGTAATAATCTTTGCTGTGCCACCAGTTGTCAGGAACTTTGTATTCCACTTTTTGCCAGTAGGATTCCTGCTTGTACGAAAGAATTTCCACAAAATCCTCCGGATTAATTTTCAGGTAGTCTTTCAGATAAGTTTTTGGAGTATACGATTTTCCTTCAACCATAAATTCGGTTGGAGGTACACCGATGCAATGGTTCATGATTGACTTAATGGTTTCCAGACCGTATCCGACGTTCCAGGCATTCGATGTTTTCATGGAATTGAGGAAAGTCGTCATTTCTTCAACCATTTTGGCATGACTATGGAATTTTCTTCCGTCGGTTAAGCCGGAATAAACTTCTTCAGGAACGGCACCATAGGTTTTCATGATGCGCGACAGCGCATTGCCTTCTGAACCTTCCGAAAATACCGAGTTTCCTCTTTTTTCGATAAACCGGCGTGCTTTTTCAAGGTATTCGCAATAGGCCGAATAAATTTCAGATATATTTACTTTTTTGCCTTGTTGACGCAATACTTCAGATTCGTAAAACGAAGTGGTTGAAAAACTCCAGCAGGTTCCTGCATTTCCCTGTGACTCCGTAGGATTGCTCCACACTGTTTTATACAGGGAAGGATCGTTGGGCAGATCCATACCTGACTGATCCATTACAAAACGCACATAGGGTACTTTCTCCGAAAGCTTTTCTTCAACGGCAGTCACATCTTTCATGATGGATTCGATGTAAAAACCTTTGCCTTTTTCTTCCGAAATAATCTTGCCTTTGCTAAGATTCTGAGCCTGAATGCCTAGTGCGAGCATTGCAATCGCCCCGGTAGTTAAAATTATTCTCTTCATTTTTAATTTATTTGAGTTCCGAAATATAGCTCAATGTTTTTAAGCACTTGCTGTAGAATGTCAGGTTTTGGAGGAGATGTCACTTTACTGACAGGGTGACTTCTTAGCAAATGGATTACTGATTCTTATTATTATCGGTGATGATTAGGAGTCACCCCGCAGTTGCATGAATTTGATCCGAAGCAGGGCGTTGGCTTGTTTTTCAGGGGATTTTATCCGGAAATTTGAGATAGGAACAATGCGAAAACGAAAGGATACCATTCTGTAAGAATAAAACGAACATGCTCATTTTATCAGATTTCAAATAATTGCCGTAGCTTTTTTTGCACTGGAAAAGGAACAAGTATGATATTGTTCTTAATCATTAAATGGCTCTCCGTCCTCTGGTGAATAGATATCCTCCGCAGGATCATTTAAAAAATCAAAGACGGGGTTCTTTGAAATAGAATTCATCCAAAGTTTCTCTTCTTCCTGTTCATAAGAATCATCCTCAAGTAAAATCAAAACACGAACATTGCGCTCTGCCTTATTCAGTTTGCAATCTATTTTCAGATGTCCTGATTTGTCTGTTTTCGAATTTATTTCAATTGCTCTCATCGTGTTTAATTTTGTACAAAGATAAGAAAATCAATTGGCAAGAGAAAGGGTTCCATCCTTCAAAAACATGGATTCAAGGTTTTTGGCAGGTATCGAATCGTGGTTGGGTTTGTACTGATTATTCTGTTATTGATGGGAGTTGATTTGAAGGTTGCGTGACAATCGAAGCAAACAATCTCATAACCTTTTCGGCTTGTTTGCTGTACATTTTCCCAGAGGGAATTAATGTCAATAGAAAAATCATGCTCCCGGAAACGATTCCCCGTAGGGGATTGAAGGCCTTTTCATTTCAATTTCAACCATCCCCTAACGGGGAATGGGTTTGTTGTTGATTGTTTTTCTATTGATATACATCCCCTAACGGGGAATATTATCTATTGCTTGGGTTGTATTTCGCTTTGTTCAATCTTGTTCTATAAATAGGTGATACCACTGGCATCAATGAAATCAAAGGATTCAGTCCTTCAAAACAGGGATTGAATCCTTTCGCTACAAATTCGGTGTATTTTCCGGATTATATTTCTTTATTCTTCTTTTGTGCCAATTGTTTGGCATTCAGTTTGGTCACCACCCCGTTTTTTCTTCAATTTCTTTTCTTGTATTGCCAGCGATGGTGCCACCTTGTTTGGCAATTATCCGGCTGTGTTCAAATGTTTTCGGGTTCTTTTCTTTTGAAATCTCGCTTGTGGTAGCTTCGGCAAGCATGTTTAATACCAATTCTAAATTCGACATGTGGTCGCGTAGGTTTTCTTTTTTGAGGTTTTTGTATGCTTTGTACTGCTTGGTTGTAAAACTGCTCCATGCATTGGTTATTTCGTCGGTGAGTATAGCGAATTCTTGTCCTTTTTGAATTCCACGATTTTCCCACTCATCGGTAAGTTCACTGTATCAGCAACATCAGTTAAGCGCATTTTGCCATCTTCAGCTTCCATTTTCAACCGGTTACAAATTGTAACCGTTTCATTTCCTTCTTTTAAAAGCCTACTTTTCATCACTTTCCAGTAATTCCGTGCTCCTTGGTGATCAATCTGGTCGGTGAGTATTGAGATGATATCAACAATAGAAAAGTACCATTTTTCTTCATCTTCGTTCCAGATTGTACGAACCTGTTTCGATTCAAATAGTTTTATCGCTGTTTCTTTGGTCATAGCTAAATGCTTGATGGTTCTTACGTATAAAATTACAGATTATTTTCGTTAAACAATTTGAATTTTGCTGCCCCGTATAAGAATCGGTCGCTCCCGGAACCCCATACCTGGAGGATTTAAATGTGTATTGAAATCATAGTGTCACGCACAATGTAAGAACCGGCGGGGTTGTATTTCGCTTTGTTCAATCTTGTAATATAAACATGTGATATTCTTTATCAAACTCGGGATTGGAGATTAAATGTTCGTCAACTCGGGCGATAACTTGTGAATTTCCTCTTAAAAATTCTGATAGAATATCGGTGTCAAGCATCGAAGGCTTCATAATTCAATGTTGCGGCCAAAAAGTTCTGTTCTGGCCTTTTTTGTTTGGTTCAAAAAATCAGCATAGTCTTCCTTGCTCATGTCGCTAAATGCTCCGCCAAACGATAAAATCTTTTTTCTCAAAGTGTCGGTCGGTTTTGATTTAGTTGTTAGTGAATGAACAAATTCATACAGTTCTTCCAGTCGGCTTACCGGAACCTCTTTCATCTCTTTTATTATGGGGTTTAATGTTAGCATGGTGTTGTATATTTAATCCAAAGGTAAAGAATAAACTTCTTGTTTTTTGCAGAATGTTTTGGGCTTGTCCAAATCCAGGGGATTTGCATGTGTATAGAAATCCCCGTGTTTCGCGAAATATGCGACTCCAGCCGAATAATGGTTTTTTTTTGCAGAGGGTTTTATCCGGAAATTTCGGGAGCAAAATACGATGAAAGAAAGGGTTCCATCCTTCCAAAACATGGATTCAAGGTTTTTGGCAGGTATCGAATCGTGGTTGGGTTTGTAATTATTATTCTGTTATTGATGGGAGTTGATTTGAAGGTTGCGTGACAATCGAAGCAAACAATCTCATAACCTTTTCGGCTTGTTTGCTGTACATTTTTCCAGAGGGAATTAATGTCAGGAGTTCAAAGGGCACAAATTTCAAAACTTGAAAACAATACCACAAACGTAACGATAGATACCATCTTGAGAGTTTTTACTGCATTAAATGCGAAAGTGAACTTTAATGTTGAACTACTTGATGAAGAATTTAGAATCGCATAGAAGAAATAGAAACACTGAATTGAAAATCATATAAATTATAGATCAGTGAAATATAAACCGGGCTAACAATGAACAAGAAAATTTCATGAATTTGGAAAAAGAAAAAAATGAGATTTCCGAAATATACATATAGCTCTGAAGACCAGTTATTGTATTATGAATTTACAAGTGTTGGTAAGAAGGGAAACATAAAAAAGATTGTGAAGCATTTTTGATTAAGAGAAAAAACATAAACATAAAAGCCGAGTTATGAATTTAAAAGCAATAAACGAGAACAAGATTCCAATCGTCAAAATTGACAAGAAATTGGAAAGATTCAGGGGCAAAACGTTATTCCCAGAAAAGCTTGAAAGAGCAAATGAAATTTTAACAAGGGTAGCCTTACCTCTTTTGGATAAAAAACACAGAACCGCCCAAAAATAGAAATTTAAGCGTTAGGCAGCTTCTGTGAGAAATGATTGGCTATAAAATCTAGCTGATCGAGCTCCAGTTAAACTCCGTATTTTTCATTTTGAGTAATTGATGTACCAGAATCCGATTTTCCGGTTTTTGGAGTTTTGGATCATCGTCTAAAATATCGGAGGCATAATTTCGGGCATGTTGCAAAATCTCGCCATCTCGGCCAAGGTTGGCAATCTTCAGGGTAAATCCGATGCCGCTCTGCTGGGTTCCTTCCAGATCACCCGGGCCGCGCAACTGCATGTCAACTTCGGCAATTTCAAAGCCATCGTTGGTTCTGACCATTGTTTCGATGCGTTTTCGGCTTTCGTTACTGATTTTGTACGACGACATCAGCAAACAATAGGACTGTTCGGCGCCACGGCCAACCCTG
>JBBSBP010000097.1:0-19186 GCA_038251165.1 Bacteroidales bacterium | reverse complement strand
CCCGCGACCCTCGGCGTGACAGGCCGATATTCTAACCAACTGAACTACCACACCAGTTTCAGTGTTGCAAATTTTGTTTTGGCGGTGCGGACGGGACTCGAACCCGCGACCCTCGGCGTGACAGGCCGATATTCTAACCAACTGAACTACCACACCAGAGATTTTCACCTCAATTGAGGTTCATCAAATCAGGATTTTTGTATCAAAATTTACAGCACTTTAACAGAACAAACCTTCTGAAATCCTTTTTTCAAAAGGCTTTGCAAATATAGCCTTTCTTTTTTTTCCTGCAATAGGGCAAATTAAAAAATCAGACATTTTATTCATTCAAGCCAAACAGCTTTTTAAACCATTGATTTACAGACTGATCACACAATTTCATCAGACAAAATGAAATTCTCTTTCAGTATCTTTTTCTCGCCTGCCCATCTGTATGCCAGCAATTTGCCGGTACGTACAACACACGAATCGACACAGCAGAGGTTATCGGCTAAAACAACAGAACTCTGCTTTAAGCAATAATGTCCGAAAAAAACAATCGGATCGTCTTTAGGATAAGGTTTCCGGACAGGAAGAATTTCCTTTGGGATGGTGTAAGACGGAAGTTCGAACCTGCTTTCGAGCGAAATATCCTTAAAGGTTTTACCTTCAGGTGTATCCCACCACTTCATACGAAACGAGCGGTGTGGCCTTCCTTCTTCATCAAATATCAGAAGATCTTTGGGAAGCTGGAAATCGACTCCTTTACAGGTTTCCCAGAATTTTCCGGAAAATTCAGTTCCGTTCAGAGCGATTTCACGAAGCAGGTTTTTCTTTAGTTTAGGCTGAGTGATCGTCTGCTGAAGTAAACTGATGTTTTCATTATCCCAACAGGCATGAACAATCCGGATATCACCGAAGTCAAGATACATGGGAAGGGTTCTCATCCATTTCAGGTGACTTTTTAACTCCGCTTTATACAATGCAAATTCTTCCAGAGTCTGGTTAATCTGCAGCTGATACTTGGGAATTCTTTTCTTGTAATATTTTCCTTCTGTATCACGCAGATAATAAAGGACTGCATACAATTCGTGATTACCAAGTATGGCATAAGCTGAACCCTTAACGACCATCTTTCGGATCAGATTAAGCGTCTCCCTGATTTTGGGTCCCCGATTGATAAAATCACCCACAAAAACAGCTTTACGTGTTGGATGTGAATAACATTCATCCGTAAGCAGGTATCCCATCTTTTTTAACAGGCTCTTTAGTTGATCGGCATGACCATGAACATCTCCAATAATATCGTACATAAAAAAATTGCCCGAATGATTTATTCGGGCAATTTAGATATTTTTTCAGAAAGAATTTGCTTCCGGCAAAGCCGAAAATGATTGTTTCGATGAATAATCCGAAATCTTACCAGAAATAAATATAGAAGGCCACTGTAATTGACAGGATTATGCCTGAATGGATAACATCCCAATGATTCCAGCTTGCACGTGTCAACGCTTTATCGGCAACACTTGCTGAGCCCAGGGTAATACCTCTGAGCTGCAAATCGGTTGCCGGTTCGGTAAAACGGCTTACAATCATTATAACCAGCATTGAAAATACCAACATTCCTCCACAGAAGAACAACCAGTTGGTGTCATAAAACAGGTTATAAAAAGGATCATTGACACCCTTTTCGGTAGCCCAGAGTTTTACATCAGTATAACCTGCACCGCTTGCTGTGGTGGAATAATAAACCTTGGCGCCCAAACGCATTATGCCAACAACAAAACCCGAGATCATGCCCCACATTCCGCCTTTGGGTGTTGGGCGTTTTGATAAAATACCCAATAAAAATGCTGCTGCAATACCTGGCGCCAAAACCGATTGAACGTCCTGAAGATAGGTGTAAAGTACACTTCCAATACTCCTCATGATCGGAATCCAAAGCATACCTAAAATTACAATCACTACAGTAGCCATACGGCCAACCCGAAGCAATTTGGCTTCTGAAGCAGAAGGTTTATATTTTTTATAAAAGTCGATGGTAAACAGCGCTGCCGATGAGTTAAACAGCGATGCCAGCGAACTCATCAATGCAGCCAAAATTCCGCACACGACCATTCCCTTTATTCCAGCAGGAAGTAACTTGGTTACAAGTGTTGGGAAAGCTGCATCAGCAGACGATAAAGTGAAAACTTCTCCATTGATCACAACACCCTTTTGTACCATCGCATAAGCAATCATTCCGGGAATAAGAAAAAGGAAAACGGGAGTTAATTTCAGGTAGGCACCAAAAATTGCCCCGCGACGGGCTTCCTGCTCGTTTTTTCCTGAAAGTACACGCTGTACAATAAACTGATCGGTACACCAGTACCAGAAACCAATGATTGAAGATCCGATTAACACGCCCAGCCATGGAAAATCCGGATCCTTGTTGCTGCGAATTAGGTTGGTCATGGTATCTCCGTATTCATTCACCACTTTGGAGCTTGTAACGGCAATCATTTCGTCCCAGCCACCAACTGCACGCAGACCGAGAACCACAATGATGATTGAGCCTAAAAGAAGTATCGGCGTTTGCAGCACCGATGTATAAAGTACTGATTTCATCCCGCCAATTACGGTATAGACTGCTGTCAGAAGCACTAAACCGATGGCCGAGATCCAGAAGAAATCAATTCCCCACATTTGCTCAATTCCAAATACTTCCTTGAATACCAAACCGCCGGCATATACGGTGACCGCAACTTTCGTCAACACGTAACTTACCAGTGAAATCAAGGAAAGAATAGTTCGTGATTCAGGATTATACCTGCGTTCCAAAAATTCGGGCATGGTAGTAACCATACTTCGGGAATAGAAAGGAACAAATACCCAGCCCAAAATCAAAATCATCCAGCCCTGAATTTCCCAGTGGGCCATGGCCATCCCGCTTGAAGCTCCGGCACCGGCCAAACCAATCAAATGTTCAGAACCGATGTTGGATGCAAAAATAGAAGCACCGATGGCAAGCCAGGTGGCATCGCGACCAGCAAGAAAGTAATCACCAGAGGTACTTTGTTTCTGTTTGAACACCCAGACAATAATTCCGATAAGTGCCAGAAAGAAAATCCCAATAACAATCCAGTCAAGTGTTCCCATTCAGTTAAATTTTTGAAGATTAAAAATTAAGATCTATTTGTTTTTATTGCTTGAACACATTCAGGTAACCACTATTGCGTTAAAACTCTGTCCTTATCATTTCCTCCTGTATCTTTTTTTACCCGATAATAATAAGCTCCTTTTCTGGATTCCGAAACATCTTTTAAACTTAATTTTTCGAGTATCCCTAGTGAAAGTATCTTCTTTCTGAAATTTCCCGGATCAAACTCATGCTGAAATATAGCCTCATATAATTTTCTCAATTGAATCAGGGTAAACATTTCAGGCAGCAATTCACTGCCGCACAAACTATATCCTGCTTTTTGCTGTAATTTAACCAATGCCTTTTCAAACATCTCCCGGTGATCAAAAATAAGGTTGGGAAGTTTACTGACTGATACCCAATAAGCCCCGTTTTCCTTCACACATTCTTCATCATGCAAGTCTATCCGGATTAATGCATAATAAGCCAGACTGATTACCCTTGCTTCCGGATCACGTTTTGGATCGGAAAAGGAGGACACCTGTTCCAGAAAAATCTGGTCCAGACCGGTAGTTTGCAAAAGGATCCTTGCAGCTGCTTCATCTGCCGATTCATTTTCCTGAACAAAACCACCCAGCAGCGACCATTTGCCTTTATAGGGTTCAAAGCTTCGCGGATAAAGTAAAAGTTTAATTTCTTCATCCTGATAACCCAGTATCACACAATCAACTGCAACGTATTGCTTCGGATGTATTTTATACAGCTCCATAAATATTGATCAAAAATAATCATGGCTAAAGTATAAAAGTATCATTTACTTTTATACAACAGATTCAAAAAAAAACATTTTCCTGTTGGAAAACATTTTTCAGCCCATCACCATTTTGTATTTTAAAAAGAGGGAACCAGTTTTTTCAGTATAAAAAATCCGTAGTAAACAAATCCAAACCCGAAAATTGCCAATTCATTGAAAAGCAACAAATCCGTTCAGATTAACTGCAAGTTGGGTTAATACCTAAAAAGAAAAAGCCATCCGCTGTTAAACGAATGGCTTTTATAAATCGAAATGAACGGATTATATTAATGTTTCATTTTAAGTTGAAATCCTTTAATTAATAATCCGATCTTATTAATCTAAAGAAATTTCTTCAGCTCTATGGGTTACTTTGCTACCAATAAGTCCATAAAACAACAGATAGCCTAATGATGCAACTATCAGCCAATAACTGGCCTGATAACTGGCAACATCAGCAATCCATCCTTGAATTGCCGGAAGAATACCTCCACCAGAGACCATTACCATAAACAGACCTGATGCAGCAGCCAGATATTTACCCAAACCCTCAACAGCAAGATTGAAAATACTGCCCCACATAATTGAAGTACACAACCCAACCAATGCAAGGAAGAAGAATTTTATAGGCACAGGCACCATTCCGAAATGTACAGAACCTCCACTTACACTAAAAGTAGGCATAGAGAACTTAGTTGTTTCGGGCCATAATATTGCTAAAAGAATGAGCCCAATTCCAATGGCTGAAGCAGAACTCAACATAGTTCTACTGGAAATTTTATGTCCAAAACCAGCACCGAACAGTCGTCCAACCAACATTAACAGCCAATAAAAACCTACAACTCCACCAGCTATTCCAGCTCCAATACCTAATCCAGGAGTATCTCTTCCCGTAAGGATTCTTTGTGCACGTGCATGAGCATCTTCACTGATAACCTCGTCTCCTGTATTATTGCTATTATTATTATACTTCTCAATTATTGACTGTGACTGCTCAGTAGTAGGAGTAGTCATATATAAGTTTGCTATACCCGGAGTTCCAACTTCAACACCAACATAAACAAATATTGCAATTGCGCCATAAACAAAATGACGAAATTTGAAAGCTCCTGCCATTAATCTACCCAGAGGTTCTTTCAACTGATCAGCATGAGGTTCTGGAATAGATGTTGCCCATAAAATAAAAAATACCAGGGCAAACACTCCCATCGCTATATACATGATTGGAAAAACATCTGTAATTCTTGCTTTTGTTGCTTCACCGATCAGGATACCTACAAAAACAGGAGTAAAAGTTGCCATTACTGAGTTAAACGAACCTCCAACCTGAATAAGCTGATTTCCTTTGTTACCACCTCCACCAAGGGTATTCAACATCGGATTTACTACAATATTCAACAAACACATTGAAAAGCCTGCAACGAATGCACCGAATAAATATATACCAAAGCTTTCGGCATGACCAGACATATATTGAATTCCAATTCCAATAAATCCGACCACTATCGCGATTAACGCAGTTTTCTTATATCCAACTTTTTGAAGAAGAATTCCTCCAGGGATACCCATGACGGCATAAGCAATAAAATTCGCCAGGTTTCCCAACATTCCCAATGAATTTGGAACATTGAACTGGTTTTTTAATACAATACCCATTGGTGCTGCCAAATTGGTTACAAATGAGATCATACCAAAAAGTAAGATCATCATGATAATGGGCAATAAATAAGCTTTGTTTTTACTCATGGTTGTGTAATTTAAATTAGTTTAAATTAGTATTGAAGTTTGTTATAAATTGTTCAAAAAAAGCATGATCGTTCAAAATGTAATCAAAGAGCAACAAATGTATGATTTTTGGTCAATAATCATTCTTTTTTTTCATCTCAAACAATCAATAAATTGATGAAAAGCGGATAATATTTGTCGAATCCGTCAATTGTTTTTCAACTTCGTTCAATCCGAAAGCATTTTTCAGAAATCCGATCATTGAATTGTTCATCAACTTAAAACAAGAGCTACCGGTTATTTATTATCCTATTAAAGGTCTAACTGAACAGCACCTTTGACACGAATAAATAATTTATGACATTTTCCTTCACCATATACGTGCTCGAGAGTCTTCACATAAATATCAAGCAAATCCTGAGGCACGAAAGCCTGGATGGTTCCTCCAAATCCACCACCGTGAACTCGCCAGGCTCCTTTGCCTTTCAATACCATTTCACTCAATGCCAATGCCAGAGAAACAACCTGATCGTCTTTATGAACGACGTCGAAAATGTTCTGGTTGTACATGTATGAGCTGTATCCCGATTCAACAACCATTTGAAGGAATGATTTGAAATCGTTATTTTCCAGGGCAGTAACCTGATCGACTACGCGTTGGTTATCTCCCTGAAAATGATAAGCACGAAGAATTGCACGGTCGCCGGTTATTTTCCGTATTTCAGGAATTTTTTCAACGATTTGTTCTAAAGTTACTTCCCGCAGTACTTTAGCTCCAAGTACTGCTGCTACAGCCTTCATCTCTGTTGGTAAAGATGCATATTCTGCCTGGGAAGCTGCATCATCGTGGCCACCACCAACATCGGTAATCACCAGTGCAAAGCCGGTTGAAACGAAGTCGAAATCAACCTCTTTTACAATTGGTTTTGATGGATCCTTAAAATCAATGGTAATTAAACCCCCGACAGAACAGGCTGTTTGGTCCATCAATCCACAAGGTTTTCCGAAGTAATTGTTTTCCGACCACTGACCAATGATGGCATTTTCAACGCCACTCATTTTTCCGTCGTTAAACAAATTGTTCAGGATGGCACCAATCAGCACTTCGAATGAAGCCGAAGAACTCAGACCTGAACCTTTTGGAACACGTCCTTCAATACAGGCATCAAAACCGCCAATCTTATATCCAACTTGTTTCATTCGGGCACAAATCCCCTTTACGATAGAGGATGAAGTATAAAATTGGGATTTGTCAATTTCCAGGGTACTCAAGTCAACCTGAAATTCAGGATATCCTTCAGATTTTATACGGATGATCTTTGTTCCATTCGAAGCTGCAACTGCAACCATGTCCAGGTTAACTGCGCCAGCCAATACACGTCCGTAGTTGTGGTCGGTATGATTTCCGCCAATTTCAGTACGTCCGGGAGAGCTAAAAAGACTTACATCATCAGTACCGTACGATTTTTGAAAATCCGCCATTAAATCTGCGTAGCGGGAGGATTGTTCCTTTAAAACGGATTCATCAAATCCGTATAATTCCTGAAACAATGGATTCTTTCCACCATTTATTTTTTCAACTAAAGCATTAATCTTTGTCATATTATTATTTTTTAGATGAGTTTAATTATTTATTGATTTGTTTTTTATAATGTACAACAGGTAATTCGCGCAAGCGTTTGGCAGCTTGTTCAGCTGTAATATCGCGTTGAGGCGACGCCAGCATTTCATAGCCAACCATGAATTTTTTAACGGATGCCGACCGAAGCAGCGGTGGATAAAAATGCATATGCAAATGCCATTCCGGGTAATCTTTCCCATCGGTTGGCGCCTGGTGCAAACCAGCTGAATAAGCAAACGACACCTCGAACAGGTTATCGTATTTCACGGTTAATTGTTTGTAAATATCAGCCAGCCCGGTTTTCTCTTCATCAGTTAGCTGAAGAAGATTTTGCACCGGACGTTTGCTGATCAGCATGGTTTCGAACGGCCAGACAGCCCAGTAAGGAACCAAAGCCACAAAATGCCGGTTTTCGGCAACAAGACGTTCGTTCTTTTCCAGTTCAGTCTTCAGATAATCGCCCAACAAGGTTTTTCCGTGTTTATCGAAATACACTTTCTGGGTGACGGACTCTTTTCCCGGCTCAACAGGAACAGAAGAGGATGACCAGACTTGCCCGTGCGGATGTGGATTAGAACAGCCCATGATGGCTCCTTTATTTTCGAAAATCTGAACGTAATTGATAATATCCGTTCCCCCCAACCCGGCAAACTGTTCACACCATATATCAATAACATTCCGGATATCTTCAACTTCCATCTCCGGAATGGTCAGGTTATGTTTTTCGCTAAAACATATCACTTTACAAATACCTCTTTCGCTTCTTGCCTGGAACAGGCTGCCTTCATCGATACCACCTTTCGGTGTGTCGGTCAGTAAAGCACTAAAATCGTTTGTAAAAACAAATGTTCCTTTATAGTCAGGATTGCTTTTCCCACCGGCCCGTTCATTGCCCGGACACAAATAGCATGTCGGATCGTGAACCGGACGTTCATCCAGAACTGTCTTTTCAACCTGCCCTTGCCAGGGCCTTTTTGCACGATGTGGCGATACTAAAATCCAATCATTGGTTAGTGGATTAAATCTTGTATGCGGATAATCTTCAATATTAAAATTTGTCATGAATAAGTCAATTACAACTGGTAGGTACTGGTTGGTAAAATTACAATTATTAAATTATCCCGATTCCGTAAAAATTGTGTTTTGAAACATATCAAAGGGAATTGCGGCGAATGAGTGATGATGGGTTTCTGACCTTTCCCGTACTCCTTTCCTGAATCATCAGGGCAAGTGTTTTGCCCATTAACTGAAAATCGGTTGAAATGGTCGTAATTCCTCCCGCGACAACTTCTTTCAGAACCGTATCATTAAAGGATACAATTCCGACATCCTGCCCCAGGCGCAGATTTTTATCGGCAGCCATTTTGACCAAACGTACCAGGTTGCGGTCGGAAGGGATAAAATAGGCTTCTTCAATTTTCATTTCCTTATTCAGCACATTCCGGATAATTTCCGATTTAAATCCGTTTTCCGTACAAAATCGCTGAAATCCAAGCATTCGGCCTTCCGGTTCTTTTCCACCCGGGTAAATCATAATCAGCCTGGTATATTTCTGCAGCAGGTCCATACCATCCGATAATGCATCATACACATCCTTCTCAAAATCCTGATAAACAACCGGATAATCTGTCAGATCATCCTTTTTCCGGTCGAGAATGTAAACTTTGTCTTTAGGGAGTTTGGCAATGATGTCTGCGGTATAATCGAAAGTTGCAGGCATGATCACATAGGCCGTGTATTTACCCACACTTTCTGAAATAAGATTCTTGAAAACCTGATAATTAAAATGATGGAAATAAATATCAACACTGGCCCTGGGATCCAGGCTATTCAGAAAAGAAGTGTACAAATCTTCCTTAAAGGTATTGAGTTCATCAAAAAGTACAAATATTTTCTGATCAAGGTTAATTTCCGTGCTGTTTATGTAGTAGCCTTTCCCGGGAATGGAATTGATAATCCCCTTTGCTTTTAACTCGTTGAAAGCCACCATCACTGTATCCCGTGATAATTCGAATTCGGAACAAATCTGGTTTAATGAGGGAATTTTATCCCCCATTTTCAGTTCGCCAATTGAAATGGCGGAATAAATTGAATTGATAATCTGACGGTATTTCGGTACGCCTAATGAATCATCAATCTGTATATTCTTCACTCGTCTGATTTTAACTTGGATTTATCGATTTCAAAAGTAAGAATAAATCCAAACAAATTACACAACCTGTACCCACCAGTATGGACTAAAAAAAATAATTTCGTATCTTGATCGCCGGTTAAAAGCTGAGGACGGAAATCATAAGCATTTGCATCTGCCTGACTTTTGGAAGGCTTCCCATACCAGGAAAAGCAATTGCGTTCTTAATAATATTGTATTTCACAGCCTATTAAGAATTCAGTTCAGCAAATACAAAAAATTAACTAAAATATACAACGATGAAAATTACAAAATCCATCTTCGGAAAAACAAACGAAGGAGTTGAAGTTGATTTATTTAGCCTGTCAAATGATAATCAGGTAAGTATTCAGATTACCAATTATGGTGCGATCATCACATCGGTTGTTACTCCGGATAAAAACGGCGAACTGACCAATATTGTATGCGGTTTTGAAAAACTTGAAACCTATCTCAGCGCTGAATACCTGGGAAGTTACCCCTATTTCGGAGCTGTTTGCGGGCGTTGCTGCAACCGCATTGCAGAAGGTAAATTCACACTGGAAGGCAAAAGTTACAGCCTGGCGGTAAACAACGGCCCCAATCACCTGCATGGCGGACTGACAGGATTTGACCGCCGGCTGTGGAGTGCTGAGATCATTGAAGAAAAAGAAAAAGTGGGCGTTAAACTGAGTTATCTGAGTCCTGATATGGAAGAAGGGTATCCTGGCAACGCTGCTATAAGCTGCACTTATACTTTAAATAACAACAATGAGTTAAGCATCGAGTATACAGCGGAGACTGACCGGACAACCATTGTCAATCTGACCAATCACACTTATTTTAACCTGACCGGCGGGAAAGATACGATACTGAATCACGAACTTGAATTAACTGCCCAATCATTTACCGATTCGATCGATAATATTCCAACCGGTGAAATTGTTTCAGTAAAAGAAACACCAAACGATTTTCTAACTAAAAAGAAACTGGGCAAAGACATTGCCGCACCCGAAACCGGGTATGACCTGAACTTTGTAATCGGCAACGCGGATGGAAGTTTGGTATCTGCCGGATTTCTGACTGAAGAAACCTCAGGAAGAATGGTTGAAGTATTCACGACTCAACCTGGAATTCAACTTTACACCGGCTACTGGATTCCTGAGTTAACCATCGATGGAAAAAAGAAATTTGGCAGTTATTCCGGTGTTGCTTTGGAAACCCAGCATTATCCTGATTCCATCAACAAACCACACTTCCCGCCTGTGACTCTTGAACCGGGACAGAAATTTTACGAAAAAACAGTTTACTTATTCGGAACAAAATAAAACAAAGGGTTTAGGCCCTTTATTTAGGTAGCCGCAAAAATCCTTGATTAAATTTTGAATACTAATATAAACAGGTATTTTTGTTACTTAAGGTTTTTAATATTAAGAAATATGCTTAGAGAATTACACATTAAAAATTTTAAGTCATGGGCTGATTCGGGCAAAATCAGAGTAGCACCTCTTACAATATTTTGTGGAAACAATAGTTCAGGAAAATCGTCAATATTCCAATTTCTTTTAATGCTTAAACAAACGGTTGAATCATATGATAGACAGCGTGTTTTGCATCTTGGCGAAAAAGATTTATTAGTTGATTTAGGGACATATCGGGATATGGTATTTAAGCATAACGAGGAAAATAAAATTGAATTCAATTTTATTTTTGACACAGGAAATATAAAGATCGTTGATGCTACGACTACAAATTCAGGAGGATTATATTCAAAACTGAAATTTGAAGCTACTGTTTTTTTGGAAAAGAAATTAAACAAAATTACCGTTGACAAGTTAAATTACACACTTTTAAATGGTAATGAAATGTCTTTTGGGCTAACTCCAAAACAAGGTAAGTATGAACTAAAAGCAGAGAATTATTCTGCAAAGAAACAACGAGGAGGAGTTTGGCAGCTTCCACAACCAGAAAACTTCTTTGGCTTTCCCGATGAAGCAATTGCATATTATCAGAACACAAGTTTTTTTTCGGTAATCACATTGAAGACTTGGCTGCAATGACCCGAGCTGCAATGGAAAGAAAAAAGAAAGAAAAATAATGATGGAATACATTATATACACTAATGTGCCATTGGTTGCTCAAGGTGATGCTAGTCAAATGTCAGAAGATTGTACCATTAATTGTGCTAATTTTCTGGAAAAATTATTTCAAGGTCACTTTAAATTGGTTATTGACGACAACTATCATCTAATTGGTGAATATGAGCAAAAGATGATTCAGGGTTATCATACACAATATGGAAGAAGGTTCTTAAAATGGATTTATAACTATCAAGCCAATCCTATAAAAGTAAAAACGGTAGAAATCAATCAACTCGATGAATATAATTTTGAGGAGGTTCCCCAAAGCTTAATTGAGATTGGGTTTGATAATTCTGACAGAAAATTCATTGCTGTTGCAATAGCCAACGAAAATAATGCTCCTATTGTTCAAGCTGCAGATAGTGAATGGATTGCTTTACAGCTTCAAAACAGAGGCAATTACATTAATTCCCAAAATCACTCTCAATTTGCACCTATACGGAATTGGGCATATTCAAAGTTGAGTCTATTACAGCGATATATTTCTAATGATTTTATTGTCTATGGTGAATGGTGTCATGCAAAACATTCTATACATTATACATCCCTTCCCGATTGGTTTTTAGGATTTGATATTTATGATATAAAAAACAAGATTTTTCTGAACACTGCTTTGAGAAACCATCTATTAAAAATGGTTGATATCGAAATAATTCCACTGTGGGGAAGGGTAATTATTCAAGGACAGATCTTGAAATGCTTTTACTAAATTTGAAATCTAAATATTATTCAGGCCCAGTTGAAGGAATTTATATCCGATATGAAAATTCTGAAAAACTGATAAAAAGAGCAAAAATTGTCAGAAAAGAATTTATTCAAGATATTACCACTCATTGGAGTAGTAAAAGCATGATCATAAACAAAATACTGAAAACATGAGAACCATCATCGAACTTTTTGAAACCAGTGTTGCCAAATTTCCAAACAACATCTATCTCTGGGAAAAACAAAACGGTAAATATACAGGAACTACCTATCAGGAAACAAGGGAACAGGTATTAAACCTTGCTGCAGGATTGGTTGCGACAGGATTCAAAAAAGGTGACCGTGCCGGGCTGGTAGCCGATGGAAGAAACGATTGGATCATCAGTGAATTGGGGATGTTATATGCAGGTGGAATTAATGTTCCGCTGTCAATCAGGCTTGAAAACAATGAGCTTGCATTCCGGCTCAAACACAGTGGCAGTAAATATGTTTTTGTTTCCAATCTGCATGCCTCAAAAATAGAAGCCATCCGAAACGAACTTCCGGAGCTTGAAAAAGTAATTTATCTTGACGGAAAAGAAAATCCTGGACCCAATGATTTAAATTACAGGGATATCGTCAATAAAGGCAAGGATTTGCTTAAAACCAAAGCCGACGAATTTAATCTCATCTGGAAAAGCATTCAGCCCAACGATGTGGCAAATATTTCCTACACATCAGGCACCACAGCTGATCCCAAAGGAATCATGCTTTCACATTTAAACTATGCAGCCAATGTAGTCCAGTCGAATACCTTAATGGATCTGCAAACCCATTGGAAAACCCTGGCCATTCTGCCCTGGGACCATGCTTTTGCACATACTACCTGTTTGTATGTATTTATGTATATAGGAGCCAGTATTGCATCCGTTGAGATTGGAAGCACTCCAATGGAAACCTTAAAGAATATTCCGACGAATATTAAAGAAATTCAGCCCACTTTAATGATGAGTGTCCCGGCCTATTCAAAAGCATTCAGGAAAAATATCGAAAGCCAGATCCGGAAAAAAGGGGAAACACTTTACAAGGTCTTTCAGTTTGCCTTAAAAGTCGCCTATGAATACAACGGATTAGGTATTGACAAAGGAAAAGGCTGGAGATTTGTGTTAAAACCACTGCTTTGGCTTTTTGATAAAATACTCTTCAAAAAAATAAGGGAGGGATTTGGAGGAAAACTTGAATTCTTTGTCGGAGGTGGAGCATTGCTTGACATTGAACTGCAACGTTTCTTTTTTTCCATTGGAATGCCTGTATGCCAGGGCTATGGCCTTACCGAAGCTTCTCCGGTAATTTCGTCAAACGTACCACTTGTCACCAAATTCGGATCTTCCGGGAGACTGGTTAAAAATCTAGAATTAAAAATTCTGGATGATGACGGAAATGAATTGCCACAGGGAATAAAAGGTGAAATTGTGGTCAAAGGTGATAATGTGATGCTTGGCTATTGGAATAATCCGACAGCAACTGCAGACACGATCAAAAATGGCTGGCTGCATACAGGGGATATGGGTTACGTCGATAAGGACGGCTTCCTTTATGTATTGGGCCGGTTTAAAAGTTTACTGATTGGAAATGATGGTGAAAAGTATAGTCCGGAAGGAATAGAAGAAGCCATCATCGACAAATCACCTTATATTCAGCAGGTTATGATCTACAATAACCAAAATCCTTATACCGCAGGAATGCTGGTACCCGAAATGGAGGCTTTGAATCGGGAGCTGAATTCCAGGGGAATAGAAAAAGGAACGGATGAAGGGTACAAAGAGATATTGAATATTCTTATCAATGAGATCAATGAATACAAAAAAGGCGGCAAATTCGAAGGAATTTTTCCTGAAAGGTGGTTGCCTTCAAGTATTGCAATAACCACAGAAGCCTTTACAGTTGAAAACGGGCTTTTAAATGCAACGATGAAAATGGTTCGTGGTAAGATTCTCGAATATTTTAAAGATGAACTTGAATTCTTATTTACTCCTGAAGCCAAAAATATAATCAATCAGCGGAATCTGGATGCCTTGAAAAAATGGAACTGAAGATAATTACAGGCATGAATGGTTGTTTGTAATTGTATTGAAGATAAAAAATAGTGATACTGTCATACCAATTAACGGACGACAGAATCAATAAAATAAAAAATATATGAAACGCTCTACGCTCCTTTTTATACTTCTGTTTTTCTTCGGAATAAGTTCATTTTCACAAAAAATGATCGGATTTGGCGGAGAGTTATCGGTTTTGAGTTTAAAACCCAATGTGCGGATCTGGGTTTCAAGGACCCTCGGATTTGAAGTTTTTGCGGGAATGAGCTCCCAGATCGGAATTTTTAAGCCCGACGACCCGGAAGCAGGATTTAAAATTCTGAAATCTTTTCTGTATAAACGAACCGAACGCACCTACTTCGGAGCGATGGGAAAATGGAAATGGGTCAACAATGCTCTCCCACTCTATAAAACAAATTTGCCTGTTGCAGGAATTTTTATCGGCAAAGAATGGTACATCAAACGACATAAATTAAGAGGAATAGCCATCGAGCTGGGATATCAGTACGGCCAATCAGAAACTGAAGTTGAAAATTTCAAACTTACCACCATTGAAACATACAATGAATTTGCTTACATAATCAATTTGAGGTATACCTTTTACAATCGGAAATAATTTAAACGGAACACTTCACTTGTATTTGTTTCAGAATATTTAACTACTTACATCCTGACAATTTTAAAAATGTTCCACCGGCTTATGCTTCACTCCCTCTTGTGCTTTTATATACCATCGTCCTGATCCCGTTTCCCATGCGTACTGCCTTATTTCAGCAGAACCCTGTTTGCAGGGACTTCTTTTCCAATCACCAATTGTTTTTGAGCATTGGAAATACCAACATTTTTAAAAACAGTAACCCCAGTTTGTGAACCTGAAACTTTGATCAGCGGGAAAACTCCGGGATCTGTTACCAGACCGTCAATCGAAATATCTGAACTATTCTTCAGTTCGATTACAGGAGTTTTACTGGTACTCAACCTCAGGTTTTTAATCCTGACATTACTGGCATCGGAGCAAATCATGCCGTAATCGGCTTCCATCTGAATGTTCGTGAGTTCCACATTTTCAAGTTTCATTTCGGGTAATCCCTGAAGGAAAATCCCTGTATTGGCACCTTTACAATTCACATCATGAATGAAAATATTTTTAAACTGTGGCGTTTCTTCGGTTACCGGCAACAAACCGGGAATTTTCCCATCAGTTCCTGCTTCCATATCTTCCGAAGCCGAACGCCCGCTGTAATACAGGTTAAACGAAATAGCCTGAGTCGGAATATTCATCATTTCTATTTCCGAAATATAAATATTCTCAACTACTCCACCTCTGCCCCGGTTGCTTTTAAACCGCAGTCCAACATCTGTTCCAATAAACGTACAACCAGATACATGCAGGTTACGGACACGCTTTGGTTTTTAAATCGCGGGGCACATTCATCTCAGCAACTTTTTCAAGATTCCGTCCATTGATGGGTGAAGAGCAGCGAAAAGTATTAAATCCTTCGAAATTGGTTTCAACCAGCGGGTACAAACTTTTATCGGTACTGAAAACCACCAGTGTACCGGCTTCAGTGTACAATTCGATGTTACTTTTCAGCGTAACCGGACCAGTAAGCCAGGTTCCGGAAGGAATAATCACTTTACCGCCGCCTTTTTTGGAAACAGCATCGATGGCATCGGCAAAGGCTTTGGTGCACAGAACCTGGCCACCGCTTTTTGCCCCAAAATCAGTAATTACTACTGAATTAGACGGAATAACCGGCTCTTTTACACGGGGCATTTCAAATTCAATGCCTTTATACAGGTCGCTGGCCTGCATAGCTTTGGGAGCAGGATGGGAAACAGCACAGGCTGAAAAAATGGCTATAAAGAGTAGCATAAAAGTTGATTCTAAAGGTTTCATATCTATTGATTTCTAATTTATTACTATTTAATTCTCCCTTCGACTCGCTACGCGGCTCAGGGAGCGATCTTCCAGGCTCCGTTCTCACTTCTCCGATTTCACCTGAATTTCCTAACAAATTCCCCTAATACATTTTCAGGAGTGTAATCCAAAACCTGCTCATTAGTTAAACGATGTGCCCATTCAACTCTTTTCTCTTCAGAAGCTCCTGGTCCGGTATTATTGTACTCAGCAAAAACAGTTGTTTTTTCGTTTTCTGCTTTTGACCAGTTGTTCCAGCCTTCGGGTGTTATAAAAGCGCCCATTTCGCAGTTCAGGAAAGCGACTTTGGCAAAACTCCGCCACGGGCGACCGAGGTAGACTTTATTAACACCGGACTCTGCAGTGATCGTGCATTTCCGGAACACAAAACCGAATGGTTTTCCTTCAGGAGTGTTTGCAGCTGTAATGAAAGAATTGGTTTTGCAGTAAAGGGATAAAAAAAACAAAAACGATAAATTTAATTCGATACATCATTTCGATCTTTATTTTTCTTTATTCATTTTCCAGGTTTATTTTATTCCGTCCGAAAGCCGCAACCGACCCTTTTATGCCCGATCCGCAGACGGAAAAAAAATTCAACATTTATTCCCCGGATAAAAAGCCGGGGCTACCAATATTTCGTCCCGCCGGGACTTTAATTTTGTAAGACTCCACTTCATAATAATCCAAAAACAACACGTTCTCCTAGTTTTTCACAATCTTTCTGGAAATAACCAATCCGTTTTCGTCTTTCACCGAAACAATATAAATACCTGAATGCAAACTGCCAAGCTGAATTTTTTCCCGGTTACCGGTACCAATTTGTGTTTTAATTAAAGAACCGGTAATCGAATAGATATTGATCCGATTAATTCTTTCAGCATTGGTGATTTGAAGTATTCCTGTGGAGTTATTCAGGGAAACAATTAAGTTATTTTCGGTATTTCTGATTTCTTTAACTGAAGTAAACAGGGCATCTTTCAACTCGTTTTCAGTAATTAAAGCCACCAGACTATTGAGGTAAAATTCAATATTTGGATATTTTCCATCAACTGTTGTGAGTTGCGCATCCGATGCATCGTACTTTGATAAGCCGTTGGCATCTTCCCAATCATCAGGCATTCCGTCGTTATCGGTATCAGAGAGGGCCAGTTGCGACATCAGTTCAGGCCAGCCACCAACCGCTGTTTGGGTATCAATCAATCCGTTTTTACTTCCATTTCCACCATCCGTAATCGTAGGTGAACCAACTCTGGTATCATGAATAATTCGCCGGCCGACTGTATCCCGCACCAAACTTGCACCCACATAATCCAGAACTTTCTGATAAGCGATCTCTGCGGAATGAGTGGTCACATTTCGGATTGAAAATTCAGTATCCGATTTCAAATCATTTTTTGTCACTCCGGGCGCTCTTGTCGGGAAACTTGAATTTGGAGTTACTCCCAACCAATTATCAGCTGTGACTGCTGCACTGCTGGTCATTATATTACCAGTTATATAAAACTTTCCATAAGTTCCGATTGGCTGTTGATTGGTCCCATCATCAGGATAGGGTTCTATAATCCTGGTTTTCGACGAGGATCCGGCAGCTGGGCCTGCTTTATAATAATTGTTCACCATGTTATAACGACCTCCTTCAGCAGCATAAGCACTGTTTCCACCCCAGTTGAATATGACATTATTCCGGTAATCAACCATTTCCAATTCAGGTTTATTGGAATACCGGCTACCGCAAAAACGTGGATTCCGACTGTCGTGATCAGCAAGCAGATTGTGATGAAATGAAGCATTTTTTCCACCCCATATTCCACCATATCCATGTGATCCCTTATCATGTAACGAAATACGCAGACTTTCGGAAAGAAGGCACCATTGCACAGCGATTCAGGGAATAGGATAATTTAAGTTGAATTCGTAATTGAGATCATTAATGGGCAAAGCAGTAGCTGTAGGCAACATTTGTAGCTTACCATTTCACCCCAGTATGTCGTTTTTACATTTGACCTCCTTTAATTTTATTCTGATTGTATCCATATTCGGGAATGGATTATTTCCGCTACGGTTCTCACGCCGTGTTTATGGGTGATCAGTCAGGCAGGCTTGGTGTCAGAATGTTTTCTTCTGCATGAGAAAATATTAGATAAGCGGTCATTTTCCTCCATAGATCCACGATCGTTTGTTTTGAATGCTCCGTCAGAAGAGCAACTACCTGTTTGCTCTGTTCAACCAGTTGGTTGATTATATGTGCAATCTGTAACAGTTGATAATAGTTCTGCATGGCAATAAATGAAACGCGCGAAAACTTATGCTCCAGTTCGTACCCCCGGTTTTTTTGCGAGTTGAACCCTTCGTTTTCAATCTTCCACCTCAGGCGGCCACTATCAGCAGTTCGAACAATATTTTGTTGGTTTTGGGTAACATTGGTGATGTAAGTAAACCGCTGATGGGAAGTTGCTTTGTCTTTTCTGTTGACAACGGTTTCATTACACTCGACCCACGAGAAATACCTCCTGTCATATTCAATATCGTTCAGGTACTCATATTCAAGCGTTGTCCGGGTGGTTTTATTTGCTCTGCAAACGCTTTCTTTGCTTGAAGTTGCTTTTAGAAGTGCTACTTCCTGTTGAAATGTTTTTAAGTTCCCGTCTTTGAGGGTGATAATAAATTGCCAATTATTTTTCTGGCAAATGTCAAATACGGTATTGTTTGGATAAAGCCCATCGCCCAAGATACATATCGGCAAACGGGGGAAGTACTTTTTGATCTTTGCAGCCAAACGAACGAAAGCTTTTTGTTCGCAATCCTGTTTTTCGTAATCACGCCCCGGATCGTTTTCAATAAACTCCGATGCCAAAGAGATAGCCAACCCTGTGGATGTCACCAATTTAGCTTCAAGTACATAATGAAAGTACCTAACCACGCCAGACTTGGATGTTTTAGTAAGGCAGTG
>JBBSBP010000096.1:0-19306 GCA_038251165.1 Bacteroidales bacterium | reverse complement strand
GCTAATTTGCTCGAAGTAGTGCCCAACGACTGGGGTTTGGACACTTCGTGGAACTGTTTTCTGCACCAGTAATCGAACGATTTTCCAGTAATATTATGCTGATTGCAAAACACCTTTCGCGGTAAACCCGATTCATTCCACCGCCCGACCAATGCATACATCTGTTCTTGCTTATTCATAATCTTTTTGAAGCAAAAATAGAACTGGTCAATCAATCAAAATAGTTGGGTTTAATGGGGTGGATACATTGCCAAATCAAAAGGCACGCTTCATTTTTCCGCCAATCAGCCAATAGTAAAATTACCAACACATGGAGGAAGGATTTTTAATTTTGTGCCGGGTATGGAAGCGGTGCCTTTGGGGTTTACGCAAAATCAGGTATCAATAACATTTCATATTCTTTAAATCAAGTACTATGAATCCCCGGTTCAATCCATGAGTTCATTAATGGCTCAATTGCTTGTGTTTGAACGTTCCATATCTGATCAAAATTACTTTTTGATCTCTTTGGGTTAATTTCCCGCTGCTTGCAGCAAAAAGTATAATTATTTATTTAATATGGCACCCCGTCTGCTTGCATTAAATTAAATATAAAATGTAATGTGCAGTATTATAGACTAAAAAATATTATATATTTGCATAGTACTACCTAGAGGTTTGGCTATGCGAAAACACATTGATATTCAGTTTGAAGACAATTTATCGGTTCCGAAATACCGGCAAATTATCGATGCCATTCAGCAAAAAATTAAGGCTGGCGACTTAAAGAAGGGCGATAAAATTCCGTCGCTCAACATGTTTTGTAAGCAATATGGCTTGTCGCAGGACACCGTGCTAACGGCTTACAACGAACTGAAAGCAAAAGGAATCATCACGTCGCAGGTCGGAAAAGGGTATTTTATTCAGAATGAAAATACAGATTTCCGACACAAGGTCTTGCTGGTTTTCGACCGCCTGACCGCCTACAAAGAAGAGCTCTACGATTCGTTTAAAGAAGCTTTGCTAAAAGACGGTAGTGAGCAAATCTTCTTTCACCACAATAACCTGAAAATGTTTCAGACTATTATCGAAGGTGCAATTGGCGACTACTCCGAATATGTAATAATGCCCATTAATCATCCAGAAGCTATGGCGGTAATTGGCAAACTGCCCTCAAATAAAGTTTTTATTCTCGATCAGGGGCGAAAAAAGTACAAGGATATTTACCCATTCGTTTGTCAGGATTTTGAGCGCGATATTTACCGTATCCTGAAAAAAAATGCATTATTAGTTGATAAATACCAACGTATGGTATTGGTTATTCGCAACCTGAAACTTCACTACAAGGACATTGCAGTTGGATTTCGCGATTTTTGCAAACAACATCCCATTTCCTGCGAGATAGTGGCTGAAATAAAAACCTTTGAAATAAAAACGGGCGATGCTTTTGTAGTAGTTGACGACCGCGACCTTGAATATTTGGTGCGCTATTCCATTGAAAAACAATTGGTACTGGGTACTGATATGGGAATCATATCGTACAACGAAACACCGTTAAAAGGAATTATCGCCTTGGGGATAACTACCATTTCGACCGATTTTGCACAAATGGGAAAAACATTGGTTGATATGATACTGAATCAGAAAAAGCTCAAACTCGATAACCCTTTCCTTATGAATAAAAGAAACTCGTTTTGAGGAAGATATTACAATAACAAGAATTAAATAACCATGAAAAATCTAATTTACCTAATTCTTTTGTCCTTTCCGATCATAGTAAATGCTGGCATCGAAGGCGATCGTACCGTGATAAATCTTAATGGCACCTGGCAGTTCGATCAAACGACAACTGCATTTCCCCCTCAAAAATTTACGCGAACTATTCCTGTTCCCGGGCTGGTTCATTTAGCGGTTCCCAAGATTGAGGATTATGACAAGTTTTTTAAGCGCCCGAATAAAGTAGAAGCTAAGCATCAGCATAATTTATATAATATCGACTATACACCACGATATAGCTGGTACCGTAAATCAGTTTTTATTCCTAAAGACCTTGAGGGCAGGGAAGGAGTGATTACCATAAAAAAGAGTCAATATGTTACTCAGGTTTATGTGAATGGCATCGACATGGGAACTTCGATGGCCTGCTATACCCCGGTTGAATTTCCGATCACCAATGCCTTGAAATTTGGTGCTGAAAATGAGATTTTGATTAAAGTTGGCGATCGTGTTTGGTTGCCTGCCCAAGCTGCCGGAGGAACCGACAAGGAAAAGGAACATTATCTGCCCGGCATTTGGGACGATGTGCTGATTTCATTTACCGGAAAAATGAGGATTAACCGATTATTGGTGATGCCATCGGTAGCAAATAAAAAAGTTATGGTAAAGGCTCAGCTTCGTAATTTGTATCCTTCTCAGGTGTTTTATGGCGGCAGTATGACCGATTCTGTGACACTTGATATTGCCATTTCAGAAAAGAAAAGCGGGAAAGTGATTGCAGTTAAAAGTGCAAAATTTGCTACAAAACGCGACAATGTGGTTACTGCCGAACTTGAAATCCCAATTAGTAATTTTGCAAAATGGACGCCTGATGAACCGAATTTATATGTGGCTAAAGCAACATTAAGAAGCGGGGATCAAATTTCAGATCAATTGGACAAACAATTTGGAATGCGTGATTTTACCCGCAAAGGCAAGTTCTTTTATTTGAACGGAGAAAAAATCATACTTCGTGGTACAAATATTACGCTTCAACGATTCTTTGAAGATCCCGATTGTAGTAATTTGGTTTGGGATAAGGAATGGGTCAGGAAATTGCTAATTGACATTCCTAAACCACTTAATTGGAACACAATGCGTATTTGCGTTGGTATCGTTCCCGATTTTTGGTACGATATCGCCGATGAATATGGGATGATGTTTCAGAATGAATGGTTATACTGGCAAAACCACGGTTGGGGCACTCAAATTCGCAAAGAGTATACCGATTGGGTTTGGGCTGATGGTAATCATCCAAGTATAGTTATTTGGGATGCCATTAACGAAAACTGGGACGAATATATCGGAAACACATTGATACCTGAATTAAAAAAACTTGACAATACCCGAATTTGGGATGCCGGATACATGACTGCCGACCGAATGCAAAGCGACGAAATGGATGAACCCCATCCATACATGGGTCGCGTAGATCAAATGCAGCCAGGAGCTACTAAAGATTTATACCCACTTGGCAATCTTGATTTTAAACCCCCATTACTTATGGATATACAGGAGTCGAGTTCGGCTCAATTAGTGAACGAATATGGCTGGATATGGCTGTGGCGCAATGGTATGCCAAGCAAATTAACTGTTGAAGCATTCGAGTATTACATTGGCAAAAATTCCACACCCGAACAAAATTGGGAGCTTCAGGCATATTGGATGCAATTGGAAACCGAATGGCTCCGTAGCGAAACGTCTATTGCAGGTGTGCTGGCATTTTGCTACCTGACAAATAATTACGGGTACACCGGCGATTGGTTTGCAGGCAATATCAAGGATTTGAAACCAACCGAAACGCTGGATTGGTTTCGTCATGCATTTGCACCTGCTGCAACGTTTATCAATTTAACCGATGAGCGTTATACTAAAATTTTGGAACCTCATCAGCCCGGCTCTACTTTACTGTTTAATCTTGCTGGAGTTAACAACCTTAATGCTGAGGCAAGTGGAAATGTAAAGGTAAAACTGATAGATTCTCAAGGAAAAACGATGTCGGAACAAGAATTTCCGGTAAAACTTCAATCATTCTTAAGAACTGACATTCCTGTTTCACTTACTTTACCTCAAAAGGTTGGTGGGTATCTCTTAGTTGCCGAATTCACGCCTGATAATGGAAAGAAGGCTGTTAGCCGAAGGTTTATAAAAATTGGAAAGGCAGATTATTATAATTACTACAACATAATTCCCGTAAAAGAATGAAGCATTTGGAAATTCTGAAATCACCGGTTGAACTTGCACTTAATAACTACGCAATGAAAGGGACACCGGTTGTTAATCAAGTTAGATCGTTAAAAGATGTTGGGGGGATATTTCAAGATCAAGAAGCATTGAAAAACCTAAACCCGGATACGTCAATTTATACCGTACAGGCTTGGATGCCAGTTGCGGATGGTACTCCCGGTGGGCTGTTTTTCGGGGCATCGACCATTTACCCAGGAAAGGTTGGAGATGAATATTTTATGACTAAAGGACATTTCCACTCATTATCTGATCGAGCGGAATTTTACTGGGGCATTCAAGGTAAAGGAATGCTCATTTTAATGGATCGCGATCGCAATACATGGGCTGAAGAAGTTTATCCTGGAAGTCTGCATTACATTGGCAGCGAAATTGCTCATCGACTGGCCAATACTGGTGATGAAAAGTTGATTGTAGGTGCTTGCTGGCCATCAGATGCAGGACATGATTATGAAGAAATCGCTATGAATGGTTTATCAGCAAGATTGCTTAATACTGATGGAAGCCCAAAATTAATCTAAACAAAAAAGACACGAAGAAAATAATTCGTTTTTCTGCAGTCTTTTTGTTTGAAAATCAATATTATGAAGTCATATGTTATTCTTATATCCGTTGTCGCTGCACTTGGCGGACTATTATTTGGTTTCGATACCGCTGTAATTTCAGGGACGATCAATTTTATACAACCTTACTTTGGCTTGTCGGAAGCAGGACTTGGATGGACGGTGAGTAGTTTGCTGTTTGGGTGCATTGCCGGGGTTTTTATTGCAGGGAAAGCTGGTGATCATTATGGTCGTAAAAAAGTACTCATGCTTGCCGCTTTCCTGTTTTTCCTTTCAGCCATTGGAAGTGCTTCCTCACATACACTTTATTTCTTCATTGTAGCCCGGGTGTTGGGTGGAATTGCTGTGGGTGTTGCATCCATTCTTTCGCCTATGTATATTGCCGAACTGGCTCCTGCTAAGTATCGAGGAACACTGGTTTCGCTCAATCAATTGGCTATTGTGATCGGTATATTGGTGGCTTTTTTCAGCAATTGGCTGCTTGTTGATACGGGTGTGAATAACTGGCGCTGGATGTTGCTTGTAATGGCGGCTCCTGCGGTGCTGCTGTTCTTTAGTCTCTTTTTAGTTCCTGAAAGTCCGCGTTGGTTGGTTGCCCGCAACAGGGATGATGAAGCAATGAAGGTGTTGATTAAAACATCTGGCAAAAAACTTGCAGGCAGTGAATTAAATGAAATTAAAGCAACGCTTCAGAATCAGGAAGAATCGTCATTTAGCGATTTGCTAGCACCCAAGATAAAACCACTTTTATTTATCGGGATAATTTTGGCTGTATTTCAGCAAATTACAGGAATAAACACCATCATGTATTATGCACCTAAAATATTTGCGAATGTTGGCCAATCGAACGATTCGGCTCTGTTTCAAACTATTTTGATTGGCGGTACAAATCTGATGTTTACATTGGTCGCTATGGTATTGATCGACCGTATTGGACGTAAACTCTTAATTATCATCGGTTCAACTGGCATGATGCTGATGCTGTCCGGATTATCAGCTTTGTATTTCACCAATCAAACTTCCGGAGTTTTGGTACTGGTATTTATCCTCGGATACATCGCCTTTTTTGCGGCTTCGTTGGGACCTGCTCTTTGGGTCGTAGCTGCCGAATTATTCCCCAATCGCCTGCGCAGCAAAGGAATGTCGATTGCCATTGTTTCACTCTGGATTGCCTGCACTGTTGTAACCATCGCTTTCCCGATTATGCTCGAAAAACTGAGCGGAGGGCTTACTTTCCTGATTTTTGCACTGATTTGCCTGGCCAATCTTTTATTCGTTTTAAAGTATGTTCCTGAAACAAAGGGAAAAACACTCGAAGAACTGGAAAAAGAGTTTGCAAAATAGGAAAACCAAATAAGAAATAAGGAATTTCCAATTTCCAATTTCCAATTTCCAATTTCCAATATTCAATAACGAATATTCAATAACGAATATCCAATTTCCAATTTTCAGAAATAAAAAATGAGAAATAAAAAATGAGAAACCTATCGCATACCGATTCTTTCTCCCCCTCTTTCGGAGTGGGTCGGGGGGAGGCTTCCATTGCCATCGACCTTGGAGGAACCATCATCAAAATCGGTCTATTGCAAGAAGGTCAACTTCTTGATCGAAAAGAAGTGGTTGCCCAATCGTCTTCAGGCTTACAACCTCAGTTGCCCGAATTGGAATTGGTTATTGATGAAATGCTAAAGGCATATCAATTGCGTGTCAACGATGTTTTGGGTATTGGCTTTTCGTTTGCCGGTTTAGTTGATTCCGTAGAAAACCGAATTTTATCGACCAACCAAAAGTACGACGATGGCCCGGACACCGATTTGGTTGGCTGGGCCCGTGAAAAATGGAATTGGCCGCTTTTTGTCCTAAACGATGCGCGAATGGCTTTGTTGGGCGAATGGCAAAATGGTGCAGGGCAAGGGTGTACCGAACTGGTTGCGGTTACCTTGGGTACAGGAATTGGGTCGGCGGTATTGATTGGCGGCGAATTGCTGATCGGAAAACATTTTCAGGCCGGAAACCTTGGTGGTCACTTTGTAGTGAACCATCGTGGAACAATGTGCACCTGCGGAAACATCGGTTGTGTTGAGGCTGAAGCATCAACCTGGCGATTGCCTTCGCTGTTGAAAGAACATCCCGGTTTTACAAAAAGCTCGATGAAAGATCTGCCATTGCTTGATTTTCAGGCACTTTTTCAACATGCAGAACTCGACGACAAAGTGGCAAAAGACGTTTTGGGGCATTGCCTTTCGGCCTGGGCTGCCGGAATCATCACTATGATTCATGCCTTCGATCCGGAAATTATTATCCTGAGTGGTGGAATCATGAAAAGCTCTTCCATCATTCTGCCTGCACTTCAGGAAAAAGTGAACCAGTTGGCATGGACTCCATGGGGAAAGGTAAAACTAGTTGCAGCTAAATACCCTGACTCGGCGGCCTTGTACGGAGCTGATTATCTGGTTCGATCTAAAAAAAAAACCTAAATAAACGACTATGAAAACTCTATTTTTATTTATCGGGATGGCTTTGTGGCTTTTTGCATGTCAGCAACCGGCAAACCATCGGAATGAAATTAGTTTGAACGGCACCTGGAAAATTGCCAAAACCGATTCGATCACTCAGATTCCATCTTCATTTAATTCGGTAGCTGCTGTTCCCGGGTTGGTTGACATGGCTTCTCCTTCGGTTGACAATCAGGATACAGCTTATAATAATTCGGTCTATTGGTACAAAAGAACCTTTACCACGAATGCGGCCGAAGCTGAAATTATTCAGTTGAAAATTAACAAGGCCAAATACCACACGTGGGTATTTTTGAACGGGAAACAGGTAGGCGAAAATGTGTACAGTTTTACTCCATCGCTCTTCGATGTAAGGTCGTTTCTGAAACCTGCAGGTGAAGAAAATGAACTGGTGATTGCTGTTGGCTGCAAAAATAATTTACCCGACACCGTTACCCATGGAGGCGATTTTGAGAAAACCAAATACATTCCGGGCATTTACGACGATGTAAAACTCACGCTGACAGGCTACCCGTTTATTCAAAACGTACAGGTAGGTCCCGACGTAAAAAACAGCAAACTTCGCGTGGTGACCGAATTACTTCCCGGAAACGATGCCGATCTTTCTGTTGATTATACGGTATGCGAGGCGGTTTCAGGAAAAGTAATTGCCAACGGTTCTTTTTCCGGCGAGAAAAATGGAGAAAAGGCAATTCAGGTCATCGACTTTAATATCGACATGAACAACTGCCAGTTGTGGACTCCTGAAACCCCGTTTTTGTACGATCTGAAACTTTCCACTTCAGGCGACAATACCAAAACCCGTTTCGGAATGCGCACTTTCGAAACCAGCAAAGACAGTGGCGTTTTTCTTCTCAATGGAAAACCCTATTACCTGCGCGGGACCAATGTATGCATTTTTAGGTTTTTCGAAGACCCCGATCGTAAAGGTTTGCCTTGGGATACCAAATGGACCACTAAACTGCACGACCGTTTTCAGGAAATGCACTGGAACAGTATCCGCTATTGCATTGGGTTCCCGCCCGAAAGATGGTACGAAATCGCCGATAGTGTTGGCTTCCTCATTCAGGATGAATATCCCTTATGGACAGGGAAAAGTGGATTTAAAAAGATTCTGAAAGGAATAACTTCGAAACAACTTGCCGAGGAATATCGTAATTGGATGCGCGAACGCTGGAATCATCCTTGTGTAGTAGTTTGGGATGCGCAAAACGAGTCGGTTAACGACACAACTGGGAAGGCCATTCAGATGGTTCGCGAATTGGATTGGTCACACCGTCCATGGGACAACGGCTGGGCTGCACCAGCAGCTCAACAGGATATTATTGAAGCGCATCCCTACCTTTTTTACAGATACCAAAAACAGTTGCCAACAGCAGAGGGGTACCTTAAAGAATTACTGGCTTCGCCTTTGGTCCCCGGAAATGATCCCAACGTCTTTACTCCTTTGCCAGATGGAAAAAGGTACGATAACAAGGCTATTATTTTGAATGAATATGGCTGGATTTGGCTTAACCGGAATGGAACCACCACTACACTGACAGATAAGGTTTATGAAAATGTGTTTCCTGAAGCAGATACGCCTGAGAAACGACTGGAAGTATATGCGAAAAACCTTGGCATTTTAACCGAATTCTGGCGGGCACATCGCAAAGCGGCTGCGGTAATGCATTTTTGCGGATTGGGGTACTCGCGTCCAGAATATCCTCGCGGACAAACCAGCGATAATTTTACCAACATCATAGATCTTACCTACGAACCCCACTTTTACCAGTATGTGAAACCGGCATTTTCACCGGTAGGACTAATGCTTGAATTCTGGGAAAAATCGTTGCAAAAGGGACAAAAATTTATCGTTCCGGTACATTTGATCAACGATACGTACGAGAGTGTGGAAGATTCGGTCAAACTGAATTTGTATATCGGCAACGTACTGATTATGAATCAGTCTGTTCCTTATCAGTTGAGTAGCCTTGGCAAAAAGATCATTGAAATCCCGGTAATCATTCCTGATAAAAATGGTATTTGCCGTATGGAAGCCGAGATCAACTACAAAGGCGAATTAGTAAAAAGTATACGCGAATTTGAAATAAAATAAAAAATGAACAAAAGGTACTTAAATAAACCCTCGAAATTTACAAACCTTCCAGTTGTGGAGGTGAAAAATAAGTCATATAAAGTTGATAATGGCTGGGAAGATATTTGCACCAGATTAAACAAAGAAATAGCAAAAATCAGCCATTCAAAAAAACTGGTTGTGATCGAAACCTATCAGGGGGTAATTCACGAAGAACTGATTTTGAATCTGAAATCCGGACTAAAATGTGATCGTTTTATTCTCGCAGAAGATTATATGCTGCCCGAAGACGATATCAAAGAGCTTGTTTTTCCTGATGTGACTAACGACCGCATTTTTGGATTTCTCACAAGGTTGACGATGGAAACTTTTTTCGATCCCGAAAAAGTAAAAGCCATTCAGATGGAAATTGCTTCAACAGAAGAAGGAACAATTGTAATTTATGGATCAGGTGCGAGCTTGCTGCGCCCAAAAGTCCCCTCCTTGGGAGGGGATTTAGGGGAGGCTTTCCTGATTTATGCCGATATGGCGCGATGGGAAATTCAACTGCGGATGCGCCAACACTTGGTTGATAACCTTGGTGTGAAAAACCGCGATACTGCCGATTGGATGTTGCTTTATAAACAAGGCTTTTTTGTCGACTGGAGGGTTTGCGACCGCCTGAAAAAGACCTTGTTCGATAAATGGGATTTTCTGCTCGACACCAACATAATTGGTCAGCCAAAAATGGTTGAGGGCAAGGCGATTTTGGAAGGACTGGAAATTGCGGCCAACCGCCCGTTTAGCGTAGTACCGTTTTTCGATCCCGGCCCATGGGGTGGTCAGTGGATGAAAGAGGTTTGTAACCTCGACCCATCGGCTCCAAATTATGCATGGTGTTTCAACTGCGTTCCGGAAGAAAATAGTCTGTTGCTGAAGTTTGGCGAAGATGTTATCGAGATTCCGTCGATCAATCTGGTGTTCCGTCATCCACGTGAACTGATGGGCGATCCGGTTCACGGGCGGTTTGGGGATGAGTTCCCGATTCGTTTCGACTTTCTGGATACCATGGAGGGTGGCCATTTAAGCCTGCAGGTTCACCCGTTGACGGAATACATTCAGGAAAAATTCGGATTGCATTATACGCAGGACGAAAGTTATTACATGATGGAGGTGGAAGATGACGCCATTGTTTATCTCGGTTTACGAGAAGGAGTTAATCCGGAAAAAATGCTGGCGGATTTGGAAGAAGCGCAGGCTGGAGGAAAACCATTCAATGCTGAAAAACACGTGCAAACCTGGCCAATGAAAAAACATGATCATGTTCTGATCCCAGCCGGAACCATTCATTGTTCAGGAAAAAGCAGCATGGTGCTCGAAATCAGTGCCACTCCCTACATTTTTACTTTCAAACTTTGGGATTGGGGACGTTTGGGAATGGATGGCAAACCACGGCCAATCAATATTGAGCACGGCAAAAAGAATATTCAATGGGATCGCACTACTGAATGGACCCGCCAAAATCTGGTCAATAATATTCAGATAGTTGCAGAAGGTGACGGCTGGGTGGAAGAACGCACCGGTTTGCACGAGCGCGAGTTTATTGAAACCCGCCGGCATTGGTTCACCAAAAAGACCAAACACCATACCAATGGCGGCGTTCAGGTGATTTGCCTGGTTGAAGGTGATGAAGTAATTGTTGAAAGCCCGGCCAATGCTTTTGATCCATTTGTGGTACATTATGCCGAAGTGTTTATCGTTCCGGCCAAAGTTGGGGCATATACCATTCGCCCTTATGGAGCAGGCGAGGGCCAGAAATGTGGAACGTTAAAAGCATATGTGAGATTTTAGAAAAATGTATGTAAAGGAAACCAACAGATTGGAGCTGATAGAAATCAATTAGTTATGAGTGTTATTGTTTGAAAGTTTTGAAAATATTTCTATGGATAATGTATTTAATAACGGGTTAAATGTATTCCCGACAAAAGGAAAATTAGGTTTTGAGTACGGTTCCGATTGTTTCGGACCGGTGGTGGAAAACCGCACGTTGGATTCTATCCGCAAAAGTTTGGCCAACCCCGATAGCGACGGGCCGGAGATTGTATATTCCATTGCCATGGATGTGGGTAAGCAAATCCATCGAAAGAAACTGGAGGTGCTGCACTTGCTTTACGGTGCGGTAACCTATGCAGCCGGACGTATAGGTGAAGAGCCTGTGCGCAGTCAGGGACATATCCACAAGCAGTCGGCATTTGCCGGTGGTTGGTCAACACCAGAGGTTTACGAAATATGGTCGGGAGAGGCCATTATTTACATGCAGGAATCGGCCGGTGATAACCCGGGACGATGTTTTGCAGTAAGGGCTGTGGCGGGAGAAGTGGTGATTGTTCCTCCTTTTTGGGCACATGCCACCATCAGTGCCAATGCCTACGAACCATTAACTTTCGGTGCATGGTGCGACAGGGAGTATGGATTTGATTACGACGAAGTACGGACGCACAAAGGCCTGGCTTGGTTCCCGATTTTGGATGAAAACAATCAGATTACCTGGAATGCAAATCCTGCATACAAGCCATGCAGATTGATTGAAAAATCGCCCCGCATTTACACTGAGTTTGGAATCAATCCGGAGAAATCGATATACGCCCAGTTTGAGGAAGACAATGAAAAGTTCAACTTTGTTCCCAAACCTGCCATGGTGGAAAAGCTTTGGGAGAATTTTGTTCCCTAATCTACAGAGTTTCAGAAAATGTTGGAATGTGTGTCGAATCTATCCCTTATAAAACGCACCTTTAATAATCTTAATCTCTGTCTTTTGCTCTTTATTGAACCCATTCAGGTAAATACATAAAGTAATTAATTCGATTGCTTCAAAACACAAAAATATTGGAACAAACAAGTATTGTTCCAATATTTTTTCATTTAGAAGGGGTAAATATTGCGGAGTTAGGAGTTAAACTTAGATGGTTATTGGCAATTATAGGTCACATGTATTGCGTCGTTTTTATATTCGCAGGTATCAATTTTCAATTTAAAGGAAAATGATACCTTAAAAATGAGTACAATCAACCCAAAAATTGCTTATGTAATCAAAGTTGAACGTTTCAGGAAAAAGTCGTCGGGGTTTTGAACGAAGAACAAATTCTGTTGAGCTACAAAGAAAACAAACACGATAAAGAGCCACGCAAACTCCTGTTGCACCGGATTACCTATCAGGATGAAAAAGGGCGGGTCTATGTTTTCATCTCCAACAACATGGTACTCTCAGCTCAGGATATTGCCAATATTTACATGCAACGCTGGCAGATGGAATTGTTCAAGAAAATGAAGCAGAACTTTCAATTGCATTGCTTTTATGGTGAAAGTGAGAATGAAATCCGAATACAAATTTAGTGTACGTTCATTGCACAGCTTTTACTGACAGTATTACAACGAAAAACTGAAACGAAAAAGGCGTTCTCAACCATCGCCAGCTTAGTAAGGCAACATTTACTTAGCTATCTCAATCTTGAAGAATTGCTAAAAAACTCGAAAAGGTTCTATGACAAGTACCGAAAAACAATAGATTACAGCCATAGCCTGTTTCCATTGTCAGGATAAAAAAGAGGGCTTAATTTTGAAAATTAAAATATAATAATTGAATATCAAATAGTTAACAAACAAAAATATCGACTTTTAAAGTTAGTCGGTTAATAATGAAAATCATTAATTAATCATGGAGATATAAAAATGAAATGTTATTTGATTTTGGTATTGATGGTATTCCAAAATGTAATCGTTTTTTCACAGGAATCGATGATCCAAAAGATCAAAAAAGATATGCCTCCCTACTTATCCGTCCTTCTGGAATGGGGACAAAGGCCCGAATGGTCAAATAAATATCCTGGATGCCACAGTGATAATCCTGTTGTAAGTCCTGACGGAAAAACCATCGCTATACAGTTTGGATATAATGTGAGTCAGCCAGGTCAGGGAAAAGGAATTTTCTTATTTGATCTGGATAAATATATAAAATCAAAATAGGCCTTTAGGTTAAAAAAGTAAAACCTGATTAGTAATGAAAGCAAAAATGTTCTCAACATTGACTATGCAATTGATAGTCTCTTCTTTCTTTGTATTCGTATTATCCTGTACTCAGAAAACAACTTATCAGTTTCCGTTTCAAAATCCAGCTCTTTCGTTTGAGGAGCGTGCAGAAAATATAGTCTCCCTTTTGACGGTTGATGAAAAAATAAGCCAGATGGTAAACAACTCACCGGCAATTGACCGACTGGGAATTTCTGCCTACAACTGGTGGAACGAATCATTGCATGGAGTAGCCCGAAGTCCGTACCACGTGACTTCTTATCCGCAGGCAATTGGAATGGCCGCGACCTGGGATCTTGAGTCGCTTCACCAAATGGCCGATTATTGTGCTGAAGAGGGCCGGGCTATTTTTAACGATTCAAGAAAAAAAGGAAAAACCGGAATCTACCTGGGCTTGACATACTGGACACCAAACATTAATATATTTCGTGATCCGCGTTGGGGTCGGGGGCAGGAAACATATGGTGAAGACCCTTTTCTTACTGGAAGCATGGGAAAAGCTTTCGTTACGGGACTACAAGGAGACGATTCAAAATATCTGAAAGCGTCGGCATGTGCCAAACATTTTGCTGTGCATAGTGGTCCGGAATGGAATCGAAGTACCTTCAATGCAGAGGTATCTGATTACGATCTGTGGGACACTTACCTGCCCGCATTTCGCGATTTGGTAGTTGATGCCAACGTGAGTGGGGTAATGTGTGCATACAATCGTTTTGATGGACAACCTTGTTGCGGCAGTGATAAGCTAATGATGGACATCTTACGCAACCAATGGGGCTTTACCGGATATGTGACTTCTGATTGTGGTGGCATCTCTCATTTTTGGCGCACACACAAAACACACCCCAATGCCGAAAGTGCCGCCGCCGATGCCGTGCTACATGGCACTGATTGCGAATGTTCCGGAAAGCCAACTTACGTGGCATTAAAGAAATCTTTGGAAGAAGGTCTTATAAAAGAACAGCAACTGGATGTATCGCTAAAGAGGCTTTTTATGATCCGTCTTCGTTTGGGCATGTTCGATCCGGATGAATTAGTTCCATTTTCAAAAACGAATGTTTCGGTATTAGAATGTGATGCCCACAAAAAGCTGGCACTGAAAATGGCAAGGCAATCTATGGTCCTGCTTAAAAACGAAGACAATTTGCTGCCACTAAGCAAGTCGCTCAAAAAGATAGCTGTTGTAGGACCAAATGCTGACGACGAATCAGTGTTGTTGGCCAATTATTATGGATATCCCAGCAAGGTGACAACTGTTCTTGAGGGTATTCGGCAAAAAGTTGGCAATGCTGTTATTTACGAAAAAGGAATAAATCTGATTGATAACAAGGTCTTCAAACCCAACTATCAGAAAAGCTGGTTTAAGTTCGATGGGAAGGAAGGTTTTCAGGCTGAATATTTCAACAATGCCAAATTTGAAGGAGCTCCACTGCTTACTCGTCTGGAAAAAAATATCGATTACCGCTGGGGCGATGGCGAACAGATTTCCGAAGGTTTGATTGCCAGAGATTTGGGCGTTCGGTTTACCAGTACATTTACTCCTGAAAAAACAGGTGAAGTAACTTTTGAATTAAGGGGCGACGACCGGAGCCGTTTATTGATTGACGGTGAAAAACGCATTGAAGCCGACATCAAAGGAGGATATTATTCTTTCGATGCTGAGAATGGCAAAGCCTATCAGGTTGTGATTGAATACTGGCAAAATGCAGATAATGCTGAAGTGCAATTTGATATGGGATATTTTGAAACTGCCAGTCCGGCAACTATTGCATCACATGTGAAAGATGCCGATGTGATCATTTTTGCAGGTGGTATTTCAGCAAAATTGGAAGGCGAGGATATGCCTGTTGAAATTGAAGGTTTTAAAGGAGGCGACCGCACAAATATTGAACTTCCGAAAATACAGACTGAACTATTGAAAGCACTGAAAGCTACCGGCAAACCGGTTGTTTTTGTGAACATGTCGGGCAGCGCCATTGGGTTTGAATGGGAAGCTTCCAATATTCCGGCCATCCTTCAGGCATGGTATGGCGGACAGGCTGGAGGCGAAGCCATTGCCGATGTTTTATTTGGCGATTACAATCCGGCCGGACGATTACCCGTTACCTTTTACAAAAGTGTTATCGACCTTCCCGATTTCGAAGATTACAGCATGGAAAACCGCACTTACCGCTATTTTAAAGGCGAACCTTTATATCCGTTTGGTTTTGGCTTGAGTTATACATCCTTCAAATATACCAATCTCGAATTGCCAGATATTCTGATGGAAAATTCAGATCTCAATGTGAAAGTAAATGTTACAAACACCGGGAAAATAGATGGTGATGAAGTGGTGCAGCTTTATGTTTCACATAAGAGTGATAGTTTTAAAACACCAATTTGTGCATTAAAGGGTTTTCAACGAATTCATCTAAAGGCAGGTGAAACAAAACTTTTGTCTTTTCGTTTGTGCTCCGTCGAATTGTCAGGAGTTGACTATGATGGAAAATCTGTTCCGGTGAGAGGCGAGGTGAAAGTTTCAGTAGGCGGAGGGCAGCCAACTGAAAAGCTAATTTTGGAGGAAAAGGTTATACAGAAGGCAATCTATTGCAATTAATGAATTAGCATTAATAACGAAATGTAAAAATTTACTTATGGAATCAAACGAAGCATGGTGGAATGTTGAATTAGAGCAAAAACCGGATTTTAATCAGTGTATGAAACGCATCTATGCGTGGTACAATCAGGAAATGATCGACCGGGTACCAATTCGTTTTGCCGCGCACAATGCTGAATACAGTGAAGCACACATGTTAAAGGGTAGATCATGGCCTAGTTTGAAAGACCGTTGGTGGGACACGGAATATCAGCTGGAATTGTTTGAACACCAATTGAAACATTCGGTCTTTAATGCTGAGACATTTCCTATATTCTGGCCAAATCTAGGGCCTGAAGTTTATACCGCTTTTTATGGTGTCGAGCTCGAATACAAAGAAGTTACCTCCTATTCAAAGCCAAACATACATGATTGGACACAAATGGACAAGACAAAACTTGATCTGAATAATCCTTATTTCAGGAAGATTGAAGAAATGACTTATGCCGCCCTTGAACGATGCAAAGGGAAATACATGGTTGGCTATACCGATTTGCATCCGGGCCTGGATTGTGCTGCTGCCTTTCGCGATCCGCAGCAACTATGTATGGATTTTTTGCTTGAACCTGATGAGGTTAAAAGGCTCATTGAATTGTCCTCACGTGATTTTGGTTTTATCTTCAATCATTTTGATGCCATACTAAAAAAGCATGATCAATTATCCGTGGCTTGGATGGGTATTCCATCGTTTGGGAAAATGCATATACCGAGCTGCGATTTTTCAACAATGATTTCTCCTGAACAGTTTGAAGAGTTTGTCTTGCCTGTTATTCAGGAAGAAGTAAAAATAATGACGCACAATGTTTTTCATCTCGACGGTAAAGGAGTAGCCAACCATGTCGATCATATTTTGGCAATGCCTGAAATTAATGCGATACAATGGGTGCAAGGCGTTGGTGATGATTTCCCAATTATGCAATGGGTTCCTTTTATCAAGAAAATTCAGGCAGCAGGAAAATCAGTGGTTGTTGATGTTCAGGTAAGCGAACTTGAAGAATTTATTGGAGCTATGGATCCAAAAGGCTTATTGTTGTGTATTGCGGCCGATCCTGACATTCAGCCTGATATTATTAAACGAGTCGAAAAGTGGTAATAATACGAAAAATAACAAACAGAAATGAATCAGATTTTGAGCATTCAATGAATATTTTTATGCAAGCTTCATAACCGTTAAAAAAAAATTAAATTCTAAGGGAAAAATTAAATCATCATTTAGTTGTTTGCATTGCGGCAATTATACTTTTTCCCTGCACTTTATTTGGTCAGCAACTCACTACTTCGCCCACCGAAAAAAAAGATATAATTGATATTGTTTACCCACCACTCACCGAACGCGAAGGTAAGGGATTGAAAATCCCTATTCCGCCAAATGAGCATCCCCGATTAAATTTTCGTAAAGGCGATATTCCTGACAATAAGCTTGGTGAAAATGGTTGTTTCATTTTGTCTGTTATACCTTATGGAGATAAGTATATTTTTTCATCTTTTTTAAAATTTTTAAAAGTTGAATTTGTCGGTGTACTATGATGGGGTTGTTATAGAAAAATCAGGAGAAAATGGTCGTTAGCGTTCAGGCTAAAAAACACTGCAACACTTGATGTTAAATTACAAAGAAGTAAAGTGTCTGTTTAGAATAGTTATTTTTAATACAAAATTAAAACTCTTTATATCGATAGTTCAACGTAGAAAATTTATTAGGCAAATTGCTCTCAGTATTGGGGCATTATATGTTATGCCTTCTATTGCAGTAGGGATGTATGTAAAAGCAAAAGGGCAATATTTAAGAATAATTGCTTCAGAGGTCAAAAATCCTGACGTTGCTTTCCCAAAAGAAAAAAGGATTCCTTCGGGATGGAAAGCTTTCCCCATTCCAGCTTCTTCTGAATACAGGGAAGCGGTTGTATTGCGGTTTCCTGAAATAAAAAGTTTGACAGAACCGCTGTTGTTTCGTCTGACTTCGGCAATCGATTTCAGAAAAAAAGTGACCATTTTAGCTTATTTACCCGACAGCGGGGTCGAAATAGGACAGTTTGATATTCGCTTTTCGCATCCGTTTCAACCCTTTCAAATTTCTGTTGACTCGAAGTTTATTAAAGATATTAATCACGGGGGAATAGCTTTGCGCATGACGAAAGGTGAAAAGGATACCTGGTTTTTTAGCCCAGACCTGTCACATACCGACAATCATGGTTTGCAGCCTCAATTATTGATTGGAACATCCAATCAGCCTGAAAAGGCATTTAGACATAATTTATTGTCGATGAACTCATTCAGTCCGTTTGGCTGAATGGGAGGATGTGTCATCGATGCGCTTTGGGAAATGTCGCAAAAAGGTGATTGCTCCATATTTTGTCCAGATACGTTTATCCACAGCATCACCAAAATGTGTTGCTTCTTCTGGTAAAATGGAGTCTTTGCGTTCAGAAGATTTATCCTTGGTAAACTTTCCGTCTTTCTCCATTACCCTGGTATTGTTCATCGATATAATGGTGTATTTGCAGTTTTTACCATTGAAGATAACTTTGGGATATTTCGGATCGTTACCTTTGAGAATATTTAACCATAAAAGGTATTTATCATGTTGTGGTGGTTCCATGCCTTTGTGAACAAGTGCGGTAACATGCCATCCTCTTTTTTCAAGCCTTTCAATGGCTTGTTCGTTATAGGGTTTTGATTTTTTCACATTGGGCTGACGGTGGTCGCCGTAGCGGTCACGAAAATAAAAAAGTGTACGGTTTGAATGTTCCTTATAATAATCACAAAACATATCGACAAGATCGTCCACCGGCACGTTGTGTGCATCCTGTGGTTTAAGGTGGAACTCTTTGATAACACAATCAACAGGTTCCACTATTTTGGTGACAAAATTATAGTTTCGTTCTTGACCTATCGAAAAAAGATTGATTTTGGCACCCCAATCGGGCACGATTTCAAGTGGTCGGTTGGGGTCGCAGTCCAGGTCAAAACGGCAATCGGGATGCGACAGCAGGTCGGCATTCCAGTTGCTGTTTTCGGCAAGACCCCTTATAAAGTCATCGTTATAAGCGTCGTAATAAATATGCTGTTGACTGTCCAGAGGGTAATAGCAGTCTTCTACTTTGTCCACGATCCAGTTTAGTATTTCCACCATGAATGTGAGCAGGCTTTGTTTCTGGTATTCACGCGAAATGTAGGACATACCCAGATTCTGAATATTGTCGAAAGCATTGGCCAGGGTAAAAAGCACACCATTTTTAGAAACAAAGGGTGCGATTTGTTGTTTGAGGCGAACACATTCATTCCAGATATCTTTGATTAAAGAATCCACCTTCTTAGAGGGTGGATTCTTTAATCATTAGAGTAAAATTGAGCGTTCGTTTAATCCATATTTCATACGAAAAAAATGGAGAACTAAAATTCCACGCATTAAGAGTACGGGCATGTTCAGGTTAGAAACGGCCTTACTGATGCGGACATCCACCCCAAGAATCTT
>JBBSBP010000095.1:0-19764 GCA_038251165.1 Bacteroidales bacterium | reverse complement strand
TGCAAATGCGGAAGCCGCATGACTCGTTCGTAAGCAACTAAATGCCGTTTATTGGGTATGACCAGAAACGAAGTGGTCAAACCTGCGGTGTTGAATGTTTTGCTGGGAGCCATACATACAATACAGTTTTGAGCAATTTCGCCCGAAATACCAGCCAATGGCGTATGTGTAAAATTTTCAAAAATTAAATCGGAGTGGATTTCGTCGGAAATAATCAGAATGTTATTTTCGAGACAAATTAGGGCAAGTTGACTTAATTCATCCCTGTTCCAGGCCATTCCTCCCGGATTGTGCGGATTACTCAACAGCAACAGCCTGGTATTCGGAGTAATTTTCTTCTTCAGATCATCCAAATCAAAATAATAACGGCCATTTTTGAGCTGAAGCGGATTTTCGATTAATTCACGGCCGGTTCCTTTTACGGAATCAAAAAACGGAAAATACACGGGAGGCTGGATAATTACCCCATCTCCCGGCTTCGAAAAGGCTTCAATTGCAAGCGTTAATCCCGCAACCACTCCCGGACTAAACGAAATCCATTCCGGTTTAATTTCCCAACCGTGACGTCGTTTGAGCCAGCTGACAATTGATTGGGTATACGATTCTGAACGAAAAGTATAACCAAACAGTTCGTGACCGGTACGTTCCCGAATGGCCTCCACGATAAAATCAGGCGTTTTAAAATCCATGTCAGCCACCCAAAGCGGCAGAATCTCAGCATTTCCGAAGAAAGCTTTCCGGCCATCGTATTTAACGCTGTTGGTATTTGTACGGTTAATCAGTTCGTCAAAATTGTATGTTTTCATAGTTATATGAATAGATAGTCGGTTTAATCAAAAACATGTGATCAGAGAACAACCTTTTGTAAATAGTTTAATCCATTGTCCTGCTCAACCCTAAGAACAAAGTTGAAACGGTTTAAGGAAAGACAGAGGTCGAAATCAGCTGCCGGAGCCCATTCCTGTTTCTCAGGAGCAAAAAAACGTGCACCATCACCTTTTCGTATTTTTTCTACCATTTCAGGAAAATCATTCGACCTGCCTTCGAGCTCATTCTTCAGATATACGGCCAAAAGTGTGTCTTCGTCGGTTGGATACCGGCAACTGTAACCCATGCACACCAGCGAAACTTTTTCCGGATTTTGCTTCCTGATGTATTCAACGATGGCCTTTGCATTCACAAAACTTCCGGTGAGGATTTCATCAGCACCGCTGGCATTGGCTATTCCCTGGGTACCCGAACTGGTGGTGTGCACCATGGTTTTCCCGGTCAGATCGGCTGTTTTGATTTGGGAAGGCGAGTTTCCGAAGTCGAATCCTTCAGGTTTTTGTTCATCACGTTCACCAACCAGAATAAATCCGGGATTTTGAAGTTTCAGTTGATAGGCTTTCTCCAGATCACCAACAGGATAGATCCGTTCGATACCTCCGGCAAATGCATAACAGGCAGTTGAAAAGGCCCTGAAAACATCGATGATAACTGTTAACCCCTGAGCTTTCCGCGCTCCTTCAAGCAATTGCAGGATCTCAATATTCATGTATTTGTTGTTGTATCCGTTTCTGTAAAAATTGTAAATAACAGTAAATCAATTCCCTGTAATTTTATGTTCACATTGTTTTAATATTGGCTGATTTCGTTAACAAAAGGATAATGCATCGTTAATGTATGTTGTTCAGCATATGTGTTGCAAAACATGTATATTTGTAGTGAAAATAAAACAAGGAAAACATGAAAACAATTAAATCGATTTCAAAAGTAACAATGTTGTTTGCATTTGTAGCATTTGCGAACACTTTAATGGCAGCAGGAAACTTAAAAGTTAACATCCTTCCGCTGACATCAGAAAAAGCGGTGGTCGCAATCTCAAATACTGTTGCCGCAAATTTCAAGATCAGCATCGAAAATGATAAAAATGAAATTGTATACTACAAAGAGACCAATGCCGACTCCAGGGATTACCGTAAAGTTTTTGATTTCTCCAACCTCTTGACCGGTGACTACAGATTGTCAGTTTCAATTGATGGGATGACTACCGAACGTTCTTTCAAAATTGAAAGTCAAAACATTGTCGTAGGAAAAGAAAAAAGCTTAATGGAACCATATTTTGGGTATAAAAATGGAGTCTTAAAGCTTTCTTTCCTGAATTTTCAGGAAGAAAATCTGAAGCTGAATTTATATACCGGTAATCAGCTGGTCTATTCAAAAAAAATCGGTAATCAATTCAATGTCAGTGAAGGATTTGATCTTTCAAAACTTGAAAGAGGCGCTTATTCGGTAATCCTTTCCGGAGAAAGCAACGACTATACTTACAACGTGAATGTTGATTAATCAATTCGCAATTCTTCTTTTAACTTAAGATGCGGCTTCCGGCAAGGCCGCATTTTTTTTGCTTTAAACCGGGCTGAAATCCAATGGTGCATTTGAACCCGGTTATTGTGTATGCACATTTTATGTATATCGCTTAAATGAGTACACAATTTATATTGCTGTAAACCCAGACAAAATAAAGACTAAATTTGCAGTTCAATATTTTTTGAAGATATGAGAAGAGATGAAGTTGAGATAATGGCTCCGGTCGGTTCCTACGAATCGCTCATTGCAGCCATTCAGGCAGGTGCCGGATCGGTGTATTTTGGCGTGGAGCAATTGAATATGCGTGCAAGGTCGTCGAACAATTTTACCATTGAGGATTTAAAGAAAATTACTGAAACCGCTCATTCTAAAGGTGTAAAAACATATTTGACTGTTAATGTGGTCGTATTTGACACCGAGCTTGATCAACTTCACCGGCTTATCGATGCCGCCAAAGAGGCCGGTGTTTCGGCCATCATCGCTTCCGATATTTCGGCCATCATGTATGCCCGGCAGATGGGTGTAGAGGTACATATTTCCACCCAGGTGAATATCACGAACATTGAAGCGGTAAGGTTTTACGCCCAATTTGCTGACGTGGTGGTGCTGGCCCGTGAGATGAATGTCGGCCGGGTTTGGGAAATCTCACGTCAAATCAGGGAGCAAAACATTACCGGACCATCCGGGAAACTGGTCAGGCTCGAAATGTTTGTTCACGGAGCTTTATGTATGGCTGTTTCCGGCAAATGTTACCTGAGTCTTCACGAGATGAACTCATCGGCTAACCGTGGCAGTTGCATGCAATCGTGCCGCAGGGCATATCTTGTAACCGATAAGGAAACAGGGGCCGAACTGGAGATCGACAATGAATACATTATGTCGCCAAAGGATCTGAAAACCATTCATTTCCTGAATAAATTACTGGACTCAGGTGTATCGGTGCTGAAAATTGAAGGCCGGGCGCGTTCTCCCGAATATGTGTATACCGTGGTGGAATGTTACCGGGAAGCTGTTCAGTCGTATTTCGACGAAACATTTACCGATGAAAAAATTGCGGATTGGAATCAAAGGCTTGCCAGTGTGTTCAATCGTGGTTTTTGGGATGGATATTACCTCGGGCAGCATTTGGGCGAATGGAGCAAAAATTACGGATCACTGGCCAGCCACCGGAAAGTCTATGTCGGTAAGGGACTGAATTATTTTTCGAACCTTCAGGTTGCCGAATTCAAGCTGGAGACCGGACCCTTAAAAGTTGGCGATGAGATTTACATTATCGGACCTACAACCGGTCTGGTGAAAACCTTCGTGAAAGAAATTCAGCTTGATAAAGTATCGGTTGAGGAAGCTCCAAAAGGTTCATATATATCGATTCCGGTCGATACAAAAATCCGGAAATCCGATAAGTTGTACAAAATTGTAGATGCTTCGGAGGTTAAACAACAATAGGATCAAATTTTTACTCTTTATGCGAAAAGTTATCGTTATTTCAGGAATTATATTGCTGGTTGCAGCTGCAGCTTTTTTAGGCATAAAGTACTTTCCGGTTAAGTCTGAATATCCTGACATCCAGACATTTTCGACCAAACAGAATCCGGCATTTAAGGCTGTTCCCCAGAAAAGCCCCCTGGTGATTGAAGTCAAGAACCAGGAAGGATTTTTTAGTGCCTTGCAGGGAGAACATTCTGTTTTTGCTCAATTCAAAGGGATTCAGGAGTTTGACGATCTTTTTTCAACGATCAGCCGGTTTAGGGATTTTGTGGGCAGTCATTCCGGATTAAGTAAACTTTTGAAAAGTAAATCCATCATTATTTCAGTTAATCCAACCGGTAAAAACCAACTTACCAATCTATATCTGGTTCAGCTCAACAATCAGGATGAATCGAATTCAGCGGCGCAGATTGTATCGCTCGATTTAGGTCCGGCCTATACGATTACCAAAAAAAACTACGAGAACACCACCATATTCAATGTCAAATCGGCCGATTTAAATTTTTATTTTGCCTGCGCAAACGATATTTTTATCGCCAGCGAAGATTTTATACTGATTGAAGACGCTATTCGTCATTCCAATTCGCAAAACCTGCTGGGTAATCATGAATTTACTGAGGTATACAAAACCATTGAGGAAACCGCAATGGTTAATATCTTTATCAACCATCTGACGATTCATCAAATTTTGACCAAACTGGTTTCTCCGGAAATAAAGAAAACAATCATCCAGATGGCTTCCTATTCCAATTGGACAGAACTTGACCTTTCGGTAAATGCTGCGGAAATGGAATTTAACGGATACAGTGTTACCAAAGATTCAAGCGATAATTACCTGAATGCGTTCCGGGACCAGGAAGCTCAGAAAATGACTATTGATAATGTGATTCCGGCCAATGCCTCCTTCTTTGTGGCCCTGAACCTGAAAAATACCAGTAACTTCCTCGATCAGTATGAATCGTTTATTAAAGCTAACGGACAGTATTATCCCCGTGAAAAGTGCCTGATTGAGTTCCGGAAAAAAACAAATACAGAGGCTGTAAAACTGATGAAGGAAATTGCAGGAAATCAGTTTGCCGGAGTTTATACCAATATTAATAAATCAAATCCCTCCCAAAACCGGTTTTTTGTTGCTGAACTAACCAGCCAATCCGATGCTGAAGATAGATTTGGCAAAGCAGTTGCTGAATTCGGTCGGTCCACAAAAGGTGGTCCGGACAAGCTGCATACCGAATATGTCGCTGACAGTAAAAATACATTCGATATTTACCGCCTGCCAATCAGCAACATGGCTGAATCGCTCTTTGGGCGTGCCTTCTCTGATATTAATGGCGAGTACTTTGTAGTATACGAAAAGTACCTGATCTGGGGCGATAACCTGCCCGGTTTAAAGAATTACCTGCAAAGTCTGGTGACAGGGAAAACCATGGCCAATGATTCAATTTACCAGGTTTATCAAAAGGGGGCACAGAGCAATCCGAATTTCAGTCTGTATGCTAAAATACCAAAAATATTCAGGTTAAAAGAGCAGTTTTTTAAACCTGAAATTGCTGCGATGTTGTCGGAAAATGAGGATATTATTCGCAAATACAGCGCTTTTTCGTGGCAGTTTTCGGTTTCGGATAACATGATTAAAAACCGGATAAACCTGAAATATGATCCGAATGTAAAAGAAGAACCTCAGGCTGTCTGGCAACTCAAACTGGAAGCTCCATTGGCTCAACGGCCAAAGTTGGTGTTGAATCACAGGGACATTCCGAATCGTGAATTGATTGTCCGCGATAAGTTGAACAATGTTTACCTGATCAGCAAGGATGGCCTCATTTTATGGACGGTCAATATTCTGGGGGAGATTATTTCTGATATTCATCAAATTGATATCTACCGGAATAATAAATATCAGTATCTTTTTAATACCAAAACCCAGCTGTTCGTGATTGACAGGACGGGAAGCAAGGTGGGCAAATATCCGGTTACGCTGAAATCGATTGCTTCCAATGCTGTTTCGGTTGCCGAATACGGAAAGAACAAGGAATACCGATTCCTGATTGCCGGTGAAGACCATAAAATTTATGTTTTCGATCGCGATGGAAAACTGGTACCTCAATGGAGTTTTGAAGGAGCTGAAAATTCGGTCTCAGAACCAATCCAATACATGGTTGTCGACGATAAAGATTACATCGTATTTTCAGATCAGCAAAATACTTATTTTCTAAACAGGCAAGGCAAAAGCCGTGAATTAGAGCCCGCTAAGTTTGATCATTCCGGTAATCCGGTGTATTTCATAAACGAAGGAAATCCCGGGTTAATTTCTACTGATCAATCCGGCCGGATTCATATCCAGGATTTCACCGGACAGGCAGAAATCAGGGAAGTGGGTAAATTTGGGGCCGGGCACCGTTTTTTAGCTCAGGACCTGGATGGAAACGGTTCGCCGGAATATATTTTTGCTGAAAACAAAAAACTCTCGGTATTCGCTCCGGATGGTAAAAAAATATTCGATCATTCATTCCCGGATATGATCAGTGAAATTCCGGTTATTTATTCGTATAGTCCGGGGATCAATAAAATTGGAGTGGTTGTTGGTGACGATAAAATCTATCTGCTGGATAAAAAAGGCGGTGTGATGAGAGGTTTCCCATTGTACGGAAACACCGGATTTGTGGTTGGTAAATTTAACGATGCCAATGGCTGGAATAACCTGGTTGTGGGTGGCGAAAGCAATATGCTGATCAATTACCGGATTGAATTGTAAATCGAATATTTAGTTTTTATCGGATATTTTGCATAGTCGATTTTGGATTTTATCAAAATAACTGTCCATTAAAACAGAAACCCCGGATCCTTTTGAATCCGGGGCTGTAAATGATTCTCTCAAGATCAAATTACATGGATTAGTTCGTGTAAATGATTGACAGAAGATTTGATTTACGGTAAACTTTTCGCTTTTTATCAGGCTTTTTTCCACTGATCGCGCATCAGTTTTACCGCGGCAGGCAAGGTAATTATCGGATCGCCCACCGAGCCACATTCAAAGCTGATGTAATCCTGGTTTTATGCTTTCTTTTCTTCACCAGGTATGGCAACCTGAGCCGTATCTACAATTCCGACTGTTCCCATCACATAAGTATCGGGACCCAGTTTCATATCAGAGTTCATCATTTCGTCCCAGGTTACTTCTTTCCCGGTATAGGAGGAAATACGTCCCATAATGGCTGTCATGTTCGATATGGCAGTCTGTTCGGCTTCGTTAACGGCAATGTTCTGACGAATGCAGGTTACCCAGTCAATGTGTTCCTGAACGTATGGACTGACTTTAACGCTTTTCATGGGTTGTCCTTTATCGTCAAGGGGATAGGCATATGCAAATTTTTCAACACCAGCCGCATCCCAGATTTTATCCTTGCAGTTGGATGAACCATTTGTTCCCGTGATAAATTCGGAAACATTGTTGGTACAACCATTAATCTGACGACACATACTGTGCATATGCATGCCGTTGTCATAGACAAAATCAATACTGAAATTGTCGTACTGATCTCCGGTAACGCGACGTTGGCGTGAACCGAAACCTACAGCCTTGACCGGATGTTTCCCGGTAAACCAGGTTATAACATCCAGGTTGTGCACGTGTTGTTCAACAATATGGTCGCCCGAAAGCCATAACCAGTTGACCCAGTCGCGAATCATGTATTCCATTTCAGACCATTCAGCTTTAGGATTACGATACCACAGTTGACTCTGATTCCAGTAGCAGTTTGCTGAAGTAATTTCACCAATTGCACCACCCATAACCTGTTTGTAAACTTCAATATAATCGAGTTGGTGACGGCGCTGAGTTCCGGTGACAATTTTCAGACCGAGCGATTCGGCTTTTTTAGCTGTAGCCATTACCGAGCGGATACCTACCGGGTCAACAGCAACTGGTTTTTCCATAAATACATGTTTACGGGCCTGAACGGCAGCTTCAAAATGCGCCGGGCGGAAATGAGGAGGAGTAGCCAGAATAACTACATCAACACCCGAATCAAGTACTTTTTCGTAAGCGTCGAATCCAACAAATACGTTTTCATCGGCAACTTCCATGTTTTTTTCTTTTTTCAGCTTGCCACGGCAGGCTTCAATGTTATCCTTAAACGTGTCACCCAGGGCATGAATAACCAGGTTTGGACCTGCATCAAGGTAATTTATCATGGCACCTGAACCACGACCGCCACAACCAATAATACCTACTTTTAAGGGAGGGCCATCTGGCGCCGTTTCCAAAAGAGGTGGTAAATTTAATGCCAATTCAGGTTTTTTGGGTCCTGAACAAGAACTCAGTACATTAACACCAATGACACCCACTGCGCTGATTGCTGCAGCATTGGCCAGGAATTTTCTTCTTGAAAAATTTGATTCACTCATGGTTTGTTTGGTTTATTAATTTTCAAATCTAAGGCCTAAGATACTAACTTCTCAGTTAATTATAACTTTTTCAAGTATGCAAATAAACTTTGTTTATTTGCCGGTAATTTTATCTGCTTCACAAACGACCCTGAAGCCAACCATGTTGCAATCCGAATACCACCAGATACTTTTTGGAATCTGCGGGTCAGTCTTCATCCATGCTTCATCCTGGGTGAAATCTCTGGCTGCACACCGGACTTCGGTTGGGGCGCTTTTAAATGATCCGCCGCGAATGACCCTTTCAGTTCCGGATGCCGGACCTTTTGGGTCTTTTACGCCGTCAATCAGCGAAGTATAGGCATCAGGAGCATACCAGTCGGAACAAAATTCACCCACGTTGCCCAACATATTTTTCAGCCCGAATGGATTGGGCTTTACGGCATCGGGCAGTTGTGTTTTAGCCATACTGTTTCCTGAATAAATCACATACCTGTCGATGTTGGTGGTATCGGCGCCAAATAACTTATTCCAGAGCCGGTCTTTCGAATACTTTTTCGGATCCCCTTCGAAAAAATAAGGTGTCTGTGTACCGGCACGGCAGGCGTATTCCCATTCAGCTTCAGTCGGCAGTCGGTATTTTTTGCCGGTTACCTGGGATAACCATTTACAGTATGTTTCAGCAGTTTCAAAACGCATTGTAATAGCCGGGCGTCTTCCCAAACCCCAGTTCTGATCGGGTTGTCCGTAAGGTGGAGTTGGTCCGCTGATGGCATCAACCTCTCCGGGAGCTGAGGCGCCTTTGGCTTCTGTTTTAACTGCTTTTTTGATGTCGGTTGTGCGTCCTTCTCTTCCCGTTTGGCTGTAGAACACCAGGAATTCATCCCAGGTAACTTCCACCTCAGCCATGAAGAAAGGACTGACTTCCACTTCCCTGACCGGTCCTTCATCCGATCGGCGGTAAGGTTCATTTTCGGGACTTCCCATATTAAATTTTCCTCCCGGTATGGCAATCAGGTTAAACGAAATAGTCGATCCGGGAATTTTCTCCGTAAAACCGGCAAATTGATCAACTTTGGTTGCTTCAGTATAAACGACTTTGTTCAGTCCCGAGCCTTTTCCAAAGTCGGAATTGCTGGCATGCTTTGCATTCGGATCGTAATGACCGACATTCAGGTGACAATTGGTACATTCCAGGGTAGCTTCGTTTTGTGAATAATACAAATGAGCATCCTGACCTTCTTTTTTCAGGGTAAGCGGGAATAAATTGGCATGGCATTTTACACACGAAGCTTTAAAGGTAAAATGTGGGGCTTGTTCCACCGTACGTTTGGCTTCCCAGTTAAACTCTGCTGAATCTTTGGACAGATACTGATAGACATCCCAAAGACCAAGTTTGGTTTTTTCGATCAAATATCCTTCACCTTTCGGTGGTAAATGGCAATCGACGCAATGCACCTGGATTCCGCCTTTGTTATCGAAATGTGTGGATAATTTCCATGAAGTAAAAACATGCGGGTGAACATGGCATGAGGCGCAAAATTCGTCGGTTGAAGTATATTCGATGGCGTGATTTCCTAAAATGGTTGCCAGTATTCCAATGAAAAATGAAAAGAATAAAACGAGCAAAAGGCGTTTACGCAAGAAGTTTCCAAACTTTTTTAGCATTGTTGGTTTAATTATTCGTGAATACAATTTAGTACAGAACGTCCAAATTTAATAAAAATACAAGGATTGCAATTACTCTCCGGGATCAAAAGTTCAAAGCGAACAAAACTCCATGATAAATATGAATTTGTCCATACTTTTAACCCGTCAACTGATAGTACCTAAATAAATATTAAAAGAATTTATCCTGAAATTTGAGACGCTCAACTATAAATTGGATTAAATTCATAGTTTGAACTCTAAAAAGGAATCTATCTTTGTTTTTTATCTAAAAAGTAAACCAATTCCAATGAATCTCGAAAAAGCAGCTGCTCAATTTCAACTCGAAGGAACCATTGATCAGGTAGTTCCAATGGGTGAAGGTTTTATTAACGATACTTTCATTATTTATACCAGGGAACCCTCGGTTACCAATTACCTGATGCAACGGAAAAACAAGCGGATTTTCACCAACGTTCCGGCCATGATGGAAAATATCCAAAAAGTCTGTACACACATCAAAGCAAAAGTAATTGCCAAAAACGGTGATCCGATGCGTGAGGCAATGACCCTTGTCCCGGCGCTTGACGGAAAGTTGTACTTTGAAGATGAAGAAAATGAATTCTGGGCTGTTTGTGTATTTATTGGCGATACAAAAACTTATAGCTCAGCTAAAACTCCGGAACTGGCTTTTCAAGGCGGGAAAGGGATTGGAATGTTTCAATCCATGGTAGCTGATCTGAACGAACCAATGACTGATATTTTGCCAGGGTTTCACAATATCCGGTACCGGTTTAATCAGTGGGATACCATTTTGGCAAAAGATCCGGTTGGGCGTAAAGCAAAACTGGCAAAGGAAATCAGCTGGATTGAGAGCCGCCGCGATGAAATGCTTCATTTTTGGAAACTGGTTGAAACCGGTGAGATTCCAACACGAATTACCCACAATGATACCAAAATAAACAACATCCTGTTTGATCAGAAAGGTGATGTTCTGTGCGTGATCGATCTGGATACCGTTTTGAACAGCACCTGTCTGAACGATTTTGGCGATGCCATGCGTTCTTACACCAATACCGGAGAGGAAGATGATGTGAATCTGGATGCTGTTTCCTGCGATTTGGCCATCTTCGAAGGTTTTACTAAAGGATATTTATCGCAAACAATCGGTTTCCTGAACAAGAAAGAACTCGAATACCTGGCTTTTTCAGCCAAATACATTACTTACGAGCAGGTTTTGCGTTTTCTGATGGATTATATTGATGGCGACAATTATTATAAAATCAAATCTCCGGAGCACAATCACCAGCGCACTTTGGCACAGTATAAATTGCTAACAAGTATGGAGGAACAATACGATGAAATGTGCAGGATTGTGCTAAATATTGCTTCTGAATTAAGGAATTAAACTGCATTTAGTTTGTTAACATTTTAAAAATAAGACACCAAAGTATTTTTATAAGATAGATTCTTTAAATTTGCATATTGGGAGATTTTGAAAATTCAACCCATTAAATATTAAATGTGTGGATATCACTAAACGAAAAGAGAATGAGAAAAAATTTCCAAACTGGGACAATTTGACAGAAGGGAGCCGAATTTATTGGTTTGAAATTGAAGGACGACTAGGATGGAAGGCAAAATACATCAAAACAGTTGACAGCGAAGAGGTAACTTTAACCTTTAGACAGGAAATCTATAATGAATTGGGGATTCTGGTGGAAGTACATGAGAAATATCCAATTGATATGGGACACAAAAAAATAGAGAAACAATGATTATAACAAAACAACAAATCGCAGTTAATATGTTGAGCTATCTGCAACATAAAACTACACTAAATGAACTGGTGGATTGGGCTGAAAATGCTATGATGGAAGGTGACGTGCAAGGTGAAGATCAGGAAGTCGTTCGAGATATTTTAGCCCGGCTTGGATTGGCTGATGTAAAAACATTTGGACTTTTCTGGGAAGAATGTACTGATATAATGAACAAACTTGGTTATGTTCTAAAAATCGATGCCGGTCACGTTGCCTAATCAAATCTTTCATGAAAGTCAAACAAATCCTTGACGGTTTTAAGGAACCACCTTTAGAATTAATCTCCGAGACCCTCGATCTGGAAATTACACCACTTTCGCTTGAAATGGTGAATTGGGAGGAATTCCCATACAAACCGGATGTTTCAGTACAGATTGGCTGGAACGAAACCGAGCTTTTTTTGCAATACAAAGTAAAAGAGCAGTCTGTTAAAGGCGAAATTACCGATAGCAATGGCCGGGTTTGGACCGACAGTTGTGTGGAATTTTTTCTTTCGCCGGATGGAAATGATGAATACTATAATCTCGAAATGAACTGCATTGGTACAATCCTGATGGGATTCCGGAAAAAAGAAAACCCGGTAGTATATGCTACAGAAGAGCAGATTTCATCCATCCGGAGAATTTCTTCACTCGGAGATTCACCTTTTCCGGAGATAAAAGGCCAAACGGAATGGCAAATCACGGTTGCAATTCCATGGGAAGTATTCTTTAAACACGAATTAACGCCAGTTTCAGGAACAAAAATGCGTGGCAACTTTTACAAATGTGGCGACGAACTGACTGTTCCACATTTTGTCTCGTGGACCAAAATCAAAACTGAAAAGCCGAGTTTCCATGAACCTGAATTTTTTGGAGGACTGGAATTCGAATAATACGGGGCAAGTCTTCCATGAAAGTACCAGTAAAAACAATTAATCTGTTTCGGAATTCAGCTCATTCCTTCCAATAATAAAAATGAGGTAATTGCCTCCGGCGGTGAGCTGGAACCCTCCCTGATAGTCAGTTGTCACGGCTTACATATCAGGGTTTTTCACCAGATTCGGGTATGGTTAGATATTTCAGGTCTGACCTGAAAGACATTTGAAAATTGGTTTAAAGAAACTCACAATTTGCTAACTTGCAATCTCGCACGCAATAACCGGGAGACAGAAGTAATTTCAAAATAACCCACCATGAACAAGTTTAAAACCACTCTTCTGATTTTAGTGTTGGCTTTGGGAGCCTGTACGAATAAACCAGCTACAACATCATGCCGATACTCAAACTGGTAAACTGATTTACACCAACAGCTATTATTACATCGGACAGTTTTCAAAATTTATCGAACCCGGAGCCAAACGGATCAGTTGTTCAACCAACCGTGATAAAATCCAGGCAACAGCCTTTATCAATCCAAACGGAAAAGTTGTGGTCGTTGTACTCAATTTATCCGGCGAAAAACTGCCGTTCCGCTTATGTATCGCTGGTAAAGCGGCTTCCACGGCAAGTTTGCCGCATTCTGTCATGACCATGATTATCTGAAAAATAAGTGAACGATGAAATAAGACCGCAATACCTGGTCCGGTTTTTTGAGTCACCTTCCTGATCCGTTTGGATTTGAAGACAGCTTTCTGTTCATAAGGAGGCTGTCTTTTTGTTTTTTATTGTTATTTTCGGTCAGAATTATCAACCAGCCAAAACTTTGTCTGCCATGAAACAAAATCTTTTTTTCAGCTTCCTGATTGTAATCAGCCTGTTTGCCTGCAAACCCCAACCGAAACCTGATTCTTCAGTTCAACAGGCATTTATTAAAATAGACGGCCAAAATCTGACAACACCTGATGGTGAAAAATTCTTTATACAAGGTATCAATCTGGGCAACTGGCTGAATCCTGAAGGGTATATGTTTGAATTTAAACGAACAAGTTCAGCACGATTGATCGATCAGGCTTTTCGTGAAATGGTTGGTCCCGATTTCACCAATTGGTTCTGGAAACAGTTCAAAGACAATTACATCACACGTGATGATATTCGCTATATCCGGAAAACGGGTATGAATACCATCCGGATTCCATTTCATTACAAGTTGTTTACCGATGAAGATTATATGGGACTATCAGTCAATCAGGATGGATTTCAGCGCATCGACAGCCTGGTGGCCTGGTGCCGCGAATCGGAAATTTACCTGATTCTGGACATGCACGATGCGCCGGGTGGACAAACGGGCGACAACATCGACGATAGTTACGGTTACCCCTGGCTGATGACCAGTGAAGCCAGTCAGTTGCAGTTTATTGAAATCTGGAAAAAGATAGCCGCTCATTACCGGAACGAACCGGTAATTCTGGGTTACGATTTACTGAATGAACCCATTGCGACCTATTTTGGCGACGAAAAAGAAAAACTCAATGCTGCTCTTGAACCGCTCTACCAGCGTGCAGTGGCAGCCATCCGTGAAGTGGATAAAAACCACCTGGTTTTATTGGGAGGCGCCCAGTGGAACAGCAATTTCAAGGTTTTCACCGATTCGAAGTTTGACGATAAACTGATGTACACCTGTCACCGGTACTGGTGCGACACCTTGCAGGCCAACATTCAGGATTTTGTTAATTTTCGCGATTCGGTAAATCTGCCAATCTTTATGGGTGAAACGGGTGAAAATACGGATCAGTGGATTGGTGCCTGGACACGCCTGATGGAACAAAACAACATTGGCTGGACCTACTGGCCATACAAAAAAATGGGTCGCCCGAGTTCGATGGTGAACATTGCCGGACCTGAAAACTGGGATAAAATTGTTGAGTTCACCCAAAGTCCACGGACCGGTTTTGATGAAATACGCAAAGCCCGCCCCGATCAGGAAATGGTAAAAAAGGTGATGCTTCAATATCTCGAAAATTGCCGGTTCGACAATTGTAAGGTAAACGAAAGCTATGTGGAGGCCATGGGAATGAAGCCATAATTCCTTTCCGGTTGCAGTTAACCGTTCTGATTTAAATCCTGCATTTGAAAGTTACATTCAAAACCTGAATCCGATGACTGAACCTGCCAATCTCAAATCGTCAAAAATACAATCGGTTGCCCTCATTGTTGCGCCTATAATCAGCATTCTCATTATTCTTTTTGCCGATCTCGATCCAACGAATCGAAAAGTGACTTATACCTTTGCCATCGCTTTGTTAATGGCAATTTGGTGGATTACCGAAGCCATACCGCTGGCCGCAACAGCCTTGCTTCCGGTTGCCCTGTTTCCGCTTTTCGGCGTGGTCGACGGAAAAACCGTATCGGCCATGTATTTCAATCACCTGATTTTTCTTTTTATTGGTGGTTTCCTGATGGCTTTTGCCATGGAACGCTGGAACCTGCACCGGCGGATTGCCCTGAAAATCCTGATCGCTTTCGGGGTCAGCCCGGGCCGGATATTAATGGGATTTATGCTGGCTACGTCATTTTTATCGATGTGGATGTCGAATACAGCAACGGCAATGATGATGGTACCCATCGCACTTTCCATTATTATGAAACTGGAAGAAAGTCTCGGGGAGATTAAAATGGAAAAATATTCTGTCGGACTGTTGCTTGGAATTGCTTACTCTGCATCCATCGGGGGAATTGCCACGCTGGTTGGTACGCCTCCAAATCTGTCGTTTGTACGAATTGTGAACATCATTTTCCCGGCGATGAAAGAAATTTCGTTTGCCGACTGGTTTATTTTTGCCCTTCCGGTTACGGTGATCCTGTTTTTTTCGGCATGGCTAATCCTGTTCCTGATGTACAAACCAAAAGCCAGCTGGAAGGTCCTGGGACGGGACGATTTCAGAAATGAGTATCACCAATTGGGGAAACCGAAAAGCGAAGAAAAAATAGTTCTGATCCTTTTTACTATCCTTGCTTTTCTGTGGATTTTCCGGGCAGGGTTTAATATTCAGTCAGTTGTAATCCCCGGTTGGGCCGGTTTATTTCATACTCCGGAATTTATCAATGACGGTACTGTCGCTATTTTCATTGCCTTGCTCTTATTCATCATACCTTCTAAATCTCAAAAAGGTGAACGGCTCATGAACTGGGAAACAGCCAATCGGATTCCGTGGAATATTGTGTTGCTTTTTGGCGGTGGTTTTGCATTGGCAAAAGGATTTGTTGATTCGGGACTTTCGTTGTGGTTTGGACAGCAACTGGCTGGATTGGCCCATGTCAGTCCCATTATTCTCACCTTTGCCAATGTAACTATGATGTCGTTCCTGACTGAACTCACCTCGAACGTTGCAACAACTGAAATGATATTACCAATTTTGGCCGGATTGGCGATAACTATAAAAATAAATCCCCTTTTATTAATGATTCCGGCAACTCTGGCTGCTTCGCTGGCTTTTATGCTGCCGGTAGCCACACCTCCCAATGCCATTATTTTCGGGACAAACCGTATCACCGTAAAAGATATGGCGAAAACAGGAATTATCCTGAATATAACCGGAATCATCATTGTAACCCTGGTCATGTATTTCTGGGGAACAGTGGTTTTTAGTATCGATGTGACGAGTTTCCCTGACTGGGCCGTTAGCGTAGCAAAATAAGCTGCTCACTTTATTTTCGCAAAATCTGTCGTATTTTATTGTTTATTTTCTCCTGAAGTCCGTGGAGAAATAAAATAAATGAACGGACTTCCTGCCTGCCTGAGATTCGGAATTGGGATTGTCTCATCAGGTATTTATCAGTCATACTTTTTTTAAGCCGAAGATTGAATTTTTATTCCGGGATTGAGTTACTTTGCAAAGCATAAGAAGTAAATTGATTCTGGAGTTATCTGATTGGAGATCAAAAAATAAAAACAGCAGCTTGCCCTAAAAAAATAAGTTTATTCAAAAAAAAAGCCGGAAATGAAAAACGCGATCATAAACAGAACCTTCCCCGATAAAAAAGCATTGATTACCTCAAAAGGCGATATCACATACAGTCAGATGCTAAAGCGTATTCAACAATTTGCACTTCTTTTTGAGAACAAAGGATTTACAAAGGTTGCCATTTATGCTGAAAACAGTCCTGAATGGATTTACGCGTTTTATGCCGCCCTGCAAAACAATTGCATAGCCATTCCGATCGATTTTCTGGCTTCACCCGATGATGTCGCTTACATTATAGAAGATTGCCAGCCCGAACTGCTTTTTATCAGTTCAGGCATGAAAGAATCGTTTGTGAAAATCGATCAGAAAACCGTATTTAAACCCGGGGTTATTGTTTTTGAAGAAATTATTCCGGATGACACCATCGTCGAAAGTCAGTGGTCTGGTCCGGAGGATAATGAAACAACCGCGGTGATAATATATACTTCAGGAACTACCGGTAGTCCCAAAGGGGTAATGCTTTCGTACACCAACATTCATGAAAACATCAATTCTGTAATCGACTGCAAAATCTATATTCCCGAACGTCAGGTTATGATCTTTTTGCCACTCCACCATATTTTTCCGCTCGTGGGTTCCATGATGGCCCCCTTGTATGTGGGTTGTACAATTCCGATGGTTCCCTCCATGCAATCGACCGACCTGATGAAAACATTTACGGATAACGAAGTTGGTGTTTTCCTGGGTGTGCCACGCCTGTATGAGCTGATGTACCGTGGAATCAAGGCAAAGATCGATAAAAGCCCGGTTGGCAGATTTTTACTTGGGCTGGTTTTAAAAACCAAAAACCGGAAACTGGGAAAAAAAATATTCAAAAAAGTCCATCAGGGATTTGGCGGACATTTACAGTATATGATTGCAGGAGGGGCCGCCCTGAACAAGGAAGTTGGTCATTTTTTCTATGGCATTGGCTTCGATATCCTGGAGGGATTTGGCATGACCGAAGCTGCACCAATGATTACTTTTCCGCGCCCGGGCAGGGTGAAAATTGGCTCTACCGGTGAGGCATTAACAGGATTGGCTGTTGAGATCCGGGAAGGAGAAATTGTTGCCAAAGGGCCGAGTATTATGAAAGGTTATTATAACCGCCCTGAAGAAACTGCTGAAGTTATTCAGGATGGATGGCTTCATACGGGCGATTTGGGATATCTTGATGAGAACGGATTTTTATACATTACCGGCCGGAAAAAAGAAATCATTGTTCTTCCCAACGGCAAAAACATCAATCCGGTTGAGCTGGAAATGAAATTGGATGGATTTTCTCCGGCAATTAAAGAAGCAGGCGTTTTTATGCACAACGAAATGCTTCACGCTGTCATTCTTCCTGATCTTAATTTTCTCTCCGGTATCGGTGTTTCAGATATCAACCTGTATTTTCGCGAAAATGTGATCTCTCCTTTTAATGCGGAAATGAGTTCCTACAAGCGGATTATGCAATTCACACTGGTCAAAACCGAACTGCCACGGACACGTTTATCTAAACTTCAGCGATTCAAACTGGCTGAACTACTGGAGCAGAAAGTGGATCAGAAAGCTGAGCCGAAAGAACCCAATACGACTGAATACCGGGCCATCAAGTCCTTCATCGAAAGCCAGGTTGACATGGATATTTTGCCTGATCATCACCTGGTATTCGATATTTCGATGGATTCGCTGAGTAAAATGAGCCTGATCGACTACATCGAAAAAAGCTTCGGGATAAAATTCGAAGAGGAACAATTGCTCAGATTTCCATCTATCCGGAAAATTGCCGAATACATTCAGAATAACAAACTTTTTCACAGGACTGAACAAGAATCGAGCTGGTCGGGCGATTTGAAAGACGATTCATCTGTGGTATTGCCCAAAGCATCCTTTTTGCTCCGCCCGATTGTGAACTCAGTTCGCGGAGTTTTCAGCCTGTTCTTTAAAATTGAAGCAAAAGGAATGGAAAATATTCCGGAAGGCCCCTGCTTTCTGGCGCCCAACCATGAAAGCAAACTCGACGCGTTTCTGGTACTTTCGTACCTCGATAAAAAAATATTGAAAAACACCTTTTCCTACGCCAAAAAAGACCATGTAAAAAGTGGTATTCGGAGGTACCTGGCTGGCCGTAGCAATGTGATTGTGATGGATCTGAGTAAAGACCTGAAAAATTCCATTCAAAAGATGGCTGAGGTGGTGAAACAGGGAAAGAAGATTCTTATTTTTCCGGAGGGTACCCGCTCAACCAGCGGAGAACTTGGGAAATTTAAAAAAACGTATGCGATCCTGAGTTCTGAACTGAATATTCCGATTGTTCCGGTAGCCATTTCCGGAGCCTTTGCTGCGATGTCTTCCGGAGCTAAAAAAATTAAGAAAGGCGAAAAAATTTCCATCGAATTCTTACCGGCAATTTATCCTGAAGGATTGAATCCTGAAGAGTTGAATGCGCAAGTGAGGCAGCAGATTGCTGAAGCAAAAACCGGGTGCGGAGATTTTTAATCTCCGTTTTTTTTACCACGTTAAAAAATAGCTTAGTTTTTATAGATGCCAAATGCAAGGGAAAAGAGGAAATAATTCACAAAACCTTACACTTATTAGATTTTAAATTCCCCACTTGGGGATAAATACCAATAGAAAATTGATGCTGAGATAATTTGTTCCCCTTAGGGGATTCGCTTTAATAGATAAACCCAAATAGCCACATTGGGATTGTATTTTTGTACCCTATTTCCAGATTATCAGCAACAATGTAACTTTCTGTAATTCCTAATATTTGCCTGGTAGTTTTTCCTTTCCCCCCTACCTCGAGGGTATATCGGTTGTCAATCAGGAAGTCGGCTTTAGTACTTAATTCAATCTTGTGTTTTAGCTTCAATTGATTAACAACAAATGATTCACGAATGCTTCCCGGATTCTGAGTTTCAGGGTTTAAACAAAATGCCAGATTTGGATGATAAAGCAATATTTTCCCTGGTTTGGAAAGTTTTCCATAAAAACTACCTGAGCTGTATATGGAATGGGGGGTGTACGACAAAATTCCCTTGAGAATAAATTATTAAAATATGGTAACTACTCAGGTCACGTTTAGATTAGATTAGATTAGAGCATAAATAATAAGACAAGTATTTATTGCATCAAATGTAATCATAGAATGTTTAGTCAAGTAATTATCTCTGGAATTTTGATTGAAGTTTTGCTACCTATTGGTTGTTCTGAATTCTTTTT
>JBBSBP010000094.1:0-20618 GCA_038251165.1 Bacteroidales bacterium | reverse complement strand
TGGTGATGAACCATCAGCCTTTTAATCTTGCTGAAGCTGCTGATGCCCATGTTGATCTTCACCTGTCAGGACATACGCACAACGGGCAACTTTGGCCATTTAATTACCTTACCGAAGCCATCTTCGAATTAAGCTGGGGTTTAATGAAAAAAGGAGATACCAATTTTTACGTTTCTTCGGGATTTGGAACCTGGGGCCCGACTGTCAGAACCGGAAACCGGCCTGAGGTGGTTGTTTTTAAACTGAAGTTTGACTGATAGCGAATATTTAATTTCAAACTATTACTTTAGTGTCCTGAACTCACGAAAATGGAAAAACAATTAATGCCAGTAATTATTGAGTTTGAATTAAACATGCTGAAATATGACAAGGTCAATATCAAATAAAATAAAACTGTTAAAGCCTGTTTTTTAATTGCATAAAGTTGAAAAGGCATATTTGTTTGGCTCTGTAGCCACTGCAAATTTTTCGGCAAAGAGTGATATCGATTTGCTAATTACTTTTCAGGATAACATTGATCCCCTGGAAAAAGGAGAATTATGGTGGTCACTATACGATGCCTTAAGAATACATTTTAATAGGGAGATTGATCTGGTCACGGACAGTTCATTGAAAAATCCTTATTTTATTGAAGAAGTAAATAATACGAAACAATTGATTTATGGATAATTAGGAAAAGAAATATCTGTTTGATATTCAGTCCTGTATTATTAATATCAACAGCTATATTGGTGAACCTAAAATGTTTGACCAGTTTGAAAAGAATCAGATGCTTCAGGATGCCGTTGAGTGAAATCTTGAAATAATCGGCGAAGCGATTAATCAATTATTGAAAATTAATCCTTCGATTCCGATATCGAATGCAAGACGCATCGTTGACGCCATAAATAAAATTATTCATGCTTATGATTCTCTTGAACCAGTTAATATCTGGGCAATAGTTATCAATCACTTACCGACTTTAAAACAAGAAGTTGATGATGTATTAAAAGGCTAATTTTTAGTCAGACCTATTTAGCTATATCCTTCCATCCATATCCTCCCGGTCATATTCCGGTTGCAATGGAAATTTGACCGGTTTGCCATCGCGCTGGGAGCGGTAAATCGCGGTGAAGAGCTCAACGGTCTTACGGCCTTCTTCGGCGGTTACCAGTGGTTGACTATCGTTTACAATGGCATCAGCAAAATCAACCAGTTGCTGTTTGAAATACCAGGTCATCGGGTCAACTGAAAAAAACTCATCACTATCGGCTTTATTCCATTCTTCCATCAGTTGTTCTTCTCCCGGGACAGTCCACAAATCGAGTTTTGGCGGTTCGGTTATGGTTGTTTTCCCGGCGATAAACATGGCTCCGCCCTCGGGCTGTGAACCTACTGTTGCGCCGTTGCTGCCATGAATATGTACTTTTCCGTAGATACCCGGTTTTTGGGAATTGCTGACCAGAATATTACCCAAACCTCCATTTTTAAACCTGATCAAAGCCACAGCAGTGTCTTCCACTTCGATGTAGGGATGGTTTATGTTGCTCCAGTAACCGAAAACTTCGTTGATATCGCCCATCAGCCACTGCAACAGGTCGAGCTGGTGCGGCGACTGGTTCACCAGGACACCTCCGCCTTCCTGTTCCCACGATCCGCGCCAGTCGTCGCTTTCAAAATACGACCGATCTCGCCAGCCCAGCATCTGAATTGTTCCCAGCATCGGGGTCCCGATTTTTCCTTCATCAATGGCCTTTTTCATCCGCTGAATGGGCTGATACCAGCGTCTCTGACTGATTACCCCTGTTTTTCGTCCGGTCCGGCGCGAAGCCTCTATGATCAGATCACAATCCTGCAAGCTTGAAGCCAGAGGTTTTTCGATCAGAACATGCGCCCCGGCTTCCATAGCCTGAACAGCCGGGTGAGCGTGGTAAGGATGTGCGGTACAGATAACCGCCATGCTGATGTTTTCTTCCTTAATCATTTCCGGAATCGATGAATAGGCTTTTACACCGTATTCAGCTACAAATTTTTCGGCCGATGAAGGGGTTCTGCTCCAGACCGCTTTGAAATTCAGTCCGGGGATCTGCAAAATAGCTTTGGCATGCAAATGTGCAATTTTGGCACAACCAATGATGGCAACGTTAAGGGACATGGTTATATTGGTTTAAAGTTTAAAGTTACGGGTTTCAAGTTCAAAGTTCAAAGTTCAAAGTTTCAGGTTTCAGGTAAAAGGGCAACGGGCAACGGGCAACGGGCATCTGAACTGCCTTTCAAAGCATTATCCTTTGCCGTTCGGCTTTAGCCAACGGACCTCATGAATTTACATTTCTTCATGCCTGCCAGCCGCAGGAAGCTAACGGCCTGGTTTCAGAATCACCTTCATCAATCCGGCTTCTTTGTTGTAAAGCCTTTGAAACCATTCGTTTCCTTCTTCAAGCGGAGCCACGTGGCTGATCAGATTGTCCACTTTTATTTTTCCGGAAGCAATCAGTTCAAGGCAAAGCGGATATTCGCCTGCTGAAGCACACGAACCCTGTACTTTCAGTTGCCGGGTTACCACTTTCTGAAGCGGAAACCGTACTTCGGGAGCCAGGTTACCGATCAGGGTAACTGTTCCGCCTTTTCGGGTACAGTCAATGGCCAGATTTACAGTTGGCTCTATGCCCACTGCTTCAAAAGTAATGTCAGAACCGCGGCCATTGGTTTCCTTCTGTATTTTAGCAATCAAATCAGTATCATTCGAATATAGAATCAGATCGGCACCCAAAGCAGAAGCTAATTCCAGTTTTTCAGCAAGCTGGTCGACAGCGATTACCTTTCCGCAACCGGCAGCTTTTAAAGCCTGAACACAGAGTACCCCAATCATTCCACAGCCTATGACTACTGCAGTATCATTGGCCTGAATCGAACTGATTGATGTGGCATGCACCGCGATCGAAACAGCTTCTACCATGGCTGCCTGTTCAAAACTGATATTGTATGGAATGGCATACAGGATATGAGCCGGGACAGCCACAAATTCGGCAAAGGCGCCGTTTTGCCGGTATTCGTCGCACGAAACGCCCAGTACACGGCGGTTGTCGCACAAGTTCAGATCACCGCGCCGGCAGTAAAAACATTCACCGCACGAAATGGTCGAGTCAAAAGTTACCCGATCGCCTGCTTTCCATCCCGAAACATCAGGAGCCACTTCACGAATGGTCCCCGAAGCTTCGTGTCCCATGATTACCGGAGGCTGCCGGCGACCCGTGCTGCCATCCATTCCGTGAACATCACTTCCGCAAATGCCACAGGCATCTACTTTCAGGAGCACAAAGCCGGTTTTTAACTCCGGAATTTCAGTATCCCGAAGGATAAATTCATTGTATTTTTCAAGAACCAGTGATTTCATTGTTGTTGTTATTTTTTCGTCCGAAAGGTAAAAAAAGTATGAATGCATTCAACAGAAAACCTGAAATGAGGATGATATGACCTGTTTCAGGATTGTAAAATGTCATTAAAAGCTTGCCGCATAAAGCCAGGATACCTCCGGACAGCATGGCTGCAATGCTGAACCGTTTATTGAACGGCAGGTTGAAGAGTGCGGCAATCATCGGAATAATAAATGCTCCGGAATAAAACGAAAGAGCCATCAGCAGGGACGAAACAATGGAAGTGACCTGGAGTGAAATAAGAATACTTACCAGACCGATGACAATGATGAACAGCCGGGTTTGCTTCAGCGATTTTTGATTGTTGATGTCCTTATGGAAAAGTTCACTTAAAATCATGGAAGCGGTCAGCAGGGTAGTGGCGGCCGTTGAAAGTACAGCTGATATCAGGGCAGCCACCAGGATTCCGGAGGCCCATTCAGGCAAATAAATATTAGCCAGGTTAACCAGGGCGGAGCTGTTCTCAACTCCGGGATGAAAGGTTGAGGCGTATGTTCCAACATACGAAAGAACAAAAGCAAACGGAATCAGGATTAAGGCAACGATTAAAACACTTCGGAAAGCCGTTTTCGAATCTTTCGAACAAAATACCCGGGAATAAATATCGGGTCCGACCACAAAAGTGCTCGAAAATGTCAGTATCAGGATAAATAAATCGAAAGGCGAAAAATGAGCATTAAACGGGAAATGACTTTTAAAATCGGGTAATGCCGGCAATTGATCTGCAGGGATCAGAAATGCGGTAAGAATCACTCCGGATAAAATAAAAAATGCCTGGAAAAGATCCGTTTTCAATACAGATACCTGTCCGCCAATGTATGTGTAAATCACGAAGATGATTCCTGTAATGAATACTCCGGCAGAATAACTCATGCTGAAAAAACTGACCAGAATCTGGGCTCCGGCAATGATCTGGGCAGCCACGATTCCCAGCCAGGCCACCGGTATAATCAGTGAAGTGACTTTTCGTGCTGATTCGCCGTAATACTGGCCGATCAGCTCGGGTAAGGTAAATTTCCCCTGTGTATATACTTTCTTAACGATTGGAAGTAAACCCAGTAAACCTAAGCTGGCCGACAAGATGTACCAGGCCGAAGCCCAGGACTGGCTTTCGCTTAAGCCGATGGTTCCCAGAATGGCTGATCCGCCCAGTATGGTTGCCAGCAAACTTCCCGAAACCTGCCAGACACCGGTTCTTTTACCGGCCAGAAAATAGTCGAAGGGCGTTTTGATTTTCAGGTAGGAGTATATACCGATTAACAGCAGTATAATTCCATAAACGACCAGAATGATAAGCTTCATATTTGGTGTTTCAGACAAAAATAATTTTTTTATTTCCGATGTCATTCAAAGATGGATAAAATTTCGTTAACTAAATTTCCACGGGCTGGAATTAAAACTTTGTGTTCAATAACATTAATTCAAAGTTCAATTTAATTTATAAATTTGTTTCCGTTATCGCACACGGAAAATTCTTATTTAAAACATAAACCAAAAAATCACATGAGAAAAATTCAGATTCTTCTTTCGTTTCTGTTGTTAGTTTCAGCTGTTTCTGCTCAAAAGAAAGATGGCTGGGTATCCCTTTTCAACGGGAAAGACCTGAGTGGCTGGCATCAGCTGAACGGCCAGGCCAAATACAGTGTTTCGAATGGCGAAATTGTTGGAACTACAGTTCCGAATACCCCCAATTCATTTTTAGCTACTGACCGGGATTATGGCGATTTCATTTTTGAAGTTGACTTGTTGGTTGATAACGAAATGAATTCAGGAATTCAGTTCCGGAGTATCAGTAAACCTGATGTTATGAACGGTCGCGTTCATGGCTACCAGTGTGAAGTTGATCCTTCAACACGTGCATGGAGTGCAGGAATTTATGATGAAGCACGTCGTGGATGGCTTTATACCAACGAATTAAATCCTGCAGCCAAATCAGCGTTTAAGCCTGGAACGTGGAACCATTACCGCATTGAGTGTGTGGGCAACAGTATGCGAACCTGGCTGAATGGTGTCCCGGTTGCTTATTTGCTCGACGATATGACTCCCAGTGGCTTGATTGCCTTACAGGTTCATGCAATCGGAAAAGATGTGGAGCCCGGAAAACAAATCAAATGGAAAAACATACGGATTAAAACAACCGGACTGAAAGCTACTGAAACACCTGATGTCTATGTGGTGAATTTATTGCCCAATAACCTAAGCAACGCGGAAAAAGCGCAGGGCTGGAAATTGCTGTTCGATGGAAAAACCACTGCCGGGTGGAAAGCACTTGGAAAGGATCAGTTTCCTGCTCAAGGCTGGAAGGTGGTTGACGGTACATTAATGACTGTAGCCAATCGTCCGGAAACTCCGGTAAAGAGTACCGATATTGTTACGAACGATAAATTCTCTGCCTTTGAACTACAGTTTGAATTTAATTTTGCTGAAGGCGCCAACAGCGGCTTGAAGTATTTCACCGGAAACGGTGGACCAAATGTTGGCCTGGAATACCAGGTACTCGATGATAAGCTGCACCCGGATGCTAAAATGGGTGAGAATGGTGATCGTAAAATGGGTTCGCTTTATGACCTGATTCCGGCCGTTAAACAGGATCGTTTTACCAAGCCTGCCGGTGAGTGGAATGTTGCAAGAATCGTAGTTTATCCGGATAACCGGGTAGAACATTGGCTCAATGGCATGAAAGTCGTTGAATACGTACGTGGCTCTGATGCTTTTAAAGCTGCCGTTGCCCGCAGTAAATTTGCCAAATTTGAAAATTTCGGAATGGTTAAAGAAGCCCCGATTTTACTGCAATATCACAATGATCAGGTGAAGTTCAGAAGCATAAAAATCAAACAACTGAAATAACATGTGAAAATGAAGTTTTCCGGAATCCTCTCTTTCGAATATGAAAAAGATGATAAAGATCCTGTTTCCGGTTTGGCCGAATCGATGGGCTATGTAAAAGGAATTTTGGCTGTAATAATTAATTAATTAATTAATTAATATCTAAATCATAATATCATGAGTACAAATCGTCGGGAATTTATTCGGAATGCTGCAGTTGGTGCTGCCGGAATCGCTATCGGTGGAGCAGCTTCAGGCTTTAGTGCAAAAAGTTATTCACGCATTATTGGCGCCAACGACCGCCTGAATGTTGCACTGATGGGCTGTGGCCGAAGAGTAAGCGCCTATTATAATGCGTTGAAAGATAAAAACAACAATGTGGATGTAGCCTATATCTGCGATGTGATGAAAAAACAACGCGAAAAGGTTGGAAAAGATTTAAATGGAAAAGTTTCAGGAAAAGCCACACTCGTGAACGATATTCATGACGTATGGAACGACCAGAGCGTTGATGCCATTTTTAACGCAGCTCCTGATCACTGGCATGCACCGGGTACCTGGATGGCCATGAATGCAGGAAAACATGTTTACATTGAAAAACCATGCAGTCACAATCCCCGCGAAGGCGAATTGCTGGTTGCTTTTCAGAAAAAATACGGCAAAGTAGTTCAAATGGGAAACCAGCAACGATCTTCGCCGGAGTCTCAGCAAATTATCGGCGAAATTCACAAAGGTGTAATTGGTGATGTTTATAAAGCCGTAGCATTTTATTCGAATAATCGTGGTGAAGTGCCTGTAGCTAAAAAAGCACCGGTTCCTGAAGGACTGGACTGGGAACTCTGGCAGGGCCCGGCGCCCCGCATGGAATACAATGACAATACCTGGGATTACAACTGGCATTGGTACGGTTGGGTTTGGGGTACTGCTGAAGCGGGGAATAATGCTACGCACGAACTGGATGTAGCCCGTTGGGCACTCCAGGTAAAATATCCTGAATATGTATCGGTTGAAGCTGCCAAACGTCATTTTAAGGACGATGGCTGGGTCATGTACGATACGATGGAAGCAAGTCTCCGTTTCCCCGGGAACAAAATTATCGCGTGGGACGGGAAAAGTCGAAATGGTTACAATACATACGGTGCTGATCGTGGAACCGTGATCTTTGGAAGTGAAGGCTCTGTTTTTGTTAACCGTGCCGGATATAAATTGTATGACCGCATGGGCAAAATGATCAAAGACAGTAAGGCTGCCGGAAATGAAGCAGGCACTGCACTCGGCGGTGGCGGCGATATGACCGACGGGCATGTGGCTAACTTTTTCAATGTTATTCGCGGAAAGGAAAGCCAGTTAAACTCACCGATTGAAGAAGGCGCCATCAGCCAGATGATGGTTCACTATTCGAATATTGCATACCGGATTAATAAACCTTTTAATGTTAACCCTGTTGACGGGCATATCCTGGATCGCGACGGCATGAAACTTTGGGGCCGTGATTACCAAAAAGGTTGGGAACCTAAATTGTAAAAACAAAGCAACGGAAATCGCAGACAACGGAATAAAAAAGAGTTCCGCGTCTGAAGGCAAGCCAGGTGTCAGGGTGATTCATCACCGACCCGGGCAACTATTTGCTGATGTTTCTGTGATTCATTGGAAAAGAAAACTCCCGGAAGAAGCTTCCCGGGAGTTTTCTTTTCCATAAGGATTGATCATCCATTAATTTTATGATCTTATTGCATTTTGTTGCCGGATAATCAATCGTTCTGGTTATTTTCGTAATCTCACTTTTTGAAAAATACTAAAACTGACGAAATGTTCAAATTCATACCTGCAGTACTTCTGATATGCCTTTCGTTTACCGGTTATGCCCAGATCAACATGCTGGTTAAAGAGGGTGGATTCCTTTTTTTGGATGGAAACGACAGCATTTGTTTTTATCAGAAAAGTCCAAAAGACAGGGGAGGAGAGTATAGCCGCAACAATTACATTCATCCGCTTTTTGGTCCTGACGGAACAAGATTAACCGAAGATTTTCCGGCAGATCATCTTCACCATCGGGGTGTTTTCTGGGCATGGCATCAGATACTCATCAGGGATAAACCGGTTTCGGATGGCTGGGAACTGAAAAATTTCGTGCAGCAGGTGACCAGTTTTGAATTCCGGCTGCAAAAAGGAAATGGTTTAATCACTTCCGTTGTTGACTGGGAATCACCTGAATGGAAAGATGGGTCAGAACCCTACCTTCGGGAAGTAACCAAAATCATGATCCATCGCCGTACCGGAAATTACAGGCGTTTTGACTTTGAGATTAAACTGAAAGCACTGACTGATCACCTGAGCATTGGCGGTTCTGACGATGAAAAAGGATACAGTGGTTTTTCGGTTCGTTTGAAACTGCCTGCTGATGTAACATTTTCGGGAGAAAACGGACCGGTAGAGCCAACAAATACCGCAGTCGAAGCGGGGAGTACAATGAATGTGAACGGTTCGTTCCTGAAGGGTGGTCAAAAAGGCGGCGTAGTCATTCAAAGTAATCCTCAGAATCCGGCACCGTCGGCCAGCTGGATTTTAAGGAAGAAAGCCAGCATGCAGAACGCCGCATTCCCGGGCCGGAAACCGGTGTCAATTCCATTCGATGAACCTTTGGTGCTGAAATATTCACTGTTGGTTTACCAGGGTGAAATGAATCCGAAAAAGATCAAAAGGGCAGTGAAATAGTCTTAATATCATCACTTTTAATTTAATTTAATTCAATCCAATGGCAACAGTAAAGTTTTCAGAATGTATACCGGAAATCGTTCGTAACGGTTTGGAACGACGAATCATTTATACACCCAATTTAATGACCGTCATCGTAGATTTCTCGGATGGACCGTGGGAAGAACCGGAACCTTTTCATTCGCATCCGCATGAGCAAGCCAGTTATGTCGCCGAAGGTGAAATTATTTTCTATTGTGAAGGTGAAAAAGAAGTGCATCTTTTTGCCGGCGACATGTTTGCAGCAACCTCCGGACAAAAACATACGATTCGTTTGTTATCGCCTACAGCGAGACTGATCGATAGTTTTAATCCCATTCGTCAGGAGTTTATTCAATAACAGGATTTTATTATTTGGGAAATTTGTTCCCGGACAGAAACTCAAAGGCCGCCTTTTCTTTTCAGTGAAAAGCGTTGGACATTGATTTGCCAATCAAATTTGTTCACTGAAAATTGTTCCCGGTGTCCATTGGGCTGTCCCCTTTTTTTTATCTGAACCTGAAACTCTGCCATTTTCTCCTGTGGTATCAAGAATATCTATGGTCAATTTTTTTTTTCTATTCCCGATTGGCGAACTAATCGGTGTACATGTTGTTTTAACAAGTTAAATGATCAGTAATGAATAAAAGTAAATTTTTTTGGTTTAAAGTGATTTCCTCGGGTGTTGGTGCTGTTGGTGGATTCCTGTATTGGAAATTTGTAGGCTGTACCAGCGGTACTTGTCCCATCCAGTCAGTTTGGTATTTTTCGACCCTTTGGGGAATGGCAATGGGCTATCTGCTGGGTGATTTGATTGGTAGTTTCATGAGGAAACGGGAAATTAAAAATGAGTAAACGATTTTATAACATTGTTAATTCTGCGAAGCCTGTTTTGGTTGATTTCTATGCTGACTGGTGTGTTCCCTGCCGTTCGATGCCTCCTGTATTAAAAGAAATTAAAGACCAGTTTAAAGAACATGTGCGCATTTTAAAGGTAAATGTCGATCATTATCCCGATATAGCCTTCTCCTGTAAAGTGCATGATATTCCCACCGTTGTTGTATTTCAGCAGGGTAAAATACAGTGGAGTGGGGCAGGCGTTCAGGAGGTTGATGATATTTCAATTGCTTTACGGGAAATACTTTAATACAATCATAAAATGTCCGGCTTTAATTTTACAGTTTTATTTTTATTCCTGACCCTAAAAACAACCTGTTTGATGTCTGAAAATCAATTGAATAAAGGAGATAAACTGCCACACTTCATCATGAACGATGAAAACCATCGACCGGTTGATATTTCTGCATATACAGGTAAATACCTTATCATCTACTTTTACCCCAAAGATGATACTTCCGGTTGTATCAAAGAAGCCTGTAGTTTTCGCGATTCGTTCCAGGACCTTATTGACGCCGGAGCCATGGTATATGGCGTGAGCAGCGATTCGCCCGATTCGCATTTCCGGTTCAAACAAAAATACAAACTGCCGTTTTCACTCCTTTCTGATAACGGTGGCGAACTTCGGAAATTACTAGGTGTTCCTTCTGATTTATTCGGTTTGATACCCGGTCGTGTGACCTATATTTTCAATCCTGAAGGACGGCTGATCGAGGTATACAAATCGCAGTTATCGCCTGAAAATCATGTAAATGAAGCGCTGAAAATGATTCTCTTGTTTAACCTGTGACGAAACATATTTCAAACCGGCATTGAGGTCGATAAATAAATGCCCGAAATTGATGTGCCTTCCGACTCCTGCACCTGCACCGTAATAATTCCCTTCCGGAACTTCACTGACTGATAGAAAACCATCACCTGTTGCATTCATATCCAGAAAAAACAGCAAACAGGATTAAAGATGTAATGAGCTTATTCATACGATGAAAAGAATTTTATCCAATGTTTTTTGCCGGTATTTAAACGATCGGGAAAATCTTGCTGTCAGCCAGGTATTCCATAATAATCCGGACATTTTCAGCCCTGTTTTCCGGTTTTAAAGCCAGGCCTGGGTTTTCAGGAGCTACAAACTGAAGGTCGGCACCCGGAAGGTTTTCAATCAATCCCCGATCAAATGATTCGTACAGTTCAGGTTTATTTTTCCTGCAGTATTCCAGGCTCGCATCCATGTAAATCATTTTAAACCGGTCTTCGCCAATGATCTGAACAACTTGTTTGCGGATGTTTTCATCCGGAGAAATGAACGAACAAATCGTAAGAATACCTTGGTCATTTAACAATTTACTGATGTGTGCAACGCGGCGAAGGTGTTCGGCGCGGTCGGCAGGCGAAAAATCCAGTTCGTTCGAAAGTCCCAGCCTGATGGAGCTTCCATCGAGTAAGACTACCGTAGCTCCGGTATCGAACAGTTCCTTTTCAAGGGTGAAAGCCAGCTCATTTTTTCCGGAGCCGTGAAGCCCGGTAATCCACAAGGTGGTTCCTTTCTGGTTGTATCGTTTTTTCCGCTGAGTTTCCGAAACCAGGCATTCTCCCTGATGAATACGGAGTTTGTTGGCTTCCAGTGTTTTTTCATCAATAATTCTGGAAGGCAGGTCTTCAGCATTCAGTTTATCGATGATCATACCCACGGCAACCGTGTTGTTTGTTATGGGATCAATCAGGATAAATGAGCCCGTACCGCGATTCTTTTTATAGGGATCGAAGTAAATAGCCTTGTTGGCAGTAATCACCACGCGTCCGATTTCGTTGAGTTCAAAATGGTCAACTTCCGATTTCTGTAAGGTATTGACGTCTGTTCTGTATTGGATTTTATCGATCCGGGCCCGGGTGGTATTGTTGGCATGTTTAATGAAAAAATGTTCATTCGGATCCATCGGTTTTTCGTCCATCCACACCAGCATGGCTTCGAAATGCCTTTCAATCCGGGGAAGATTATCCGGGTAAACAATCATATCACCGCGCGAAATGTCAATTTCGTCTTCGAGCGTAATGGTAACCGATTGTGGCGGAAAGGCTTCTTCCAGGTTGCCGTCGTAGGTAATGATTTCTTTTATCGTGGAAGTTTTACGCGAAGGCAGTACCATGATTTTTTCGCCTTTCCGGAGAATTCCGGAGGCCACACGGGCCGAAAAACCACGAAAATCAAGGTCGGGACGCAACACATACTGAACCGGAAAACGCATGTCGTCGAAGTTGCGGTCGCTGCTGATGTGAACCGATTCAAGGAATTCGAGCATGCTTTTGCCGTGATACCAGGGCATTAGGGTGGTTGGTTCCACCACGTTTTCACCTTTCAGCGCCGAAAGCGGAATAAAATTCACATCCGGAACATCGAGCTGCGTGATAAAAGCCTTGTATTCGGCACAGATTTCATCAAATACAGCCTGATCGTAATTCACCAGGTCTATTTTATTGACCGCCAGAACCACATGTTTAATACCCAATAATGAAACCAGGAACGTGTGACGACGGGTTTGCGTAATCACTCCCTTGCTGGCATCAATCAGGATAATGGCCAGGTTGGCGGTTGATGCACCGGTGACCATGTTCCGGGTATACTGGGTATGTCCGGGGGTATCGGCAATAATGAATTTCCGCTTGTTGGTCGAAAAATAACGATAAGCCACATCAATGGTGATTCCCTGTTCACGTTCGGCTTTTAGTCCGTCGAGCAGCAAGGCATAATCAATTTCCTCGCCGGCATGACCAACACGTTTGCTGTCACGTTCAAGGGCTGAAAGCTGATCCTCATATATTTTTTTGCTGTCGAACAGCAGTCGTCCGATCAGGGTAGATTTTCCATCGTCAACCGAGCCGGCAGTCAGCAAGCGTAAAAGATCTTTTTTTTCGTCCTGATCCAAATAGGTTTTGATATCAAGAGTTCCTCTTGCCTCGCCAAAAGGAGAATGATCGGTTGAAGTATTTTGAATATTTTTTGTCATGTTTGAAAATGTTGTCCTTGATGTAAATGTTGTCTTTGTTGTCGTTGTTATCAGTTTTTCCATTCTGACCCGACAAATTTGATAAAATTCGCTATTTTGATACCTAAAGTGTTCAATTCTTCAGTTATTTCTTTCCATCCGGTTTCAGGATACTTAGTAATGGTTACGTCCTATCTTTTTTGCTTTTAACAACGAAAACAATTTTTGAGAACCTGACAACCAGACAACTTTCTAAAAGTAACCTTCTCTCTTTTTCTGTTCCATGGAACCGTCCTGATCGAAGTCAATAACCCTGGTTGTCCGTTCGGAGACCGTGACTGTCATCATTTCCTCTACAATTTTCTCAATGGTATCAGCTTCTGATTCAACGGCGCCGGTAAGCGGATAACAGCCCAAAGTGCGGAAGCGGACCATTTTCATTGCAGCCTTTTCAGCTATTTCTTTCGGCATCCGTTTGTCGTCAACCATAATCAGGTTGCCATCCTGGTTGACTACCGGCCGTTTTTTCGCAAAATACAGCGGAACAATGGGGATTTTTTCCAGGCGGATGTATTGCCAGATATCCAGTTCAGTCCAGTTTGAAATGGGAAAAACACGGATCGATTCCCCTTTGTGAACACGGGCGTTGTAAATGTCCCACAATTCAGGCCGCTGATTTTTGGGATCCCACTGGTGAAATTTATCACGGAAAGAGAAGATGCGTTCTTTGGCGCGCGATTTTTCCTCGTCGCGACGGGCACCGCCAAAAGCAGCGTCAAATTTATACTTATTGAGTCCTTCGAGCAAAGCCTGGGTTTTCATCACATCGGTATGTACCTTGCTTCCGTGGGTAAACGGCCCTACTCCGGCTTCAAAGGCTGCCATGTTGGAATGAACGATCAGGTTCCAACCATTTTCCCTGGCGTAATTATCGCGGAATTCAATCATCTCCTTAAATTTCCATTTCGAATCGATGTGCATCAGTGGAAACGGCACTTTTCCGGGGTAAAAGGCTTTTTCGGCCAAACGAACCATAACCGACGAATCTTTTCCGATGGAATAAAGCATGACCGGATTTTCAAATTCGGCCGCAACTTCGCGGATAATGTGTATAGCTTCGGCTTCCAGTTCCTTGAGGTGAGAAAGACTGTATTCTGTCATCTGTTTTATTTCGAAAGGTTTAATAAAGCGCTAAAAATAATACTTTTTACTCTTCTGTCGAGTGGTATTCGTACTAAGTTCCGGTTTCAGGGTTTAAAGTTTAACGTTGAATTTTTAAAAGCTCCAGAATAATGGAATCAACAGAATTGAAATGAGGAAAATCAAAATATTCAATGGAAGTCCGACTTTTACAAAATCCTTGAATTTATAGTTGCCGATCCCCTGGACAATCAGGTTAGTCTGATAACCGATTGGTGTTGTAAAGCTTGCAGATGCTGCAATACAAATGGCTACAAAGAAAGGTTTTGGATCGACACCCATCTGTTGTGCTGCTGCCATGGCTATCGGAAACGAAATGGCAGCCGCGGCATTGTTGGTAATCAATTCAGTAAAAATATTTGTTAAAAGATAGATACATGCCAAAACTCCGATTGGGCCCCAGTTCCGGGCAAAATTTATAGATGTATGTGCTATTCCATCGGCTACTCCTGAGTTTTGCATGGCTTTACTAATCCCGAACGAACAGGCAATCGTGATCAGAAGGTCCCAGCTTATGGCTTTGGTATATTTTTGATGCGGCACAATTTTCAGCCAGATCATCAGTATCGCTGCAATGGCAGAAAAAAAGAACATGTCGGTATTTACATTCCCGAATTTGGGAAGATAATCTGCTGCAGTCGCACCGGCAATCATCAGGGCCAGAATGCTTAAAGCCAGCCATTTTTTGCTTTTGGCTGTATTTTCATTGTGATCACCAATGTAGGTCGTGAGGTAGAATATTTTGGATTCGCCCCAGTTTTTAATAAACCGGTCAGTGGTTAGAAGGACCAGGTTATCGCCTTCTTTGAGCTTTAAACTTCGCAAATTGGAGGTGATCCGTTCTCCATTCCGGTGAACAGCGACAATAACAGCCTGGTAATGATCAAAAAAGTTAAACTCAACAATCGTTTTTCCAATACCCGGGAAACGTGGCGCCAGAACGGCTTCATATTGTTTCAGGTCGATACTGTTCACCTGGTTGTTCAGTAATTCCAGTCCTTTTAACCGGACACTTTTTAAATCTTTGATGATATCCAGTCCATTTGATTTTCCTGCAACCAATAGATGATCATTGGCCTGAATCCTTAAATCAGGGGTTTTGCCCTCCAGTTTTGTTCCGTCACGGTCAATCTGGATGATATCAAATCCCTTCAACTCTTTGATCCGTCCGTTTTTCAGGCTTTGTCCCACCAATGGACTATCAGCCGGAACAATCAGTTCATAATAATAATCTTTCTGATCGGACAGTGGTCGGCGAATGAAATTCTTTTCTCCCGGAAGCAGATGAACACCAATATAACTCATGTAGATATAGCCAACAAAGGCCAGTGGAATTCCAACCAATCCCAGTTCAAACATGGAAAATCCATCGAATCCGTTATCCAGCATCAACCCGTGAACCACCAGGTTTGTTGAAGTTCCGATCAATGTGCAGACACCTCCAAGAATTGTTGCATAGGACAACGGAATCAGAAATTTTTGTGAGGAGAGGTTCAGCTCTTCAGCCCATTTTTTGACGATGGGAGCAAAAATAATTACAATCGGAGTATTATTCAGGAAAGCCGACATAAAGGAAATGGGAAACATCAGCCTGAAAAATAAAAGTCTGATGTTGCCCCTTCGTTTCGGAAGAAATGTAATGGCCAGTTTATTTAATGCTCCGGATTGTTTAATACCCTCACTGACAACAAAAAGAATGGCGATTGTTATCATTCCTTTGTTTGAAAAACCGGCCAGAACTTCTTTCGAATTTACAATTCCGAAGATCATCAGGATAATCAGGGCTGAAAACAAGACCAGCCCGGGACGCATTATCTCCTTCGCCAGTGCGATGACCATGAAGATGATGATTGCCAGTACAAAAAAACCTTCTGTTGTCATAGAACTATAAAATGTGGATTAAATAAACTCTCCTTGTTGTAAATCAATTCCGTTTTCAAATCCGGCTGAAAGATATTTCTTCCGACAGCTTTTACAAGGGCATGTCCGGCGGCAGTATCCCATTCCATCGTTTTCCCGTACCTCGGGTAAACCTGGGCTGTTCCTTCAGCAACCATGCATATTTTTAGTGAACTTCCCCGGTTAACCAATTTCAGGGTTTCATGTTTCATCCTGAGTTTTTCAATATAAGCTTCAGTTTCAGGATTGATATGCGATCGACTTACAGCAACTGTAAATTCACCCAGTTTTATTTCCTCCTGAAGTTTTATTCCTGAACGCTGTATGGACTCCAATGTGCACGGATCAGAAGGATTCAAAAGTTTCCAGGCCCCGATCCCGGGAATTCCGACATACAATTCGCCTGTTATCGGAGCATAAATAATCCCGGCAACAGGCTGTTTTTTAGAGATAAGGGCTATGTTTACCGTAAATTCATCGTTGCGCTTAATAAATTCTTTGGTTCCGTCCAGCGGATCGACCAGCCAAAATAAATCCCAATCCTTTCGTTCTGCAAAACTGATTGGTTCACCTTCTTCACTCAAAACAGGAAGCCCGGTAATTTCAAGTTCTTTCAGAATCACCTCATGGGCGCTTCGGTCGGCTTTGGTGAGTGGTGAAAGATCTTCCTTCAGTTCGATCTTAAAATCGACCGAAGAATATACTTCCCTGATTTTTACCCCGGCCAGGAGGCTTGCATGTATTGCGCTTTCGATCAGCTGGGTTATATTCATAGGCTTGAGTGAAACACAGTTTGTTGGTAACTTGTTTTATTTGAATACGAATTTTTCAGATGATCTGAAAAAGAATTCATGCGATACCCACTATGGGAATATGTGATAATGCCGGTTTGTTGTTTAGATAAGCCGATTTCAAAGGTATGGAACAATTGGGAAACACCTTTAGGCATTTATACTTATTGTGACGCAGAGATTTTGATCCGCGTAATAAACCTGAAATTCACGGAAAGTTTATTTCTGATTTTTTTCCGCGATGCGGACGTCTTCACTAAGAATCTCAACCATTGCAGAATATCCGAGTTGCTCCAGTTCAACAGCTACCTTATTTTTCCCTTTGATGCGGATTAGTTTACCCCGAAGCCCGATCAGTGGCCCGGCAATAACTTCAATTTGTTGTCCGGGGGCAAAACTTTCCCTGCTGATCTCAATTTCCAGATTGTCCTGTTTGAGCATGAGTTTCAGGTATTCAATCTGTCGGTCAGGAATTGTGGCAGCTTTTCCTTCAAACCTGACGTAACTCACGGCATAATTGGATTGAAGAACGGTGTCGTATTCCTTTCGGCTGATATGCACAAACAGGTAACCCGAAATAAGCGGCATTTCAACCCATTTTTTGCGGTCGCTCCATTGCCTGAGTTTGCGCTGAAGGGGAAGGAAGGTTTCGATATTCATAAACCGAAGTTCGGTTTCCGCCTTTTTTTCAGTCCTCGATCTGACGTAAACTGCGTACCAGTTATAATGAAGTGCCTGATTTATTTTTTCCATACCTGATTTCTAACCGCGTATATTCGTTCGATAATATCCACAATCTTCAATCCTTCCAGGGCATTTGTGCTGATTGGTGTATGGCCGCTCAAGGTGTCGGCCACATTTTGAATGACCAGATGGTGATTTTGGGCAGATCCTTTATACAATCCGTAATCGTTGGGCGGGGCGCTGGCTTCGAGTTCGGGCATTTGATAATCTTTTATGTTGCAGTAAACCACTTCATTCATGTATTGTCCGGCAACTTTTATGGTGCCTTTTTCTCCGATAATGGTTAAACTGCTTTCCAGGTTTTCTTTGAAAATGGCTGTTGAATAATTGAGCGTGCCAATTCCTTGGTTTACAAACTCAAAATTAACAATGCCGGTATCTTCAAAATCAGTTAAGTTCAGGTGATTAAAATCTTTGAATTGTCCGCTGATATTCCTGATGTCGCCAAACAGCCAATACATGATATCGATGAAATGTGAAAACTGGGTGAACAAGGTCCCGCCATCGAGCAGGGCATCGCCATGCCAGTTCTTCCGGGTGTAATAGCGTTCATCGCGGTTCCAGTAGCAGTTAATCTGAACGTGAAACAAGCGCCCGAGCAGGTTCTGCTCCATTACACTTTTCATCCAGACTGAAGGAGGAGAGTAGCGGTTCTGCATCACGCAGAAAACATTCCGGTTTTTCTCCAGCGATTTGAAGACAATCCGCTCTGCATCAGCTTTGGTTAATGCCATTGGTTTTTCGATGACAACATGAAGGCCTTTTTCAAGGGCTTTAATGGCCATATCGGCATGCAGGCCATTTGGAGTACAGATATTTAAAACATTTAAACTGTTCTCTTTTTCAAGCAATTCGTCAATCGACCGGTAGAAAGGGATTCCTTCATACGAAGTATTACACTCTTCCGGAGTACGAATATCGCAGACAGCAATCAGTTCCGATTGCGGGTTACGCAGAATCATTTCAGCGTGTCGTTTGCCAATATGACCCTGGCCGATGACCGCGAACCTTATTTTATTTTCAGATAACATAGCAGATTTTAAACGTTGATTTTTGATACCTGGCCATTTTCAAGCAGGTAGTGCTCATTACTTTCCGGACAAACGGCCAATCCTTCGGCATTGAATTTCAATTTATGCCCGAATTCACTCATCCATCCTGTTTGCCTGGCGGGATTGCCAACGACCAAAGCATAATCAGGAATATTTTTGGTGACCACTGCACCTGCACCGATAAATGCAAACCTCCCGATCGTTATCCCGCAAACAATCGTCGCGTTAGCCCCAATTGTTGCACCTTTCTGAACCAGTGTGGGCAGGTATTCATCTTTCCGGATTACAGCGCTTCTGGGATTGATCACGTTGGTAAATACGGCGGAGGGCCCCAGGAAAACGTCGTCTTCACAAATCACCCCGGTGTACACCGAAACATTGTTCTGGATTTTAACCCGGTTGCCAATCCTGACGTCAGGCGATATGACCACGTTTTGCCCGATTGAGCATTGCCGGCCAATGATACAGCCTGACATGATATGTGAAAAATGCCAGATGCGGGTTTCTTCCCCGATCTCGCAACCCGGATCGATGACGGCAGTTTCGTGTGCAAAATAAATTGTTCCCATCAGTTGAAAAATTCATGAATCGCGGCGGTTATTTCGTTTAGCTGATCGCCGGTTAATTCGGTGTGCATGGGCAAAGATAACACTTGTTCCGAAAGTTTCTCCGCAACCGGGAAATCTCCTTTCTGATATCCAAGGTAACGGTATGCTTCCTGAAGGTGCAGGGGGAGCGGATAATAGATCATGGACGGAATCCCTTTCTCTTTGAGAAACTGCTGAAGTGCATCGCGCCTGCCGGGAACCTGAATGGTATACTGATGAAAACTGTGTGAACTGTAAGGAACTCTTGCAGGGATAGCGATTTTCTGAAGGTTTGCTAATTTATCGTCGTAAAATGCAGCAGCAGCCTGCCTTGCTTTGACGTATTGATCAAGGTATTTCAGCTTGACATCCAGAATAGCTGCCTGCATGGCATCGAGGCGCGAATTCAAACCAACCTGCTGATAATAATACTTTCTGCTCATGCCATGATTGGCCATTGAGCGCAACCTGCCTGCAAGTTCAGGATTATGGGTGAAAAGAGCCCCGCCATCGCCAAATGCACCCAGGTTTTTGGTCGGAAAAAATGAATTACAGGCCATATCGCTTATCGTTCCTGCTTTTGCAGTTGTGCCATCGCTGAAATAATATTCCGTACCCAGGGCCTGGCAGGCATCTTCGATCACAAAAAGCCCGTGTTTTTTTGCTATCCCGTTGATGGTTTGCATATCAGCACATTGCCCGTACAGATGAACCGGAATAATCGCCCTGGTTTTGGATGTGATGCTTTCCGACACGGATTCAGGCCTGATGTTAAAGGATTCCGGGTCAACATCCGCCAGAACAGGCTTCAGTTTCATCAGGGCCAATACTTCGAGTGTCGATACAAAGGTGAAAGGTGTCGTGATTACTTCATCGCCTTCCTTCAGGTCTAAAGCCATAAGCGCCAGTTGAAGGGCATCAGTTCCGTTTCCACAGGTAATGACATGGCCAATATCCAGGTATTTCTTCAGATTCGCTTCCAGTTCAAGGACTTTACCGCCTTTTACAAATACCGAAGAGCAAATAACATCCTGAATTCCCTGATCAATTTCAGTTTTTATTTTGAGGTACTGCGTATACAAATCAACCATTTGAATGTTCATAGTCCGGATTTTATGATAAAACGGGATTTAATTCAGATTCTTATGCCTGCAGCCTTACTTTTTCCCGGTAAGCCGCCGAATGCTGAATTTCAGTTTGAATTCAGCTGGCTAAAAATAGGAATTTGTTTGGACGGGAACCGGTTTTTATCGCTCAAATTGTTTCGAAAGGCCAAAAAATTATAGATACGATCAGGTGCAGTGTAATTCTACCGGGTAATTCGATTGAAAAACAATGAGTTATAAATTAAATCAAAATTTATTCGTTATTCTGTTGATTGTTTAGTTTGAAAAGCATATTTTTGCAACCGCTTTTGAAAAACAAAAGCACATAAGGATGACTCAGTAGCTCAGCTGGTAGAGCACATCCCTTTTAAGGATGGGGTCCTGGGTTC
>JBBSBP010000093.1:0-20798 GCA_038251165.1 Bacteroidales bacterium | reverse complement strand
TTGAATATGCCCGGACGATGGCATTTATGGTACTGGTGATGTGCCAGTTGTTTTTCTCTCTTGCTGTCAGAAACAGTTCAAAATCAATTTTTCAGATTGGGGTTTTCTCCAATAAATACCTGGTTGGAGCAATTGTTTTGGGTGTCATGTTACAATTAATAGTAATCGGTGTTCCGTTTATGCAAAGGGCATTTCATTTGCAAATGCTTGATTTTAGAGGTTGGTTATTTCAAAATTCATTATTAAAACGAAAACAACATGAAAGGGAAAGAGAATTTAGAAAACGAGATCAGAATAAAAGTAAATAACATCACGGTTAGTTACAACGATGCAGGGCCTGACGGAGCTCCGGCGATTATATTCATTCACGGTTTTCCGTTTAATAAATCGATGTGGAACAGCCAAATTGAAACATTAAAAACAGATTATCGAGTGATTACCTATGATGTTCGAGGGCATGGGAATTCCGATTTAGGTGATCAAGATTTCTCTATTGAGCTTTTCGGACAGGATTTGATCTTCCTTATGGATGCTCTGAAAATCGAAAAGGCAATGTTGTGTGGTTTATCGATGGGTGGATACATTGCATTAAACGCGATTGAAAACTACCCGGAGCGTTTTACCGCACTCGTGCTAAGCGACACCAATTGTGCAGCCGATACTCCCGAATCAAAAGATAAGAGGATGCAAGCCATTGAAAGTATCCGGAATAACGGCGTAGAAAAATATGCTGAAGAAAGCCTGAAAAAGTTGTTTGCACCTGAATCTTTTACAACAATTTCAAAAGAAGTTGATAAAGCCAGGGAAATGATCACGAAAACTTCCGAACAATCGCTGGTCAATACCTTGCACGCTCTGGCTCAGCGCAAAGAAACCTGCACCAAACTGCCGGAGATAAATGTTCCTGTACTTATACTTGTTGGAAAAGAAGACATTATTACACCCCCGGAAGCCGCACATTCCATGCACAAAAAAATAAAAGGCTCATTTCTGCATATTATCAATCATGCCGGTCATTTAAGTAATATGGAAAACCCGCTGGAATTCAATGACCAACTGAAAACGTTTGTGGATATTGTAAAGCAGAAATCAAAAAACTTTCCGGAGAAAAACCAGTTGTTATCCGACGGCCAAAATCAAAAGATCATTACAAGTTTCGAAGAGGCTGAGAAAGAATTAAACTCAAAAATTCTGAAAATCACCTTGATGATCAATGATCATTACCCGGAGTTGTCAAAATATTTAGAGGAAATGCCCGATACCATTCCTGATAAAAAAAAATCGGAAATAACGCTGAAGAATTTAAGTTCTTACTATGAATCGTTGAATTCGATTTTGAAGAAGTACAAATCAGATCATCCCCAAAATTAATCTTTGAATATTTTTTCAATCGTACTTGCCAGATCGAAATCCAGCTGAGTAATACCCTTAGCTTCATGGTTGGTTAATGATATACTTACTTTGTTATAGGAATTACTCCAATCCGGATGGTGGTTCAACTTCTCGGCTTCGAGAGCGACTGCAGTCATAAATGAAAAAGCTTCAACAAAGGTTTTGAACTTAAGATCTCTGTTCAGGGTATTATTCTTGAGTGACCAGTCTTTTAAATGAAGTTTCAAAAATTCGGTAACTTCCTGTTCTGAAAATGTCTTCATAATTTGATTTTTAAAATTGTTTATCCTTCAACCTTTACCCCATTTTAACCAAAGCAGATAAAAATCAGGAAGATTCATGAATTGACGAACAATAAAGAATCTAAAATGTTCATAATAAACACTTTATTTTCTGTCATTTAACTTTAGGAGCATTGACAATGAAGAATGCGAAACCCGTCCGCTGGAAATCGTCCATAAGAGAATTTTCCTATTTTCGGACGGAAAGGAAAAAGTCTTTTTATATTGAAAGTTGATTAAAATCAAATAATGGAATTTTGTCGTACACCCCATGTGAATTCGGGGTACCAAAGTTGAATTTTTTACTATAATGAGTAGCTATGCAATATCGAACAGAAAAAGACACGATGGGTGAAGTGCTTGTCCCTGCCGACAAGTACTGGGGGGCACAAACGCAACGTTCAGTAAACAATTTTCGCATTGGTCCGCCTGCATCCATGCCCATTGAAATTATTCATGCTTTTGGTTTTTTGAAAAAAGCGGCTGCAATAACCAATCACAAATTTGGATTGTTGTCCACTGATAAAATGGAAATAATCACACAAGTTTGCGACGAAATTACAGCAGGCAAACTTGACGATCAGTTTCCCCTGGTGGTGTGGCAAACAGGTTCAGGAACTCATACCAACATGAATATTAATGAGGTAATTGCAAACCGGTCGCATGTCTTACTGGGCAACAAATTAGGCGAAGGCAACCGGTTGATTCATCCAAATGATGATGTAAACAAGTCACAATCGTCCAACGATACTTTTCCGACGGCTATGCATATCGCAGCTTACCGCAAAATTGTTGAATATACCATCCCGGCAATAGAAGGTTTGAGAAACACCCTGGCAGCAAAATCGATTGCGATGGCCGAAATTGTAAAGATTGGCCGTACCCATTTTATGGATGCGACTCCGCTTTCTTTTGGACAGGAATTTTCAGGCTACGAGTCACAACTATCCCATGGATTAAAAGCATTGAAAAATACGCTGCCACACCTTTCAGAATTGGCGATAGGTGGAACCGCAGTCGGTACCGGTTTAAATTCTCCGGAAGGTTATGACAGGCAAGTTTCGGCCACCATTGCCCGGTTAACAAACCTGCCTTTTATTTCTGCTGAAAACAAATTTGAATCGCTGGCCGCCAATGATGCCATAGTTGAAACACATGGAGCGATAAAACAATTGGCCGTTAGCTTAATGAAAATAGCGAATGACATCCGAATGCTTGCCTCCGGACCCCGTTCAGGAATAGGAGAAATAAATCTTCCGGCAAATGAACCCGGATCATCCATCATGCCAGGCAAAGTAAACCCAACTCAAATTGAGGCATTAACCATGGTCTGTGTTCAGATTATAGGAAATGACACTACCATTTCGATTTCAGGTTTAAGCGGACAGTTCGAACTTAATGTATTTAAGCCTGTCATGATCAATGCACTTTTGCAATCGGCTTCCCTTTTGGCTGATTCCTGCAGGTCATTCAACGATCATTGTGCAATCGGAATAGAACCAAACCTGGATCGAATTGAAGAAAATCTCCATAATTCGTTGATGCTTGTAACTGCATTAAATCCTCATATCGGATACGAAAATGCAGCCCGAATTGCAAAAAAAGCATCTAACGATAACACAGGATTGAAAGAAGCCGCCGTAGCTTTAGGTATTTTAACTGAAAAACAATTCGATGAATGGGTTATTCCCCGTACTATGATTGGCCCTGTAAAATAGAATTCAAATCCGTTTTACACATCTGGTTCTTCGGCAAAATGTGTGAAAGATGTAACTTATTCAAAGAGTTGTGTAACGCTTTCCGGAAGCAGGCTGTTTACTTTTATACCGTTGTTATTTTGACGTACAGCTGCTCCTGCCGGACGCAGGAATTAAAAATAAAAATGGAAGAATGTTGAAATAAACATTCAGGTATTCCACTCTCTATATACTGATTACACAATTCAATAGATATATGAATTTCGTAGACTATTATAAGATCCTGGGAATTGATAAAAAGGCGACTGACAAGGAAATTAAAAATGCCTATCGCAAACTGGCCCGAAAGCATCATCCCGATTTGAACCCGAACGACAAGGATGCGAAAATGAATTTTCAGCAGATCAATGAAGCAAATGAGGTATTAAGCGATCCTGTAAAGCGCAAAAAATACGATCAATACGGAAAAGACTGGCAACATGCTGAACAGTTTGAAAAAGCCGGACATCAACAGGAACAGTCTTCGCGCCAGCATAGATCAGGACCGCAATTCTCAGGAGATTTCTCTGATTTCTTCGAATCGATGTTTGGTGGGGCAACAAATGCAGGCAGAAGCCGGCAGATGAAATACCGGGGGGAAGATTACAATGCTGAAATTAAACTCCAGTTGTTGGATGCGTATGAAACCCACAAACAAACCTTATCGGTAAACGGCAGGAATATACGGATTACAATCCCTGCCGGAATTGAAAACGGTCAAACCATTAAAATTTCAGGTCACGGTGGCCAGGGAATAAATGGTGGCCCAAACGGAGATTTGTACATCAAATTTTTAATTGCCGGCCACACGGTTTTTAAACGCCTTGGCCATAACTTATACATGACAGTTGAGATCGATTTATACACCGCCGTATTGGGAGGTGAAATCACGCTCGATACTATAAATGGGAAAGTAAAACTGCATGTAAAGCCGGAAACACAAAATGGAAGTAAAGTAAAACTAAGCGGTAAAGGATTTCCGGTTTATAAAAATGATGGACAATTTGGTGATTTATACATTACCTATCATGTTAAAATCCCGACGGATTTAACTGAAAAACAAAAAGAGCTGTTTACTCAATTTGCTCTATCCAAACCTTAAAATTGAAGCGATGAACAAGGAAAAATTGATACGCGCAAATGACTTCTGTGCCAACCACCAAATTGAGATTTCATTTATCAGTTCACTTCAGGAGAATGGATTGATAGAAATTACAACCATTGAAGAAACAGGTTATATTCAGGAAAATCAGCTTCAGAAACTGGAAAGGATGGTTCGCTTATATCGCGAACTGGATATCAATATCGAAGGGATTGACACCATTAACCATTTATTACAGCGGATTATCGATATGCAGAACGAAAACAATGCACTCCGGAACAGGCTCCGGCTTTATGAAAATGACTTCGGATAATAGTATTTCTTATCCTTCAGATGTGTGAATCATGTCATTCTAATTTGAAATTAGATATCACTTTCCGAGAACAGGCTGTTTTTTTATAAAGTTGTTAATTTGAGGCAAAACTGACCCTAATGGATGAAAGAAAAAAAATAAACTTGAGAAATTAAAAATCTATTAAGATGAAAAAAATTATATTCACTGTTATCATCGCCGGCCTTCTGGGAGGTTGTGCGTTAAATATGGTTACCGGACGTAAGCAACTCAGTTTGGTTCCCGAGTCCCAGTTACAAACCATGGCCATCGCCGAATACAACTCATTTCTTCACGAAAGTAATGTTTTAATGTCCGGAAATCGTGATGCTGCAATGATCGACCGCGTAGGCGCACGAATTGCCAATGCAATTACAACTTATTATACCAACAAGGGTCAGGGAGCTGTTTTGGAAGGATACAACTGGGAATTTAATACGGTTGACAGCAAAGATATAAATGCCTGGTGTATGCCCGGTGGAAAGGTAGTTGTATATACAGGATTATTGGCTGTGACTCAAAACGAAACGGCACTTGCCATAGTGATTGGACATGAGATAGCACATGCCGTTGCCAAACATGGCAGTGAACGGATGAGCCAGGGATTGGTTCAACAATTGGGAGGTGTGGCGCTGGAAGTTGCTTTATCGCAAAAACCTCAGCAAACAAAGGACCTGTTTATGCAAACCTATGGCATTGGAAGCCAGGTGGGCGCTATGTTGCCCTGGTCGCGCCAACAGGAGACTGAAGCTGACCAGTACGGACTGATATTTGCAGCCATGGCTGGTTATGACCCGCGGGAAGCAATTCCCTTCTGGCAACGAATGTCAGAAGTTGGAGGAGCCAAACCACCTGAATTTTTAAGCACGCATCCTTCTGATGCAACAAGGATGAGAAAACTAAAACAATTTATGCCTGAAGCGCTGAAATATTATACCCGAAATTAAATCATAGTAAATATCACTAAAATATAAAAACATGAAATTCAGGACTATTTTTTTTAACCTGTTAATTGCAATGTCCGCATTGTTGTGGACAGGATGTAACCAGGAAGGACCGCAAGGGCCTGCAGGATTAGATGGAAATGCCAATGTAATTGCTTCACAATGGATCACTCCTACGGTCTGGAATGGTCAAACCGGCGATTGGTATTTCGATGTAACGAATTCAGCCATTTCGCAGGATATCGTTGAAAGTGGTGTAATCCTGGCTTATATCAGTCTGCCGGGCGACCTTTACAATGATTTTACTGTCAGGCCCTTACCGGCATATGCACTTGAAGCCAACTGGGACTTTTTACTTCCCAATGATGGTCAAACCTACGGTACTATAGAATTCACCACCGACATGATAGACATACCCGGGACATCCGGTTATAATTTCAGGTTTATACTCATTCCTTCAAGTATCAGCTTAAAATCGGCCTCGTTAAACACGACAAGTGTAAGTGATTTAAAGAAAATGACCTATCAGGAAGTTTGCAAATCACTTGGCATTAAGGAAGAAATCTAATGTGATCATAAAGCCGTCTCAAAACAAAATTGAGACGGCTTTTTCTTTGAAGTCAATTCGAAATCACTAATGTGTGAATCATGTAACTCTTCCTTGAAATTATGTAATGCTTTCAACGAAAAATCTGCTCATATTTACCGGGAAATAGATTATGAATTCAATTAATAACATAACCGATGTACAAACCAGAACAATCGGGAATAAGTCCCCAAACGTTAGTTAATCAGCTTGAAAGCGAAGACGAAAAGGTTCGCACAAGAGCCCGGAAGTCATTGGTGGTTATAGGAAAGCAAGCTGTTTCTGCATTATCCCTGGTACTGGAAAATTCAAAAACATACAAAGCCCGCTGGGAAGCAGCAAAAGCGCTTGGTGAAATTAAAGACCTCAAATCCATACCCACCCTGGTAAAAACCCTGGAAGATCCGGAGAGTGATGTGGCCTGGCTGGCAGCAAAAGCGCTGGAAAAATTCAGAAAAGCTGCATGGCCGGAACTTATGCATGCCCTGGTCAAACGGGGTCCCGATTCGGTTTCGCTACAGCATGGAGCACATCATATCCTGCGAAATCAAAAGATGGAGGGATTCAACGATTTGCTGGATATACTCAGAGCTGATCTTAAACCGGATTCAGTTCCGGAAAATATTTCATTGGCTGCATACCATATTCTGGAAAGAATGAAGAAACAGTAGGTTCTTGATCAATTAGAACCATTATTAAAGTTTATCTGTTAAATAATCAGTTACTTTTATTATCGCATTAAAGTTTAAAACGGAACTTATATTAAATATTTGAATGATTACACTGGTTCCGATATACCGGAAATTACTGAAGACTTTCATCTGGATAGTCCTTATTTTCGTGATTCTATTTTTTCTGATTGCCGGCCTCATCCAGATTCCCGCCATTCAGACAAAGATCGTTCATTATGCCACTTCTTTTATCAGCAACAAAACGCACACAAAAGTTGAGATCAAAAATATCAGCATCTCCTTTCCAAAATCAGTGGTTGCTGAAGGCCTTTACCTGGAAGGCACTCAAAAAGACACATTGTTGTACGCCGGAAAGGCAAAACTAAACATTGCAATTTTCGACTTACTCTCCAATAAAATCAACATCAGTTCATTCGCTCTGGAGGACGCGAACCTCAATCTGTACAGCACTAAAACAGATTCGCTTTTCAACTATAATTTTCTGATCACTGCATTTAGGGATACCAGTCAGGTAAAAGCGGATACACTGTCACCATCCAAATGGACATTTAGCCTGGATGTTGTGAAACTGAAAAACATCCGGTTTCACTATAATGACGAATACAATGGAATGAACGTAGCTGTAAAACTCCGGAATCTGGACTTAAAAATGGATGAACTTGATCTGGGAAACTCTTTTTACGGGATTAATGTGTTGGTGGTCGAAGGCCTCATGGCTAATGTTCTAAGGAAAGAAGTTACTTCTGTCAGTTCACAATCAGCTGTTTTGCCAAAGTTCGTTGCGAAAAATCTGCTGATCACCAATTCCGAAATAAACTTCACCGATTCAATAAGCAAATTAGAGATCCTTTCTATCATCAATCAGGCTAAACTGAAAGATGCTTCCATTGATTTGCAGAAGCAGCTGTTGTCTTCCGGAACGATCTACCTGGCTAAAAGCGAAATAACGTACAACAACTTTACATCAATAGTTTCGACTGTTGCTGATCCTGCTTCGGCGACAGAAAACGCCTGGAAAGTATCCGTGAAACAAATTGATCTGGAAGATAATTCAATCGCGTACCATTCAGGGAATAAACCGGAATTGAAGAATTCATTTGATCCGGATCATCTAAAATACAGTCATTTGACACTTCAGGCCAATGAGCTGGATTATTCGCCGGATCAGACAAAAATTACAGTAAAAAAATTCAGTGCCGTTGATCAGAACAACTTCTCAATCACCGGTTTCGAAACCGATTTCAGTATGGATGAGCATTCCATAACGGCAAAAAGACTGAAAGCAAATACCACCAATTCATCCATTGATGGTGATTTTGACATCCGGTATTCTTCGCTGACTTCCCTGATAGCTTCCATGCAATTCGATAACCTGAATTTAGACCTGAAAAATGCAAGTATTGCAAATTCCGATCTGCTCTATTTTAATCCGGATCTTGGTAAACAACCCTATTTCAGAAACAAAAAAAGCAAAACTTTCTTTTCGGGACAGGTGAATGGATCGATGAATAATCTTTCAGGTAAAAATATGGTCTTGAAGACCGGAATGAATACAACTTTGAAAACCGATTTCAACATCACAGGATTACCCGACTATCAGACTGCAACGTTTAGTTTCCCCAATCTGGCAATAAATACAGTCCGGAAAGACATTGAAATGTTGGCCGACACCTTACTTCCGGAGCGTATTGCACTCCCCGAAAATATAAGCATGCTCATTGTTTTTAAAGGAAAGATCAGGTCCTTCGAATCGACGGCAAACCTGACCAGCAGTTTTGGCGATGCCAACCTGGTGGCTTCAGTTGATCCGGAGGAGAATTTCAGCGGCAAGGTCTTACTTAAAAGTTTCGATCTGGGAAGTTTGCTGAAAGATACCGTAATGTACGGCCCGGTTTCGTTAACAGCAGATGCCAGCGGAAAAGGATTGGATGTAAAAACGATCGAAGCAAAAATTAAGGCAGAAGTATCGGAGCTTTATCTGAATCAATATACCTACCACAACCTGAGCCTGGATGGTGCAGTTTCCGGAGAAAAATATGAAGGGAAACTAGTTCTGAATGATGAAAATGCCGAACTGGAACTGGATGGATTGGTGAACTTAATTCCCGGTCAGGAACATTACAAATTTGATATCAACCTGAAGGGGGCAGATCTTCAGAAACTCAATTTCAGCAAAACTGATTTGCGGATTGGGATGTCGGCTACTGCGGATTTCAGTGGTGGATCGGTCGATAACTTAAACGGGAAAGCTGAAATTACCAACATCGTTGTTGCTCAGGAAGGGGAAAAATATATGCTTAATTCGGTAGTCCTTACCGCATTAAACGAGTCCAATAAAAGTGAATTCAATGTAAACAGTGCGCTGGTTGACATCAAATACACCGGAACTGTTTTCCCGGCCAGTCTTCCAACCGGGATAATTCAATTCATTTCGAATTACTTCCCGTTAGCTGTTTTCAGTCCTTCTGAAAGGAAACAAAAACTAGCTGATTTCAATTTTGAAATTCAGCTTCACAATCATCCGATTATTACAGAGGTTTTAGTTCCTGAAATCCACGAATTCCAACCGGGAATTATCCAGGGAAGTTTCGAGAGCGCGAAAAACAACCTGAAACTAAATGCGGTGATGAATAAAATCGTTTACGGAACGACTGAAATAAATGACTTTTTCCTCGAGGTGGAATCTGATTCGAAAGCGCTGAACTATAAGGTTTCATGCCGGAATATCTCCAATTCACTCGTCAGTTTAGAGCACTTTTTGATTGTTGGAAAACTGGCAGACAACAAAATAAACACGTCCATTTCATCGGTTGATGACAAGAAAAACAGAAAACTTCAAATCCATACACAAATTATCAGGGAGAATGACAATTACAAGCTGACACTCGATCCTTCCGATTTTTTCCTGATGGACGAACGATGGAACATTGCCGCCGATAATTACATTGAGTTTGGGAAACAGGGATTTCTGATCCACCATTTTTTCATGAATGATGACGAGAGTCAGCTCAATATCGCTTCGGTAAACGAAAAGTTTAACGATGACATCAATATCGGGATCAAAAATTTTACGCTGGATGACATTTCCGGAGTTATACAAAAAGATACAGCACTTGTGAAAGGAATTGTTGACGGAAATATTCTGATGAAAAGGGTTAATAATTCTTACGGATTAATTGCCAATGCCAAAATAGCAGGGCTGGAAATCAGTAATGTACCAATCGGGAATCTTACCATCAAAGCAGATAATCCAACCACCGAGAAATTTAATGTGGATGTGAATTTATCCGGGGCCGAAAATAACCTTACTGCCAATGGATTTTACATCCCGAACGGCGGTGCAAATTCAGTCTACCTGAAAACGACCATTCAATCGCTTTCGTTAAAAACGGTAAAAGCATTTTCGATGGGCACAATTACAAGCGCTTCAGGAAATCTGACAGGTGACATTTTGGTTGAAGGAAATACCAATTCACCCGAAATAACGGGGCAGCTGGTATTCGAGAACGCGATTATCACGCCTGCAATGCTTGCCAATCCGCTGGAACTAAAGCATGAAACTTTCCAGTTAAAAAAAGATGGAATTTATTTCAATTCATTTACCATTCTGGATGCCAACCAGCATTCCGCTGTTATTGACGGATCGGTTCAGATGAATCAGTTTAGCGATTTCAAATTTGCATTAACTGTAAACACCAAAGATTTCCTGTTATTCAATACGACTCATGCCGACAATAAGGAATTTTACGGACGAATGGTTATCGACAGTAAAATCGATGTGGCCGGCCCTATGTCGCTCCCTACTGTGAATGGGAAGTTGAAACTAAAAAAAGGATCCAACTTTACGTTCGCTGTTCCTGAAGATCAGCTGACCACCGATAAAGGCGAAGATGTGGTCGAATTTGAGACCGGGCCTGATTTGAATCCGATTTTATATCAGGAGGATAAAAAAGCAGTACAAAAAACCGGGTTAACCGGATTTGATATTTCATCGGTGATTGAAATCGACAAACAGGCAACACTGCGCCTGCTAATGGATCCGGCTTCAACCGACTCGCTCGTGGTGAAAGGTGATGCCGCATTAAGTTTCACCATCGACCAGAGCGGGAAAATGAGTCTAACAGGCGCCTATAATTTAAATGACGGTAGTTATATGGCTTCACTGGAATCGGTAATTAAACGAAGATTTGATATTATTCGCGGAAGTACGATTATCTGGAGCGGTGATCCGTACGATGCAGCGATTTCAATTGATGCGATCTATGCTGTACGGGCTTCACCGGTTGATCTGATGGCTGACCAAATGTCGGGTCTCAGTGAAACGGACAGGAATAGCTACAAACAACGCTATCCGTTTCAGGTTTTGCTGAAATTGCGCGGGCAAATGTTACATCCTGAAATTAGTTTCGAAATTCAATTGCTACCTGAGGATAAAGGAATTTTAGGTGGAGCTGTGAATCAAAAGCTCAGCATGTTGAATGAAGATGAATCGGCCTTAAATAAACAGGTTTTCGCTTTACTGGTATTGGGCCGGTTTATTCAGGAAAATCCGTTACAATCAGAAGCAGGCGGAAGTTCAACGATTCTTCGTGCCACGGTCGGGAAAATCTTATCCCAACAATTGAATCAGTGGAGTTCGAAGGTATTGCCCGGAGTGGACCTGAATTTTGACATTCAATCGTACAACGATTACCAAACGGGACAAGCACAAGGAAGGACACAAGTTGACATTGGCCTGAAGAAGCAACTTTTTAATGAACGGTTGAGCATTCAGCTTGGCGGCACGGTTGATGTGGAAGGCGAAAGGGCCAGGCAAAATTCGGCAAGTGAAATTACCAGCGATGTTACCGTTGAATACAAAATAACAAAAGATGGCCGGTACCGGCTGAAAGGATTCAGACACAACCAATATGAAGGCGTCATTGAAGGCCAGCTCGTGGAAACCGGGGCCGGTATTTTGTATGTGCGCGATTTCAATAAATGGAATGAATTTTTCAGGCTAAAAAAAGAGAAAGCCCCCTAAATCCCCCAAGGGGGACTTTAAGAGGCCGCTTCTTAACAAATATAGATTGATTGAAACTGTGTAAGAAGCCCCCTAAATCCCCCAAGGGGGACTTTAAAAAGGCGCTTCTGAACAAATTGAGATGATTGAAACTACTATATCAAAATTTTGACACAAAAAAAAATGATTAAAAGACCAAAAATAAAGACTTTGCTTTTTTTAAGCCTCCCCTTCGGGGGAGGTTTGGAGGGGGCTATTTTTATTTTCCTGCTTCTGGCTGCATGCAGCGGCACCAGGCATTTACCTTCCGGAGACAAACTTTATACCGGAGCGGAAATTAAACTGGAAACCACAGATCATCTGAATCATAAATTTATACAAAATACCGCTGAACGGGCTTTGCGGCCCGAACCCAATAAAGTCTTTTTAGGCTTGCGTCCCCGGCTGTGGATGTACATGACTGCCGGAGAAAATCCCAGAAGCAAATTAGACAAATGGCTTCGGAAAAGAGGAGAAGCGCCTGTCCTGATGAGCAGTATTAAACCTGCCGTTACTTCAGAAATCATCAATGCAACTCTCTTCAATATCGGAATTTTTAAAAGTTTTACGGAATATCGGATCGTGGAAAAGAAACGTACCGCCAGCATTATATACACCAGTCATATTCATCAGCCTTTTACGATTAAAGAGCTTATCTATGCCATTCCTGACGATAGTTTAAGCCTGTTAATCCAAACGGAGAAGAAAAAATTACTGATCAAACCAGGCGATGAATACAACCTGGATCAGTTAAAAAACGAAAGGAATCGCATCAACGCGTTCCTGAAAGATAACGGGTACTTCTATTTCAATCCGGATTATCTCCTTTTTAAAGCCGATACTTCGGAAACAAATCATTCGATAACCCTGAAACTATCGATCAAAGACAGTATTCCGGTAAGCGCCCTGACTGTTTACCGGATCCGAAAAGTGGTTGTCGATCAGAATTATTCGTTAAGCGAAGAAACTTCGGACATCCTAAAAGATACGATTAGGGTTCAGAGCACAGTCTTTCTGGTTGATTCATCGGAAATGCGGATCAATCCCAAAGAAATATTACGCTCAGTTTACCTGCGTAAAAATGACATCTTTTCACGACGAAATCACAACATCACCCTGAACCGGTTAATGTCGCTCGATAATTTCAAGTTTGTGAGGGTGAAGTTTTCGGACAGCGATACAACGGCCATCGGATATTTAGACGTAAGCATTTTAATGACTCCAATGCCTAAACGCACGTTCAGGGCTGAAATGGATTTGGTTTCAAAGTCGAATAATTTTATGGGACCACGGATGAATGTAAGTTTTCAGAACCGGAACACGTTTCATGGAGCTGAGATACTGAAACTCAACATGGCCGGATCATTTGAGGCGCAGCTGCACGGGAAGGATAAAAACATGTATTCCTATTCATGGAATCCGCAACTTGATTTGACTTTTCCCCGCTTTATCGTACCGTTTAATATGCGAAGAATAAGCAGTATCTATATTCCCAAAACGAATTTTTCGATCTCTTACAATTATCTGAAACGGGTAAACTATTTTGACATGCAAACCTTTCAGTTTGGATACGGCTACAAATGGAAAGAAGATATCCGGAAGGAACATGAACTGATTCCGATCAGCATTAGTTATTCTTCCATCGGGAATAAATCAGCGGCATTCAAAGAGTTGCTGGTTTCAAATCCTTACCTGAAAAAAAGTTACGAAGAGCAATTTATAGCCGGGGGCAGTTATTCCTACACATACAACGAACAAATGCTTCAGGGCAAGAAAATGCAATACTATCTTCATGCAACAACCGAATTCGCGGGGAATACCTTTTCCTTATTCCGGAAAATTGCCGGTGAAACCATTTCCCCTGACAATCCATCCAGGGTAGTTGGTTCAATCTATTCACAATTTGCCAAATTAAGTTTGGAGGGACGTGGTTTTTATACTTTTAAGGATAACAATAAACTGGCGATGCGGGTTTTTGCCGGAGCAGCCAGACCCTATGGGAACTCCACTGTACTTCCATACTCCAAACAATTTTTCAGCGGAGGGCCTAACAGCATACGCGCTTTCCAGATCAATTCAGTCGGTCCGGGTACCTACGATCAGAAATCAGGCAATACAGGTTTCCTGCAAATGGGAGGCGACCTCAAATTGGAACTGAATACGGAGTATCGATTTGGTATTTATAAATACTTTAAAGGAGCGCTGTTTGTTGATGCCGGAAATGTCTGGCTACTGAAATCAAATCCGGCAAATACCGGCAGCCCGTTTTCTTTCTCCACTTTCACCGATCAACTTGCTGTTGGAACAGGAGTCGGAATGCGTGTAGATGTTTCTTTCTTTATTTTACGGTTCGACCTGGCCATGCCATTACGGAAACCCTGGCTGGAAGAAAATCACCGGTGGGTAGCCAAAGATATTAACTTCGGAAGTTCAACCTGGCGAAATGACAACCTGATTCTGAATGTGGCTATCGGGTATCCGTTCTAAATTTAATAATTTGAGATCATATCCGCCAGAATGTCAACGAATTTACATTTGGCGATTCGGAAATCGCCACACCCAATCGGGTGACGCTGTTCGGAAATTGCCACACCCAATCGGGTGACGCTGTTCGGAAATTGCCACACCCAATCGGGTGACGCTGTTCGGAAATCGCCACACCCAATCGGGTGACGCTGTTCGGAAATCGCCACACCCAATCGGGTGACGCTGTTCGGAAATCGCCACACCCAATCGGGTGACGCGATTTCCGAATCGCGTTTTTTCATTCAGGGGAGATCTCAGCATGCCGCACCAAACATGTGAAACATGTAACTCTTTAATGAAATTGTGTAACAATTTAAGGCATAAATGGAGCCAATTTTGGGTACTTAAAAAACTGGTATAAATCTCTTACTATGAATTACCCGAAATTAAAAAAAAGCATTTTAGCATCAAAGCATTTTCTATACCTTATCCTGATAGGTTGTTTTTTTGTCATTAGTTGCAGGCAGAAATCGATCCCGATGAAAATTGTATCAGAAGATACGATGGTTCAGAATTTTTATGCCAATAATGAGAACAATCAATTTTGGTTTTCGTCGAACAAAAACATTAAAAGGGCAAACGAATGGCTTGATGCCATTGATTCAACCAATAACTTTGGTTTAGTTTCGGATAAAATTCAAATCGAACAGGCAAGAGTTGCTTTGAAAGAACATCGTAAGATAGACAATGAATTAAAGGGAGCGACTGATCAACAGATAACCGGCTTGGTTTTAAATTTCATAAAAGAACTACAGGAAGGCGTTATTAAGTTTGATTTTGATGAAGTTCGCATTCCCCGGGATTCTGTTTACTCTTCACAGTTGCTGAACTCAAAATACAGGGAATCTGTTTCAGATATGATTACCCGGCTCGATTGTAAAGATCCGGATTATACGGTTTTGAAAAAATATCTGAATGATTCCATCACTGCGAATGATACCTTAAAATCTAAATCAGTTTTGCTTGCGATGAATTACCGCAGGTATCTAACCCTTATTGATCATCCGGATTATATCATCGCCAATATTCCTGAAACAGAGGTCAGGTATTACCGAAATAACCAGTTGGCATTAAAAATGAAATCGGTGGTTGGCAAAAAGAAAAACCCTACACCCACTATTGCATCTTATATTACTGATATTGTAACCTTTCCATTCTGGAATGTACCATTCTCAATTGCATCGAAAGAATTGTTGCCCAAAGTACAAAAGGATGAGAGTTATCTTGAACGGAATAACTTTGAGGTCGTTGATGGAAAAGGAAACGTGGTTGATGATTGGGATCTGAACTGGGATAGCTATACTGAAAAAAGCTTTCCTTATTTCTTTCGCGAATCAACCGGACCAAACAATTCGCTGGGCGTATTAAAGTTTAATCTGCAAAACCCATTCAGCATCTATTTGCACGATACCAATTCGAAAGGAGCCTTTGCGAAAGATTACCGGTTTTTGAGTCACGGTTGTGTAAGGTTGGAAAAACCGGTAGAACTTGCTGAGTTGCTGGCAGGTGATAAGATTGATACTGCTGCATTAAAAAGCGGGAAAAAAGACACCGAATCCAAAATAATAAAGTTAGTCCAAAAAATTCCGGTCTTTATTATCTATATGCCAGTTAAGGTTGTCAGTCAACAAGTCACTTTCCTTCCTGATGTTTACGGATTAGTTCAATAAGGAAGATTTAGCGATATAATCTTTGTCCGGATTATAAAGGAACAAACAGGTTCCTCCCTGAATGGTTTCAATAATGATTTTATTCATTTCCGGAGGTAGAGAAGGACAGCCATAACTTCGGCCGAGTCGTCCGTATTTTTTTATGAATTTCTCGGTGGCATAGTCGGCTCCATGAATAATAATCTCACGTTGAACGGCATGATCGTTAAATCCTTTCTCAACACCATCGATTTGAAGCGAAAAACCGGTATGCGATCCGGTAATCGGATGTTGGGTCACGTAAAACCCCAGACTGCTCTTGTAAGAGCCTTCTTTGTTCGAAAAAGACCTGGCAAACTCTTCGCCGGTATTCCGTCCGTGAGCCACGTAGGTATTAAAAAGTAGTTTTTTATTTTTCAGATCGATGACATACAAACGTTTTTTGTTGCTCGACTGCGAATAATCGGCGATGGTAACGATGTTTGGATTTTGGATTTTGCCGTTGTGGTCCAACTTTTTCAAACCTTTGATGGCAAGGTTAAATACATCTTTAGACAAACCTGTATCTGCAAGACTTACAGCAACATAAACATCATCCTCAACTAATTTCGCTGAACCAAATCCAGTAACATTGGCATCAATTACAGCGGGTATCAGAAGGAATAATACATAAATTATTACTTTTCTCATTCCGTAAAGGTAATTTAATATTCAAGAAGCGCTAACCAAATCCCTTTTTACAGGTATCCTTCCTGAAAAATTACAGCTTAAAATATTGAACAGGTATGGAATAGTGTGCCTGCTTACGCTACCTCCTAAAATCTTTCCCGGATGTGTGAATGTTGTAAATCATTTTTAGAATTGTGTAACGCTTTTCAATGCATTTAGGTGGATATTTATATAAATGTATTGTCTAATCAACATTAAAAAATGAATGCCATGAAATCAGTTAAAGTATTTTTAGGATTATTAGCTGGCTTTGCCACTGGTACTTTGGCAGGGTTTTTATTTGCCCCTAAAAAAGGATCGAAAACAAAGAGGGAAAAGATAAAATCAGAAAAAACAGAAAAATCTCATATACAATAACTTAAAATAAATAACAAAATGAAAACAATTAAAATAGTAGTACTATTTCTATTCGTGGGGTTCATAGGGAACGCCCAAGTAAAGGATATTAGTGTAACATTCGCGCCAATTGGTGAATACAGCTTTTGGGACAATAAAGCCGGGCTTGAAGATGGATTTCTCTTAGGGGGAAAGGTAGGATTTGGATTTGGTGAATATATTGAACTCAGAGGTACTTATCTCCAATCCTACGACTTGAAAACAAACTTTGAAAATTATGGACTGGCAAATTATAACAAGAATTTATTTTCACCTCAAGATGTTACCCTTACCCGCTGGGGTGGAGAATTCAAAGCGAATATAGGCACAAAAGGCTTAAAGCCTTATATTACTTTGGGTACTGGTATCCAGACTATTGAAATTAGCAACAACGACAAGTTTGATCAAATTTATGCGAGCCTTGGAGCAGGTATAAAATTAAACATCTCCGAACGTGTTGTATTTTTGGTTGAAGGCAAAAATACGATGTATAACTTTAATTCTGCTGCCCAACTGCTTACCAGTGCCGACAAAACCGCATTTGGTGTTACCGATGCCGATTTTTCAAACAACCGGCTAAGCAATTGGGCGGTACAGGGAGCTTTGCAATTTTATTTGGGCGGAAGAAATCCAGGCACGCTAAGCGAACTCGACCAGGCATACCTAAACCAATTCAGAGGTGGGCTAAGAGGACTTCAACTTGCTATTGAACCCGGTGCAGCCTATATTGCTTTCGACGAAAATTCACTGTTTAGAGACACTTGGTTCGTTGGAGGATATGCCGGATTGGACTTTAACAAATACATCGGAATAAGGGGATTTTATTTTCAGGCGGTTGAAAGCATGAAATTATCAACGGATTTTGAAAATTTATCGATGTATGGAATGGAATTTCAAGCCAGATTAAATGCATCAACAGGAATTACCCCTTACATTTCATTGGGAGGTGGTTACATTAATCCTGAAAACAATTATCGGGGGAAAGGTGGCGCCTTAGTTAAAGGAAACGAATTTGCAACAGGAGGATTAGGATTAAATATTCCGCTCGGGAAACGTGTATTGGTTACTGGTGGTGCAAGGGCGATGATTACTTCTTCTGAAAACGCTGAAGATATTCAAGTTCCCGGCGATCTTCAAACCCATTTAATGTATAATGCCGGAATAAAATTCACATTGGGCCGAAAATCTAAATCAACAGATGCAATTTATCAGGGAAATTTAAGTCGGGATGTAGAATCTCGAATGGCTGAAAATGGCGATAAAATACAGCAAATGAAGAAGGAATATCAAGAGAACATTGCTGAGCTGGAAATGGAACTTAAAAATGCCACCGATGAAAAAGATGTGGATAAAGCTGTTGATTTGATAAAAGAAAAAGACAAAGCACAAAAAGCATTAAATGAAGTTGAAACACTTGAGAAAATACACAAAGAAACAGTTGATGGAAAAAATCCTGTAGCTCAAAGGGAAGAAATTCAAAAAACCGCTCATAGAGAAACACCCAATAGGATTCAAATGTCACCTGCCGACTTGGAGTCACTTGTTGTAAATATATTGAAAGCAACAAAGCAAAAAATAGGGCTGCCAAAAGCTGGAGTTTCACCGGAGGATGCAAATGATTTGCAACAACAAATTGATGCTCTAAATCAACGATTGGATTTTTTAGAAAAATTATTAATCGAAATTAATGCTCAAAAAGGGAGTGGAACACAAATTATTAATCCTAAAACCGAAAAGCAGGACATGGGGAAAAATGCTGAACTTTCGCAAGAAATCCTGGATGAGATCGATGATTTAAATAAAAAAATTGAAAGAATTTCATCTCAGGTCGCCAGTGATGGTAAACAAGCGCAGACGATTGTTGTAACCCCTGCTGAACAACCAAAAGCGGATACATACATTACTATGCGTGATGAAGAAGGTAAGGTAACCAGCAAGCAAACAGTTACAACAAGCGATCAAAAGTTAATTTACAAAAACTCAGCCGCTATGTTAGGATTAAATGTTGGTGGCACTACCACCACAAATTTGGGAGTTAGGTTATTTTATGACATTAAAAACCTGCCACTTGAATTCATGCCCGAAATTTACATCGGGGCCGGAAACACTACTTCTTTCGGATTTTCCGGAAATGTTATTTATCCTTTCACCATAAACAGCGATAAAGTAATTCCTTATGTTGGGCTTGGTTTAGGTTTAGCAAGAATTGACAGGGAATTTCGTGGAAATTACAATGTGATAATGGGGGTTCAACTTCCGTTTATCAGCAAAAACCTATCGGTTGATTATACAATGCGTAATTCGTTTGATTACAACCAATTGGCGATAATATATAAACTTCCGTTTTAGAAATTGAATTTAATCCTTACGGGTGTTAATAAGGAAAGCAGTTTATTGACTCTGAGAGAATTACCTCAATAAATATAGAAACAGTCAGGTTTTAAACGTTTTACAACAATTGTAATATCGATTAAAATCTTTCTGTTTTTTTTAGCAATTTTATTGATCTCCCCGAATTGTATTAATCAAGAATAAAATCTTTCCCGGATGTGTGAATGTTGTAACTCTTCACCAAAATTGTGTAACGCTTTTCAACTCGGTTTGCCCCAACTTTATATCGTGAAAATTCTTTCACGATTAAAATTCAAACGATGAATACAGAAGAAATAAAAGGAAACTGGAATGCGACGAAAGGCAAACTCAAACAAAAATTCGCAATCTTAACAGACGATGACCTGATGTTTGATGAAGGTCAAAATGAAGAGATGTTCGGAAAACTTCAAATCATACTGGGTAAAACAAAGGAAGAAATCCACCAGATTATCGAATCTCTTTAACTATAAATCGAATTTTAAAAGTCGCCTTTCCCCGGTTTTCGCCGGGCAGTGACTTTTAAAATTTCAACTGTTCTTCTATGAAAAAAAAATTCCCTGTCATACAGGTTATTCCAAAGGTTCGGGATGCAACGACGCATTCAATGGTGACACTCAGTGAAAAGACACTCGAAAGCGGCAATCTGGTCAGTCACTTTTTTGCCGATGTGGCCGACGTTTTCCTTTTTCTGCTGCAGATCCTGAAAGAAACATTTTCCAGAGATTTTGAATTCAAGGAATTTTTTCGCCAGTGTTTTCAGATCGGATATAAAACCTTACCACTGGTTACGGTTACCGGAACGATTATGGGTCTGGTTCTGACCATTCAGTCGCGTCCGGTATTGGTTGATTTTGGAGCAGTGTCCATGTTGCCCGGGATGGTGGCCATATCGCTGATACGTGAAATGGGGCCGGTGATTACGGCATTAATCTGCGCCGGGAAAATTGGTTCGGGCATGGGAGCCGAATTGGGCTCGATGAAAGTAACCGAACAAATAGAAGCCATGGAAGTATCGTCAACCAATCCGATACGGTTTTTGGT
>JBBSBP010000092.1:0-20955 GCA_038251165.1 Bacteroidales bacterium | reverse complement strand
GGTCGCCTTCAAAATGAACCGAATAAAGCGGATCAAGTTCCACCAGTTCAAAAGGCATTTCGATGTTGCAGTCTTTAAATAATTCCTGAAATTCGTAACTCATGCTGAAAAAAGTTGGAGCCATGTCGAATTTAAATCCATCTTTTTCGAGCAGGTTCAGACGTCCGCCTGCCTGATGGTATTTTTCGACCATATCAACCTGGTATCCTCTGGATGATAAGCGTAAAGCCGTTGTCAGGCCACCCAGGCCGGTTCCGATTATAAGAACTTTTTTTTGCATTTGTTTAAAAAATATATTTAAAGCTTAAACAAAAATGGAGCAAAATGGTTCTCTATATTATGCAATTATTTTTGAAAATCCTGCTTTTTTATTTAAAATCAAGGAATTATGACGCATGCAATCATTATCGGGGCAGGAATTGGAGGGCTCGCTGCAGCAATCAGGCTGGCCCGGCAGGGGATTGATACCGAAGTATTCGAATCGTCAGGAAAAGCCGGCGGCAAGATTTCGGAACATACCAGTTGCGGTTTTCGTTTTGATGCAGGGCCTTCGTTGCTTACTTTGCCTGAACTGGTTTTTGAATTGCTCGACGAAGACCTTCTTTTTTCAGTCGTCCGCCCCGAAATTATAACCAAATATTTCTATCCTGACGGGACTCAGATTTTAGCCTATAACGATCCTCACAGATTATCAAAAGAGATTGAAGAAAAGCTGAATGTTCCGGCGGAAAAATTGACCGGCTATCTTCAAAAGTCCGCAAGGGTTTACGATCTGACTTCCGGACTTTTTATCTTCGGTTCATTTCACCGTATCAAAAACCTGCTAACCCTGAAATCGTTAAAAACCTTATTGAATTTCAGGCGGCTGCATGCATTTACCAGCCTGCACCAATTCAACCGGCATGAACTGGGTGAAAAAAGGCTGGTTCAGATGTTCGACCGGTATGCCACCTACAATGGCAGCAACCCGTATGAGACACCTGCTACTTTGAGTGTTATCCCGCATCTGGAACACAACCTGGGCGCTTTTATTCCGGAGGGAGGCATGTTTCAGCTCACTGAAACTCTTGTTCAGCAGGCTATGCGTTTGGGTGTAAAATTTCATTATAATCAGCCCGTACTTAAAGTAGAACAACAGAATGGCAAAATAAAGGGAGTCTGGCTTGATTCCGGATTTGTTGATTCGGATATAGTGGTCAGCGATATCGATATCCATCGTTTTTATTCTTCGCTGATGCCCGATCCCAGGCGATTGGCTAAAATTAACCGGGACGAAAGATCTTCCTCTGCACTGATTTTTTACTGGGGAATGAAGGGCGTTTTTGCAGAGCTTGACCTTCATAACATCTTTTTCAGTGCCGGTTACCGGGAAGAATTCGAACATTTATTTAAGAAAAAAGATGTTTACGACGATCCGACAGTTTATATTTACATCAGCAGTAAATACAATAAAACGGATGCTCCGAAAGACTGCGAAAACTGGTTTGTAATGATTAATGCACCTGCTGATACCGGTCAGAACTGGGATGAATTGATCGAAAAGGCGCGACGGAAAATTTTGGAAAAACTCGAGCGTATGCTACATAAAAAATTGTCGGATTGCCTGGTCAGCGAGGAAATTCTTTCGCCTCCCGAAATCTGTAAGCAAACCGGTTCGGTAAACGGTTCGATATACGGAAGCAGCTCGAACAGCCGTTTTGCATCGTTTAACCGGCATCCCAATTTCCGGAGCGACATTAGTGGATTGTATTTCGTGGGAGGAAGCGTTCATCCGGGTGGAGGAATTCCGCTTTGTTTATCATCGGCTCGCATTGTTGACGGTTTGGTAAAGGAACAATTGCTAAAAATCAAATCATGAAGATGGTTCTGAAAAACAGGGTATTAACTATTCTCATCGTATTTTGGTATACCGGCGGTGTGATCGGATTTCTCACTCCGGACTTGAAGCCTGTATTTCAGCAACTTACTCCATTTGGAATGGGATTGGCAGCCGTTCTCCTGTTGTACTTTCATGAACCCAAAAATCTGAAAAGCTGGCTATTTTTTGCCTTTATCGTGTTGTTTTCTTTTATTGCGGAGCTGATCGGGGTCAATACACAACTCCTGTTTGGAAAGTACGAATACGGAATCGCACTTGGATTCAAACTTTGGAATACACCGCTGGTCATTGGCCTGAACTGGCTGGTGCTGGTTTATTGTATTGCTTCGCTGGCAAAATCGTTTCGCAACCGTTGGTATTTCCCACTGGCAGGCGCTTCGGTTATGGTTGCGTTCGACTGGCTGATGGAACCGGTTGCCAATGCCACGGGCATGTGGATTTGGACTGACGGGAATATCCCGCTAAAAAATTACATGGACTGGTTCCTGATTTCCGGATTTATTTTCCTGATGATCCGGATTCTGAAAGTTGAATTCAACAACCGTATTGCCGGGTTGTTATTGGCCATGCAAGGCTTATTCTTCCTGGCATTGAACCTTTTAATCCGAATTTCATGATATTTAAAACCAAAAGCAAACATCCATGATTAATGCCAATTACAATCCGGTTTCGCTCTGGTTTTACAGTTCCTATTTCAGGGTAATGCAAAAAATATACTTCCGCAAAATCAGCATAATTACCAATGATGTTTTTCCTGAAGGTCAGTCGGTGCTGCTGCTTCAAAACCATTTCAGCCTGTATGACGGCTATTGGTCGCTGTACCTCTGCCAAAAAATTTTCAGGCGCAGGTTCCACGCCATGATGCTGGAGGAGCAATTGGCCAAACGTTTGTTCCTGACCCGCTGCGGCGTATTTTCAGTTCGGAAAAACAGCAGGGAACTGATCGGGTCGCTTAATTATGCGGCCGGACTGCTGAAAAATCCTCAGCATGTGGTTACCATTTATCCTTCGGGTGAAATGATTTCGCATCACCGGCAAAACTTTATGTTCCAACGCGGTTTTGAGCGGATTATTGGTACTAGCGACAATCATTCCATTGTTGCACTGGCTGTTGTTCTGCTTGATCATTTCAGTCGGACCCGTCCCGAAATCCGGATTTACCTGGAAAATTATTCCGGAGAACAGACAGCAGAAGCCATCGAAAAGGCTTACAACTCCTTTTATCAATCCTGTATTTTAAAACAAAACGAATAATGGAAACTTTAGCCTGGTTCATCCTGATATTTCTGGCCATGCGGACGTTCATCGCGCTGGTGAATTTTTTATCAGGACTGCATCTTCCGGATAAAAAGCCGGATGTATTTCCGGGAGTTTCATTGCTGATCCCGGCGAGGAACGAGGAAACAACAATCGGTCGGTTACTGGACAGTCTTCAGCAACTCGACTATCCTGATTTTGAAGTGATTGTATGCAATGATCATTCCTCGGATAACACGGAAGAAATCCTGAACTGGTTTGCAGGTGAAGACAAACGGATTCACTGGTTTTTAGGAGAGAAACTTCCGGTGGATTGGCAGGGTAAAAATTTTGCCTGTTATCAATTGGCTCAAAGGGCCACGGGGAAATACTTCATTTTCCTGGATGCTGATGTTGAATTGAGCCCGGATGCTGTAACCAAAGCGGTAGCGTTTTTCAGGAAGAAAAATTTGTCGCTTTTATCGGTTTTTCCGCAGCAAAAAATGGAGACATGGGCTGAGCGAATGATTGTTCCGGTCATGAACTGGATACTGCAAAGTTTATTGCCGATGATTTTGGTGCAGAAATTTAAATTTTCCTCCCTGTCTGCTGCCAACGGACAATTTATGATGTTCGAAGCGGTCAACTACCTGAATTTCCAGTGGCATTCGAAAGTCAGGGATCAGAATGTGGAAGACATCCGCCTGGCACGGATGGTTAAAAAGGAAGGATTGCAAATGGCTGTCTTGCTGGGGAATAATGATGTTTTTTGCCGCATGTACCATCACCCGGATGAAGCTGTTCTGGGATTTTCACGTAATATTCACGAGTATTTCGGCGGTCGCCGGACGGTTATGATGGGCTTTTGGTTCCTGGTTTGTTTGGGCCCTGTAATCGTCTGGTTTGTTTCAGGCATTCATTTTCTGATCATTTTTATCCTTTTGGTCCTCGCCAATCGTTTGCTGGTGGCAGCAGCCAGCCGTCAGAACATCGTTTGGACGGTTTTACTGCATCCCCTGCAGATGATCAGTTTTACTTCCATTGTTTTTTACAATATTTACCGAAGAATGATGAAAGATACGGAATGGAAGGGAAGAAGGATAAGGCTGTAACGGTTCGCACTGTTCCGGATGAAACAGACTCAGGCAAAGAATAAGAAGATCAGGAATGCATTCGAAAGTTTAAATGAGTTTGAATTGAAGGATATGATTACAGGATTTAAATTCAGGTGTTTAGGGATTGTATTGATAATATTCCCCGTATTGGTGGCGACAGCGCAGAAAAAAGACCTGGTCTATTATCAGTGTGCTTTTTTTGAAAGTTACAGGGTGGGTAACATGGCGCCGTGGCCCGGACTGATTGCCGAAATGGAATCGGTTAAATCGGCTGATCTGGCCTGGCAGGTAGAAATGGTAAAGGCCATGTATGGTTTGGTGGGCTACCAGATTGGAATACACAGGAAAGATCTGGCCCGGATTTATGTCGACAAGGCCGATGTGTATCTGGATAAACTATTGGACGAATACCCAGGGAATGCCCGGCTACATAGCCTGGCAGGTGCTTTTTACGGATATAAAATGGCCCTGGCATTTTACAAGGCTCCGTTTTTAGGTCCGACATGCCTGTATCACATCGAAAAATCGATCAAACTCGATGGGTCTGAACCGATGGGTTACATTGAAAAAGGCAACTCTTTGCTTTACCGCCCGGCAGCCTTTGGAGGCGACAAGAATGAAGCTATTCTCCTGTACCGCAAGGCTTTGAACTTAATCGAAAACCAAAATGACCTGAACTGCAACTGGCAGCATATGCTGTTACGGGCATTTATCCTAAAGGCCTTGTACGAAACCAACCAGCTTACCGAAGCTAAAAAATTCAGTATCGAAATGCAAAAAGATTACGGATCGATGGAATGGATCAAACAGTTTGTCGGTGCTGATTTGATGAATGGGAAATAAAAAAGGAGCATGCCGTTTACTGACCTGCTCCCTGTATTTGTCAGGAGAGTATATGTTTCAGAACCACTGTGCTGCAAACTGGAATACCTTCAAAGTCAGCCTGGGAATAGTCAGGTAAATCAGGAGAAAGAGAAAGGGAAAATCTTGATTCTGCAGATTTTTCCTGAATTTAATCATGTATCTTTGGCCGAATCACTTCTATCTTAACCGTTTGTAAATTGGCTAATCTGAATATAAACATAAATATCTATTTGTATGAAAATCACTCATTTCTTCATGGCAGCTTTGTTTCTCCTCAGTTTTTCCGTTTCAGCCAAAAACGATGAAAAGGACAAATCGAAAGAGAAAGCCAAAGGTGATACCATCATTTCCACTTCGCTGGTCGCTGGACTTAAATTCAGAAGTATCGGTCCGGCATGGGCCAGTGGCCGGATTGCTGACCTGGCAGTTAACCCCAAAAACTCCAAAGAATACTATGTGGGTGTGGCCAGCGGAAATGTATGGAAAACGACCAACAATGGGACAAGCTGGGACCCGGTTTTCGACAAATATGGTTCATATTCGATAGGAGTTGTCAGGCTTGATCCCAAAAACTCCAATATTGTTTGGGTAGGTACCGGTGAAAATAATCACCAACGTGCTTTAGGCTATGGCGACGGAGTTTACAAATCTCTTGATGCGGGCAAATCGTTTAAAAATATGGGTTTGAAAGAAAGCCGCCAAATCGGTGGAATAGTGATCGATCCTCGGAATTCCAGCATTGTTTTTGTCGCCTGCGAAGGATCGGTGTGGGGACCCGGCGGTGACCGCGGACTCTATAAAACCACCGATGGGGGCGCTACCTGGGAAAAAGTGCTGAACGTGAGCGAAAATACCGGCATCAACAATGTCGTGATCGATCCTTCCAATCCCGACATTATGTATGCCACTTCAGAACAACGTCGCAGGCATGTTTTCACCAAGATTGGCGGAGGACCCGAATCGGCTGTTTACAAATCGACCGATGCCGGGAAAAACTGGCGCAAAATAATGGAAGGACTTCCGAAGGTTGACATTGGCGGAATGGGCATCGATGTATCGCCGGTAAATCCTGATGTAGTTTACCTGATTGTGGAAGCCCAGTTCGATAAAGGTGGATTCTTTCGTTCGACCGACCAGGGTGAAAGCTGGAATAAAATGAGCGATTACAACGCCAGTGGTCAGTATTACAACGAGATTGTGTGCGACCCGCTGGATGTGGATAAAGTATATTCAACTGAAACAGTGAGCAAATTTACCGTTGACGGCGGAAAAACCTGGGATACGATCGGCAACAATAAACGCCACGTTGATGATCATGCCATCTGGATCGATCCGAAAGATACGGAACACCTGATGATTGGCGGTGACGGAGGTTTGTACGAATCGTTCGATGCGGGTAAAAATTTTGATTTTAAGGAAAACCTTCCTGTAACCCAGTTTTATCGCGTTAATTTAGATAATGCACTTCCTTTTTACAATGTATACGGCGGAACCCAGGACAATAACTCGATGGGAGGTCCTTCTCAAACCACTTCAAATGACGGTGTGACCAACGACGAATGGTTTGTTACCGTTGGAGGTGATGGTTTCTGGATTGATACTGATCCAACAGATCCGAACATTATTTATACCGAATCGCAGTACGGCGGAATGGCACGTTTCGATCGGAAAAGCGGTGAGGATATCAGCATCAAACCCCGCGAACCCAAAGGTGAACCGGGATACAAATGGAACTGGAATGCACCGCTGCTGGTGAGTAAACATGCCCCGCAACGCATATACTGTGCTGCCAATAAAGTCTTCCGGAGTGATGACCGGGGCAATAGCTGGCAGGTGATTTCTGACGACCTGACCACTAAAACCGATCGTAACTCTTTCCCGGTGATGGGCAAATACTGGAGCGCTGATGCCGTAGTTAAAGACGTGTCGACCTCCCAGTGGGGAACCATCGTATCACTTGATGAATCACCGGTTAAGGCAGACCTGATTTACGCCGGGACCGATGACGGCGTTATTTCTGCTACTGAAGATGGCGGAAAAAACTGGATACAGACTAAAAACTTCCCCGGAATTCCGGAGTACACCTATGTGAGTGACCTGAAAGCTGACCGTTTTGATGAAAACGTGGTTTACGCTGCTTTCGACAACCTCAAACGCGACGATTTTAAACCCTATATCCTGAAGAGTTCTGACAAAGGGAAAACATGGGAATCCATAGCCGGAAATTTGCCTGTCAACGGAACTATTCATTGTATTGAACAGGATTTTGTGGCACCAAATCTTCTATTTGCAGGCACCGAATTCGGTATTTTCTTCACGATCGACGGCGGTAAAAACTGGGTTCAGATGAAATCGGGTCTGCCGGTCATCCCTGTATTTGACATTGCTTTGCAGTCCCGTGAATCGGATCTGGTTCTGGCGACCTTTGGCCGTGGATTTTATATTCTGGAAAACTACAGCCCGCTGCGCGAACTCTCACATGAACTGGCCAGCCGGGAGGCACATATTTTCAAGGTGAAAAATGCTGACATGTTTATTCCAACTTCGTCCAAACGCAATCAGGGAAGTACTTATTACATGGCTAAAAATCCTGAATTTGGCGCCATATTTACCTATTACCTGAAAGAAGTACCAAAAACAAAAAAGGAACTCCGGCAGGAAGCGGAAAAGAAACTCTTTAAGGAAGGAAAACCCATTCCTCAGCCCAGCTGGCGGGATATGGAACTTGAAGCCGCTGAGGAAGCGCCACACCTGATCTTTACAATTACCGATGCGGCCGGAAATGTGGTTCGCCGTCTGACCAGGGCCCCTTCAAAGGGAATCAGCCGCCTGACCTGGGATTTGCGGTATGCCTCAACCCGGGCGCCCCAGGGCAGCAAGTTTGATCCGGTGAAAGAATCGAAAGGTAGTATGCTGGCCATGCCGGGAACCTACAAGGTAGGCATGAGTTTATGGTTCGAAGGTCAGGAAAAGGAACTGGCGGCACCGGTTGAATTTACATGCGGGAAGCTTAACCTGTCTACTTTGCCTGCAGCCGATTACCGGGATGTTGTGGCATTTGGCCTTAAGGTTTCCCGGTTGGCTTCCGCGATTAACGGTGCCAATCAACTGACGGAGGAACTTATTTCGAAAGTTGAATCCATCAAGCAGGCCATATACACTGCTCCGGAAGCTGATCAGAAATTGATGGATGTTGCCCGCAAACTGGGAGACAGACTCGAGGAACTCCGGTTCAAAATGGAAGGTGTAGCGGCAAAGGCCAGTTATGAAGAAATTCCGCCGGCTCAGATTCCAATTATGGAACGCCTTGCCAATGTGGCCTATACGCATTATGGTTCAACTTCTGCCATTACTGCTTCCGAAAAAGAAGGTCTTCAGATTCTGGAGGAAGATTTTCCACCTGTTTTGGAAGCATTGAAGGTGATGGTTGAAAAAGATATTCCGGATCTGGAAGCCGCATTGAACAAGGTAAATGCTCCGTGGACTCCGGGCAGGTTGCCGGTCTGGAAGTAAAAAGAAAAGGTAAATACAGAAATCCAAAAGGCTCTTTTCCCAGGTTGCGGGACAAGAGCCTTTTCATTTTTCAGGAAAATGTTCGTTTTCAAATGGATCCACGGTTACTACTGTCCCAGTTCCTTTCTGATCTGGTCCTCAATCCGTTGGGTCAGTTCAGTAATATCCATTCCTTTCGGATCGATCGGATCGAAAGCAGTAAGTCTCAGACGGACTCCCAGTGTCATAGGAAAATAACCGTGCTTCACCAGTTCGTAACTTCCATCGATGGCAAACGGTACGATGAGGGCTGAAGGTGCAGTCCGGATCAGGGAAGCTATTCCGGCTGGCATGAATGGTTTTAAAAGGCCGTCTTTGGTACGGGTTCCTTCAGGGAAAATGCAGGCGGCAGATTTGGTTTTTTCGATGTGTTTGCCCAGCATTAAAATATCTTTAACCGATTGCGACTTGTTTTTCCGGTCGATCAGCACCGATCCGCCATGACGCAGGTTATACGAAATGCTTGGAATTCCTTTCCCCAGTTCGATCTTGGAAATGAATTTCGGATGATTTTTTTTAAATCCAACGATTATGGCGGGAATATCCAGCGTACTTTGGTGGTTGGCCACAATGATGAGCGGACGGTTTTGAGGTACCTTTTCCATACCGTGAAAAGTGATTTTGGCGCCTAAAATCCAAAGGCTGTAAAGCAATCCATAATTCATCACATCAACAACTTTTTTGCGCACCGGATAACCCCATATCCATTCGGTGATCATCTGAATGGGATGAAAAATGACTAACAGAATTCCAAAGGTTAATAAAAAGATCGGAGTCAGAATATAGGAAAGAATTTTCTTCATGTGATGAATTGTTTTAAGCGACAGCAAAATAACCAAAAAAAATCAAGCTTCAGAAAAAAAGAATTCAGTGGAACAGGGCAAACGCATCTTAAAAAAAATACATCATTTAACCATCCGGATATCAGCAACAAAGCTTGCTTTTGGTATTTAATAATTGTATGTCTATCATATAATCAGATAGATAACAATGCTTCGCGAAAATATTTTTTTATCGTATTTTTCAGAAATGAAAGATCCTCGTATTGAGAGAACCAACAAAGAACTCATGGTGAGGTTGTAAGCATTGATGGAAAAACAAAACGAGGCTCCAGAAATCAAGTAAGCAAAACTACCCATATCGTGAGTGCATGGACTGACAAGAATGAACTGATATGCGGCTAAATGGAAGGGATTAGTTTCCATTATCAAAATAGAGCGTGAACGATATTTTAAGGCAACAGCACAGAAATAGAATGAAATAAGTTATTATTTAAGCACATTAACCTGATATTGTTTTCATGTCATCACACTTTTTCACAGGACACAAATAATCTGGCTGAAAAACTGGGATTCGACCACAATGCAAAACTGCTTATTCTTCATGTCGACGATCTGGGCCTTTCACATAGCACCAACAGCGCAGTGATGGTGGCTTTTCAAAAAGGCGGAAACACTTCAGGAAGTATCATGGTTCCCTGTCTGTGGTTTCCGGAAATAGCTGAATTTGCGAAGAATAATCCGAAATTCGATATGGCCCATCTGACATTGACTATCGTACATCTGGCCATTGACAACGATGAAACCCGTGCGGTCATGGTTAATCATCCTGATTTTGGAGCAGAGTGGCGGCAACACGATCTGGATTTTGTTTTGAGCAGGGAGTATAAACAGGCGCTGAAAGATCACGACATTAAACTGGTTACCTGGAAACAAATCGGAGAAGTTAAGTATCCGGAGAAATAACGAAAAATTAAAACTGACCGGTTGGTCAGTTTGATCAATCGCAAATTCCTTTAACTGACCATAAGTAATGGGAATAATATGTTGTCGCATATTGTATTTCACTCACCCCGAATCCCGACAAATCGGTTTTCTCCCTCGCTTAGGGAATCTACTCTTTATACACAAGTTAAGGTTAACATATTTTTCCGGCCTGAAAGGCCAATATAAATCAGCCCAGGGCAACGCCCTGGGTATCGGGAACACCACAAAAACCGTCCGCGTAAGCATGATAATAAAAGCGCAAAAACTCCATTCGGACGGAATTGAATCCTATCATTTCCTTAAAAGGAAAGGCTAACTTTTTCGTCCGAAATATGAATTGACCATTAATCAACGTTTTCTCACGGACGACTTCCTGATTCGCCCTCAAACCCAGGCTTCGACGTGAGCTCAGCCGAACGGCGACACTCCTACGTCGCTTGCCCTGGGCTAGATTATACTGTCCTTTCAGGACTATTTTTTGACTTTCCATCTTTTCGGAGTGGACTCAGGGTTACAAAAAAAACGGTTCTATAACGGATAGTGTGGGTAAATCGAAAATAGTCTGATAGTTTGGATAAAATACAGATAAAAACGATTAACAGATTTGCATATTAAAAAACGATTGAGTTCATCAATAAAATCGGGATGATTTGACGTATTGATTTTACAATGAAATTGGCATTTCACTTCCGTCCGAAAGTTGTTCAATGCTTCGAAAAATCAATTAGCGCGGACGATGGATTTACATTTGTATTTTTATCTACAAAGATTCCGCACCCAATGGTGCTGAAAATCAGGGATAAAGTATGCAGGATTTTTTTTAGGTACAGAGCACCGATCCGTCAGCTGACGGATTGTAGTACAATTAAAATGAAGGAATAGCCGTCTGTGAAATGATGTTGAAAGAAGTAGGCGCTTTGTTTCAGACGGAATGGGAATAGCTTGCAAAAGTAGAAAATACATTACCCACACAAAACGTTATAGAGCCAAAAATGAATCTGATGCAGGTTCATTCCCCGGAGGGGATAGACATCAATAAATATTCATTCCCTACGGGAAAATGCGATCTTCTTTCATAATTTTCTATTGATATAAATTCCCTACGGGAAAAGCTAAAATCAACGAAAAAGCAATTACCAATTTAATTTACACACACAAAACGTCATAGAGCCTATTATTTCAAGTTTCAAAATTCATCCTCCCAAATCTAAAAGGTAAAATCTTCAGAAATATAATTTGTTATAACACAGTTTGCACATTACCTTGGATACCATTCGTACACCCGCTTTTTGTTTAAGGTTGAATGCAACTTCTGTTTTATTATCTTTGAACTGTTTGAAAATCCTGATACCATGAACATCGAAGATTTCAGGGAATATTGTATGTTGAAACCCGGTGTAACCGAAGAATTCCCGTTTGATGAAACAACTCTGGTTTTTAAAGTGATGGGCAAAATGTTTGCTTTAACCAACCTGGAGGGTGACTGGAGTCTGAGCCTGAAATGTGATCCGGAAAGGGCCATTGAATTGCGGGAAGAGTTTCCGGCGATCCAGGGAGCCTATCACATGAGTAAGGTGCACTGGAATACCGTCTATATGGATGGTTCACTCAGCCGGAAGCTGATTCTGGAACTGATCGATCATTCGTATCAGCTGGTGGTGGATAAATTACCGAAAAACCAAAAACCCTGACACCACCTCTTCTCACATGGGAAAGTGAAAACGGGCAAAAAAAGTTCATAGCAATTTGACAGATTATTGATAAAATATAAACAAAAAATAAAGGTTCTTTAAGCCCCCTCTTGAGGAGGGGGTTTGGGGGAGGCTGGAGGACATTATGGAAACTTACGATTTAAAAGGCGAAGAGTATATTGAACTGATCAAACTCTTAAAAATCATGAGGATCAGCGAGTCAGGCGGTCAGGCCAAACTCATGGTTGAGGACGGCCTGGTTATCCGGAACGGGGAACAGGAATTCCGGAAACGTGCCAAACTCAGATCGGGCGATGTGATTGAGGTGCTTGAATTTAAAATTAAAATTCAATAAGGAGAGGGAGAAAGAATCCGAAGTCATGTTCGATAGTTATAAAAAGAAAGATTTCGATAACTGAACGAAGCAATTTGATACTTTGAGCACATATTTGGATCATTGAACCTTTCTGGTTTGCCGATTTATTCTATATTTAAGCGTGGGTGAAAGTTTAGGTATTTAAATATGAGTTTGCCTTTGGTGGTATTCTGTACCTTAATTTCCTGCAGTTGATCATTGATTCAAAGGGTTTGATACCTTTGTTGGCTAATTTGAAAGATGATATTTTTTTCTTAAAAAGTTAAATCTATTTTTACATTGAAGAAGATAAGCCACCGTGCTATGAAGGAAATATTAAAATCTCAACCTTAAGAATCACAAATGGGAAACAAATCGACCACAAATACAACAAAAGACGAGTTAACCGGAACAGTGACATTTCGCATAAATATTTTAATACTGGTGGCCTTTATCGAAGGGGCTACGGTAATGGCTATTGAGTTGGCAGGAGCTAAAATGATAGCACCTTTTTATGGGACTTCCCTGTATGTTTGGGCATCTGTTCTTGCTGTGACTTTAGGCGGGCTAACCACCGGTTATTATTTTGGGGGATGGGCTACCTACCGTTTCTCTCCGCAAAAACTTCTTTTCGGAGAATTGCTTCTGGGAACTATCTTAATTGCTTTAATGCCACTATTGGCTTTAAAGGTAATGCCTGCCACAAGCGGTTTGGGTTTGCGAACCGGCTCCCTGGTATCTGCACTTTCATTTATGATTTTGCCCTTGATTTGCATGGGCATGGTATCTCCAACCATTATACAACTGAAGAATGAAGAATTGAAAGGTACGGGCAAAACGGTAGGCACCATTTATGCCATCTCCACCATTGGTGGAATCGTGATGACCCTTTTGATGGGTTTTTATCTTTTACCTGAATGGGGAATCAGAAAATCGGTTTACCTCACTGCATTCCTTTTGGGATTAATGCCTGTATTGCTTGTAATCATTCATGGTAAATATAAAATCTTAACCTCAGGCGGATTCCTGGTCATTTTAATGATCCTGCTTGTTTCTACAAAACCGTTTAAAGATCCTGATATTCCATTAAAATATCTTTATTCAAGCGAAGGAATCCTTGGGCAGGTTACAGTGTTGGAGAATCCCGATCCCACTAACAACCGGATCTACCGTCATCTGTTTATTAACCACATTGCTCAGACATGGGATGAAAAAGATTTCGTCCCCTTCTCGTCCTGGAGGTATCCTCACCGCCTGGCAACTGTTGCAAGCATTAAGCCAGTTGGATCGAAAGTATTGCTTATTGGACTGGGAGGAGGCAACATGGCTATGGAGTATAAGAGAATGGGGTTTGTTGTTGATGTGGTGGATATTGATCGCCGAATGCCTGTAGTTGCCGAAAAGTATTTTGGTTTTACTCCGGAGGGCATGAATATATTTATTGATGACGGCAGGCATTTTATACGATCCACCAGCAAAAATTACGACATTATTGCCATCGATGTGCTGAATGGCGAGGCGCAGCCTTTTCATATGTTTACGTATGAAGCTTTTGTCGAGTTAAAGAAAATTCTTAAACCCGATGGGTTGGTCATCATTAACAACCAGGGCTATTTATATGGAGACCACGGAAAAGGCGCAAGGTCAATTTACAAAACTTTACTTGAAGCAGGTTTTAAGGCAAAACATTTTTGCCAGGAGAGTGGCGATATTCATTTTTATGCTTCATTCGAAGACTTCGATTTTCATAACATTAACGAGGAAAGGCTGAATGAATGCTGCCGGATCATGCCACATGTATATACTGATCTGATTACGGAGGAGGCGATTGACACCACCGATGCCTTTGTGCTTACAGATGACAAGCCCCAGCTCGAAAATTTAAATATTTACGAAAACGAAGAATGGCGAACAAATGCCATGGGATGGATATTAAAACGACAGACTGATAACCGAATACCATTTTTTAACTGATTAAGACGTCAACTTTGACAGAAATCAGACCCTTGAATAATGCGAAGATAAATTAGAAAAAAAATTCATCTCCAACCTTCTTCGGGGGAGAAGGGGATCTGAATACTTGATATACAAAATCTTATTTTTAATTCCTTTTTTTACTTTTGGAACAAATTTCAAAGAAAAAATAAGCTTAGACAGTCGCAGAGCAGATATATTCAGTTCAATAAACAGCTAATCTGACGAGTATTTAAACATTAAAATACGCGACATTCAAAATGATAAAGAAATTCTGGTTCATATTTCTGGTATTGCTAATCGAAGGTTCATCGCTGATGGCCGTTGAACTAATTGGTGCGAAATTACTTGCCCCATTTTTTGGCAGTTCATTGTATGTCTGGACGGCTGTTCTGGGCATTACTGTATTGGGACTGACACTGGGATATGCTTTTGGCGGGCAGATGGCCAGAAAACAAACAAACGAAAAACAATTGATCCTGATATTGGGTCTGGCGGCAATCCTGGTTTTCGTCCTGCCCGCCACAGCTTCTGCTGTTATCTCACTCACTTCGGGAATGGGCTTAATTACAGGTGTATGTATAGCCACATTTCTGTTAATAGTTCCACCAGTATTTCTTTTCGGACTTATAGGACCCCTGGCAGTACACCTGATGGCAGAAAAAATGGAAACCCTTGGCAATGTTGCCGGTACCGTTTATTTTACCTCTACCCTGGGTGGTATTGCAGCCACTTTCCTGTTCGGCTTTTACTGGATTCCGGAGGTTGGTCTCCGGTTTTCTTTAACTGTAACTGCTATTGCACTAGTCTTGCTGCCCGTGATTTTTCTGGTTAAGAAATTCGTCCCGGTCAATGAGAAGGAGATCCTCCCGACCGACACAATCCCAATTCGCGACCAGAAGCCACAAACCCGGAACAAAAAACAAATTACCCGAAAGCCGCAAGCCGGAAGACAAAAAATTAAAAATACTGTTTACCTTTTCGCGATGCTTGAAGGAGCTACAGTAATGGCTGTTGAGCTGATGTCGGCACGCATGCTGGCTCCATATTTTGGTTCTTCCCTTTATGTTTGGGGTGCAGTTATTGGAATCACACTATTGAGCCTGGCTATGGGGTATTTTGCAGGCGGACGACTGGCCGACCGGTACCCGGATGTCACTTCCATTCACTGGGCATTGCTTATCTCGGCGTTTTTTCTGCTGTTCATGCATTATTTTGCATCCAGCTTAACCCTTGCCTTCAATGCGATGAATATGCGTATGGCAGTGGTTCTGGTTAGCTTTCTGCTCATTTTGCCGCCACTGTTTTTTCTGGGCATGGTTCCCACTCTGCTTATCCGTTATGTGACCGCTGAAATTGATGATGCCGGAACCACCACCGGCCGGGTGTTTACCATCTCCTCCGCGAGTGGCATACTGTTCCTGCCAATCCTTGGTTTTTTCATCATTCCAAATTTTGGTCTCACCGGACCATCACTTCTTCTGGGATTTTTAGTGGGAATTGTTCCAATGATCAGTTTACTCAGCCGGAAAAAATATGTATCCCTTATTTTTCTGCCTGTGCTCTTGATATCGTATGTACAGCGCGACAAAGCGACTTCATCGCCCAATCTGGCTGTGAAATATTATTCCGAAGGACTGCTTGGGCAGGTTTTGGTAGCCGATGTTTATAAAAACGGGGCCGGCCAGGCAACCAACGACCGCATTCTTTTTGTAAACCGTATGGGTCAAACCAATGTAAACAACAATTCGCATGTGTCCAACTGGAATTACATTACCTTCGGAATGGCTCTATCCAGCAAGTTGCCTGAAAACTCCAAAGCCTTGTTGCTCGGGTTGGGCGGCGGTTCTGTGGCCAACATGCTACAAAGCAATTTAAAGTTCGATGTGGATGCTGTTGAGCTGGATGAGCGCATTGCCATGGTGGCAAAAAAATACTTCGCGTTAAATCCCGGTGTTTCCATTTTGGTGGACGATGCCCGGCACTACCTGGAAACAACCAGCGAAAAGTACGACCTGATCTTTTTTGATGTGTTTAAAGGAGATATTCCGCCACCACATGTTTTGAGTCTCGAATGTTTTCAAAAGGCTAAATCGCTCCTGAATCCAAACGGCTTGATCATCGTCAATTTCAATGGTTTTTTAAACGGTGAGATCGGAAAACCGGGAAGATCTGTCTTTGCTACATTAAATGCAGCAGGTCTTGAAACTAAACTTTTGCCAACTCCCGGCCTGGAAGCAGACCGGAATATCATTTTTGTAGCCAGCGCCGAACCTCAGATTTACCAAAATCTACGGTCTCCTTTGCTTTTTAAAGGTCAGCCGGTTAACATCGATACACTCTTTCTGGATACTTCTACCCTGAAACAGGAAGATGCCGTTGTTTTAAAAGATGACCGACCAAACCTGGAACGATTGAACCTTCTTGCGTCAGATGAATGGCGCAAAGGATACAATGGAACCTATACGAAGTTTTTCCTTGAAAACGGAGTTCCGTTGTTTTATTGAACTTTTTGGGCGTGAATATACACCTCATCTCCAACTCTTACCTCGACGGCAGAAGGGCTTCTCTGGGGGAGAAGGGAGCAGGAATGCGAAGTCATGATCGGAATTAGTTAAAGAAAGATTCTGCTCCAGGGTGAAAGCGTTTTAAGCCTCACCCTTCGGGGGAGGTTTGGAGGGGGCTAAAAACCACAAAATGGATAGCTGAACCTGGTTATTTGATAGTTTCATCTGGTATTTTGGTAGTTGAACCTCTTAAGTTAGTTGATTAATACTACTTTTACGTCGAGGTAAAAGCATAAATGTAAATGATGAGAACTCCGTTGGCTGAATTATTGGTGAGATATGCTGTTTTGATGTTTGAACGAAGTTATCTTTTAAAGAATTTTTCGATCGTTGGAATCTCAAAACCAAATGTTATTCTGGCGCGTCAATTTAAGAAAAACTGCTTAATTTTTTCTCCCCTTTCTTATGCTATTTCTACATCTTTATTTGCATTTCCTGTATACTATCAGACTATGGGTAATACTGTTTTTGTTTTAAAAAACAAAAAACAAAACTCTGGCCTATGAAAATATTTTTTCCTGACTCTTTCCTATCGCTTCCTATATTACGCACAATACTGGGTGTGTTGGTTTTCCCTTTGCTTAAGTCATTTCTCAAAACGAAATTTTTGTTTCTTCACTTCAGGCAAAATAAAGCTAATAATCGGGTCCATAATAAAAATTTCCTGTTTATCGGGATGGTTTTGTTGCTGATGGCTTCGGTATTTGAAGTGAGAGCTGGTGGACCTGATTATACTTGGGTTGGTAATACATCGAATTGGACTACAACAACAAACTGGAGTCCTCTAGGTACTCCAGATTTCGGTGACAAAATAGAAATTCCTGTAGTTACTGGAGGAAAAGTTTACCCAACTATTACAACAGGGCAAACAGTATATGCAAAGGATATAGATATTATTTCTGGAGCTTCTGTAAATATGACCGGGGGTACATTTAACTTTTACCATGACTGGAAGAATAGTGGGACTTTTAATGCGACTGGGGGAACTGTTGTTTTTAAGGGTTCTGCGGGGAATGGGGCAAAGTGGGCAACAGCAACATCGAACCAATTTTTCAATGTTGTAATTGATAATGGTGTAGATCCGGGATTCGATAATGATAATGTTGGTACATTAAGTGTTGCTGGGAACTGGACAGACAACAATACAGGAAGTTTATCTGTAAATAAATCATATACAGTCAGTTTTAATGGGTCAGGGGCAGGGACACAAACCATTACCACAAACAGGGGAAGCAACAACTCATTTTATCATTTGACGATTAACAAAACTGGGGGGACGGTTTCACTTTCAAATGACATTAAAACAAATGGTAATTTCAACATGACTGCCGGTACTTTTGATCCAGGTACTAATCTTTTAACTATTGGAGGAAACTTCAGTTCATTTACAGGAGGAACTATTAAAGTTGAAACAAACACATTTTCAGGGAATTACAGCAAAAATCCAACTCCTTCAGCAGGAACAACTGTGGAATATTATGCGACAGGTTCGCAGACAGTTTCCAATTCATTCAGCTATTCAAATCTTTCACTTTCAGGAAGTGGAACTAAAACTTTACCATCAGGAATAACTGTTGGGAATAATTTTTCCATGACAGATTCTGTGGTTGCAACTCCTGCATCTACATTTACAGTATCAGGAAATACTACTTTAAGCGGTTCAAGCATATTAACATTGGGAGCTGCCGATATCCTATCTTCTACTCCTGTAGTATTAAATGGAGGCACTTTCAGCACAGGAGTATCCACTGGTTTTACAGAAACAGTTGGTACACTTAATTTATCTGCAAATTCAACAATTGCATTAGGCACAGGAAGTCATTCTCTAAATTTTGCTAATAGTAGCAGTTTGACTCCATGGACTGGTTCAACTCTAAATATAACAGGTTGGGCAGGTATTGCCGGATCGAATGGTACTGCCGGTAAAATCTTTGTTGGAGTTGGCGGATTGACAGATGATCAGTTGGCAAAGATTTCTTTTAGCGGTTATATTGCTGGAGCAGAGATTTTGGGGACAGGAGAAGTAGTGCCAGCTGGGAAAACTATCACAACCGGAACAATCTCCGGGTCACCATATTGCCCCGGGTCAGCTGTTTCAGTTCCTTACACCATTAGTGGAACATATACATCAGGCAATGTTTTTACAGCCCAATTATCTAATGCAACTGGATCATTTACCAGTCCGGTAAGCATAGGAACTCTAGTACAAATAACAGCAGGTACAATTTCTGCAACTATTCCTTCCGGTCAGGCAGCAGGTAGTGGTTATCGTATTAGGGTAGTTTCCAGTAATCCCGTTGTAACAGGAATTCCAAATGGAAGTAATATTACAATTAATGCTCTGTCAACGGTGAATGCTGGATCTGCTTTGGCTGCAATATGTCAGGGAGGTACAACAAATGCATTAGGTGGTTCCTTTGGAGGTGGAGCAACAGCTGCAATTTGGTCGGATGGTGGCGCAGGGGGTACGTTTACCAATAATGGAGGAAGTACACCAAATACCGCCACTTATACAGCATCTGCAAGCTCATCTTCGCCAGTTACTTTAACATTGACAACCAGCGGAGGTTCATGTGGAACTGAAATTGCTTCCAAGCAATTGACTGTAAATTCAAAACCTTCAGTACCAATAGTAGGGACAATAACGCAGCCAACTTGTACTGTAGCGACAGGCAGTGTAGTTTTGAGCGGATTGCCTTCGGGTAGCTGGACAATAAATCCGGGAAGCATATCTGGCTCAGGTACAAGTACAACTATTTCAGGACTAAATACAGGAACACATAATTTCACTGTAACGAACAGTAGTGGATGTACTTCAGCGGCTACAGCTAATGTGGTTATTGGTGCTCAACCTGCAACACCTTCCATAACCCTGGTTTCTCCGGGTAGCCGTTGTGGTACCGGAACAGTTGGTTTAAGCGCAACTGCATCTTCAGGAACCATAAACTGGTATGCTGCTTCTTCGGGCGGAAGTTCGTTAAGTTCCGGAGCTAATTTCACTACTCCAAGTTTATCAGCAAATACAACTTATTATGTTGATGTAACCAATGGAAGTTGCACATCTTCTCCAAGAGTTGCTGTTCTGGCTGCAATTATTCCACCAGCAACAATCACAGCTTCCGGTGGAGGTACTTTCTGTACAGGTGTCGATGTTGCATTAACCAGTACAGCTACAAATATTACTAACCAATATTGGACAGGACCAAATAGTTTTTATTCATTAAATCAGAATCCTACCGTTTCTGCAGTAACAACAGCTTCTTCAGGAACATATACAGTAACCGGTAGTGCATTAAGTGGAATAAATTTGGTAACCAATGGTGACTTTGAAGCGGGGAATTCCGGATTTGGCAGTGCCTATACAAATAGTGCAAATTTGGTTCCTGAGGGCACATACGCCGTAGTTGCCAATCCAAATTCAGTACATTCCGGATTTACCGCTTGTGCAAATCATACACCATCAGGAACTTTGCAAATGGTGATAAACGGTGCTATAACAGCAGGAGTTAATGTATGGTCACAATCCGTAAATGTTGTTCCGGGTACTGACTATCAGTATACCTATTGGGTGCAGAGCGTTGTCGCCAGCAATCCTTCTCAATTACAGCTTTATGTTAACGGATCGCCAGCCGGGCCAGTTTATACGGCAAATCTGGCAACCTGTTCCTGGAAACAATTTACCTATAACTGGAATTCAGGAGCAAGTTCAACGGCTAATCTATCATTAGTGAATCAGAATATTATCGCAGGTGGAAATGATTTTGCTCTTGACGATATTGTATTTCAACAAGCCTGTGCAGCAACTTCATCGATAACTTTAACAGTTAATGCAGCAGTAACAGCAGGTAGTATTGGAAATCCACAAACCATCTGTAGTGGAAATACACCAGCTTCTATTACTTCAACAACTGCAGGAACAGGAACCGGTACAATCACCTATGAATGGCAAACCAATG
>JBBSBP010000091.1:0-21056 GCA_038251165.1 Bacteroidales bacterium | reverse complement strand
CACCTTCGATAAAACAGGTTTCCTGCTGATTTTTAACTACAATAATTTTCGCGACAAGTTCTGATTTTCGCAATTCCAGAACAGTATTCAGCGTGTCCTCCGGTGATCCGCAGGGTATAAAACAGGTAATATTTTTCATTGTTATATTTTTCATTTTCATTGTTTTTTTTATTCATGTCCGTTCGCTAAAGCGGAACGGCGAAGGATAATTCGCAATTGCCAGCCTTCTCTAATTTCCGTCCGAAACATCAATTTCTCTTTAAAAAACATTTGTTCGCGGACGGGTTCGTTGCCTAATTATTTACCCAGGGCGTCGTTGCACTTTGCCCTGGGCTGGAATATACTGCCCTTTCATGGCGTTAAAACAATTGATTCCAATACATTCTGCCTTCTTAATACTCATTCAACGTTCAATTATGCGGTTTTAGCTTCCCTCCTCCGGAGGGGCTGGGGGAGGCTTTCAATCCCCAATACTTCAAAATTTCACCCATTAATTTATCCCGTTCGTTGTCAGTCGGGATGGTTTCAAAGGGGAATCCCAGAACGACTGACCGGTAGTTGCCATCATAACAAACCCCGGCGGTTTTATTGTCGCCTTTGTACCTGAAAAGAACTTTCGTTTGCTCGCCTTTTGGTTCAATGGCATCAGGCGATTCAACCTTATAAATAGCCGGATTGTATTCCTGAACAAAACGGACTTCGGTATTGAAATCAGCTTTCACTGCATTGACCGGATAAATGCATCCGCTCTTGCTGGCATGATTGGTCATGAACCGGAAATGCAGCACTTCAGCAGCAAATTTCCGGGCGAGTGTATCCTTGCAGAGTTCAAGGTCTGTTCCGATGTAAGCTCCTGAAAGAAATATCCGTGCATTTTCGGCTGAGGAATATTCAGTAATTGCTTCCCTCATTTCCGGAGTAAAGAGTGTAAAATCCTTCTTCGCCAAACCGTATAAGCTTTTGGTTGTTTTTTCTTCCCCAAAGATGATGTCAAGCGCTGAAAAAGCATTTTTATCCCACTTTATCAGTTCAAAAGCTTCATCACTCATCGAAAGGAATCCGAATCCATTGTCCCGGAATGCCTGCCCGTGAACCAGGGTATAATCAAAGGTATTTCCCTGAACTATCCGTGTTTCCTGATCAGCATGACTCGAACCAAATCCGGAAGCATCGTCGTCTTTCCAGGGCGATTTGCGGTCGAAATCGTATTGTTCTCCAATGTATCCCAGGTTGGACCGATAGGCTACTCCTTCATCTTCGCTCATCAGGAATCCTGCCTCCTTCCCGTTATCGAATGCCGCCGGTCCGCAAATCCGGTCGAAGGCATTTACAATCAGAACCGATTTTTTGTTATCCATCGGCAAGCTGCAAGCCAGTATTTCTGAAGGGAAACTTTCACCTCCTTCATTGATGGCGGTAACTTTAAAACTGTAAATAACACCCGGCTTTAAACCGCTGCACAAAAAAGCAGGTTCATTGACCTGAATACCATTATCGAATCCTCCGTTTTCGATTCTGGTATAAACGGTATAACTTTTCGCAACTGCGGTAGCTTCAAGTTCATCAGCCACGGGGCTCCAGGCCAGGCGGATCGTTTTTCCTTCCGGAATCATCCGGAAATGATCGACCGGCAAAGGCTGAACCACATAATCCTGACCATTCTGAAAAGCAACAAACTTCAGAATTCCCTTGTAAAATGCCCGGCTCACATCGAACTTAAACCGGGGATCATGGGCCTGCATCATATCCGCAAAATTCTGGTGCGACAACAATTCGGAAAGGATAGTCGGCACTTTCGGACGGGCAGCTTCCGAATATTGTTTGTTCCACAAACCACGGCGGGTCCATTCAGGTTCGTACAATTTACGCAAATCGTCAACAACCTGCGTTTGAACAATATCGGCCAGATCACGGCTTGCCCATCTGGACTGTCCATTCGGAAAAGTGTCAGGGCCGGAGGTGGTATCATAAATCATCAGGCTGCCAATGATTGAACTGTCGGGTGTTGTTCCGGCGTCGGTGTGAAAAGCCATGGTCAGATCGACCGGAATTCGCAGACCTTTTACATTGGGATTTCCGGTTGGCCCGTTGGGTGCACCCATCAGGTAATTCACCCATTCGCCCCGACTTTGGTAATCGTCCTTATAATCGTTTTTCCCGCTTTCACGTTTGGCAAAAAGTGCGGCATCCTGTCCCCGGTTCGAATAATCAACCTTCGTCCTGTTCAGGATATAAACCAATGAATCAGGCATTCCGGTATATTGCAGGTAATATCGCGCCGCTTCCTGGTTTCTGGGACGCTGACTGGCAAAAGGCAGCCAAAGGGAAGAATCCATGATGAATCCTTGTTGGTCGCGGAGTTTCCTCAAATTTTCCATGTCTTCTGTATTTCCGCGAACAATATTTCCCATGCCTCCGCCAAAGCGCACGGCATCAACAGAGATACTTTTTCCTGATTCATCCGACTGACTGGTAAGTTCCACCATCCCGGACTCCTGATTATTTCCTTCCTCAAACCTGAAGGTTCCCAGGTAAATCCAGGTTCCGCCTCCAATGGTCTGATTGACCAAAAATTCGGTTTTCCCTCCTGAATGATAAACGGTATAATGAGCATCAGTCACATTTTCGTCGTTCTGTACATATGAAATATACACAGCATATTCACCGGTTTCAGGAAAATCAGGAATATAGTGAATTCGTGAATCCGGATTTTTCTGTACCAACATTTGCCTGCTATTTCCCATTTGAAAAGGATTTTCGCCCTCAAATAAAAACGGCACTTTCAGTCCAAACCCCTTTTCTGTTCCTGAATACAATTCGTTGGGAGTTTCCACATAGGTGGAACCTTTTGTTGAACCATCAGCATCAACAATGATTTCGTTCGTCTGAACATCCCGTTCGCGGGGAAGGAACACGTTGGCCCCGGCATTTTCGAGCATCGGAGTGATGTAAGGAACCACAAAACTCATGGTCCAGATATCTTCCACTGTCAGGAAATCGCGTGCCCGTTGCCACTCCCAGCGATCAAGCGTATTTTCGTAATACCAGCCATGACTGTGCCACAGCGCGATGTTGCGGTTATTCAACCCATTTGAAGCAAACCGGTTTTTCGAAATATTTCGCACAACCGGAACGCTTGTCCCGGCTGATTTTACAAACCTGGATGAATCAATCTTCACCGAATTTCCGCGGTAAAAATTGGGGATCAGTTCCGAAATCTCCTTCCCCATACTTTCGATGGAAACTGAATATTTCCTGAATCTTAGTCCCAGCAGATCAGAATACCAATTGAAATATACCTGGGTATTCTCAGGCCGGAAAGGGATATACGAAAACACATCCTTCATCTCCAGTTTTACTTTTTTTGACTGCTGATCAACTGAAACTGTATCAAATCTGAATTTATAAACTGTTCCGGATGAAGCTTTCATGGCAAATTCGGTGGATGCCTTATTGGCTTTTTTAAGCAGGCGTTTGGTTTTATCAGCATGGGCAGGAGCAATCGCCAAACCAAATAACAAACAAAAAAGCAGTGCTTTCAATAAAAATTCGAGTTTCATTTCATTCTATTATTAGGTTGATTCCATTTCGTCCGAAAGAAGAATAACTCACTGTTTATTACACTTCCGCGGACGATTCTTTCTCGTTATTTGATACCCGGGGCGACGTTCCTTCGTCACTTTGCCCCGGGCTATTATATACCGCCCTTTCAGGGCGAAAAAACTTTCAATAATATTCCCGAAAATAGCTGTCCAGGGCTGTCCCCGGTTGGTGAACTTGCCGAACCATCGGGGAAACAGAAAGGGGGCTTTTAAACCTTGATGAAAATCTTCTTCCTGTAAAGCACGTAACCGATCAGCCAGAAAACCAACACATGGAATATGGCAAACAGCAACGAACCATTCAGTTCACCTGCCAATGGCATAAAAACCTGTTTATACAACCAGGTTGAACCGCTGATCAATTCACCATCGGGTCCTGCAATTTTAATCAGTCGTCCGAAAATCCTCGCCCAAAGTCCGGAAAGCGCGAAGATGAACAGTGGATTCATACCAAAAACCACAAAAAATGAAGTCCATTTCGAATACCCTTTCAGGTCGATAATCCAGATGAGCAGAGCCAGCACCAGACAGGTCCATCCTGCGGTATAAAGCACATACGAACTGGTCCAGAGTGGTTTGTTGATCGGGAATATCAAACCCCAGATCAAACCGGCAACGATGGCCGCAGCACTAAAAAGGATGAGTTGCCGGGGTACTTTTTTCTTTTCAGTATCTTTCACAGCAGAACCAACCAGAAAACCTACAATCACAGTTACAATAGCCGGAATGGTACTCAGCAATCCTTCCGGATCGAACGGGATTCCGAATCCCTTGTACAGATGGTTCACACCCAGAACAGCCGAATCAAAAGCCATGGTGGCATTGCCTTCCAGTGAAAACGGATCGGTTCCTCCCAAAAAATACATCAGCGTCCAATAAAACAGAAGAATGGCAGCCCCGATGTATGGAAGGTATTTCCGGGGAGAAGCCAGAACAATCACCGCACCAATGCCATAAGCCAGCGCAATTCGTTGCAGAACACCCATGATACGAAGCTCGGAATAATCGGTTGTCCATTGCGGAAAGGAGTTCAGGAACAACCCGATGGCAAAAATGATCACGGTTCGTTTACCAATTTTCAGCAGCGAATCACTGTTTAGTGTATTGCCATATTTCGAGAAGGAAAAAAACATGGAAACCCCGACTACAAAGAGAAAGAAAGGAAAAACCAGGTCGGTTGGCGTGCATCCGTGCCATTTTGAATGTTCCAAAGGTGCATAGATATGTGACCAGCTTCCCGGAGTATTGACTAAAATCATCAGGGAAATCGTCATGCCGCGCAGGACATCAAGCGCGAGGTAGCGTTGTGAAGTCTTCATTATCAGGAGTTTGTTTTTTAGTTAATATGAGCAAGCCTGTAAACATGATCAGCCCGTTCAGGAGCAGAAGTTCGAAACCAAATTTATACCCACCCAGCCAGGCTTCCGAATTAATATTGATGACGTAGGTTAATACCGGGGAAAACAATCCCAGAATGGGAACAAAACGGTCTTTCACCTTTCGTTTGGTTAAAATTCCAAAGGCAAACAATCCGAGCAAAGGTCCGTAAGTGTATCCGGCCACTTTAAAAACAGCCGTTACCACACTGTCGTTGTTGATATACCGGAACAAAACAATCACCAGGAACATCAGGATCGAAAAGGCAATATGTACTTTAATCCGTGTTGGTTTGCTGTTTGGATTTTTGGGATCCAGGTTCAGGAAATCGATGCAAAAAGATGTGGTTAAAGCAGTTAAAGCGGAATCGGCGCTTGAATATGCCGCGGAAATGATCCCAAGCAGGAATAAAATCCCGGCGATCAATCCAAAATGATTCAACGCGAGAACAGCAAATAAATCATCGGATTTTGCCGGAACCTGAATGCCTTTTTGCTGTGCGAAAATATAAAGCATTACGCCCAGGCACAGGAAAAGCACGTTGGCAATAATGAAGGCAAAACTGAACCAATAGATGTTTTTCTGGGCATCTTTCTGGTTTTTGCAGGTCAGACTTTTCTGCATCATATTCTGATCCAGGCCGTTCATCACAATTACGATTCCAAGCCCCGCCATAAATTGTTTAAAGAAATTGGTTTTCGAGCGCCAGTCCCAGTCGAACATTTTACTGTACGGATGCACATCGATGGCCTTGATCATTTTGCCCATACTCATATCCAGTTCGGTGGAAATAATTACAATAGTCATCACGACGGAGGCCAGGATAAAAATGGTTTGCAGTGAATCGGTCCACACCACCGTTTTTATTCCGGCACGGAAGGTATAAGCCCAAATCATTATAATGGTGAACAGTACAGTTGCCCAGAAAGGAATTCCCAGCGCATCAAAAAAAGCGATCTGTAAAACTCCGGCAACCAGGTAAAGCCGGAAAGACGCCCCGATGGTTTGCGAAATGATAAAAAAGAAAGAACCGGTTTTGTAGGACCCGACGCCAAACCGCTGATCGAGATAGGTATAAATAGAAACCAGCTGCAATTTATAATACAGCGGAATAAGCACCAGCGCCACGGCCCAGTAACCCACAAAGTTACCCAGTAAAAACTGCAGGTAAGTCCAGCCCGAATTGCCCACTTCGCCGGGAACCGAAATAAAAGTTACTCCGGAAATGGTGGTTCCGATCATGGCAAAGGCTACCAGGTACCAGGGTGATTTTCGGTTGCCGGTGAAAAACGTTTCGCTGTTCACATTTTTGGAAGTGAAATGCGAAACAGCAAGTAATATACCGAAAAATGAAAGGATGATTATAAATACGACGATTGTGCTCATTAATATTAAGTTTCAAGTTTCATCCGCCAGCTGGCGGACAGGTTTTAAGTTCCACTACTGAAGTTATTTATTCCGGTTTATTGTTCATTCTTTCAGCACACGTATGATAAATGACCATCAATGACGTGAAACAAATGACAACTATTGATTGAAGAAATCTGCCAGCCGTAACAGATTACCTTCCTGTTTACTTCTTAACTTTTAAAAAAACCACCGGTTCACTTTCGTGATGGGTTGAACTGATGGCTGTTACTGCGTACTTGTATCGTGATGTATTGGTCTTTCTGTTCTTATGGATCAACATCGAAGTTTCACTGGTCACTTTTAAAATATTCTCCGGATTTTCGATGTTCAAGTTAGACTTTTTACGGCATTTGTAAACCACAAACATCCGGTTCTTATCCGATTTTTCCCAACAGAGTTCAAAGGCTCTTTTTCGGTCCACAATATCCGCTTTCGCCGGGCTGGCAGGTTTTACAGGTTTTATGCGTGGATTGGGCGGGGTGAGAGCCGGATATTTAAACAATTCCTTCAAGAGATTTTCTTTCACCCCAAGCGGATTTCTCTTCAGACTTTTGCCACTGAAAAACATACTTCCTCCAATGTTTGGATAGCTCCGGTTCAGCCTGATTTGCCGGATCAGCTCGTCGGATGTTTGCCAGGACTCATCGCGCGAAGCGGCATTAATCAGAAAGGGAGCCTGGCCAACGTACAACGGACATCCATAGGTGTTTTTGCTCCACCAATCCGTAAGGACAGCATAATCGGCCACTGTTTTGCCGATGTACCAGTACAGTTGCGGGGTCACGTAATCGATCCAGCCTTCTTTTTGCCAAAGTAAAATATCGGCATACAAATCATCGTAATTGGTTACTCCGGCTTTAGTGGCTGATCCGGCCGGATCGGTGCTGTTGTTTTTCCATACACCAAAAGGCGAAATTCCAAATTCAACGGTTGGATTGATAACCCGGATACTGTCGTGCAATTGTTTAATAATCAGGTCAACATTGTTCCGGCGCCAGTCATCCTTCTGCTCCGATGTAAAACCATTCGGATAAACAGCAAACGAATTCTGGTCCGGAAACTCCTCATTGGCAACACGGTAAGGATAAAAATAGTCGTCGAAATGAATGGCGTCGATATCATACCGCCTGACCAGATCGGCAACAACACGCGCCACATGATCGCGTACTTCCGGTATTCCCGGATCAAAATATTTTTTGTTTCCGTAAGTTAACATCCAATCCGGATGGGTATTGGAAACATGGTTCGATGCAGCAACGGTCTGCCCGGCATTCTGAATGGCACGGTATGGATTCAGCCAGACATGAACATCCAGCCCACGTTTGCGGCATTCCGAAATGGTAAATTCAAGCGGATCGTAATACGGGTCGGGTCCAGTTCCCTGCTTCCCGGAAAGCCATTCCGACCAGGGTTCCAGTTTTGAATAATAAAGTGCATCAGCATCCGGCCGGATCTGGAAAACCACTGTATTCATGTGGTAAGCCTTGACCTGATTGAGGAGTTCAATCATTTCAAGCTTCTGCTGATCGCTTGACAAACCTTTGGCCGATGGCCAGTCGATGTTTTCAACCGTGGCAATCCACACCGCCCGCATTTCGTGTTTGGAGCAGGATTGGGTATAGCCGGAAGTCCAAAATCCTATTGTCAGAATCAGCAAAAATATCCGTTTCAATAAATGTCGTTTCATATTTAATTTTCATCATTTAGACTCCATTCTGAAGGCCAATTCCACGGCTATTCATATTTTACCCTTTCAGGGTAAAGGACAACAGCTTTCAATCGCATTCTATTTATTCAATTGTCTTGTGTCCGTTGGCTAAAGCCAAACGGCAAAGGATATTGCTCTTATTACAGCTTGTTCATGATCAAAGCTCCAAATCCCCCTCCTTTGGAGGGGTTAGGGGATGCTCTCCACATCCATGTGCCAGTTCCACTGATCAAAATAAAGATTGCCACCCTCCCACTCCAGTTCACCGCGCTGAAAATCATAGGGTTCGCTGCGGGAGTATTTTTTCTTTGGCGACAATTCACGTGCATAATCATCATTCACGATCAGCCGGTACGAATCAATACCGGAGCGATAAAAATTCCGTACTTTTTCATCGGTAGTGGATTGCAAGCCAAACGACTGATCGAGCGGAACCCATCCAATACCTTCGTAATTCACTTCGCACCAGTCGTGCAGATTAACCACGCGCGGATGAAGCATCCAGCCACTCTGCCACTTCACCGGGATTCCCTGCGAGCGTGCCAGGGTCATAAACAGCAGGGTTTGCATGCCACAGTCACCATGCCGGGTTTCCAGCACATATTCAGGAATATTGGGAATTGTACTGTATTCCAGCGCACTGGCCCAACGAATTGAATCGTTGATCCAGTTGTAAATTTTCTGAACCTTTGTCAACGGATTGGTTTCCCCGGCCAGAATTCGATCGCCCAGCCTCCTGATATTTTCGGTAAATAGAATCTGAGGTGCCCTTTCGCGGGTATATTCTTTATAAACAGCACTTTCCGTTTGATATGGTTTAATATTTTCAGGTTTCAGATCAAAGTACTGTGCAGCGGTTTCTACTTCAAACTCAATCCGGAAAGTTGTTGGCTGATCCTTTTGAGCCTTCTTCTCCAGATACACAGCCCGTTGGATATCATTTTCCGGAGTCGCATCGATTTCAGGATCGGATTTCAGGAGTTTAATCTTTTGTTGCCTTACATTTCCTTCCCTGGGGAATGGCATCCAGCAACGAATCGTTTCACCATCAGGGACAACATTCGGCTTTACCGAAACCGTGTACCTCAATGTCATCAACACCGGCAAAACAGGTTCTGCCTGTGTTTTGTCTGAAGCGACAACTTTCCGTGTATGTTCCAGGCAAAACAGGTCGAGGGAATCAACCGATAAACCTAAAACTTCAATTTTTCGTTTCCGGGCCTCATCATCGAGCCTGAACAGGTTGCTTACCGCATTTTTGAAATAACGCTTCTCACCGTTCAGGATGCGCATTTCCAGTTTGCGACTCCGTTCCCAGTTGCGAATCCGGACTGAATCCGGTTCCGGGTAATATTTTTTAAGCTGCATGCTGACATCTTCTTCCGACAGGGGAAAATCCAGGCTGATCCTATGGCCCAATTCATTCAGGGAGTCAATCAGGATCAGGTCCGCCGGGATCAGATTACCCAATCGTTTAACAGAATCATGCATGGTTTCCAACCTGCTGAATTCGCCTGAAGCGAATAGCTTTTCTGCATGTCTGGCCATAGAATTCATTGGTTGAACCGGCCGGCAGGAACCAATAACCAGCAGGATCAAAACCCCCGTAAAAAATGGAAATAAATTCATTTTACTCAATTGGTATGACACATTAATTATACGCCGTCTTCCTGTTTCAAAACTCATCGCTACTAATTTTATTCATTAAAACCGTTCCGTTTGATATCCTTTTTGTTTTAAAAAAGTCAATAAATCGTCCAGCCGGTTGTAAAACTTATCCGTTCGTTCAGGTGCCGTACCCAGATGAATCAGCAGAATACAACCGTTTAAGCCCCGGGGATCATTCTTTTCAAAGGCTTTGATATCATTCAGAATAGTTTCAGACGACCTGTAATTCTTCATTTCCGGAGTCGTGTAATCGGCATTCGAACGGATACCCGGGGTAAAATTAATCACTTTTAATCCCAGTTGCCGGCTCCAGTCAACACTTTCGGCATTGTACCATTCGAAGGGCGGCAAAAATACCGGAGCCTTTTCAGGAGTAATTCCAAACACGGCCATTTTCTGATAATTCGCTTTAAGATCACTTGCGAACAATTTTTGATCTACCAGCGATGAATCCCGGCCTGTCCAGCCGGCATACAACAAATGAGCGTCGGAATGTGCGCCCAGATAATGGTTCTTTGAAATCAGATCACGAATGAGTGATTGATTTTCAGGATTGTTATAGAAAGTTCCGGTAAAGAAAAAGGAAGCTTTCGCATGCTGTTTACTTAATGTCCTGGCAATCACTTTTCCACCTTCAGCATACTCGTGAGCCGAAAAAATCAGGTACACTTTCTTTTCATCCGGATTGTTTCTCACCAGGGCGCCCTGGCTATCCGGCAAACCATTGTCCGGTTCATTTTCAGCCTCAAGCGACGAAAGCATATAACTCAGGCTGGCAGTTCCGTCCATGGTAGGTTCATTGGTTGAATAGTCTCCCAGGTCGTCGTGATAAACAGCCTTCCCGTTCTGAAAAGCAGCATATTTATCGGCCTCCAGTAATTGGATACCAAGCAGACTTTGGTAAATCGACGCGTAAACCGGTCCGTCGACCAATCCGCCGGTTGTGGTTTCCTTCAGGATCCAGGTGAACGATGAATGTGGAATTTCAGGAAAATCGCCACCAGCCGGAAGCCCGCAAATCATGGAAGTTCCCCATGGATTACAACCAAACAGCCAGTCGGTTAATGCAGCTTCCATTTCCTCATAACTATTGTCGCCAGTAATTTTACGGTACAATTTGGCCTGAGTGATAGCTGCAACAACAAAATTGTTGGAACACCAGACAAACGGCACTCCAATCCGGAATGGATCGTTACCGGCAAATTTTTTCAGATCATCAAGTCCCTGTTTCATCAGTCCGGCAAACTGTCTGGAAACTACGGGTTCGGCTGATTGGGCCAGCAAGGCATGTCCCAGGTTTACAAACGGATAATACTGGTAATGGCGGGCGCGGTTCAGTTCCATCCAGGGACTTACAGGTTCCAGTTCACCCCAATATCTTGCTTCCTTCTGATAATCAGTCTTTTCTTCCGGCGAAATCAGCGAAGCAGCTGCCAGTTCCATATCGTCGGTGTAATTATCTTCTTCGTAAAAATAAGGTGAAACCATACAGGCTGTCTGGCAATTTCCCAGATCAGATTTGGCAAAATCCCAGGCTTCGCGAGACTTTTGAAGTATTTGATCCGCAAATTCCGGGTCGCTGTTTTTAAATAATGAAGCGCCCAACGAAAATGAGGATGAAAATTTTGCAGCTGTTGATGAAACGCCTGTCGTCCGGTTTTTATATTTGCCCAATCCCTGAGACTTTCCGGTCACAAAATAAACCGGACGGAATTTGCCCAGTCCGTAACCGCCAAGGGTATCAGCCGTTGGAAGTCTCAATCCCACGTGATCGCGGTCGTCGGCAATCTGGTTGTACATTTCATTTTTTGCCGGATTCATTTTCAGCAGCCATTCCAGACCCCAGCGGGCTTCGTCAAGGATATCCGGAATACCGTTGACACCGGGTCTTCCGCTGGCCAGGAAGTGATCGCCGTAAACCGAAGGATTTTGCCGGTAAGCGAACAACAACTGATAAACGGCATTGGCCGAAGTGGTGGTATATTGCAGATAATCAGAAGCATCGTGCCAGCCACCGGTTACATTAATCCGCTCACCTGCACGGGTCGGGTGATCAACAATGATTCCATCATGCGTATGACAGGAATCATTGAGGTACGGATTAAAACCGCATCGCTGCTGGCGCATATAATTCAGGATAAAATCGGATGTACCTTTATAAACATCAGTGGATATGAGAAACGAAGGAGAAACAACATTTCCTGCTTTCAGGTAATAGCCGCCTTTTAGCTGAAAAGTACTGAAATTCAACCTGTAAGCACTTTGCTGTCCCCAAACTCCCGGATCCGCGGGTTCTGGCCTGCCTTCATAAACCATTCTTCCTGATAGTGTTTCGAACAATTGGAAAGTGGAAAGATCATCCTCCTGACCGGAAAGATATACGGCTACTTTCACTGAGTGAGGCAAATACCCAAGCTGATTGACCCTGATTACTCCGGAAGCAGAAAGCTGGAAAGGTATCAGAAAAATCAGGAACAGAAGTAAATAGACCTTCATGAGTTTATCGTTTATTCAGGTTTGGATACAGAACAATTTCGGAAGAAGATTCGGTTGATCGGGATCAAAATTAGTGTAATTATTGAATTTACAAATATTGGTAATACATGTTATATGATACATTTATTTTCAAATCAATTTACCTATCTTTATCGCATCAAAACTGAAAAAACTAACCTATCAATCTTATACTTTAAATGATACTAATCGCCGACAGTGGTTCGACCAAAACAGCCTGGAAACATATAGGTCATTCGGGAGAACTGAAAGATATAAAAACTTCGGGTATTAATCCATTCTTCCGGACAGAAGAAGATATATTCCGGGATCTGAACGAACATCTGTTACCTGAAACAGGTCCTAAAATTCAGGAAATCTTCTTTTACGGAACGGGTATCATCAATGCTGAAAAAGGGGACATTATCAAAAAAGCCTTGGGCCGGATTTACCACCATGCTGTCATTGAAACCTACAGCGATGTTCTTGGAGCTGCAAGAGCATTATTCGGGAACCAGGCCGGAATTGCCTGTATTGTGGGAACAGGTTCGAATGTGTGTTTGTACGATGGCGAAAAAATTACAGGAGGTGTTTCTCCGCTCGGTTTTATCCTGGGTGATGAAGGTAGTGGTTCTGTAATGGGCAGGAAACTTTTAGGTGACTATTTTAAAGAAGTTATGCCTCCCGATTTGCGCGAAGAATTTACCAATCGCTATCACCTCACCCGCGAAGAAGTCTTAAACCGTGTATACCGTAGCGAAAAACCAAATCAGTTTCTGGCCCGGTTTACACCTTTTTTATCTGAACACATGAATTCAGCCTATTGCCAGGAATTTGTACAGCGGAATTTCATGGAATTCTTCGAACGAAACGTGTGCAAAATTCCGGATTACAAGAACTATCCGATTGGATTCATTGGTTCGGTAGCCTGGTTTTTCAGTTCGGTTCTGAATAAGACAGCCAGCAATTTTGGGTTTGAACAAACGACTATTATCAAAGAACCGATTGACGGACTGGGAAAATACCATCTAAAACACTAACAATAAGATACAAACAGAATGACAACAGAAAGTACGACCGAATCAGATTCATTGTATAATGACCTGGAAAAGAAATCGGTCAAAGAACTTTTAATCTGCATTCATGAAGAAGACAAGAAAATATTGCCGGCAGTGTATGAAGCAATCCCCCAGATTGAAAAACTGGTTGAGCAGGTTTATTTACGGATGAAAAAAGGCGGGAGACTATTTTACATGGGAGCGGGTACCAGCGGCCGCCTGGGCATTCTGGATGCATCCGAAATTCCTCCGACATTCGGGGTTGGGCATGATCTTGTAATCGGCTTGATTGCCGGTGGTGACCGGGCTATTCGAAAAGCAGTTGAAATGGCAGAAGACGACGTGGCACAAGGATGGAAAGATCTTGAAAAATTTCAGGTGAACGAATTGGATACGATTGTTGGAATAGCAGCTTCGGGCAGGACTCCCTATGTGATTGGCGCGGTAAAAAAAGCCTGGTCAAAAGGCCTTTTGACCGGTTGCATTGTGAACAATAGCGGAAGCCGTCTGGCTAAAAGTGTTGATATTGCCATTGAAGCCATTGTTGGTCCTGAGTTTTTAACGGGCAGCACGCGGATGAAATCAGGAACCTCGCAAAAGTTAATCCTGAACATGATTACCACCTCGCTGATGATTAAACTGGGCCGGGTTAAAGGAAACAAAATGGTGAACATGCAACTGACCAATCAAAAGCTGATTAACCGCGGTACCCGCATGATTGTGGCCGAACTGGGTTTCGACGAGGTAAAAGCCAAACGATTACTCCTGCTGCACGGCTCGGTGAATGCTGTGCTGGAAGCAGAGAAGGAAGAGAAGAACCTGTAATTGAATCCTTCAATTCTGAAACAGGTTCAGCTTAAATTGCATCAACCAAACCAATGTATTTGTAACGTCCATCATCGAAATAAGCCAGTGAGTTTTGCATCTGACCGGTATCCCTGTTATATCGTGAAATAAAACTCACTGCCTTTCCCAACTTCGCTTTCTACACTCAGCGTCCCTCCATGCTTTTCAATAAATTCTTTGCAGAGTAATAATCCCAGCCCGGTTCCGGTCTCTCTGTTTGTTCCCATGGTTGAACTGCTTTCCTCAATCCTGAACAATTTATCCATAGTTTTAATAGTTATTCCGACTCCATTGTCGGCAATTGAAATTATCCATTTTTCCTTATTCTGTTTTGCTGAGATTATAATTTCCCCGCCTGGATTAGTGAATTTTATCGCATTGGAAATGAGGTTTCTTAATATGGTGCTGAGCATGGCCTTATCGGCTAAAACCGGAATAATACGAGGCAATTTTCTGGAAATTGTGATTGATTTCTGCAGTGCGGAGTCGTTGGACAATTCGGCAACCTCTTGAATAAGTATAACCAGCTCAACATGTTCGGGATTAAATTCCATTCTTCCTGTTTGTGCGAATGACCATTCCAACAGGTTCTTAAGCAAATTCAGGGCACGCTGGGAAGAATCCCGGATAAGCAGGGCATATTCTTTAAGTCCTTCTAAATCATTTTCATGTATCTGCTCGACCAAAAGATTACTGAAACCGAGAATGCTGTTAAACGGGTTCTTCAGATCGTGGGCAATGATGGAGAAAAATTTATCCTTGGTGGCATTGAGTTCGCGCAATCGGACTTCACTTATTTTCAGCGATTCTTCAAAATTTTTACGTTCAGTAATATCCCGAACATTGAGAACCACCGAATTAATGTATGGATTGTCAATTTGGTTTGAACCAAATGCTTCAAGATAAACCCAGCTGCCATTTTTATGCCGGTGCCGGTATTGTGCGCCACCAATCCCTGTATTATTCATAATCTCCTGAAACCCTTTAAGAGTAGTTCCCCGATCGTCAGGGTGAATCATTTGCTCAATTACGGGTAAATTGATTAATTCTTCCGATCGGTAACCAAGAATTTTCTCACAGGATTCACTTACAAAACGCTGAATTCCATTTGAATCCAAAAGTACAATCATGTCAAATGAATTTTTTATCAGCTCTTTAAATTTTTCTTCACTTTGTTCCAATCTTTTCTCCATTTGCTTTCGCCCGGAAATATTGTCAAAAATGGTAATAAAATATCCCCTTTCCGGACAGATTACAGAAACTGTCAGCCAACTCTGTAAGGGCTTAAAAAACAACTCTATTTTTGAAGGAGTACCTGTTTTTGCGACAGAACCATAGGTCTGAATCAACCCGGAGTGTTGCTCAATGAGTTCAGGAAATATTTCCGTGGCTCTACGTCCGGTAATATTTTTTAAGCCTGTGAGTTTTTCAAATGTGTCATTAACTTCCAGGTAAATGAAATCAACTGGATTATCATTCTCAACAATCATCTGACAATATGCATATCCGTCAGGAGATTGTCCTGCCAGGCAATTCCAATACTTCGTTGAAAAAGAATCCTTCGATTTTACATTCAACTGTAATTGTTCATTTTGCCTGGTGAGTTCAGCAACCTGATTCTTTAGTTCCTGGTAAGTAGGTTTATTCATGCTTTTAAAAATTGTTGCAACGGATTGAAGGTAAATGCAGCACCCGATTCAGGAATGGGTTTCATTCTATGAGAAAGGTACAATCAGGCTGGAATCTGCTGAAGGCGTTTTACTGTAACCGCTAAATTAGCATTATTATATGATGTTTTTCGGGTTTTCCTTTCTATATTTCCCGAAACAATAGCTGTACTTAAATTGTCTTATTAGTCTGAATCTAAATGATCACAAAAAATTCTTCAGGAATGGAAAAACGAAAATACATGAATCCGTACCTTGCCGGGGTGCTGCTTGGACTGGTTCTTTTGGCAGCCATGTTTTTCTCCGGGCGTGGTTTGGGTGCCAGCGGAGGCATCAAATATGCGGTAGTAGCCCTGGTTGGGGCTGTTGACCACCAGCACGCGATGGATACTCCCTATTACAGCAAATACTTCGAAAATGGTGAAAACCCGCTTAAAAGCTGGCTGGCGCTCGAAGTACTCGGGATGGTACTGGGCGGATTTATTTCCGGAGCCCTCTCCCACCGTTTAAAATTCAAAATCGAAAAATCACCCCGGATATCCAATAAAAAGAGGCTGCTGTTTGCATTCCTGGGCGGAGTATTTTTTGTGTACGGCGCCCAGCTTGCCCGTGGCTGTACTAGTGGCGCGGCACTTTCGGGCATGGCCGTTCTTTCGGTAGCCGGATTTGTAACCATGCTGGCCATTTTCGGATCGGCTTATCTGTTTGCCTGGTTTTTCAGAAAACTGTGGATTTGAGAAGTTTCGGGTTTCGGGTTACGGGGTATGGGGTATGGGTTACGGGTTACGGGTTACGGGTTGCGGGGTGCGGGGTGCGCCGCCGGTTGCCGGATGAAATTTAAAACCTGAATCCCCGATTTTTTCAGTCGATTTATAAATATTTATCATTCAATTTATGGGACCACTTTCAATACTTTCAGAACTTCCGGTATGGTTAGACTTGCTGATCGCCTTTTTGATCGGAACAGGTTTTGGCTTTGCCCTCGAACAGGCCGGATTTTCATCGAGCCGCAAATTAGCCGGGATGTTTTACGGCTACGACACCACGGTACTTAAAGTTTTCTTCACAGCTGCAATCGTAGCCCTGGCAGGTTCACAACTGCTCAGTTTCTTAGGTTTATTAAACCTGAAACTAGTTTATGTGAATCCTTATTACATGAATGCAACCTTAATTGGCGGGGTGATCATGGGTGCCGGTTTTGTTATGGGTGGCTATTGCCCCGGAACAGGTATCAGTGCACTTTCCATCGGGAAAATAGACGCACTGATTTTTCTGGCGGGTGGAATGGCTGGCGCTTTTCTGTTTGCTGAAACATACCCATACATTCAATCCATCGCTATGGAAAATTACAAAGGTGCTATGCGGATTGACGAGTGGCTGGGTCTTTCAGCAGGAGTTTTCACTTTAATCCTAATCGTTGCGGCAGTTGTTTTGTTTTGGCTGGCTGAATTGGCCGAAAAAATATACAGCCGCCCTGAAATTACCAATGATATTTAATCCAACAGAAAATGAATACACGAATAAAATATTCCGTTTTGCTGGTCGGAGTCGGTTTGATTCTCGCCTTTCTGCCTTTCAATGCGGTCCGGTCATTTCAGCTTCAGCCCGGCGATCTGCTTTCCAGATCAGTTTCCGACGACAGCTACTTTTCGGTTGACCAGGTTGCCCGGTTTTTAAATAACGAAGACAGCACCGTTCAACTGATTGATATCCGCAGTGCCGAACAGTTTAAAGAATGCAACATTCCAGGTTCTGTTAATATTCCTTTTTCTGATTTTTCCAATCCGTTGTGGGAAGCGTATCTGAATCAAAAGGAAATGAAAAATATTTTCTACGGAAATGGCGATCAAACTGCAGCATACGCCTGGACTATCGCCACCGGGATGGACTATGGAACCAATTTCATCATGAAGGGTGGCCTCAACGAGTGGTTCAAAACAGTGATGCTCAGTCAGTTTTCAGGCGATAGAATTACCCCCCTCGAAAATGCCCGTTTCGAAAACAGGTTCAATGCCCGTAAAATATTCACCCAAATCAACAGTTTACCCGACAGTTTAAAAACGCAGTATTTTAATGCCAAAAGACTCACCGCTTCCAAACTGGATGGTGGCTGCGAATAATCCTTAAAATGAGAATAATGAATCAACTGAAAAATTTAACGATAGTTTTCGCTGTATTGGGAATTATTCTGATCCTGGTGCTGGTCAGGAATTCAAACCAAAACCTGTTTAAACAGGATGTACAAACCGCGATTGAAGCGACTCAGGATAACAAAAACCTGATTTCGCCTGATCAGCTTAAAAAGTCTGGCAAACCCTTCCTGGTCATAAATTTAGGAAGTGAGGACATGCCCGATTTTCTTCATTTTGAAAATTCGATTCATCTTCCATTGGAGAATCTGTTGGATCAGACCAACCGAAAAATTCTTGAAGAAGCGAATGGAGACATCATTATCTATTCAACCGATGTTTCAACAGCGGCTAAAGCTTGGGTAATTCTGAACCAATTGCGATTTAAACGTGTTTTCATTCTGAACTCCGACATCAATTCGGAAGATTTAAAATACAAATTCCAGCCCGACACTAGTGCCAGACTGGAACAGGATTCGAATTAACACCATTCCAAAAGAACATAATTGGTTCTGTTCAATCGTAGGAAGGACTTTTAACCTATCCATTTCAGGACAAAAAAAAGAGGAATAAAGTACCTGAGTGTAATTTAACCCAGGTACTTCATTCCTCTAATATGTTGTCAGTCTGATTATCTAATTCTTTACGTAGGTATAATCTTCAACTTCGGCATCAGTAAATGGAAGCCAGGAAAGTTTTGTTTTATCGGCAATCATCTTATTGTACATAAAAGCATTATTTCCGTAAATTAAGGTTTGTGCGTTATACCCGAACAAACGGAGGTATGCTGTTACAAATCCGGAGTTGTGCCCGGTACCACAATAAACGACCACATTTTTATCAGCGGGAATGGATTCCATTTCAGGAATTATTCCGAGGGTTCCGTTTGGTTTATAACGGACAGCTCCCGGAATATGACCGGAATCATATTTATCTTTTCGCTCATAATCAATGGCATAATAGTTTTTAGGTTGTTCAAAAACCTGTTCTGCGGTAATGAATATATCGGAGCTCCCAGCCGCAAACAAACTGTTAAAACGAGCGGTCATAATTTCCTCGCCCGTAGATTTTCCCGTATTCAAAAGTGGCAGGTCTGCCAAAGCTGCCTTTTCATTTTCAGTAGAATCCAGTTGATCTTCAAATTTGGAAGAAACATTATAAAACCACGAATCCTTCGCAAAATCCTTGTTCCAGCTGCTCATTCCCCAGCGCATGGCATACACATTACCATAGCCCATTAAACGAAGAAGAGAAGTGGCGTAACTTGAAATTTGCCCATCGTAACAAACCATGATTATTTTGTCGAATTCGAAAGGTTTGATGACATTGGTAAAATAGTCCGGAACCTTGCTGAAATCAATATTTACTGCGCCCTTAATATGGCCTGCAGCAAAGGCTCCCGGGTTTCTTAAATCGATAAGCTTTACATTTCCATCAAGTTCATCGCGAACTGAAGAAGCTTTTATTAAAGAAGGGAAATTACGTCCGTTCACGTAATCACCGGTTTCCTCCAGGTATTTCAGCAACTTCTGTGCTTCAGCATTCACCGCTACGGTTTGGCTTTTAACTTCTGTTGTGGAATCGGTATCTGCCGGTTTGGCCTTTTTACCTGCTCCTGAACAGGAAGCCATTAGGGCAACCAGAATAACTGCAATGATACGGTTAACTAATTTCAAGTGGTTCATATTGGTTTTTTTGATGCAATGATTTAAACTTTGGGTTCTACCAAAACTTCATCCTTATCGTATTTCAATGTTTCAATCCTGCGACCTTCTGCATCGTAATTATACTTCGTAATTGAGACTCCGTCACCAGGATTATTGACAATATTTTTGTCTTTGTCCATTAAAATCCTTTTGACCAGTGCACCGTGTTCGTCGTAAACCGATGTGGTTACCGGGACATTTTTACCTCCCAGGTATTCGTCGTCCTGATCAAATTGAGTTGATTCCAGTATGTTTCCATTTGCATCCACAACATTCAATCTTTTCGCCCAACCCCAGTATAGGTTCGAAAGTTGTCCAGCGGTATTATGAACCGAAAAACTTAAAATATCACCGTCTTTATTATTTTCAAAAGCGAAATATGAAACCCCGATATCTCCACAGTTTTCAGCAGTGCAATTGTATAATGTATCGGCCTCATAATTGGCCATACGGGTAACAAAACCATTTTCGTCGTATGAAAAACGAAGTTCATAAAACGGGCAAAAAGGATTCATGACTACATTTTCACCAGCTAAATTGAACCTGATTTCCCTGATCATTCCATCAGGCAGTCTGCTCCACTCGAAATTATGAACTTTGTTCCTGTTTTCTACCGGAGCGCCATTTTCATCCAGGTAACGCATCGCAATACGCATTTCGGCTTCATTGAGTGTGTATTCAAAGATTGAAACTCCGCCATTTTTAGCCGGTTCATTTTTTTCATTAAAAAAATGTTTGAGCTGTTTGTCACCTTTATAAGTATACGTGATTTTTGCCGCACCTATCGATGAGTAGTCAAGCAGAACATTGTTCCGGTTGTATTCAACAGAAACCAGCTGATTTTTTTCGTTGTATGTAAATTTGTAATTGTTAATTGTTTTAGCTTCATCAGCCGTGAGCGGGTGAGTTCCTTTTTCCAGATCCCAGGGAGTTTCGCTGAACTGAATTTGCCGAAAATACATTGTACCGTCGGTTTGTTTTGGTGATTGATTGCATGAATTTAAACCCATTGCAATGACTACGAATAAAATTAATTTGTACAATTTCATTTTTTAAAATTTATGATTATTAATTCGGATACCTATAAGACTAATAAACACCTTCTTGCGAAGATTGTTTAAATTCATTTTTTCAGGATTCGTATAATTTGGGCTGAGGTTGGATTTATTCCTGCCTGATTGAATATTGAATGAAAATATCCGCTTAGGGTAATTGGTTGAAATAATCGGATTTAAGCGTTTAAACCGATCGTTGAGAGCGTATGAAAACAAAATAGCCACAATTTCTTGCAGCTATTTGCGGTGCGGACGGGACTCGAACCCGCGACCCTCGGCGTGACAGGCCGATATTCTAACCAACTGAACTACCACACCAGTTTCAGTGTTGCAAATT
>JBBSBP010000090.1:0-21273 GCA_038251165.1 Bacteroidales bacterium | reverse complement strand
TTGGATCCATTCCAAAACTGCTGCATTTTTTCTTCCTGATTCATTAGGTTTTTTCTACAAAGGAAGTAAGCAGAAAAAAAAGAGGAAAGGACAGATTTTTTTTAGCAAAAATTAAGACATAAGCAAGTGGATGTCATTTTTTCATTCTCTTCTTTGCAGATATGGACATCCATATGCTATTCCATAAATAGTTGATTCATCTTCCACTCGGATCCCTGATCTATTACCCAATTGTTGCTTTTTCGCATCCAAGTTTTTTCAGTTGTTCAATCCATTTACCTGATAATTCAGGATGAACTGTTTTGAGGTGAGTAAGTGTTTCGTCAATACCGATACTGGTACGCTTACTATTGCCCATGGTATGATAGGGCAAAATTTCGATACCTTTTAGATTTGGGTACTTCTCATCAAGTGAGCATATACCCATAAAATGTTGTTCAGTATCGTTTATCCCGGGAATAACGGGGCAACGCAGTATTATAGGAACACCTTGATTGTATGCCAGATCCAGATTTTCAAGAATGCGCTCGTTTGGGACTCCTGTAAATTTTTTATAATCAGTGGACCCGGTAACTTTGTAATCGAAAAGAAGCAAGTCAACATACGGCAGAATTTGTTTAAATTGAACGGCAGATACAAATCCTGATGTTTCAACACATGTGTTCACACCAATCTCCCGGCATCGTTTAAGAAGTTCCATTGAAAAGGAAAAATGCAACAATGGCTCTCCACCACTAAGCGTAATTCCGCCTCCTGAATTTCTGTAAAAATCGAAGTCGGCCATTACTTCCAGCATAACCTCGTCGATGCTCATTTCGGTACCTATTATTTTTAGAGCATTAAAATTACATGCTTCAACACATTTTCCGCAAAATGTACATTTATCGTAACCGATTGTATGCTTGCCATTAATTAAGTGGTGTACATCTTCTTCGCACACTTTTTCACAATCACCACATTGTGTACATTTATCGTAGTGAAAAAATAACTGGCGATTTAATGCAGTTGCTTCGGGGTTATGACACCAAAGACAATCCAGCGAACATCCTTTTAAAAAGATTGTTGTCCTGATACCGGGTCCATCGTGCAAGGATGCCCGCTGAATGTCAAAAATAATAGCCTTTTCACTCATCTTTTAAGATCCTGCCTAATAGGTTACCCGGCTAAGAATTTCCATCTGCACATCTCTGGGCAAATCAATATAGCGTGCACTGAATCCGCCAATCCTCACAAACAAGTCCTGGTGCTTTTCGGGTTCCACCAAAGCCTTCTCCAAATCGCCGCGATTAATTACTGTAATCATGGCCTGAGCCCCTCCTTTTTTAAAGTAAGTTGTTAGAATGGCTTCGAATTTCACCCTTTCATTGGTGAAAAAGTCGCTGCCAAAACGCAAATTTTGAACTGTACCTGCATGAATGGCATGACTTGGCTTGACAAGCGAATTGACAAGTGCGGTTATACCTTTCTTATCATTTCCACCTGCCGGAGTATTGGCATTTGCCATCTCTTTGCCTGCTTTACGGCCATCGGCAGAAGCGCCGACCCATCGGCCAAGTATTGTATTTTGCTTGTTATTGATAAGAACATTCAGATACCAGTGCAGGTTTGTCCGGTCACGCTGATCACGAATGGTGTTGCACATGAAATCGTGAAGTTCCACCATAATATCATCAGCATAAGCATCATCATTGCCATATTTTGGGCACTCTTTCAGTAATTTATGCTCTTTTTCGTACCCGACAAAATTATTATCCAAAGCTGCAATCAGCGTATCGGCGGAAATTCGTTTCTCGTCAAAAACCATTTTTTTTATGGCAGTCAGACTGTCGGCTGTATTTACACTTCCGAACGATTCTAAAGAACCACCCAGGTATCGTATTCCACCATCAAAAATGGCTTTACCGCGCGCAATACAATCGTCGTAAAGCATGCTGAGATACAGATATGGCGCTTGTTTTGCTGATTCAACATACTCCAATTCTTCATGATCAGCAAGAATTTCGATAAAGAAAGTCAACTGTTTTTTGAAAGCGTCGAAAAAATCATCGAATGCTTTAAAATCGCGTAAATCGCCTGTTGGTAAACCCAATCGCTTGCCAGCAATGTGATCGACTCCATTACGAAGGGTTACATCAAGGGCTTTTAATACATTAAGCGATCCACTGGGTGTCCCAAATCCCATGTGGTCTATTATTATTTCACCACAACCCAAAGGCAAGTATTGTTCGGCATCTTCAACCGGAACATTGTGAGCATTGGCAACGCCGGGAATCAAAACATCATCGTTGTATAACAGTGGGAATGTATAGCCCTGGCCAATCAGATTCAACGATTTTTCCATCAATTCCGGATTCATTCCTTCATAGAAACGAAGTGTGGTCTGGGGTAGAATGGCTTTTCCATAAGTGCGCATGGTTTCAAGAACCAATAAGGCAAACCTGTCGGCATTGGCCTCATTTCTGCGTCCACGGCCTCCAATAATTACACGCCCGTCAACATCACGAAACAACTCAATAATCAGTCTCCAGAAAGAATGCATCAACGACAATGCTTCGGTTTCGGTAATGACTCCATTGTCGATGTCATTTACATAAAAATCACCCAGATACACATCAACGCGACCTGATTCCAATGAACCGCACAACAAGGTATAAAGCCATGATAATTGGAGCGCTTCGTAAAAAGTTTCAGGCTTTGATACGACATTTTTATGCAGGACTTCTGCCAATTTTCTTAATTCTTCAGCTCGTTTAGGATCAGCAGCTACATTGGCTTTTTCAAGAGCTTGCTTTTCGTAATGACGACAAGATTCAATAAATACATCCAATGCGATAAGCATGCCTTCAAACAGGTTGTAATCACTACCAGAAGCTTTTGATTTATCTCGCTGTTCCGTAATTTCTTTAATCAAACCGGGAATCCCAAGTCGCAATAATTTTTCGTAATCGACAAAAACACCAGCCATACGATAGATGGGTTGGGCAATCATCGGTTTAAAATTGTATGGTAAGGATACAATTTCGTCGCGGAACAGCACAGGAAGCATTTTATCAGTAAAAGCCGCTTCAACTTTGGCTTTAGACACTTCCTTTTTCCAAAAATGGATCATTTCATGCACGCCATCTCTTTGTTCCACCGGAATATTACCTCGCTCGATGGCTTCTATGATTTTTTGTTCGTGACAAAAATAACCGTATGCAGCTCCACCCGGTGCATTATGTGGACTGAAACCAACCCATCCCCAAAAGGTTCGGCCAGCTAGTCTGTCCTTTTCCTGAATTTCGGTTAATACAGCTGGAAACTGAGCTTGCAGGCATCTGGCTTCACGTATCGCAATATGTTCGTTAATATTTTTTCTGTATGCTTCGGTGAAATTCAACTCCATCGAGAAATCGTCAATCTTTTGCATGTTGAATGTTTTAATGTTTATAAATGTATTGAATTATTGCAAGTTACAATTTCAATGATTACTGCAGATTTACCATGCGTTTGCTTTTACATAAGCAATAATTTCATCAACATTGGCATAGGCCACAGCGGTATAGGTATCAACAGCTCCGTAATAGATCGCCATTCGACCTGTTTCGCCGTCAGTTAGCACCGAGGTTGGGAAAATTACGTTATCAACGCTTCCGGCAGTTTCATAAATAGTTTCAGGGGTCATAATTGGAAATTTGCAACGGTAAAGAACTTTCCAGGGTTCATCAATATCGAGTAATGCAGCACCCATACTGTATATAAAACCAGAACAGGTATCAGCCACCCCATGATATAATAATAGCCATCCTTCAGTTGTTTCAATGGGAATTGGTCCGGGGCCAATTTTTACACGCTCCCATTTTTTGGGGCCTCTTGTAAATACAATGCGATGTTTTCCCCAATAGGTAAGATCGGGGCTTTCACTATAAAATATGTCGCCATAATTGACTGCCATTCCCAAGCCCATTGGCCTGCTTAGCATCACATATTTATCTTTTATTTTTTTAGGAAAAAGAACCCCATTGCGATTATAGGGCAAGAAGGCGTTTTCTAATTGATGAAATGTTTTAAAGTCAATTGTCCATGCCTGACCGATCGTTGGCCCATGATAATTATTGCACCAGGTTATATAATATTTATCTTCTATTTTGCATACGCGCGGATCATATGCAAAATCCATTTCGCCTAAAGCCGGGTCGGGTGAAATGAATTGAATAGGGTCTTCATCAAATTCCCAATTTAATCCATCAGGACTTGTTCCAAAATGCAAATAAGGGGTCATACAATGCCAGTCTGCCCGAAAAATGCCAATAAACTTACCTTCCCAGGGCACAACGCAACTATTGTATACACCACGGGCCTTTGGAAATGGATTTACATCAACAATGGGGTTTTTGCTATGTCGCCATACTACCCCTTTGCAATTTTCAGGTTTCGGTTCCCATGGTATATTAGGCATTGGATCACTCACAAGCGCTGTTTTTTTTATTGAAGAGTCATTCATTTGCATGATGTATTATATTTTGTTAATTATTTGTTCTTATGATTATTGAAGTTATTAATTGTCTAACCTTTTCCTAAACTGACTATAAATACCAATAGAATTACTACACTTAGAGCTGCAAGGCTTGAGACAATCACTCCAACCCAATCTTCCCTGTTCCATTTACGAAATTCCCAATTTGAATTTGGAAATATTAGTACGTGATTAAATCGGTTTGGGTTAGCTCTGGTAAGTTTCATTGCGTGCTCATCATCTTCATGGGTTCCAACTACCGGGGTAAGCATTTTTCCATAGAACTGGTCGAGTCGCTTTTTATCCTCAGGTTTGGTGAAAAACGCTATCAACATTAAAATGCCAAATGGGAAGATAATGCGAAATATAAACGTAAACGTTTCATTTAACGAATATGAATTTTTGGATAAATCATAGCCCAATAATTCAAGTGTCACGAGTTCCACTTTTAGATTTCCCAATCCGGCAGTTTTACCTTCATTAAATTCCAAACCATCACTCCAGAAAATAGATTTTTTTGGCAGAAGTACCTTTTTCTCAAATTTCTCTCCAATTTGGAGTGCTCCCGGACGAGCACCTTCTGCGATATTAGCTGCATTTAGACGATCCCATTTTGCAATTGCTTCGTTTCGGTACTGAACATCCATTTCTCGGGCAGTATATGTTCGGCTAACAGGAATTGCCTGTGTGGTTTTGCATAAATACTCTGAAGTGCGAACACCTGAAATTGCAGGCATTCCAAATGGCAATACTACTGTTGCCACAAACATGATAATCATTGATGTCCAGGCTCCGGCAGCATTTGCACGGCGCCACGTCATGCCGAGCCAAAAACAAGCTGCCAATATTGAATTAAACATCATGGTCATTTTAAACAGCTCAAATAAATTATTTGATTTCATGGCAAAATAGGCAGATGTAAACATGTATAATGCTCCAAAAATCCTACCCATTTTAACATAATGGGCTTCCGATTGATTGGGTCGGAATGGCTTATACAGGTTATTTGTAATCATTGCTGCGGCGGTTAGCATAAATGCCGATTTAGCTGACATAAGCGCTGCGATAAGGCTGGCAATCATTAATCCTACCAAACCGAAGCCTACCGGCCCCAGTAAGTCACGTGTTGCATGGCCCCAAACATAATCCGGATTCGAAATTTTTCCACCATATAGCACCACAGTAAAAAGTGCCAAAAGTCCCCATAAAACTGTTGAATAACGCTTAAGTACCATTCCTGACACAAAACCATATCGCGCGGTATAGTCATCTTTTGCAGAGCCACATGCCGTTAATTGGTTGGCCTGTACTGCTGTTGTTATCACGATCATAATTGAAAAAAACAAAATCCAATACCAGCTAAATTCAATTAAGTTGGGTGATCCCCACAATTCCGTGAATGATGCAGGTAATACTTTATGCATGGTTTGGAATGAGCCCATTACACCTTCTCCACCGTGTATACTATTTATTTTAATCATTGCAAAGGGAATAAGCATGATAGATAGAATAATCGTAAATATCCCCTGTACTAAATCAACCAGAAAAGCAGCTGCAAGCCCTCCTATACTTGCATATATCAGGGTTATTATTGCAACAATCCATGTTAGCATATTCTCATTTAGATAAGAGTATTCTTTTCTTGGGTTTAATAATTGCAACTCAGAAAGCCTTTCTTTTTCGGAATACGAGAGCAAGGCAAAATCAGCAGCCTCCAGATGTTCCCTTTCTAAGGCTTTTGTATATTCCACATGTTCAATTTGTGTTAGTTCTGCTTCCGGTTTTGCGGTAATCGCGGCAATTGTTTTCGACATTGCCATTAAGCCAAATGCGCCTATCATTACGAAAAAAATGGTTTGGCACAAAGCATAAAATGCAGCCATGCGTTTTGAACCATATCTCTCTTCAAAAAAATCGCCTAAGGTAAGTAAGCGTAAACGGCGATACCAAACGGATGTCATCCAGAAAATAGGTAGGTTTATTAAGCCGCCTGCCAACATTGCCCAAATACCCGATGCACCATTTGCATTTACCATGGTTGTGGTAGCGGTGACGTTTTCAACTGAAGTAGCCTGACCGTAAGCAGCAAATGTTTGAATTAGCTTTCCAAACCGCCTGCCTCCCATAAAATAATCTTCACGGTTTTTTACTAACCGTGCTGCACGTATGGCGATATAAATGATAACAACAAAATAAACAAAGATTACTGCAAGATCGATTACAGATAAACCCCAGTATGTAATATTTAGCATAAGCTTGGTTTCAACAATTTGAAATTTAATGGAGATTCCAATTATTTGGCATACCCTGGATTTTGTTCAATTTTAGCATCAATGTTTAAATAAGTAACTGTTCATTAAATTTCGTTCTACGGCCGGCTATTAATAAGTGCACCATATTCTTTATTGGGCTCACTTCCCATGGTTATGCGGAGAGTACCACCTTTCAAAATGTCCTCATGACGGATATAGCTTAAGCTATAAGGTTGCCCGTTCAATTCAATACGCTGAATGTAAATGTTTTGATCGCTGTTATTGATGGTCTCAACTGTAAATTTTCTTCCATTTTCAAGATTAATTGTGGCACGGTCGAACAGCGGACTGCCAATCACATAATCTCCTGAAGCAGGTAACACGGGATAAATCCAATTGAGGAGAAAATGTACCAGGCCGACATTTGACCGCAGTCTTCATTGCCAATAATACCGTCGGGTTGATCATGATAAAATTCATTCATGATGTACCTGACTTTTTCGGCCGTTTTCCACTGCTGACCGGCATATGCATAAAGATAAGCAATGTGGTGGCTTGGTTCGTTTCCGTGGGCATACTGGCCAATCAGACCTGTCAGATCAACCAGGACTTCATCGGTTGCTTCAGCTTTGATGGTAAAGAATTGATCCAGTTTTTCAACAAATGATTTTTCGCCGTCCAGCAGCCCTATTAATCCCGGAACATCCTGCGGAACCAGCCAAAGGTATTGCCATGCGTTTCCTTCGGCATAATCAGCTGCCAGGGGTTTGGTTGATATAAGCGGATCAAAATTCGGATTCCAGGTTCCGTCAGACATCTTTCCGCGGAAAAATCCGGATTGTGCATCGAAATAAAGTTTGTAACTCTCTGCACGTTTCCTGAAATAATTGTATTCATCGGTTTTACCCATTGCTTTTGCCATCAAGGCTGTGCTGCCATCGCTTATGGCCAGTTCGAGTGCCATAGCCACCGGACGATTTTTCATAACATCTGATGGGATAGACTGAAATTTCTGCACATAATCGAGTCCGCGTAAATCCGACATGGCTGTCGCCTTGATGGCTGCAAATGCCCGTTCGGCATCAAATCCCCGAAAGCCTTTCAGGTAGGCTTCAGCAATTATCTGCTGGCTGCTGATGCCGACCATGGTGCCGGTTTCGTAGCCATTCAGGTGCCAGATGGGTAAATACCCCTGTTGGTCGTAAATAGCCAACATGCTGTTGATAAAATCGTTGACCCGATCAGGAGCAATCAATGTAAACAGCGAATGTTCGGCCCGGTAGGTGTCCCAGGTTGAAAATATCGAATAATTTTTAAATGCTGGTTTGGTATAAATCTTATTGTCAGTTCCCTGATAATCGTTGTTGTGATCGTTGAAAAGCGATGGATGAATCAAGGAATGAAACATGGCGGTATAAAAAATCCGCTTATCGCTTTTGGTTTTGGTTTCAATTTCAATTCGCGAAAGTTCTTTGTTCCATTTTGCATCGGCTTGATTCACGATTTCTGCAAAGTTCCAATGAGGAATTTCTGAATTGATATTAGCAAGCGCATTGTCAGAACTGACAGGTGAAATGCCCACTTTCAGTTGTACAAAATCCCCTGGCTCAAAGCCTATCACCCCTTTAACCGAAATGCCCTGGCCTTTTTTTCCTGAAAGTGGTTTCCCTTCGTTGTAAATAATCAGATTCTTAATTGGTTTCGATGAACGAATCGCAAAATAAACCTGCTGTTCCTTCGCCCAACCCGAAGAGAAACGGTATCCTTTCAAGGTGAATTCATCCGTTTGTTCCAGATGCGTGTCGGTACTTTTGTCGTTGATTCCTTCTTTCAGGTCGATGATAATATGCGCATCCTTCCCCCGGGGAAACTGGTATTGATGAAAGCCCACCCTTTCGGATGCGGTTAACTCAACAGCCACACCATTGTCCAGTTTCACCGAATAATAACCGGCTTTGGCTACTTCATTTTTATGGCTGAAAGTGTTGAGATAACCGTTGTGCGGAAATTGCTGCCGGCCTTTATCCAGCATGACTTCGCCGGCAACCGGCATGATCAGCACATCGGCCAGGTCGCCGATACCCGTTCCGCTCAAATGCAATTGCGAAAAGCCAATAATCAGACTGTCAGAATAATGATAGCCCGAACACCAGTCCCAGCCTTTGTAAATGTTGTTGGGGCCCAATTGTACCGCGCCAAACGGAACGCTTGCACCTACAAATACATGGCCGTGTCCGCCCGATCCAATCATGGGATCTACAAAACTGGTTGGTTTTTGAGCGATACTCATGTTCTGAATTCCAAAGAACATTGACAAAACCAGAGTTAATTTCAGGAATGAAATTTTATTTTTTATTTTCATTAAGGTTGATATTTTACGTTGATATTTTTCTCTTAAAGACCGAATCTTACGATACTTCATGATATGCCTTGACGGAAATATTCTTATACTGACAGACTAATAATTAATTGACTCTAAGCTCTGCAAGGACAGGCAGATGATCAGAGGGATAAAACATTCCAAATGAGTCAGACAAATGTGCATGTCGAAGAACTGTAACTTTGTCATTGATAAAAATATAATCAATCTTTCGTATTGGAAGTTTTACTGCAAAACCGCCACTTGTGCCTGCTGGCCCATAATGCGGAGCGATTGTTTTTTCCATGGCATCCGACAAATAGTTCAGTATTATCTGGACCGATTTGGTGTCTTTGGCCAGGTTCAGATCACCGGTAAGAATCAAAGGCAGACCTTCTTTATTGATTTCTTTCATTGATTTAATGGTAAGCAGAGCAGCCTGATCACGCGCAACTTTGCCAAGATTATCGAAATGCGTGTCGAATACATAAAACGATTTCCCGGTAATTCTATCTTTCAATTTTATCCAGGTTACCGTCCGGTTATGCGCAGCATCCCAGCCCTTTCCAATTCTGTCAGGGGTTTCGCTTAACCAGAACATTCCATCTGTCATTTTTTCAAACCTCTTTTTATTGAAGAAAATGGCCATGTGTTCTCCCGAGCGGATTCCATCATCACGACCAACTCCAACATGGTCAAAATCAGGAAAAGCAGCAATCAGATCATCCATCTGTTCAGGAAGTGCTTCCTGAACATTAAAAATGTCGGCCTGATGAAATCGTAGCAAACCTGCTACTTTTTCCTTACGCAATGGCCAGGCATTTATACTATCGCCAGGGGTGTTCATTCGGATATTATAAGTGATGATATTGAAAGATGCCTTCGTTTTTGATTGGCTGATTGCTGAGGCAGTCAGGCATGTCAAAACAATGAATAATGATACTAATCCGGTTAAATAGAATTTTGTTTTCATTTTGTGTCTCTAATTTTTGCCTACTCCTAAATGATGTTCTTTATTAAAGAGCAAAAAATTTGCTTGTTACGATTGATTGCCCTGATTTTACTGAAATAATGTAAAATGATTTTTTTAGTAATCCTGATAAGTCTAACTCCACGTGTGTTGTGTTATTTATTTTTGTTTGATAAACAGTTTGTCCACTCAAATTAAATATCGTAACAACTGCATTGCTACTATATAAACTGCCTAAATCTATTGATAATACGTCTTGATTTAATGGATTCGGATATATTTTGACCGCAGAAGTCATAGTCACTTCAGCACCTAAAACAGTGTCAACTAATCTTTTGAAATAATTAATTTCCGGTGTTCCGGATATAATAGTCAAACGTACTGTATGTAAACTATTACTGGCACAGCTATAATTACCGGCATCAATGGTTGTCCACACATTATTTGTATTTGGAAGGCTTATGGTTGACAAAGCAGTTCCATCCACCGAAAACTGAATAGAAGCTTCAGCCGATGAATTGTAACGGAGCTGGAATTTGGTATTGGTCAGAAGTGGTAACTCTTTCCATTCCATCCATTCGATAGCCTGAGTGTTGGTTACGTTCCATCCGCCATTTGTATCTGAACACTTAACTACATCAAGATCACCTTGGTAAAGAAATGCGCCACCGCTATTTCCGGTAGTTAAGTCAGCATGGAGATCACAAGCCTCGACTTCCACTTTTAAGCTACTTGGATAAGCGGCTTTAGAATAGCGTCTTAACATATTTAGGCGTTGATTGGCGTAATTATAATATGTAACGTCTGTACTGCGCCATAAAGCGGCATTTTCAGCGGCATCGGTAAATCCTTCAACTAACGTTACTCTTGCTCCGGCGCCTACCGTATTGTCCAAACCCATTTTAAGTCTTGTGCTCATGTCGGTAGTTCCCATACCAGGATCCAAAAAATCACTTGCACTCATTAAACGAATGCCCGGACAAAGAGCGCCGTATGTTCTCCCGTTCCAGGTTTGAAATGTATAAGAGACGTGACCAGCTGACGAAAACCATCCATGTACACCATCTACAGTTGAAGTACTTAAAGTGTTGTCATTATCTAACCAGTCTTTATCAATGATTAAATATGGCGTAAAACCGTATGTTGCCTGACATTGAGTTTTGATGTAGGTAAGAATTTTAGATAGATTTCCTTGCAAATTTGTCATCCAGGCTGTTTTTACCGACCAAAAAAAGATAACCATTCTGCCATCAATTTTGTAGCGTTTTTCGTCTGGGATGTTTCCAATAGCCTGTTTCAGGTTGTAATCCCAAATATATTTATAAAGACCGGTATTGGCACAATCGAACTTTGGATAATCCGTTGTGTATGATGTACCTCCGGATATATCCCAATTCATACTACCTGTCCATGAATTTGGACAATCGTCGAAAATAGCCAACTTGAAAGAATTGACACCCCTTGTGTTCATGGCATTAACCAATGTTGTAATATGTTTTGGGTTACCATTTCCTCTGTCCGGGGCATTTGGTTGATTGCCTCTGCTAAGGAGAGCAATAAAATCAATTCCCGAATAATCTACCTCTTCAACCATATTTTCCCACCATTCGATATTATCCGCCCATTTGACATTGTCAGTGGGAAGACCTTTTTTAACAATCGATTGGTTATACAAGTAATCGTGTCCTCCGTAAATTTCCTTATAATGCCAGCAAAAAGTTGCACCAATATCCTGAGAGTTAACAACCTGAATTGTCAGTAAAATATTAATAAAAAAAATTATTACGATGGAAATCGCTTTTTTCATTTTAGTTAGTGTTTATCAGAATATATTCTTTATTAATAAGGAACAACAAAAATACAATCAAAAATGGATTAATTTCTCAACCAACCTGGTTTGAGGACCTGCTTCAACTGAAACAAAATAGACAGATTCTTTCAAAATACCAGTTGTATTTACTTCTAAATGTGATAACATTAATGTTTAGGCATGTACCCTCAGGTACGCCACAGCCACACAAACCCGGACCTATTTTCCCGGATCGTCGGGGCATAAATTAACTGAATTTGTTGCAGCTATATCGATTACAGTTGTACTGTTATTATCCAAATCAACACGTACATCGACTACATGTACCGAATTGCCGTCAAATTCCTGCTCAATATTGCCATTTTTAACTGCATACAAAGAACCCAACGGCATCACGAAGCGCACTCTGGCGCCATAAATTGGGAAATTGAATTTATTAACGATTGTTGCTGTATTTGTACCGAACGCCCCATTATTTTCGTTCAAATAACTAAGGGTCAAATTTGAAATATATTCAGATGGAGTATTTTCTGCAGTAGGATTTTGCAGACACTGAACCCGTGCATTAGAGCCACTTACTGGAGTGTAATTTCCAGTTTTGCCATCTACTCTGAATAAATTGAACTCAAGATTGTCTCTGACTGAATTTACAATGTATTGTATCGGCTTATTATTCAACGAAGCCGGGTTATCGGAGGCAATAAAATGATTGTGACCTACCAAAACCAAACCAAGGTTTACACCATTATCTAAAGGTATCATTTCCTGATCTTTGATATGTGCAGCGCCAAGTCTTAAATTTCCCAAACCAACTGAATTAAGCCACGAAATTGCATCTGTAATTTGTAACGAAGGATTAAAACCATCCCAACCATCATTTATTACTATGAAACGTCCATTCCCGTATTTGAAATTATAAGCCTGAAGTCCCCACCAGGTGTTCCACCAATTTGATTTTTCGGGATAAAATCCGCTGGCAACGACATTGTCAAAATCATAATCATGATTACCTGCAGCTACAAATGTTGCCGCATTTAATTTATTTAATCCTTTTGTGCCTGGCGCGCTATTACCAATAAAAAACGCATTCATTCTTTCATCATTTGGTCGATACATATTATCACCAGTGTTGAAAACAATTTCAGGATCGATGATATTGGCAATATCTATAATAGTCGAAAGCCTTTGTAAAGTTGTATTATATCCATTCTGAAAAGCATGTATATCTGAGAAATGCAAGATATAATAACTGGGTCTATATTCATTTATGACCTTCACTCCGGCTAAAGATATTTCTTGCCCGCCTGAAGTATTCAGAATAATATCATATCGGTCGGCAGGTGCTGTTGCCGGAACTAAAACAGCGATCCTGGTATTATATGTGTTTAATGATGTTTTATCATAAATCCAATTACCGGTCTCAATTGTTTTTGATGTAAAAACTGTGTTATATGGTCCACGTAATGCGACCGAATTAACAGTTTGACCATTTTCCGCATTAAACCAAACCTCAAAACTTTCACCACTTTTGACAATTGCTGTTGTGGCACGCCAGGGATATACAATCTTTCCACACCAACCAAGCGTTGAAAAACTTAAACTAAAAAGAAAGATTATAAAATAACTGTATCTCATATTATTTGTATAGAATTAGGAATATATCGCTGAAATATTTACCAAATAAAATTTAACTGTGATTACACGGCAATTGATAAATTTTGGACTATCTAAAAACTAATAATCCAAAATCGATGGAGGCATATTATCCTCGGAGCTTCCCCAGTTTCGGTTGGCTTTTGGTCCCATTTGAAGTACCAGTTTCCCTCCTGAAATCAAATCGGTGTGTGAAAACCAAGGCTTGTTCCAGGTTTTTCCGTTCAGAGTAGCTGACTGAATGTATTTATTATCGACTGAATTGTTGATGGCTTCAATTTCAAAAAACTTGCCGTTGCCCAAATCCATTTTTACCTTATCGAATTCAGGACTGCCAATATTGTACATCGGCATTCCGGGAGTAACCGGGTAAAATCCCATGTATGAGAACACCACAAACGAAGTCATCCCGCCGCCATCTTCATCACCCGGAACACCCATCAGGTCGTTTCTGAACCATTGATCCAGCAGTGTACGTATGCGTTTCTGGGTTTTCCAGGGTTGGCCGGCATAATTGTATAAATATGGAATGTGTAGCGAAGGTTCGTTTGCCATCGAAAATTGTCCCACGTTTCCGGTCTGGTCAGGCAGCTGAGCATAAAATGCATATTTACCACGTCCAAGCGGTTCCGAGAACATCGCATCCAGGTTGTTTATGAAAGTTTTGCGTCCACCCATCAGGCTAATCAGATCGGCAATATTGTGCTGAACGTCCCAACGGTATGTCCAGCCATTGTTTTCACCATAGTACTCGCGGGCCCCCATTCCTCCGGAAAAAACGTAGTCGAATGGCTCAATAAATTTACCTTCGCTGTCTTTCGGGTGAAAAAAACCTGTTTCCGCATTATATACATTGCGGTAATTGTACGAACATTTCAAAAAATATTGATAATCATCGACTTTCCCAAGTTCCTTTGCAATTTGTGAGAGACACCACTGGTCATAGGAAGTTCCAAGGGTAACGGCTATAGGCTGGCGTTTTTCAAACGGATGAACTTCCGGGATCGTTTCTTTTTCACCATCTTTCAGCGCCGGAATATAGCCGTGGTCCTTGTAAAACTGATCCAATTTCCCGGCTGGTTTGCCCGACCAGGGAGCCAGCGTTTTTTCAGTTATTGCACCTTTGCAGGCAGTATATGCTTTTTCGAGGTCGAAGCCCCGAAGACCTTTGCGATAGGCATCAATCACCGAAGCCACTCCATGGTTGGAATTCATCCGTCGGCTGTCGCCTGTTATTTCGGGGAAGGTTGGCCACCAGTTGTTTTTCATCTGGGCAGCCATTTCGGTAAACGAATGAAGAATGTTTTCTTCTTTTTCAGGATCGAGCAAAATACGTAAGGGGTGATGAGCCCGGTAGGCATCCCAAATCCAGTCATCGGTAAAAAAAGGAGTTCCATTGTCGTTGTGCACAGTCCCATCGAACGCACTGAAGTAACGGCCATCTTCCGAAATACAGACCGGCCGTTCAAAGGTTCGGTAAAGCGATGTGTAGAAAATGGTTTTCCCATTATCAGTATTTCCAGTGACAGCAATTTTCCCCAACGATTCGTTCCAGATTTTGCGGCCGGCTTCCTGCAAGGATTTCAGATTTGTATTTGCTATCTCGCGATCCAGGTTTTTACGGGCCTGAACCACATCGATAAACGATATTCCGTATTTCAACCGGAGGGTTTTCACATCTTTTCCGAATTTCAGAACCACGCAGGCATTTTTGCCTGAAGTTTCCGTCCCTTTGTTTAGTTCATCGCCGTTCATCACCGAAACATTTTCAGGCGTCTGATCGGTTACAAGATAAAGGAAAACACGGGTATTGTTGTCGAGCGACTGAAATCCCGATATGGCTTTTCCGTCCCACTTCATTCCTCCATCACGAGAATTCAATATCAGATAAGCCGGAGTATCATTGCTGAAATCGATTTCGTACATGGCCGACTGATGTGAAAGACCAAATCGAACCTCGGTTTGTTGTTCGTCGAGATAGACTGAATATGAATACGGAGTTATTTTTTCCAGATCATAACTGTATGACACAACAGGTTTAATTTCTTTCTCATCTCCCTGAAACGGGCTCAGGTTAAATGCAGAACTTCCACGATGACTGGTCACAACCAAAGGCAATCCGTTAATCAAATCACTGGTAAAGTCACTTCTTTCAGGATAAACCCGTAAAAAACTGTTCGGTAAATGGATTGTAGGAAATGTCGGAACCAGTAAATGGCTGATGTTTCCAATATACGGATTAACAAAGTCAACCGGTTGTTTTTGTGCAAAAGTCCCTCCTGCAAAACGCAATAACAATAGGGCAAATCCAAATATCCGGATCGATGGGGAAATATTCATGTTTAGTGGTTTATTGGTTTATATTCAGATTAATTCTGGCTGTCAAAAGATTCGCTGTTTAATTTCTTCGGCATAAGAGTAGTTCGATTTTGCAAGTCGTTCGTATAATTTATTTTTCATCAGCTCTGCTGTTTTCCGATATTTCTCTTTATTGGTGAACAACAGATTGTTTAGTTCATTCGGATCATTTTTTAAATCATACAGAGCATCCATAGCGCTATTCTCATTGCTTCTGGAAATCATTAATTTCCATTCCTTTGTTCGAATCATTAAATTGGGTATTTTTTGATTCGGAGTATAGTTCCATTCTGAAATGGCAAAATCGATCACAGGTTTTTCACCTTCAGCCAGGCTTTTTAACGAATAACCATCGCTTTCGGCTTTGATACCGGCATAATCGAGAACAGTTGAAAAAATATTTAAGGTTGATACCGGCGTGTCAATTTTCCCGGAAGGAATTTTTCCCGGATAATTCAATATTAATGGAACTCTAACCGATTCTTCCAGAAACACATTTTTCTCTCTCATGCCATGTGCACCAAGCATTTCGCCGTGGTCGCTCACGAAAACAATCAACGTATTATCGCTTAATTTTAGTTCATCGAGCTTGCTGATGATTTTACCAACCCATTGATCGATCTCAGTAATCAATGCGTAATAATTGGCAATCATATACCCAATTTTGGCGCTGTCAGCATATTCTGTGGCAAACAATCTTCCATTGGATTTGACATATGGATTCCCTTCCATTTTATCGGCAATACTTTTTGGTATTGGCATTTTTGAAGGATTGTACATACTTGCAAAAGGCTCGGTTGGCAAAATGGGTGAATGCGGGCAGTGAAACGAACAGGTAATACTGAACTTTTGATTTTTCATCCGTTCAATTGCTTCAATCGTTTGTCGTCCCTGAACAGCTGTAATACTATATTCGGGGTTCAAATCAAGTGTTCCGTTATGGTCAGGTTGTGTTAACTGACGATTTGCCAATTCAGATTCCGGAATAATGCCTGATGGTAACTTTTCGAAACGACGATCAATTGGAGTTGGTTTATAAGGTAGTCCGTCAAAAAAGCTAAAATCGACCAATTCACCTGAAGCAGGTTGACGCTTTTTTGCATGTTCCTTTAGGTAAAAGTTATACATCCGCTCCCAACTTTTAATTAATCGGGAACCGCTATATCCATATTGAGAAGGATTACTGTAAATATCAGCCATTTGAGCCGGTGAATGGAATTTCCCGATATACTCCGAAACATAACCATTTTCAGTCAATAGCTGGTCAAAAGTTTTATATTCACACTTTTTATCAATGTCCGCATCACCATTATTCCGAATACCGTTTGTTTCAACATATCGTCCGGTAAGAATCGCAGTTCGTGCAGGGCCACAAACCGGACAAGGGGAGCTTGCCTGTGAGAAATAAGCGCCATTTTGAGCTAATTTATCCAGATTGGGTGTTTCGATTATATCATTTGCACCGGAATATCTTAAAGCATCCCATCGTTGCTGGTCGGTCATGATAATTAAGATATTGGGGGCGGCTTGCTTTTGAGAATATACATTTGCAAAAGGACTAACTAAAATAGCGCTTAGCATAGAACCGGTTAACCATTTATTCATATCTGCTTTTCTTAAGTTATTTTATTAATATTCCAGTTTTTTTTATTTCCGTTCCGGAATCTTAAAGCTTAATGGTTTTTCTTTTCGCAGCATTTTCCCTGCTTCGCCGGTTAGCCACAGGTAATGGTCAGACGGTTTGCCATCCATATTGACAAACTTTGCCACATCGCTGACTGGTGGATTATCGGTGCATTTAAAGATGGCAGTTCCTTCATTTACCTCGTCAAACATCGCAACGTATAGCATTGAAGCGCCGGCATTAATGGCTGTTGAAATTTGCTGCCAGTAAAATCGTCCACCCTGACGAGGAATTGACCCCGATGGTTTAACATCATCGGGGAATTCGGAACGGCTAAGGTTGTACCAGCTAAAACCGGGGGATACGCACGGTACATAATCTACTTTATTCTCCCGACACCATTTGATGTCACCTAAAATCACATCCCGGTAACGGTCCATGTCGTTGTGAAGCAATGGTGAAAAGCGTTGAACCATCCATGGCAAAACAATGTCGGCCTGTTTAATAAGCTCGTGCAGATAAGGATCCGGATTGCAATCGGCATTTAGTTCACGCCAGAACGTTGGAACACCCAGCATCACCGAACAGCCACCGTATTCGGGGTCGTTTTTCAGGAAATCGATAAGGCGACTGAGACCAATGTTGCGAATGTTATAGGGGCGATCTGGAAATCCAATTCCCCATATGGTTACCAGGGGTTTGCCTTTGTGATAAAGGTATGAATTCACTCCATCCTGGTTGGTTACTTTAAGTGAATCGACCAGATATTTCCAATCCTCAATGATCGATGAGCAATCTTCGCCTATGCCGCGAAGACCTGAGAGGTCATACATAACTGCAATCGCCCGTTCGTATTTGACAGAGGCGGCAAAAGCATTCTTCAAAACGGTGGTAGTAGTATTACGGGGGCCGTTGGGCTTGGTTGAATTGAAGAAGCGTTGCATAAATACACCATCAATGCCATACTGCTTCATCCATTTGAAATGAAGATCCACTGTACTTTTATCGGTTGAACTAAAAAAGCGTGCAGCACTGCCATCGGCAAGTTTTAGTCCGGTCGGATAGGTTTGATCGTATTCACTTACATCGGGCCACATGTCGATGCGGATTTCTTTTTCGTCGGGATACAACATTCCATTTTTTGGTGCATGGAACCAACCCTGATAGCCGCACATGACGAGGCCATTGTAGGATGGAAACCGGGAGGTTTTGCTGTGTTTATTGACTGCTTGAATGGAGCTGAATGTAATAATACACAGAAACAGAACTATGCCTTTTCTGTAATACTTGCCCAAACGAGCTACTTTTATCTGAAGAATCCTGATCATTTTTGAAGATTTTATTTTTATTTCAACTTGATGCTATTGTCAAACTACCTTGATGGTTTTATTAGTCCATAATTACTACCCCCATGAAACCAATCTGTTGCTTTTCCGGCAAGCCACAAATAATAATCTGTTCCCAGTTCCTGTTCAATTCCAACAAACTTTCCAGTTCCATTTAGCGGAAGATTTCCTTCTTTTAGACATTTGAAGATTGCTGTACCTTCATCAATTTCATCGAACATGGCTATGTACAACGATTCAGCGCCCGACATTTTTGCACCGGCTACCTGCTGCCAGAAGAAATCGCCTTTGTTTCGGGGTATCTGATTATAAATAGTCGGATCATTTCTGAGGTTTCCCCAGCTAAATCCCGGAAAAACAAGAGGAACATAATCGACATTATTGGTTTTGCACCAGGAAATATCGGTTGAAAGAGTAATTGCATTACTGTCATAACTTGTTGAATTATACCGACCAACAGCCCAGGGCATAATAATATCACACTGTTTAATTAAAGTATGAAGTAAAGGATTGCTTTCGGTATCCCGATTCAAAGTACGCCACCCATAAGGTACTCCCAGCATGATGGATACTTTCTTTTCGGGTCCTTTCAATGTTGATACCATAGACTGAACATCGCTGGTTGAGTATTTACGGTTATCGTTGAAACCTACACCCCAAATTACAAGCAAAGGTTTTTTGTTGTGCCGCAGGTAAGTTGGATTCTTTACATTATCGAAAAGCGAAAAGATTGTTTGAAGTTCGTTCCAATCGTTGATTATAATCTGCATGTCCGACGAAGAACAGCCACTCAGGTCGTACATCACACAAATTGCTCTTTGATATTTATTCGCAGCTTTCAGCGCATTTTCAAGTACTTTGTTAAAATGCCGCTTTCCCTTTTCACTTTTGATTTCGCTTACAAATCGTTGCATAAAAACGCCATCCAACCCATAATCTTTCATCCATTTGAAGTGCAGGTCAACGCTTTCAGCATCATAAGGGCTGTAAACAAAGGCATCACTTCCATCCGCATATTTGAATGCTGTTTTGTAGGTTTTGGTATACTCGCTTACATCTGGCCAAAAATCAATCGTATTCATTCCCGGTTCAAACTTTCCGCTTTCTTCATAGTGATGCCAGCCTCGTTCAGCGCCATCACCTTCGGCGGTAAACCATCCCTGATACCCGGCCATCACAAGTCCTTTATAAGAAGTATAAAGACAACCCGTTTCGTCGTATACTTTTTCCGCCGGTTTTTTAACAGGCTCGTCCACTGGTTTTTGTTCAATATCATTTGAGCAGTTAATGCTCATTAATATTGCTGAAACAATAATTAACGTGAGGCTTTTGTATATCTTCATTACTGGTTCTTTTGAAAAAAAATTATCCCGCTGTACAGTATGTTCACCGGGATAATTTAATTAAGTATTAGACGAAATGTTCAATATATGTCCACCATCATTGATTACGGTACAACAACCTTCACAATCGGTGAATAGTTATATCTCCTACTCAATGCATCTACATTAGCCCCTATACGTACATAATAGGTATAACCTGATTTCACAGGCAGAGGGCCAATGGTTACAACGGGAGTCGTATCGCTACCGCCAGGCACATAACTTGCCCAACTTTTTTTGATTTGTATCCTCAAATTATTATAGTCACCTATATTAATATAATTGGAGTTTCCACAAAATGTTGTCAGACTTAAGAAAGGCTTAATCTCATAAAGATTGGGGAGTCCTGTAAGAACTGGGGCCTTCACTCTGCAAGTTAGTGTCAAATTTGTTCCAACCAATGTTTGGGTAAAATCCAGTACCTGCAGGTAAGGGGTTACCGTGAAATCCTGTTGGGTCTCACTTCCCAATACTACTCCTTTTATAGTATCAACAGGCCAGAAAGGGCCATCGTATGGAAGCATGTCATAAGTTCCTGAAAACAGCCTCGCATTATTATACACGCCGTCTTTCATAACCGCCAGGGATTGATATTGGGCAACAGTTGCGTTCTTTTCTTCCCAGGTCCTGTCAATTATTCGAATTTGCCAGTCGTTGTTGTCCATCATCAAATTTTCTCCCGTGTATGAATCGATCACATTTCCATGTAACCGTGCATTCGGTGCATCCCAGTTATCGATTTTCTGGCATGAAGCTAAGAACAACAAGGCTGCTCCTAACATTAAATACAATATCTTTTTCATATTAATTTGTATCAATAGTTAATAATTAAATTACCAAAGCGGGTTCTGAGGCAGAAGATTCGTATTCTTGTTAATCTCTCCCTGAGGAATCGATTCATATGCTGCACGCTTTTGAGCTGAAATATTACGATTATCCCTGTTAACCTCATCAAGGTATATATACTTCTTTTCATCGAAAAGATAATAACAGGACAGCGCATGTGGATAATACCGGTTTAATA
>JBBSBP010000089.1:0-21277 GCA_038251165.1 Bacteroidales bacterium | reverse complement strand
GGCAGACTTCGCCCTAAGGCATCGGTGGCAATCCAGTTGGAATTGCTGATCGGGAATCCCGGACTATTCTGTGAAAAACAGTTCATTGCTGTCAACAATAAAATTCCGGTAAATACATTTTTGATCATAATTTATTTATATTTTCAAAAGATTCAATACTATTCACTTTCTTTTCCCTCTTTCTTCTTTTTAATCGGAGCTTTAGACAAATCCTGCTTTGCCAAATCATTGAATTCCTCCGCATGTTTGATCCAAAGTTGCTCCAATTCCTTCACCTTATCAGGATATTTATCAGCCAGGTTCATGGTTTCTGAGCGGTCGGTCATTAAATCGAAAAGTTCCCACGGTTTTGTGTGATCGTCAGCAATCTTCCAGTCACCAACCCGGAAAGCCCGGTTGCCATCATGGTTCCACCACAGATATTCATGTTTTACCGAATTGTCTTTTTTGAAAACCGGGACAAGGCTTTTACCCGGAAGTGGCGGTACAGGCAGGCCAGCAACTTCAGCAGGGACTTTCCCCCCTGTTATATCGAGCAAGGTTGGCAGCATGTCAATCAAGTGTCCGGGGTTGTCGCGAAGTTCACCTCGTGCTTTAATGCCTGCAGGCCAGGATACGATGCATGGTGTTGAGATTCCACCTTCGTGATTCCATGATTTGTGCAATCGCAGGGGAGTATTTGCTGCACTCGACCAGCCAGGGCCAATACCCAGATAAGTCATTGCAGATCCGATTGATGCTGTCGGATCATGGCCATCGCCCCGAATGATTTGCTCAGCGGAAGCGCCATTGTCGGAAACAAAGATGATGAGCGTATTGTCGAGCACACCCATGGTTTTGATTTGGTTGATTACACGGCCTAATTCGATGTCTAAGAATGATATCCCAAAGGTTTCAGGTATTCAGGAAGTAACTGTGCCCAACGAGGCCGAATACCTCCATTTCCACCGGCAGGTTGTCCTGCTTCCTGCGGAATGTTTGTCAGTTTATCGCGGCGCACCGACTGTGGGTAATAACCCGTCAGAATACTTGCACGCGAAGGCCAGCACCGACCTGTATTGTAGAATTGAGTAAAACGAAGGCCTTTCGATGCCAATCGGTCGAGGTTTGGTGTCTGAATTTCGCTGCCATAACACCCTGCATCGGAGTAACCCATATCGTCGGCAACAATAATCAGGATGTTGGGCTTTTTCGTACTGGCGCCATGGGCCGGATACAATCCGCAAGTCAGACCTGCAAGAATCGGGACTATTGATTTATTCATATCGGTAGTAAAAGTTGGTTCATTTTTTCTTTAAAACTTTCATGTCAACTGAAGTTGCCACTGCCAGCACCCTGCCTTCATTGCCAACTGCACAATAAAAGTGATAGGCCACACCTTTCCATTTCACAACCCAGGGCTTATGGGCAAATTATTTGTCCAGGCCATACAAATGGAGAGCGGATCGGTTTCGTAGCCCTGCAGACCGCCACCGATGTAAGAAAGCCAGTATTTACCATCGAATTTCTCTAATTCACATTTGCCACCCCAACGGTAATCACACAAGGCAATACTGGCATCGGCCTGCCAGGCATCCCATTCACCCGGCTGGGTAAAAGAAAGAATTTTGCCCAATTTTTCCCAGTTCAGCAAATCATCACTTTGAGCCAGATAAGTTTGATAGCCAATCTTTTTCGAACTGGAAACATAAACCATGTACCAATGTCCCTTAAAGCGAAAGATATTTGCGCAATCGACCAGATCACCAATACTATCTGCCTTAAGAATCACTCCATATTTATAGGGTGTCTTTACTTCATTGTAAATCTGCTGCATCATTGAGGCATCCACTGCCCGCCCGGAAGAAACAGCTGGAATAATGACACGTAAGGCGTCACCTTCGGCAGCAATGCAGAAATTCAGGGACGATATCAGCATAACAATGATCAGAAAGGTTGATCTCATTGGTTAGGTTATGAATTGTCAGATTAATAAATTTGTTGATTCCTCTTATTTAACTACTATTTTGAAAACGAAATCCCAGTCTGCCGACGGGCAGGTATTCCGTCCGAAAAAGGGTAAATTCTTTGAATATCAATTAATAGCGGACGGTTTTCTTTCTATTTCTTTTCACCCGGGGTGCCGCTCCTTCGTCGCTCTACCCCGGGCTACCAATATGTCGCCCATACTGGGCTAAGCTCCAATCGATTTTCGACATCTTCAAAGTTATTCGTTTATGGGCTGTATTTTTTCCATACTGAGGAACTATTAACTATTAATTGTTCTTTCTCTTCTTCTTTCCTACTGGTTCGGCTCCGTCATTATCGCTTGAACCGTTTCCCCAAAGCGGTTTAACAAGTGTTGTATTCCAGGCATCCCATTGTGCTTGCAATTCTTTCACTTTTTCAGGATTTAAAGTGGCCAGGTCTTTGGTTTCGCCAAGATCTTCTTTCAGGTTGTAAAGTTTTGTGGTGGTAACAGGTTGTTTTGCCCCGGTATTTGTATCAGCATTACTATCGTAACGAACCAGTTTATAATCACCTTTTCGAATTGCCATTTGTTCGCCAAATCGCCAGTATAGGGCGTCATGTGGGGCGCCTTTCTTAGTGCCTGTAAGAAAAGGAAGCAGATTCACACCATCAATTTTCCATTCGGGTTTTACATCCACTCCGGCAACCGCAAAGGCAGTGGCCGTCAAATCGAGTTGAATGGCTGGCAAATCGAATTTCCCGGGTTTTACTTTTCCGGGCCAGGAAACAATAAATGGTACATGAATTCCACCTTCGAGAGTTGTTCGTTTACTTCCTCTCAATGGAAGATTTGATGAACCGTTCACTGTCACACCTTTCATTGTCGGGCCTCCGTTGTCGCTGATAAAGATTACAAAAGTATTCTTCTCCAGCCCCAAATCAGCAAGTTTCTTACGTACTGTGCCAATCGCTTCATCCATGGCAAGCATCATGGCATCGTAAGTACGTCGCTGTTGGTTTTCAATGTTTGGAAACTTCGCCAGACGATCATCGGTAGCATCCATTGGTGTATGAACGGCATTAAAAGCCAGGTATAAAAACCAAGGCTGTTTCTGATATTTGTCGATGAAACTGACCGCTTCACGACCAAAGGCGTCAGTCGTATAGTCGAGCTCATCCACTTGATCAGTACCACGCATAATTCCGGCTGATTTAAAATAACTGTGAGCGCCGCCCAGAAACCCAAAAAACTCATCGAAACCACGTTTTTGAGGGTGCATTGATTCTTGAGCGCCAAGATGCCATTTACCAACAATTCCGGTTACATAGCCAGCTGATTTTAAGCGGTCTGCAATAGTTGTTTCAGTGAGCGGCAATCCCTGTGTCCCTCCTGAAGGATTAAATTCGTGCCCGAAGCGTTCCTGATATCTTCCGGTGAGTAAACCCGCACGTGTGGGTGAGCAATACGGCCCACTCACATATCCGTTTGAGAAACTTACTCCTGAAGCTGCAAGGGCATCAAGATTCGGTGTAGGAATGTCTTTGCAATGATGAAAACCAACATCGCCATAACCCATATCATCGCCAACGATGAAAAGGATATTCGGTTTTACCGGAGTAGCGGCTTGTGCTAACCCGAAAGATGCCAGCAACATTGTTGTAATAAGTTTTTTTGTTTTCATTTTAGGTTCTATTGTTTTTAGGTTCTATTGCCATTTAATCTGCACCGGCCCCATCAGACCTGAAGGAGGCAAATCGGTTTGCGACATGTCTTTTTTTGCGATGCCACTTTGCTTGTAAATCGTAGGATCGGCTTTACCCAGGCGGGGCTGTAAATCGACTGGCACATCCGGCGCTTCTTTCAATCCTGAAACATAATTAACCAACTGATTGGTCACCAAAACGACCAATCTATTTTTTCCTGCCTGTGCTGCATTGCTAATGTCAATCCGGTATGGCCACATCCAGGCTACACCTGCCTTTTTACCATTCAATTCCAGATCAGCAATATCGCCAACAGCGCCCAAATCCAGGAACATCTTGCCATTGTTTTTTAATTGATTAGCTGATAAGTCAAATTCAATTTCATAGCGCCCTGTTCCTGAAAAATGTGTAGTTCGTGGTGACTCAGTCCACGAAGTAAGTTTTGCGATATTCGTTTCATAAGTATCAAAACCATAACCTTCAAGTTTCATTTTCCAGTTTCCGGTAATCGAATAAGTCAGCGGAATTTCTCCGGAAGCTTTTGCAGATTCAGACTTTTTGACTCCGGGAGTGAAAATAAAGAACGCCGATTCCCATGGTTCGAATTCCAGTGTGATGGTTGTGCCGGCAGCATCGACCCGAAAATCAGGCACTACTTCGCCAGTCGAACCGGTAATAGCATTCCAGCGCTGTGGAGTTTTGCCGGTCACCCGAAAGGTAACATCTGTTGCAATTCGATTGGGCTGTAGATTGGTTACAAAATAAACATCCAGATCATTGATGCGCTTATGGATAAAGGTTAAGCCATCACTCTGTGCCTTTCCGGCCAAAGCAAAGTCAGGCGGTGTAACTTTTTCGATTGAAGCAAGTAGTTTATGCTGCTGTTCATTAATTGGCGCAGTGGGTTTGAATGCCACTTGTTGGGTCGGATTAAATGGCGGAGTTATGATTTTATATTCAGGTAAATAAACAGCATTGGTTTTACTGTTGAAAATTTCCTCAACAATTTGTTTCAGTTCTTTATCATTGCTTTCTGAATTTTTCAATCCAGCGGATGCAGATGGCAATTCGTCGAGAGCGATGACTGTTCCACCAGCTTTGACAAAATCGCGCAGGTCACGGGCTGTTTCTATCGGCAACACTTTTGCAGCCGGAAGAATGATTACCGGATAGGTGTATCCGTTAATGCCGACTTTACCATTCTGAAACTTAGCGACATTTTGGAGCAGATCGTCGTTTACAATATCGAAATCGTATCCATTGGCAACCAGTGTTTTAGCCAGATCGCCATAGGGCATGATACGACGTTCTTTGCCATAAAGGGCTTGTTCGCTCCATTCAGTGGCTTGAGGTGAATAGATTAACACATCGGCAACCAACTGCCCCTGACGAAGAAGATAAGCAGATCGGGAAATATAAGATGTCAGGCAATGGTAATAATTCCACCAGGTATTCCAATGGCTGATGCGGCTGGCCCAGGGCATGTCGCGGCTTGGGGCAACATGCATTTCTGGTGAAGCAAAATAGCCGTGATTATAAAATTGAGTCACCCCATCGCGTAGAAAAGCATCGGTGGCAATCTTCATTTCCTGCAACGAAGTGCGGTAGCGATCAGGATGAATAAATGTATAAGCTTCCGCTGAAACTATATCGCGGCCATAAAATCTTGCTCCGGAAGCAGTGGCCTTGTGTGGATCGGCAGTTGGTTCAAAACGGATGGTTGTGACTTCCGTTTCAGGCCGGGCAATGGCTCCTGCTCCTTGCACCAATTCCTCGGTAAAACGATAATGCGGTTGGATTCTAGCTTGTACATTGTGCTCGGCGCACCAGTCGTTAAACGTTTTGAAAACAGTTTTCAAACCTAAATCGCTTAAATAGTGACCAAGGTCGTAGCGAACACGGGGAGTTTGTGGCCCAATATTGAGCCAGATTGAAGGAAGATATTTGGAAAAGTCATAACCGATTTCTTTTTCAAAACCAGCTAGTATATCATTACTCCAAAGTATGGAATTGGGTAGAGGCATGATCTCGAAACTGTCGCAAAAAAACGAATCAACCGTTCGACCAAACTCTGTTCCGATGGATTGGTTTAGAATTCCTCCGAGATAATTGCAGTAGTTTTGCATAGCTGTCTGGCTAAAATGGTCGATGACCATGCTTGGCTTAGGGCCGCTATAAGCCTGATTTTCCTGACCAGTATGTTTCAGCCAGAAAGTCATTAACCGCCATTTACCGGCAGGGACGTCCCATTCCAGGGTAGTCGATCCGGATTTCACTTTTCCGAAGAGAACCGTGAGCGTGTTGCCATCAAGCTGATCTTTCCCATTTATTTGTGCCGCAACCACGGCAATAAGGAGACCGGGTTCAACTTTCCCCATTTCATTTGCAGTGAGAGATTGCGGCAATTCTCCTGAAAAAGGGCTGCCACCATCAAGGTCGACACTACCCATGCAAAGCGCCTTGCTTTGTTCTTCCGGTTTCACCCAGGGACCACCAAAACTCCAGCCAGGCCCAAAAGTAATGGCCACTTCCATGTCGAGCCGTTTGGCTTCTGCAACGGCAAATTTCATCAATTCAAGGTGTTGGGGCGAAAGATATTCGGCATTGCCTTTTTCATACATCTGAAACGCAGTCATAATCTCGACACCGCCCATACCTTGTTTGGCCATTTGTTCAAGCTGAAAAGTGATGTCGGCTTTGGTCAACGCGTTGCCAGGCCACCACCAGCGGGTATGAGGCCGGTAAGTCCGGGCAGGTTTATTCCATCCAGCCTTAAGAGTTTGCAGGGTTGAATTTGCATCAAGGGTTGACTTCATTGGTTCCGCGACAGACAGAAAACTTATTGTTGCCAAAATCAGTGTAATTATCAGATAGGTGCGTTTCATAATGAAAATGAATTAATTGGATTTTTATATTTGATTTATTATATCAGAAATTTACTTGCAATTCGTATTCTTTAGACCTTTCTCATACTTCAATCTTATTCGGCATCTGCACTTTTCTTTTTATCATTTTTTGCTTTTCCTACTTTATCCGGGTAAGGTTTTACATGAGCGCGAATTGCCCAGACATCCCATTTTGCAGCTAAATCCTTCGCAGTGGCAGGTTGTTCAAGGGCGAGATCATGCAACTCCGTTCTGTCTTTGGCCAGGTCATAAAGCTCCCATGGTGCATCACGGCCAATGCGCACCAACTTCATATCGCCAACTCGGATTGCCGCGTTGCCAATATGCTCCCAATAGATTGCATCACGAGGTACAGGTTGATTGGAGAAGGCCGGAACCAAACTTTTCCCTTCCATGGGTAAAATGGTTTTGCCTTTACACCATCAGGATAATAAAAACCTCCGGCAGGAGCATTCAGGCTTCGGTCGAATCCCCGCCCCCATGGCGTTACTCCCTGATCCTGACCCACGTGCCATTTTCCTGACAATGCAGTGAAATAACCTGCGGGTTTCAGAACTTCGGCAATGGTCACACATTCGTCGTTCAAACGGCCCTGATAACCGGGTTGGCCTTGGTCTTCCATCATGTTTCCGATACCCGTCTGATGTGAATACAAGCCAGTCAGTAAAGATGCCCTGGTGGGACAACAACGTGACGTGTTGTAAAACCGGGTGAATTTAACCCCTTTGGCAGCCAACTTATCAAGGTTTGGGGTAGGTATTTCAGAACCGTAACATCCGATATCGGAGAAACCCATGTCATCGACCAGGATAACAATGATATTTGGTTTTTCATTCTTAGCTGCTTGTAAAGAAGGAATTCCGAGTGCAATTCCGGCTAATATTGGAAGAATGGTATTTTTCATTTTTTATTGGATATTTTTCATTTCTACGGATTGGTAAATGGCGGCAGCTCAAATCGTGGTGGATTTTCAACTACTCTTGGATCCTGAGCCCTTGTAAGTTCCTTCATCAGCTGATCAGCCAGTTTCTTTTTCACAGCGGCAAATTCTATGTTTCCGGCGAGATTGTTTACCATGTCAGGATCTTTATGCACGTCATAAAGTTCCTCAGCGGGCCTTTTGCCAAAGGCCAGTTCGTAAAACCACTGCCACTTTGGATCGAGGCGATTTTGAACCAGCCAGGACTTGGTTGGACTTGCATCCATATCTGCAAAAGCGATGTGGGTGTTGTTTTCCAATTCTTTGGAATCGGGAGTGAAGTCAGGAGTGACCGCACCGGGTGAACCCATCGGCCAGCGATCCGGCTCAAAATTGCGGATATAAACATAGTCCGGCGTATGTAAAGAACGCATAGGATATGGAAGATTACCCTCGCGTGCAGTCGATACGTGTCGTTCGCGACCAGTGATCACCCAGTCCCGTGTAGGATCTATAAGTCCGCTTTTATCTGACAACAGCAGTGGCATCAATGAGCGCCCGTATAGATTGTCAGGTGGCTTTACACCCGCAATTTCCATAAAAGTTGGTGCGAGGTCAGGAAGTCGTACAAAATCATCAACAATGCGTCCAATCTTGCTTCCGGGCATCCGGATAATGAGCGGCACACTCACGCCCATATCGTAGAGGTTACATTTTCCTGAAGTCACTCCCGGCATTCCGTGGTCTCCGCTGAGAACAATAACTGTGTTACCGGCTTCGCCGGTTTCTTCCAGACACTTCATCAGGACACCAACATAAGCATCGACAGCTTCACATTCACCAAGATAGTCAGCCACATCCCCGCGCACTTCAGGCACATCAGGAAGAAACTTTGGCATTTTACCCTTCAATAAATCCGGTTCAATCCCCCATAGTTTTTTACCGCTGCCTTTTATCCACTTTCGATGTGTAGTGGTTGGACCAAAGTAATAATGCCAGGGGTGGCCTTTTTCCCTTGCAGCGAGAAAATCATTAAAGTTGCCACGAACCTGATCAAGGACTTCTTCTCTGGCCTGTATAAGAGGCATCCCTTCTTTGATTCGGGCAGTAACTTCCTCAGAGAAATTATTAGGAGCACGACCGGCTTTTTCGTAGGCGTATTTCTGACCGCCGAATGGTGCATCTGCAGGAGTGCCCGGACTCCAAACTTTGAAGCTTTTGCCGATAGTGTAGCCTGCATCCCTGAGCATCAGCGGATAAACCGGAATAGATTCGTCCCATACAGCACCATTAAGAATGGCGCCCCGGTTACAATTGAAGAAATAGCGACCTGAAAACAGCGAACTGCGGCATGGTGTACAGCTCGGTGCATTGACGAAAGCATTACGAAATAATACACCTTGTTTTGCGACACGATCAACATTTGGAGTTTGCACTATGTCGTTTAAGGTAGGCCGTCCGTCGAGACCTTTGTAGCAACTTGCATAACGGCCCCAATCATCAGCAAAGACAAAAAGGATATTGGGCTTCGAGGCACTTTTTGCTTGAGTTGGGAGGGTGACTCCCAAAAGACAAAGCGCAGGGAAAATGAGTTTTTTAAATTTGATCATGGTTTCTTAGTTATCGAATTACTTATTGTACTGAAATTCCTTTTCCAATTTTACATTTTCGAATGTATCGTTCGCAGGCAACTCAAACTGATAGCTGTGTATTTCATCCATTTTAACATCCAGACTGCCGTCTGAAGTAAATTCCATGACATGTCCACCCATTTTGTGATCATCAGAAATAAAATGAAAATGATAACCTTCTGCATTGATATTGCCGATGTATTTCGGACAATAAAAACCTATCATCGTCCCGGTAATGTTTTCTCCATTAAAAACAGGCCGTTTGGGTATGAGCACATCCAATCCTTCTAAAAATGGTTTTTCAACCTTGGGGACTCCACCAAGCTTTATGGTTTTAAAAATTCCATGAACCTTAAAAGCATAGAAATAGTTCGAGCTGACTAACTGGCTGTCAAGTTCCGTTTTAAACAGGATATAATCAATTGCAGGACGGGTCTCAAACTTTTTATCTTCATCAAAGAAAGTCGCATTCGCATAAACAATCTCATCATTATCCGCACCTTCGGTGATCTCTCCATTTTCGCGAACCCGATAAGGAATTCCATCCAACATGACCATTTCTCCATCCAAAAAATCGAATGATCCCAATCCAATATCTCCCTGTTTTTTCAGGTCACTTACTTTCAAATCTCCATCAAAAACCTTATTGACAAAGGCCCACCAAATTGAATACTGATAGAATTTATCAGATTTCACCGTTTCTTTTTCCTGACTATCAATACCGGTTCCTTTCTTTTGAACCTGAGTACAAGCCGCCAATGTCAGGAAAAATACGATTATGATTTGAATAGACTTCATATCTGTGGAATTTTAGGTTTGAATTTTACTTAAATTATCACTTTAAAATGAATTGCCTTAAAATTAGTACTTTTCGGTTAAATATCAGATATACCGGCACAACCTTCATTACTTTTATTTGATCAAAACGTTGTAAAATACTGGTCATTGAATAGAAATAAGATCATTGTTACAGGTATATACTATTGGGAATTATGATCAAACTACTGATTTTACTTTCAATAAGCGATATACCGGAGTTAATTGAAGACTAAAAGTTTTTGGCTGTCGTCAACTACTCTAACGACGTACATACCTGAGCCACCAATTTGGCTAGTTGTTAGCGATACTATTTTCCGGTCACCAGCTTTTGAATATACAAGCACTCCCAGCGAATTGAAAATCTCAATATTCGAAGACTCTTTTCCCAATTCTATTTTCACTTCATTTGTTGCCGGATTGGGATATATTTGAAAGGAATTTTCTTTTGAATCACGAACTTCTGCGACCGAAGTCGTTTTGTAATAAGCATCCAAAGTCAGAAAAGCTGCTTTTAGTTCAGCCGGTGTACCATATAACAAGAAAGTTTCCTGACGAAGTTTTTCATATACTCCTTCATAAGCTCCGGTTAGTCTGCTCCGGTTAATCAACCCTTTTGAATTATTCCGAAAACCGATCCAGGACATGGATGGAGTTCTGGTCGGGGAATCAAGGTAAAAGTTATCTGTTATCCTGCTATCGGTATAGGCTTCCGAACCATCAGATTCTTTGACCCCTACAATATTGTTTTTGTTCAAAAACGAATCAGGCCGGTAAAAACCCAGAGCCCGTCCGGTAGTTTCATCGATTGATTCCGCAATAATATAGCAAAGTTTGTAATCGGTTTCATTTCCGGTAAAAGCTTTTTCACGCTGCTGTATTTGCCATTCGCCGGAATTTAGCTGTACATACCTGTATTGAGGATTCCAGATGGCCAAATCGTTCCGGATACTCCAGGAAAAAACCGTGGCATTCATATCCTTATCGGTTCCATGATAAACTCCGGCAGGGTTCTCTGACGAAATATCCGAAGTTACGCTGCTTTCGGCCCAAATATTATTTTTCGATGCTGACATGGCACTTTTACTAAACTGTCCCATACAGGCATTAGGCGTGTCTGTCGGACGTATAAACCTATATTCCAGATAATGGCGGATGGCCGGTATTTTGAGCCCAAGTTTACCCCTGTAGTTCTCATATTCGGCATAGAAATCGAATTCGCTATATACTTCTGCTTCCTGCATCCTATAGTTATTCCCATCGATCGTAACCGAAAGGTTTTCTTCTTCAACCTGATCAACATCGCTTTCATTGGCAGCCCCGGTTCCATTAGCAACTTCATTGTACGGATCGGCGGCAATGTTTTCCCACCGGGTATAATCATAAGCTCCATCACCATTAAACAAGGAACAACCACGAGGTTCAACGACTATTTTTCCTGATGATTTAGTCACCTCGCATTCAGTACCTGAATTGTCACTGTATCCGGCTTGAGTTGGATTGTATTTTCCGCCATGGGCCAAGCAGCGAATGGAAGACTGCCCTCCCCGGCCATAACGTTGAGCCTGCACATCCATAATATTTCCGATGCCAGGTAATTTTATTTCAGTAATGTATCCTCCGCCATAATCATTAATTCCCAATACAAAGTCACCGGATTTAATGGTGTCGGTTACTTGTCCTCTGTTTGCCAAATTAGGGGCAATTATTTTGAAAGGCCGACTACTGTAAGCTGTTAACGACATGGACAGTGAAAAGGTCAGAATTGTAAATGATATCCTAAAAATTGAGTTCATGTAGTCAACTATTTACCAGATAAATTAAACCAATTCAAGTGCATTAATTCATTCTTATCTCCTTTGAACACAAAATACAAATTGCCAGTTCCTGAAGCATTTTTCAATTGACAGCTAGCGGTTTGGTAAGAAGAGAACGAACCAGTAACCGGAACTTTGCATTTTCCCAGCATTGGCCCTGTCTCGTTATCCTGATGGATTTCAATGATTCCGTCTGATTTATTTTCAGAAGAAATCCTGAAATTGATGGTTGTGTTTGACGACATGTTTTTGATATTCGGGAAATTCAAATAATCCCCATTTTGGATGTTCTGAATTTCGAACCCACCTTCAGGACAATCCTTTTTAACCAGCTTCCCATTCTTTTTGAAAAACCATTCGGCTTCAATCCTTTCCCAATTTGCATCGTAGTTACCAACGCCTGTTTTGTAGTATTTTCCTCTTTGGGCAACTGATGATTCCTGAAGAAAATTCACATCATCAACCATATCACCATTGTCTTTATAATGCAGGTAAGTCATTGTAATCTGGCGGTATGCTCTGTTCCCATATGGTTCACAGGTCCATTCGTTCATGTGGTACCACTGTCCATTATATTCGCAGAAACTACTATGCCCGTTTTGGCCGGTATGTCGCTCATTAGTATAAGGTCCGTAAATGTTTTTGGAAGTCCGGTAAGCACCCGCACAACTCAGATAATAAATGTCGTTGTGCTTGTGAAAATACTGGTGATCGCGGGCCCGGTTTTTATCCCCAAAGCCAAATTCGTTATCAGTCAGAAGATCTCTTGGTTGTTCAGCAAAGGAAGTCATATCGTTGCTTAGCTTGGCGATCTGATAGTGAATATGGTTCTTTCCATCAAACCCATCGCGGCCAAAATTAATGTATTGCGAACCATCGTCATCCACAAAAATGGTAGGATCATATTCATGGTTCACCGAATAATCTTCAGGTATCATTGGTTTCTTTAGTACATCGACATACGGGCCACTTGGCAGATCAGCAACCAAAACACCAGTTTCGGCTCCACCATGCGAGAAATAAAAGTAATATTTTCCGTTTCGGGTAGAAATATCAGTCGCCCAACATTTATTTGAATCACCTCCGATAAAAGTTTTGTCAGGCATGATATTGGTTTCCAATTTCCAGTTGAGCAAATCGACAGACGAATAAATGCTCCAATAGGGCATACTAAACCCTTTAGTCTCCGGGCTTTTATCCTTCCCGACCGAAATATACATTTTCCCGTCCCAAATTTTCATGTGCGGGTCTGCATATCCTTTCAGGATAGGATTTTGCGAATTAGCGGTTTCCATTTTAAGTAAAGAGCCTACAATCAGCAGGCCCATACTTATTTTCTTAATTCGATTCATTTTCAAATTCTATTTCGTGTTATCAGCCTGAACGCCAATCAACTCAGGATGATATTTGGCCGGGTCGAATGCGGGATTTTTAATCGGCACTACGGTTTTGGCCTCTTTCAGGTAATTTTCAATTAAAGCATCCATTTGCTTAACCCGATCAGGAAATTTGACAGCCAAGTTATTCCGCTCTCCGATATCATCTTTCAGGTTATATAACAAATAGCCATGCGCGCCATTTTCGCCTTGGTAAAACATGCGTATCAGTTTCCAATCGCCTACGTGAACTGCCACCGAAGCCGGTAACCAATCGGGGACATGAGGTGAATGAGGAAAATAGGTGAACATGGATTTGCGTTCAAATTTTTTTCCTGCTATTGCCGGAGTAATGTCATATCCATCGACCGGATAGTTTTCAGGAATTGAAATACCGAGTTGCTTTAAAATCGTTGGATAAAAGTCGGTGGTCTGTATCATCGCGTCGCTCTTTGTCCCCGGATGGGTAATTCCAGGCCATACTATAACGCAAGGCACATGGATCCCACCTTCGAACACGCATGCCTTACCGCCGCGCAACGGGGCATTGCTGGTAGCAAAAGTGGTGTACTTTTTACCGTCTTTTGTAGTTTCTGGAAGGTGGTTGTACATGTTTCCTCCATTGTCGGAAAAGAAAATAATGGCCGTATGATCGGCAATTCCCAGACGGTCGATTTCGTCCAAAAGAGTTCCGACCGCATCGTCCATCGAATGAACCATTGCAGCATAAGTTGAAGAACGCTGTGCCTGTGTAGTATCAACTTTCCCACGATAATATTCAACCAGTTCTTCTTTCGCGTTAAATGGCGCATGGACTGAAAATTGCCAGTAGTTCATGTAAAAAGGCTGATCCTTTTTTAGGGACCGCAACCAGTTTACAGCTTCTTTTGACATACGGTCTTCGATGTGTTCTTCAGGTACGTTTTCTTTAAAATCCTTGAATTTCCATGGTGCCACAAAGCTACCTGCTGGTCCTGGACCTGGCCAGTGAGGAATATCTATGTCAAATCCCTGTTGAAGGGGCGAAAATGGTTCCGGCCCCAAATGCCATTTTCCAAAGTGGGCGGTAGCATATCCGTCCGCTTTCAACATTTTCCCTAAAGTCGGTAAATCGGTACTTAAACGAGTAGCCGAATTGCATTGAACTGATTTATCACCTGACCCGGCTTTTTCGCGAACAAATGGTTTCAGCACCTCCTCCGGACCGTGGCAAACCGGTGCGGTAATACCAGTACGTGCCGGGGTTTGACCGGTTAAGATACTTGAGCGGGTTGGAGAACAAAGTGGACTAGCCGAATAGGCACGGGTAAAAGTCACCCCACGTTTGGCCAAACGTTCCAAATTAGGGGTTTGATATAGTTTTGTATTGCCATATAAAGTGCAATCGCTCCATCCCAAATCATCAGCAAGGATAAATACGATGTTCATTTTTTCAGTAGATGCAGCTTTCATCTTAAATTGAAAAGCCATTAAAATGATGAAGCTGAATAAGGCTTTTTTCAGAAATTGACCTCTGTAGTTTTTCATTAGTATTTAAGTTTATTTAAGTTTTTTGAATCCTTAGTCGTTGAAAAATAAATCAGTTTTCGAGAAATTCGATTGCATTTACAGGTTCAGACTGCAAGTTAGACGAATCTTCTACCAATAACTTCCAATATTATCCCGTTAATTTTCGAATACGTGCCGATTTATCCTATATATTCCAATCAAGCTTTGTCGTAAATTCCGAATACCAGGGTTTGGCAGTTATCGCTCCTTTGGTATGTCGTCCAAGCACCCGAACCACTTTCGTTTCACCCGGAAACAAATCAAAGTAATTATCCTCGAAGAACCACCCTAATTTTTCGCTATTGGCGTTCCCGTTCAGGTTGATGTTTCGTGCAAATTTATCGGTGGTAATCACCAGTGAATTGCCTTCCACTTTTACATCAAGTTTGGCATCAGGAAAGATGCAGCGACGCTCAATATCGGCAAGCGCATTGGTTCGGGCAATCACTTTTCCTTCTTTGTCCTTTAATTCAGCAAACATGACATGTTCCCTTCGGAATGCTCGAATCCCAGCTTCGTCCATTCGTACAACTACCATCGATTTTCCGGGGGCAAGCGTAATTTCCCGCACTATTTCCTTTCTGAATTCACATGCCTGAAGATGGTACAATTGGATTTTTACAGTTCCGCTAATTGGTTTGGTGCTGTCGTTTACTGCCCATAAATAAATGTAAGTTCCAATATCGAACGATAAAATAACCGGCGCATAAGCAGCCCTCAAAGTGTAATAAACGTGGTAAGGTTCCAGAAAATAATCGACTTTAGCGCTGTATATTGAAACCCACGAATCGTTGTATTTCCAAACGATGTAACCTCCGCAACAACGTCGGTCGCTATTTTCTTCGGCTGGCCTTCCACGACGCTGTCGTTCCACAACGTCGCGATAATAAACGCCTTCAGCCATTCCTATACGGTTTGCCAACGATGCAGCATCAGTAGCGTCATAAAATTGTTCAACAGGCCCCGTCTTTTTCCAGCTTTCAGCAGCAGTGAACATCCGCCAGGTTTCAGGATATGGATTTACATTTCCATGTAAGGCCAGAGTAGTATACCCTTTTGGGCATATTTCTTCCGGAAGCATGAATTTTTCCATACTATTCAAGGTTGGGCAGGCAATCCGGGTATCTTCACTTGCAAAGTTCAAATAGTCGTAACCCGGAACATACCACATATTGGTATAGCCGTTGGTACTGCCTTCGCGAGGTTCGTTGGCATTCACGCCACCATAAGGAGCAGAAGGAATATAAAACCGGTCAGGGTCGAGTTCTTTACAAACTTGTCCGACTGCTTCGGCTGCCGGAAGTCCAGGCCATGGCCCATGATCGGTAAAATCCTTGTTGTAATCTTCGTGGTACCACATGGCCGATTCGTTGCGGCCACACCACATTAGAATGCAGGGATGATGCTTTAACCTGATTAAGAATTTTCTTGCATTTTCCTGACATTTCGATATGTTATCCGAATTGGTGTCAAATGGCATTTTGGTGAAATCATGCCAAAGCAGAAAACCTCTTTCGTCGGCCATTTCATAAAAACGGTCATTGGGTGCTTCAACCTGACCCCAGATCCTGAAAGCATTAAAATTGGCATTTTCTGCCAGATCGAACAAACCTTCCATCCTTTCCTGATCCCAGACTTCACTCAGTAAATCAGACGTTACCCAGTCGCCACCGTGCAGAAATACAGGTTTGCCGTTTACCAAAAAATGCAGGGTTTCGGACATCGTAATTTTCCGGAAACCGATGGTGCGAAGTTCCTTTTGATGAACTTTGCCTGATGTTAGTAATGATATTTCGGCTTTATAAAGTTTTTGATCGCCGTATCCTCGTGGCCACCAAAGTTCCGGATTTAAAATTTTCAGCATCGGTTTCGCGGAAAATGTACCATCCTTTACTTCGATTGACACAGTTGTTTCTGCTGCTTGCTTGCCATCCGGGCTGAACAATCGAACCTGAACCTTCAATGTTTTCAGGCGGCTTTTTCCTGAAATAGCAAATTTAACTTCGCCTTGGGTGAAAGTATCGTTGAGGGAAAAATCAGTGATTATTTGGTTCATCAAGCTTCCGTCTGTCCGTTCAAGAATTACATCACCCACTACGCCTGCAGTATAAATCGAAGGGTTGGGCCCCAGATAAGAGCCATTTTTACTTCTGATTGCAGGATCCGACGATCCTGGTCTTTCGTTTGGCGCTGCTTTTTCGAAATGAAGCACGAGTTTGTTTTCAGGTTTTAATTTTCCTGTTACATCAACCACCAGCGGATGAGCCTGGTCGGAATGACTGGCAATCAACTCACCGTTGAGATAAACCGAAACATCACCTTTTAATTCCTTAAAAAGCAGCCTGTTTTCGCCGGAAGTATTTTTCACCTTGAAATCAACTGAATATACCCAGTCTTTTTGGGAAACCCAGTAGCATTTTTCCATCCCCAAAGGTTTCCATGGTTCTTCTATCTTTTTATAATCGAGCAGAATTTTGTGAGGCATAGCGGGTACTGAAGTAACTGTAATCCATTTGCTTGCTTCGCTGGAAGAGTTAATACCTGTAAAAAAAGAGGAATCCAAGGATTTCACATGTTCGATTGGTTTGATCTGCCAACCGGTTGAAAGGATTTTTTGATCGGTAAAGCCCATAATTTCCAGTGACTTGTTTGAGGCAAATACAGGATATGGAAGTATACTGGTTAAAACCAGCGATCCGCTAACCATTGCCGATTGCTGAATAAATTGCCTTCTGCTAATTCCTCCATTAATACGCTTTGATTTTTCGGCACTCATGATTTGGTTAGTTTATGGTTTGTTTGTTAGTATTTTACTTCTATTTTACTCTTGATGAAAACCATATAAAAATAGAAAAATAAAATCTTTCCCATCCTTGCTTCTGGTACATTACTCTAAGCCATCAGGTAACAATTGATTACTTTCCAACAACAAAAACCGATTTCACTGCTGGCAATTCAAGTTGGAAACGGGTGTATTCCTGATTACCGTGCATTACTGAAACAGGTTTTGAAACTGGTATCATCTTTCCACTTTCAGGAAACCAAAGTTCAGGAGCTATCTTTCCTCGCAATTTAAGGTTTGTTTTTATAGGCGTATCCGAGGAATTGGCGATGTAATAAATGTCTCTGCCTTCCTTAATTTTATGAATATACGAAACTTCACCCTGACTGTCTGTCATTTCAGGTAGCGATTCAAAAGCGACATCAGCCGAAACGCCCAACTGATTGAAAGCCATTGAAAGATTTGCCACATCAGGCTTTGGGATGAAGATCAGTTGTCCGCCTTTGACATTTTTTCTGATGTTGGTAACCGACGATGGCATGTGCTCAAGTGGGTCAATATCAAACATTTGTTTTATCAGGGCTATTACTTCCTGATCTTTTCCAAATTCGGCTGATTGTGACGGCAACATCGAAGTTGCTATTATTTTCCCTCCCTGATCGTAAAATGTTTTAATCTTTCTCAGGGCCGAAATAGAAATGACTTTTCCACCGGGAAGAATCAGCAGTTTAAATGTTTGTTGATTCTCTTTGTTTTCAAGGAGAATATCGCTTTTTTTCAGACGACATTGGTCACTTTTCCATGTATCAGGGTGGATAAAAGTAAAATCGCGGTGTACCTGACGGGTTAGAATATCTCCAATAGCCAGATAATCGGTTTCCTCTGCAACATAAGTTCCCCAAGGTTTTTTACCCACATCGAATTTAAAAAATGCCTGAAGAGAGGCTATTGGGTAAAGAATCGCGATATCGGAAACACGCCGCCCGCCCCGAAGCATAAAACTACTTCGGCCAACAAAATTGCTATATACCGGAAGCGCCGGACCTGTTTTGTGGCTGTATGGCGAAATTAATGGTGGAATCCGAACTGACTCCGGACGATAATCATACCACATTCCGTGAGGAATCAGGAGATTTACACCACGGGTAAAAACATCCATAGCAGTTCGGAAAAGCATCAGGGTATCAAATTTGTCTTCCAAAAATGCGCCATTTATTTCTGCGGCAACAACAGGGCGGTCGTAAACATCAGCGGCTGAACTTATCAACTTAAAACCGTCCCGGCCATGAGGACGATAAAAGATATAATCGAGCAAAGGAATATGGGTATGACGGTAAAATTTAAAAACGTCGAAACTCATATCAGTAGGTTGTATTTGATAGTTTCCCGGTGGATGCCCTGACGAAAGCAATCCATTTCTATCGCACCATTCGCTCACCATACGGGGATATCCTTCAGCCAGAAGTTCTGCCCGTGTATCAAACAGGGCAACCCGTGCAGCCGCAGTTTCAGGACCAATGTCTTCGTAAAGCGCAGGATAATACAAATCAGGATCTTTCCCGTATCTCTCCTTAAATTTCCGGTTGAAATCCGGTGTCCAGCCACGCTCTTTGGCCACATAGCCCACATCGTCGTAAAAGATTTGCCGGATAGTATTTCCAAAATAGTCTTTGAATTGCTTTTCATACTGGCCATAGGTTAGCGGAAGGTATTTGGCAACCGAGGCCGGGCTCATGTAATCGACCAGTTTATGCGTAGTTTTGGAACAATAGAAGACCATCACCCTCCACTCGCCTTCCGGAGATTTCCATTGCAAATTTTTGTCTTTTACAAATCCAGCCAAATTCAGGCGCTCCAGCGTTTTCACATTCATGGCCACTACCGACATAACAGGATCGTTGCGAAGTATCAGATTCAAAGTGGCGGAACCTGCCAGCGAGGTATCTGTTTTTTCAAGATACTTGAGCATATCATCGGGATAGAGCTCTTTCATTTTCATACCAGCCGAACCGCTCGGGAAATCAATATCATCGTACAAAATTACCTGCATGCCTTGCTTTTTCGCGGCTTCCAGAATATCGCGGTAGCGGGCGAAGAATTCATCGCTCAAAAAAGCCGGTTCCATTCCCGGAGTTGGTTTTCCGGTCGGGTGCTGTTTACCGGCTGAAACCGGCAGTACGGTAACTCCGCCAAATCCACTCTTGAATTTGGCTGCCTCCATCTGCTTTTCAATTTCAGCAGTAGTCAATTTCCCATTGATGTGCCAGAATGGTACCGGACGAAATTGATCCGGCGGGTTCGCGAATGATGTTTCCCAATCTTCTGTTGGTTTTTGAGCCAGCAGAAGTAACGGACCAAAAATCAGGAAAACCATCCGGAGCATTAATCTAATATTTTTCATCTGTCTATAATTTGTTTTTTAATTGCCATATGGAACTCGCCAACTAGTCATTCTCCTGTGTGTGAGGTTGTCTCTCATGGCTCGTTTCATTCTCTTATCTATTCTTTTAATCTGTATTATCCTGCTTACGATCACCAACATCAATTGCCTTTTATCAGTCCAGCCTCGTTATAGCTGTCATTTTTCCTGATCAAGAATGAAATAAATATTTTCGGCAATTGGACCTGGAATGATCATCATACCACCAAAATTACCGGTCACACTGTTGTGGGTATCCGGAAACGCATAGTCAAAATCACCGCGCTGATAGGCTTCATAACTTTCGGGAAGATTGTGCGGGAACCAGTTCTGATCGGTATGAATGTTCATCCATTGAATGGCCGCATTGGTAATTCCTTTCTGAAATTTTAACCAGTCGATTTCGGTGTCGACCTCACCCCAGCTAATGTTTCGCTGCGACAGGGTACTGAAAACCGACAATACTTCCCACTGAACATGGTCGCGTACCCAGTTGGCAAAATACCAGTCACTCGAACTTAAAACTGGTTTGGTAAAGTACAGATTGTTCACATTTTCAGGCTCCCACAAATTTGTAAATACAAGCAAAGTGCGCATCCAGTAAATGGCTTTTACCTTGTATTTCGGATCACCCAAATTCTGATAGGCCAGATAATTGGCCAAAGAAGCATGACCTGCAGCCAGTAAATTGGCGGCATGCAAGGGTGTTTCCCAGTAATCGCCTGCCTCGGGGCGTTGCATATTCAGGCAAAAATCGACCGCTTTTTTTGCCGCATCGATGTATTTTTTATCTCCGGTCTTTTTTCCAATATCGAATAGTTTAATAGCAGGGTTGATACTAATTTCAAGCGCGGTTTCTCCGGTTAATCCCATCGGTTCGATGAATGAAGTGGCCACCATAAAATCATCTTTTCCAACCATATCAGGATTGAATGGAAATGAGCCATCGGCCTGCTGTTTGGCAATGATCCGATCGCCTTCTTTCTTCAAAGCCTCAACATCGTCGTTTGATGCCTTATTTTTGTTCTTCAATTGCGCAAGCGACCAGTCAATCTTCTTTTTCAGTTCTTTTGCCAGTTGTGTTCCCATATTTTCTTCGACATACCTTTGCAGAAATTCAGGAGCATTTGGCCGGGCTTTATCCTGTGGACGCTGCAACAATCCAAAACCTTGGCCTTCGTGCCAGAAATTCGTATTGTATGCATTGGCGATCAGGCGCAGGGTTTCAGGATAAGACCATCTTGGACCAGTTGGTTCGGGCAACCCATTTCGTTTCACCCAATCGGTCAGGGCCGAAATACTGTTTCCTTCGCTCAGCCATATTTCAGCATCAAAATTGATCATTTGACCGATTTTCAGTTCCAAAGGAATTTGGGCAACAAGCTCGTTTTCGTGACCTTCGATGGTGG
>JBBSBP010000088.1:0-21447 GCA_038251165.1 Bacteroidales bacterium | reverse complement strand
CCTTGCAACAACTGAGATAAACTTGTCATCGGTTGATCCTCAAAGAGCTTATCTGAAATAGAAGATAAAGAACCAGTTAAATCACTTTTTTTAACTGTTCCGTACCCAATTGCAATCACCTCTTCAATCCCAATGGCATCTTCCTCCAACCTTACATTAATACTTGTTTTTCCACCAACAGCAATTTCCTGCCCCTTCATCCCCACGAACGAAAACTGCAAAGTGGCATTTTCAGGAATGTTGGATAAAGAATAATTCCCGTTGGTATCGGTGATCGTTCCGTTGGTGGTTCCTTTCACCACAACAGAAACACCTGGCAATGTTGAGCCTGAAGAATCGGTTACTTTTCCGGAAACTGATTTTTGCTGCTGGTTCATAATCGGACCATTTTCTCGCATGACCACAATATTCTTATCCAGAATTCGATAAGTGTATTCATCGTTAAGAACCTTTTTGAGGATCTCTTCGATGCTGGCATTTTTTAAATCAATCGAGATTTGTCGGTTCATGTCCATCTCGTTGTTTTTGAAAAAGAACCCGAAATCACTGGTTCGTTCAATCTCACGAAAAACATCCACCAGATTGGCATCATTCATTTTTAAGTTGATCCGTGTAGTCTGGCTGTAGGTTGAACCAGCAGTTGCAGCTATAACTGCGAATAAGATCAGAAAAGTTGTTAGTTTCATAATACGTGTAATTTTTTTCCACCTTCGTCGTGCAATGCACGACAATTCACAACATTTTTTCATACGTTTGTTTTGAATTTAGTTAATACTTGAAACTGACTCCACTCAGTTTCGTTTATTGAAATTCGGATGCACCCCTCCACGGGTGCATTTTTTATTTTCTAATTCTGATTAAATCCTTTCCCTCCTTTTTATCGGTGATGGTATATTTAATCTGATCGGTCAACGCCAGGATTTCCAGAACCATCTTAACAGTTGTTGAGCGTTTTATCACTCCAGTATAGAGGAAGGTTGCCAGTTTTGGGTCTTCAATTTGTATTTCAACATTATACCAGTTCTCCAGTTCCTTGCAAATCGCAGATAAAGGCTGATTGATGAAAACAAATTTCCCATCTTTCCAGGCAGTTACAATGGAAGGATCTTGCTGGCTGACAATCATCTCTTTTTGGGTTTTGTCATATTTTACCATTTCACCCGGTTTGACAGTCAATATGGATTCACCTGAAGTTTTAACCAGGTCTATGCTACCTTTTACCAAAGTAGTTGCGATTAGTTGCTCAGATTGATATGCCCGGATGTTGAATGAAGTTCCAATATCCCGTACCTGAAAATTACCCAGATCGACTTTGAAATTCCGTTGAGGATCAGGAATCAGATCGAAATAGGCTTCCCCATCTAATTGGGCTACCATTTCTCCCGAAGCTTTTTTATCCAGAACCAGATTCGTCCCTGAACTTAGCCAGATAGAAGATCCGTCTTCCATTTTGATGGTTGAAACACTTCCTTTTTCTGAACTGTAAACAATGCGATGGTTTTCTTTTATTGAAGTTCCAGAATTCATCAGGTAGTTCCCCATAAAACCCAAAACTGATGCTAAAATGAAAATGGCCGCATACCGCATCCAAATTCGGATGATCTTTGGTGATTGACCTGAATGAACCTTACTCCAGAAACTCACAAAACTTTTATTCTGCTGATCGCGGTATTTTTCAGTATTAAGAGTACTTATTGTATAAAGGTTTTTATACCGATAAAATTCTACCTGAAGTTCCGGATCATTTTCAAGCGAGGTATAAAAGTCCAGTTTTTCCTGAGCTGAAGCCGTATTACTGAGAATTTTATGGAAGTTATTTTCAAGCATGTATTTCTATCATTTGTTGACTAAACACATAAACCTACAAATACCCTATCGAAAAAGTGATAAAAAGTGAAAATATTTTTTTCAAATCATTTCTATTGGATTTCATTTTTATATCGAATATACCATTCCGTCCGAAAAAAAAGTTTGTGCCTTGATCAACGATTGATCGCGGACTGTATTCTTTCTACTTCATTATACCCGGGGTGCCAATCCTTCGTCGTTTTACCCCGGGCTACCGATATGACGCCCATAATGGGCTAAACCACAATTTGGTATCACAATGTCTGGGTGTGTATAGGAGCTGATGAAAAAGGAAAGGCCAATCCGACCTGAGGATAAGAATAGCAATCAAAATAAATTCTGAAATATATAGTTCTACAGAAGAATGAAGTGATCCAATAAAAACAGGTTCAAGGCAAGGAAAGGATATTGTTATGATTTTTCAGGAAAAAATCCTGGTAATCAAATATATCACCGGCAAATAGTCTTTTAGTTCAACCCTTAAAATTCGCAGTGCCTTCGAAATCCTTGCTTCCACGGTTTTAATGCTAATGGCTTGCTGATCTGCAATTTCGCGGTAGGTTAATTCTTCAAACCGGCTCAGTTTAAACGTCTCAATCACTTCTGAAGGAAGGTTTGCAATAGCTTCATCAATTTTGTTTCTCAACTCTTCAAACTGCAAATAGTCACCCAGTTTTTCCATTGCCTCATAATTAAACTGCATTTCCAGGTATTTCATGTTTTCCTGGTGTTTCAGGCTGATTTTCTGGTTACGCAGGAAGTTGAGGCAATTGTTTTTGGTGATGGTATACAGGAAATTCCGGATGTTGATCTGGTCATTTATAGTTTCCCTGATTTCCCACAATTTCATGAAAGTATCCTGAACAATCTCTTCGGCTATCTTTTCATCGTGCAGGTAGCTCAGACAAAGATGGTACAGTACCCCGAAATATTCGCGGTAAACCGCTTCGAAGGCTTTCTTTTCACCTTTCCGCAGCAGTGGAATATTGATTTTAGGATTCGGGTTATTCATTTTCGAAATATAAGAAAAAACTGCTGGTTTGAATTTCTTTTTTTGGATGAGGATTTTTCAATTCCAGGTAATCTTTCGAAAAAAATGAACGTAAAAACTATTGTCAAAACGTAAAAACTATTGTCAAACAGTATGTTTTACGAAACCGTAATACTTGTTTTCAAGTAAATAAAACAACAAATTAAAATGAAAGGAGTAAATTATGCCTGAAAGTGTTTATAAAATTATTGAGTTGGTAGGTTCAAGCAGCGAGTCATGGGAAAAAGCTGCTCAAAACGCGATTACCAAAGCTTCCGAATCCTTACGCGATCTGCGTGTTGCAGAAGTAACTGCAATGGACTTGCACGTTAAAGATGGCAAAATTGAAAGCTATCGGACGAAGTTGAAAGTATCCTTCAAATTTGAAGGACACCACTAAATCAAACCCATGCTGAGGAGAAATAAACTTACAGGGTAACCATTTCAGAAATTTATCCTGTAAGTTTTAATTCTCTGCACTGCAATTATTGTATGATGAATAAAATTAACCCAACGAATGAAGAAGTAGGAAACTTTGGGCTGGAAACACTGGAATCAGAAAATGTAATTCATCATGGCCTTTATTCGTGCTTTATTCCGTTTAACTATTTCCCCTGCAGCTTTTCCTTCAAAAAAGCAGTCATTTTGGAATACAGATGCAGTCTGGTATTTCCACCTTTGATTCCGTGGTTCCGGTTGGTGTATATAGCCATATCGAACGGAACACCTGCCTGAACCATTTTTTCTGAAAATTCCATGGTATTCTGAAAATGGACATTATCATCGGCTGATCCGTGAATCAAAAGGTAGTTTCCCTTTATTTTTCCGGCATGGGATAGGGGAGAGTTGTCGTCGTAACCATCCGGATTTTCTTTTGGAGTCCGCATGTACCGTTCGGTGTATACAGTGTCGTAAAAACGCCAGTTGGTTACCGGCGCTACTGAAATTCCGGCCTTGAATACATCCGCGCCTTTTTCCATACAAAGTGCAGCCATAAAACCACCGTAACTCCAACCCCAAATGGCTATGCTGTTTTTATCCACATAGGGAAGTGTTCCAAGATACCGGGCAGCTTCAACCTGATCGTCAGATTCGTATTTGCCCAGCTGCATATAGGTCATTTTCCGGAATTCTTCACCACGTGCGCCGGTTCCGCGCGGATCAACACAGGCAACAACAAAACCTTCCTGCGCCAGGTAATCGTTCCAGCCAACACTCCAGTTATCGAGTACCTGTTGTGAATCAGGTCCGCTGTACTGGGTCATAACTACCGGATATTTTTTCGACGGATCAAAACCGGCTGGTTTAATCATCCAGCCGTTCAGTTCAACACCTTCCGAAGTTTTAAAACTGAAGAATTCTTTTTTGCTGATGGAATATTCTTTTAATAAATTTTTCAGATTATGGTTATCCTCAAGGGTACGGATAAGTTTTCCGTTCTGATCACATAAAGTAACCAGATTGGGCGTTTCAGCGCTCGAGAAACAATTGATAAAATAGTTAAATCCGGTGCTGAATTCAGCCTGGTTGGTTCCTGATCCGGTGGATAATTTTCCGGATTTTTTACCGTCGAGACTGACAAAATATACTTCGCGACGCAGTGGTGATTCTTTGGCGGCCTGGTAATAGAATATTTTTTTCTCCGGATCGAATCCATAAAATTTGGTCACATCAAAATTTCCGCTGGTTAGCTGTTTGACTTCAAATCCCTGGCGATCATACAGGTAAAGGTGAGAATACCCGTTGCGTTCACTGTTCACCACAATGTATTTATTCTCCGGAAGGAAAATGAAATTGTCGTAAAAATCTTCTGAAATGTACCGTTTATTCTTTTCAGTAAAAAATGAACGGGTATCACCGGTATATGGATTGGCCAGAACGACATCCAGCTTGTTCTGCAGCCGGTTTACTTTCATGATGGCCAGATCAGAGGCATCTTGCGTCCATTTGATACGTGGAATGTACTGGTCAGAATCGTCACCAATTTCTGAGGTAACACTGCTTTTGGATTTCAAATCGTATATAAGAACACTGACAACAGAATTTTTTTCTCCGGCCTTTGGATATTTATAGCTGTAACTTCCGGGATAAAGTTCATTTTCTTTAAAAGCCGGATTCTGTCCCTGATACATGGGAATATTAAACAGGGGAACTTCAGTCTCATTGAATTTGATAAACGCAAGGAACTTACTGTCAGGCGACCATTCAAAGGCTTTGTTAAAGCTGAATTCTTCTTCATAAACCCAGTCGGGAGCGCCGTTAATTATTTCGTTCGTTTTGCCGTCTCGTGTTGCCTGACTTTCGGTACCAAATTTCAGACTTTTAATAAAGATATTGTTATCCCGGACAAAAGCAATTCGCTCCCCGTCGGGCGAAAAAGTGGCCAGTTGTTGTCTGCCATTTAACGAAAGGGGAGTCATTTCCCTGGTTGTCGAATTCCAGACGTAATATTCGGCCGAATAAGAATGACGGTAAATCGATTTTTTTCCGGTAGTGAAAAGGATTTTGGTTTCATCGTCGCAAAATGTATAATCACTGAACCTTGAAAATCCGGCGTTTTCAACCTTTGATATATCAAACAAAACAGCTACCTTTTCACCGGTTTTGTAACTGTATTTCACAATTTTAGTACTGTCTTCCAAAGTGGTGTAGTGTTGGCCATCGCCTAAAGACCGAAATCCTGATATACTTTTTTGCGTAAAAGTACGGTTAACCACTACATCTGTTAATTCAATTCTTTTTTGTGATAATGCAGCCAATGAAATACTTACGAGTAGCAATATCAGGCTTATTCTGACGTTCATCATTCTGTGAATTATTTGTTTCTTTCGTGTTTCAAAACTTCGAATTTTTTTTGGTAAAAAAAAGGAAAGATCTCATATTCGCATTGGATTACTGTTTAGGACCTTTTTTAACGACTATAGATTGACCTTTTTCAGGGATTTTTATGTTCTTTATGTTCTTTATTGAAATTTACATTCACCTGATTTCTGAATGTAAAAACATGTATGTTTATTTTATAAATTAACTATTGAACTATGGAAGAACTATTTTTGTTGTAAAGTCTGAGCAGTTCAACGATTTGATCAAACTGATTCCAAACTTAAAAAATAATGATTATGAAGAAAGTGATTTTAATGGTATGTATGGGTTTTATTATTCAAACTGCTTTTTCGCAATCCGATGTTGTTGAATTCGTGAAAGGTGGAAAAGAAGATGCCTCCAAACTATTCAAGGCTTATATGGAACCTTATGCTTTTGCCCTGGGTGACGGGCTTAACAACGGTTGGTATAATTCGGCAGAAACCCATCAGTTATTCGGTTTCGATTTAACAATCACACTCAGTGCCATACAGATCCCTGAAGAGTCTAAAACATTTGATATCAGTGCATTGCATTTATCGAATGTGTCTGTGGAAAGCGGGGGTAATCTGGCTCCTACCGTTGCCGGGAAAGATGTTCCAGGTCCAAAGTTGCAGGTTCAGGATGCCAATGGAAATTCAATGATTTCGTTCAATACTCCACAGGGTACCGGACTGAATGTCGTTCCGGTTCCAATGGCTCAGATCGGCTTTGGTTTGTTGCCTCATACCGATGTCATTGGCCGTTATGTACCCAAAATGAAATATAATAACAATGGTGATGAGATGCAGGTTGGATTTTGGGGAGCCGGGATTAAACACAATTTTATGGAATGGTTACCCTTTTTGAAGATGCTTCCATTTGATGCTTCCCTTTTTGGCAGTTATTCGGAAGTGAACGCCCAAACCGGATTAAGTTTTACCGCGGAGGATTATGGCAGTAATCCTAACATTACGGTTACTTTTACGAATGTTGCCGATCAGTTACTGAAAGTAAATACAAAAACATCTAAGTTTGGACTGGTTGTTTCCAAAAAACTTGGTGTTTTGACATTCTTTGGAGGAATTGGCCAAAGTACCAGTGAATCGACCATTGATCTGCTTGGCACGTATCCGTTTGTTACCAAGGCCTCAGGTCCGGGTTATGAAATAACCAATGCAGGAGCCTTGATTGACCCGGTTGCATTGCAGTTTAAATCCTCAAACATCAGTATGGATGCCGGTCTCCGACTTAAAATTGCTGTTTTAAGTTTGTTCGCTTCCGTGAACAAATCAGAATATCTTTCCTACAACGCGGGCATCAGCCTGGGTGCAAGGTAATAACCAAACTTTATTAAAGCTGAAACGGTAATAACATGGATGAAAACATCCTGATTATTTCCGTTTCAGCTATTCAAATAACAGGAAAGTAAATTTTTACTCCTGAAAAACAAAAATTCGATGAGCGATATCAGCTTTAAATATTTACCTTTGCACCCTGTTTTTTAACACAAAAAAAACGATGATTAAAATTACATTACCCGATAATAGTGTCAGGGAATTCGAAAGTGGAATTTCAGGATTAGATATAGCAGAGTCGATCAGCAGCAGCCTGGCCAGGGAAGTATTGAGCATTTCGGTAAACGGTGAAGTTTGGGATCTTTCCAGGCCGATCAGCGGGGATGCGAGTATAAAACTATTCCTGTGGGACGATCGGGAAGGGAAGGAGACTTTCTGGCATTCATCGGCTCACATGATGGCCGAAGCTATCGGGTATTTCTATCCGGGAACTAAATTTGGAATCGGACCAACTGTTGACAATGGTTTTTATTACGATATTGACCTTCCACAGGATCAGCAGCTAACCGAAAAAGATCTGGAAAAGATTGAAAAGAAAATAATCGAACTGGCCAGGGAAAAAAATGCTATTGTGAGGCATGATATTTCGAAGGAAGACGCACTCAAAATGTTTGCTTCAAAAGGGGATACCCTGAAAGAAGAACTGATTGGTGAGCTCGAGGACGGAACAATTACCGTATACAACCAGGGTGGTTTTACTGATTTATGCCGTGGACCCCATTTGCCTAATACCGGATTCATTAAAGCAGTAAAACTCACATCACTGGCAGGTGCCTATTGGAGAGGCAATGAAAAAAACAAGATGCTTACCCGGGTTTATGGTATTACTTTTCCAAAACAAAAAATGCTGGAAGAATACCTTGTCCTGATTGAAGAAGCTAAAAAACGCGATCACCGCAAGCTTGGTAAGGAAATGGAATTGTTTACCTTTTCACAAAATGTTGGTCAGGGTTTACCCATGTGGTTGCCCAGGGGAGCCATGTTACGTGAGCAACTGGAAAATTTCCTGAAACGTGTTCAGAAAAAATTCGGTTACGAACAGGTTATCACTCCACACATTGGTGATATCAATCTGTATAAAACTTCCGGCCATTTTCAGAAATATGGCGCTGATTCCTTCCAGACTATCAAAACTCCGGCTGAAGGTGAAGAATACATGCTCAAACCGATGAACTGTCCTCACCACTGCGAATTGTATAAATTCAAACCACGTTCGTATAAAGATCTGCCCATTCGCATGGCTGAATTTGGTACCGTATACCGTTACGAGCAAAGTGGTGAATTGCATGGATTAACCCGTGTGCGCGGATTTACCCAGGACGATGCTCACTTGTTTTGTCGTCCTGATCAGATTAAAGAAGAATTCAAAAAAGTTATCGATATTATTTTCATCATTTTCAAGGCACTGAACTTCGAAAATTATTCAGCACAAATTTCTTTGCGTGATCCGAAAAAACCTGAAAAATATATCGGATCGGTTGAAAACTGGGATAAAGCAGAACAGGCGATCATTGAAGCTACTGCTGAAAAAGGATTGAAAACAGTTACTGTTTTAGGTGAAGCTGCATTTTATGGTCCCAAGCTTGATTTTATGATCAAGGATGCTTTGGGACGAAGCTGGCAGCTGGGAACAATCCAGGTTGATTACAATCTGCCCGAACGATTCGAGCTTGAATACATTGGCGCTGATGATAAACGCCATCGTCCGGTAATGATTCACCGTGCACCTTTTGGATCGATGGAACGCTTTGTGGCTGTTTTGATCGAACATACAGCCGGAAAATTCCCGCTTTGGCTAACTCCGGATCAGGTGGTTGTATTACCAATCAGCGAAAAGTGCAATGAATATGCGAAAAGTGTTTCAGAGTTTCTAAATAATTCCGATATTCGCACCATAATTGACGACCGCAATGAGAAAATTGGTCGAAAAATCAGGGATAACGAGTTGAAACGTATCCCTTATTTATTGATAGTTGGAGAACAGGAAGCTGAAAATCAACGTGTTTCTGTAAGGAGACAAGGTGATGGAGATAAAGGATCAATGAGTCAGCAAGAGTTTGTTGATCTGATTAAAGCTGAAGTGAAAGAACAATTATCAGCGTTATACAATTAAAATAGATTATTAACTAATAATAGGAGAATAGGGCCATAGCTTTAAAAAGACCATACAATGGTGGAAGAGCAGAAACTGCTCCCCAGCACCGGATTAATGAGAAAATTCGGGCACAACAAGTTCGTGTAGTAGGAGAAAATGTTGAGAATCCTGGTGTTTTTTCCTTGACAGAAGCATTGAAAATGGCTGATGTACTTGAGCTTGACCTTGTAGAAATCTCGCCAAGTGCAGACCCGCCAGTTTGTAAAATTACCGACTACCAGAAGTTCCTTTATCAGCAGAAAAAGAAACAGAAGGAAATTAAGGCCAAAACGGTGCAGGTAGTTGTGAAGGAAATCCGTTTCGGGCCGAATACCGATGACCATGATTTTCAATTTAAAATGCGTCATGCTGAAAAATTTTTACAGGACGGCGCAAAGGTAAAAGCCTATGTTTTCTTTAAAGGACGTTCGATTTTATTTAAAGAACAGGGCGAGATTTTACTGTTGAAATTTGCACAGGAATTGGAAGAGGTTGGCAAAGTAGAACAGTTGCCACAATTGGAAGGAAAACGAATGACCATGTTTATTTCACCTAAAAAGAAGAAATAAATTTCTTAAATAAATTAATTTCAGGAAGATGCCAAAAATGAAGACAATCTCCGGAGCAAAAAAAAGGTTTAGATTAACCGGCACCGGAAAAATTAAAAGAAAGCATGCGTTCAAAAGTCACATTTTGACCAAAAAAAGCACGAAGCGTAAACGTAACCTGACTTATTGGGGAACTGTTAACAAAGCTGATGTGCCAAACGTTAAAGCGATGCTGACCATCTAGGATGCTTTCTTTTCAGAGTAATTAATTAGTTATCAATCGAATGAATTAGCTCAAAGATCCCTTAAACCGGGACGCTAACCATTCTAAAATCATTTTTTATGCCAAGATCAGTAAATGCCGTAGCATCACGGGCTCGCAGAAAAAAAGTCCTGAAGCTTACCAGAGGTAACTTCGGCGCCCGCAAGAATGTATGGACAGTTGCAAAAAATACCTGGGAAAAAGGTTTGCAATATGCCTACAGAGATAGAAAAGCAAAAAAGAGAAACTTCCGTGCTTTATGGATTCAGCGTATTAACGCTGCTGTTCGTACCGAAGATTTATCTTATTCACAGTTTATCGGGTTGCTTAAAAAAGCAAACATCGAAATCAATCGCAAAGTTTTGGCTGATTTAGCAATGAATCATCCTGTAGCTTTTAAAGCAGTTGTTGATAAAGTGAAATAGTAATCTTCATATAGGTGAATAAACATACCAAACCCTGCTAAAAAGCGGGGTTTTTTTATCTTTACAAGGGAATAGATACTTCGCTGCATGAACGTGAACTTTGGTATAGGGATGAAGTTAATGGGATTGATGGTTCTTATTCTGAATCTTTACTGGATTTCGGGATTAAATGCTGCAGAACCTGATAATTTGTATGTATTTGATAGGAGTAAAATCCATATTGAAGGCGTTCTTACCCCTTTTGAAGCGACCATAGAAATCAAAGAACAGGGACTCCAAAAATACATTCTGAATATCTACCTGCATTCATCCTTTGCTGCTGTACCTCCTGCATTCAATGTTTCTGTAAAGTTTCCTAGGGATAAGATCAATCAAATCTGGAATTCCCAAACATGGTCGAATAAATCCTTTTTTACATTACCATCCTACGACAGGGCTGCTGCTGGTTTTTCAATCATTTCAGGCCTTACGATAAACGATCAGAATCAGATTACCTTTACCTGCAAGGATGCCTATCAGGCCAAATTTGTGAGTTCAAATATCCGCGAGGATAATGATTCCATCATTTTTAGCCTGGGATTTTTTGAAGACAATCCTCCCCTGTCGAATCTTCAGAACTACCAGGCAGAAGTATTGATTGATTTTCGGAATATTCATTTTTCAAAGGCTATTTATGATGCCTCGGCCTGGTTTCTTGCCGATGAATTTAAAAAAGGTGTTGCCAGTGTTGATACGACCAATGTTCCGGTTTTTTCAACCTGGTATCCGATGCACCGCAATATTCCGCTTGAAAATATAATGTTGGAACTCGATTCGCTCCGTAATTTTAATTTTAAATCAGTACTGGTTGATGACGGCTGGCAGGCACTGGTCAAAATGAAAATCGATACGGCCTATTCCTACGATGAAAGCAGCTACAAAACAATGAAACTTTTTAAGCAGAAATGCATCGACATGGGACTTCCATTGTATTTATGGTACTCCATCCCGTTTATGGGAGGTAACCCGGTCATACTTAAAAAATTCGAAGGTAAATACATCCGCTACCGCGCACCACGGCAGATGTATGTCCTTGATCCGCGTTATGCTGAAGTGAGAAAATACCTGGTGAGCACTTATGCTAATTTTTTATCTGAATGGCAGTTTGATGGCTTCTGGTTCGATTTTCTGAAAGGTTTTTACCCTCAGGAAGGAGCAGTTCTTGAAGAGGACCGGGGACGCGATTTTGTTTCAATACAGTTGGCAGTTGATACGTTGTATGCCGAGATGGAGGCCCGCCTGAGAACCATAAACCCCAATATCTTTATGGGGCAGAAATTTCCGGTTGTTGGGCCAAATCTGGTTAGTTATCAGAATTTTCTGACGGGTTTTGTAGGTGTTGAACGCGCACAGGTTGTTCGCGAAAAGATGGTGAACAACCGCCTGCTTTATGGAAAGTATACTCCGTTTATGGAGGTTGTTGCCATAACGCCCCGCGAGAAACCAGAGGAAATTGCCCGTAAGCTGCAATCGGTTTTATTTGGGAATCCTTATCTGTCGTTTTTTATTTCCACGCTGCCTGAAGATTCAAAGCAAACTATCCGTTTCTGGCTCAGTTACTGGAAAAAGAACTACAAGGTCATTTTTGAAGGTAACTTCGAACCCCGGCAGGTTGCCCGGTTTTATCCTGTCATAAAAGTTGAGAATGAACAGAAGGCTATCTTTATGTTGTATGAAGACTATACCATTAATTTACCCATGGTTTTCAAAACTCCGATTGAAGTCATTAATTCAAAAGTTACTGAAGATGTTCGTTTTATGTTGAGTAAACCCGGGGTTCAATATAGTTATGAAATTTTCAATTGCCTTGGTGTCAGTATTTCAAAGGGTGTCGTGAAGGGTAAAAATAAAAACACGATCGATATTCAGGTTCCTTCTGCCGGATATATACGGATAACTGCCATCAATTGATCGGAATCAATCGGCCTGAATTATACAGTTTCCGGTAATTAGAGATGAAACATTATTTTCGCCATTCAGCTTAATCTTTCATTCATCCATTTCCGGATCTACGGGTTTGTAATGCCGTTTGAGCCATTTAGCCAGGCCATCCAGTCCGGGGAAAAGTACCCTTTCAGTAATATTCGCCTGATCGAGCTTATCCCGTATCTCAAGTTTTAACTCCCAGGGAATAATAATTCTTCGGTACAGATCCGGACGTTTGATCAGCCATTCATCCAGTATACTGGTTGGATTTGTCATAACCGAAAACAAAGCAAACTGATTCACGATGCGTTCATCCAGTGATGGTGGTTCGAAGAACAATACCTGATTTTCAGTGAATAACCGGTCGAAATCTGAAAGTGATACGATCTTTTCAAGCATTTCTACCGTGAACGCATTGCATTTCTCGTCATTCAGCCCATTGCTTAACGGCGTGGGTACCAGTTGATTTGCCTTTACGAAATCAACCTTCCAGATTACGCCGTCGATATCGTATTTTTCGGTGTTCGCTGTTGCAAAATGCAAGGCTATGAAAGGCGAATAGGTCCAGTCAATAAGTCGTGTGGGCAAGCCGTGATGCTGTGCAAGCACCAATGCTCTCCAAAAAGTGCTGGTTAGTTGAGGATCGCTGCTGATTGAATATTTTCTGAAATTTCGTAACAAGTGATATTCCAGGTCAGGTTTATCACCGCAATTCCTGAGGAAGCTGTTTTTTAATTCATAATTCATATCAGACAAACCCCTGAAAGCGTAATCAGAGCGGTACCTGCCTAATTCAGGTTTCCATGAATCGTGGTAAACCTCTTCACAAAGTTGTTGCCAGCTTTGAACGGTTATGTCGTTTTGCTGAATCATTTTTACTTCATAATTTTTTTGTAAAGACCGTTGAACACCCTTGATCAATCGTGATTCAGGAATACAATTCCGGCATCTTTCCTTACCAAATCCATAATTTCCATCAGATCAGCCGAAACTGACAGGGGCATCAGGTCACTTTCCTTCATGTCTGCATCCAGGCATTTCATGACATGGGCTGCTTCCAGCTCATAACCAAAGCCCTTTCCTTTGTCGAACGTGATTGTTTTTTCTTCCTCCTGGTTTTTCCAGTAAGTAATGCTTGTTGGGGTAAAGAACCGACGGTTGAGCCGGACAAATCCGTTTTCACACGAAAACTCGGTTTGTGTGGATGAATAGGAAGCAAAGCTGGAAACCAGCGAGGCTATTTCACCTCCGGGATACCGGAACGACATCATAATCGATTCTTCGGCTCCCGTAGGACAGAATGAAGCCATGGTTTCTAGTTCAGATGGTTTTCCCAGGGCCATCAGTGCCATGAAAACCGGGTAGATTCCAATATCCAGTAAAGAACCTCCACCCAAACCGACGTTGTACAATCTTTTCTCCGGATTATATTCTGCATTGAAGGCAAAATCAGACCGAACCATTTTTAAGGCTCCCAATTCTCCTGAACGGATAATTTCCAGCGCTTTCTGAAAACTGGGCTGAAACCGGGTCCAGAAAGCTTCCATCAGAAAAGTATTGTTCTTCCGGGCTGCCTCAATCATTAATCGGACCTCCCGTGAATTGATCGCAAATGCTTTCTCGCATAAAACAGCTTTCTGATGATTCAGACACAAAAGAGCATGCTCATAATGATGAGAATGCGGTGTGGCAATATAAATGACATCAACTTCCGGATCGTTTACCATAGCTTCGTAACTGCCATAAGCTTTTTCGAAACCTAATTCAGAGGCAAAATCCCGGGCATTTTCAAGCGACCTGGAAGCTGTTGCATAAAGCCGGGCATTGGGTAATAATTTCAGATCGCCGGCGAATTTCCGGGCTATTTTGCCACATCCCAGAATGGCCCAATTGTATGTTTTGCTCATTGTTGTTGGCTATTAAAAATTTTGTAAGTTGTGCGAAGATATGTAATACTAATTTATTAAGATACAATTACAACGCCCGAAAGTCGAAATTCTGAAGAATAACATTTTGAGCTAATCTATTCCGTCGATCTAAAAAAATGCCTGAAACGAACTTTTCAGTGAACTTCATTTCCTGAATTCTGTTTGTAGGACTGAACTCAATTTTGTAAAATGACCGAATTAAAGAAAGAGAGAGAGCGATTGCCCCGATGGATGAAATCCCCGTTACCCAAGGGAGAAAACTATTCGAAAGTCAAACGTTTAATTACCGACCACCATTTAAATACCATATGCACCAGTGGAAATTGTCCGAATAAAGGCGAATGCTGGAATGCAGGAACGGCAAGTTTTATGATTCTGGGAGATAAATGTACCCGAAACTGCCGGTTTTGCTTTGTCCAAAATGATGTTCCGGAACCTGTGGACTGGCTGGAACCGCTTCGTTTAGCCAAAACTATTCAGACTCTCGGGTTAAAACATTGCGTGATTACTTCTGTTACCCGCGACGATTTGGACGATGGCGGTTCTGACTTCTGGGCCACTACCATCCGTAAAATAAAGGAACTGAATCCGGATACAACCATCGAAACCCTGATCCCGGATTTTAATGCCAATCCGGACTTCATACAAAAAGTAATTGAAGCTGCGCCTGATGTCATTTCTCATAACATGGAAACAGTGAGGCGACTGACTCCGAAAGTTCGCAGTACCGCCAGATATGATAGGAGTTTGCAGGTAATTTCAATTATTTCGCAGGCTGGAATTGTATCTAAATCGGGAATCATGGTTGGCTTGGGTGAAACTCAGGAGGAAGTTTTGCAAACGATGGATGACCTGCGGATTGCCGGATGTAAGGTTCTGACTATCGGACAGTATCTTCAGCCGGATTCGAACTTATTGCCGGTTCTGGAGTATATTAAACCGGAAATCTTTGAAAGATACAGGGAGGAAGGAATGCGAAAAGGATTCTCTTATGTCGAAAGCAGTCCCCTGGTTCGCTCATCATACCATGCCGAACGGCATGTACATGGCTAGATGTCCGATTCAGTAGGTTTTTGAGTAAGAGACTCAGCAGGAATTTGGGATTTGAAACCTGGAATTAAAACATGAAACGTCAAAAACATACCGTTCTGGAGCTTATAAATTTAACTCCGGAAACTTTTATTATACGACTCGACCGGAGAGATTTTAAATTTGAGCCTGGCCAGTATGTGGTCATTCGAATACCGGATCAGAATAAGGGTCGGGAATATTCCATTTACAGTGCAACAACAGATGATTACCTCGATTTTTTAGTCCGTGAGATTCCTGAGGGTGAATTTTCACGGTATCTGCGTCTTTTAAAACCTGGCTCTGAGTTGGATGTGGAAGGTCCAAAAGGGTACTTTATTTTGGATGAAAAAACAAAAAATGGTACTCAGGCTTTGATGATAGCAACCGGAACCGGAATTTCGCCCTTTCATTCCTATGTTAAATCCTATCCTGACCTGAATTACCGGATTTTGCACGGGGTACATTTTGCTGACGAAGCATATGGCCGGGAAACCTTCAGTCGGGACCGGTATTTGCTGTGTACGTCCAGGCGTGATGATGGAGACTATTTTGGTCGTGTAACTTATTATTTAAAAGAAAATCCGGTTGCCCGGGAAATGATTTGTTACCTCTGCGGTAACTCTGAAATGATCGACGAAGTCACTACCATTCTTGAAAAGTACGGACTTCCTCCTGAAAATATACGGACAGAAGTTTTTTTCTGATTGTTTTGAAATATAATTCAACCGATATTTCACCAACAGTAAGGTAATTGTTAGATTTAAGTGTCTAATTCTTAAGAATTACTTTCAAGTGTGCTAAAATACATTTATTGTGAAACTCTTTCTTAATTGTTGGTTTCTTTTTAGCCTGACTTTTGGAATTGGTATGAATTGGTTCGAATCGAAAGCCCAGATAAGTGAAAAAGGTATCCCTGAAAGCTTTTTTCTGGAACAAAAGAAAGCATTACTTATCCCAACACTGAGATTGGATTCAGTTCGTATCGGGGAAATGCTGGAAGAGGATCAGAAACTCAGAATTGACAACAGGTATGGAATTGTACAATCCTGTGAAATTGATATAAAGCAAGCAGGAATCAAGACTGAAATACCAGGTAAAGGTCAAATATGGCAATATAAAATAGAATCTGTAAATGCCTGTTCACTGGGAATTCTTTTTAAAAAGTATCACCTTCCTCAAAAGGCTAAAGTATTTATTTATAATTCCTCCAAAACTCAGTTACGAGGTTCATTTACTCCTAACAACAACCATGAAAATAATCTGCTGCCGGTCGCTGAATTCCCGGGCAATGATTTGATCATTGAATATTTTGAGCCGGTTTCGCCTGAGTTTTCAGGTGAATTGGTTTTGGGATCAGTATCACAGGCTTATACCGATCTTCAGCGATTGACCGAAAACCGTATAGGAATTAATTGCCCAACGGGTGATGACTGGCAAACAGAAAAACATTGTGTTTGCCTGATGACTTTCCACGATTTTCAAAATTCATATTTTTGTACAGGTACTTTGATGAATAATGTCAAAGAAGATGAGACCCCATATTTTCTGACGGCCAACCATTGTATCAATTCTGAGTTATTGGCAAATACACTGGTTACCTATTTTAATTACGAGAATTCTACCTGTGAAGCAGATGATGCTGCATATTCCCAGACCTTATCCGGAGGTACATTTAAAGCAGGTAGCAAACATTCCGATTTTTCTTTATTGCTACTGAATGAATACCCACCTGACGAATACAAACCGTTCTATGCCGGATGGGATGTCAGTGGGGCCAACCCCAGGGCAGGTGCATGCATGCATCATCCGGATGGAGAACCAAAATGTATTGCTACCGCCAGCAATACCGCATTTAGTTATCCGGAAAAGATCGAGTGGTATTCCGAGGACCTTAGACTAATTTCAACTACATTACCTGATACGCACTGGCATGTTTTATTTGATCAGGGATTGCCGGAGGAAGGTTCATCCGGAAGTCCGCTTTTTGACCAGAATAAACGAATTGTCGGACAGCTTCACGGAGGAGTTAACTCGGTTTTGCTCTTTGGAAAATTATCGTTGTCATGGGACTATAATACAGTCTACAACGAACAACTTGCTCATTGGCTTGATCCTTTTAATACAAGAAAAACGCTTAACGGTGTTTGGGAAATGCCGCCAAAAGCTAATTTTAGCGCTGAATTGCAGGAGGTATGTGTGAATTCACCCATATTGTTTACGGACAAAAGTACACATAAACCTACCGGATGGCTTTGGCAGATTGAACCCTCCTCCTTTAGCTTTACCAATGGTTCGGATAGTACTTCTCAGAATCCGGAAATATTGTTTCTGAATGACGGCATTTACTCGGTAAAGTTGATTACATCAAATAAATACGGCAGTGATGAGATCATAAAAAATAAATATATACTTGCCAGAAGTAAGTTGGATGTCAGGTTCCGTAAAGCAGGCAGCGACACCGTGGTTTGTGCCTGCGATCTGAAATCCTTTCCGTTGATCGCGGAGGGCGCTGTGGATTATCGTTTCGAGATTGATAAAGCAGGATTAATTGATACTACGATTCAGAATAACATCCTATTCCTGAACATAAATCCCTCCCTTAATTACAACAAATCGTTTGATACCTGGGTAAAGGTTATTGGTACGAACAGGCGCTGCGTCGATTCTGACAGCATACTATTTCATATCATCATTCAGCCTAACGATAATATTGGCAATGCATCACGGTTGTTTTTAGGACGAAATACCGGATATTCCAATCAATGTGCAACTGTTGAGATGAATGAACCCAATCCGCCATCATCAGGATGTTTGGCTGAAAAAGGCTGGTGTCCCGATTTCAGACCGACTAAAGGTTTATTGGATAATTCAATCTGGTTTACGTTCATTTCACCATCAAATGGTAAAATCACCATCAATACGAAAGGATTTGACGACCAGATTGCTGTATACCAGGCTTCGTCTTACCGTTCGGTTTTATCGGGCGACAAAAGACAATTTTCCATGATTGCTGCCAATGACAACCGTTCAGCCAGCGATCATACAGCCGGTTTCGAAAATCTGATCCTCGATCCGGGGAAGCAATATTGGTTACAGGTTGATGGAAATAACAAAGCATACGGCGATATAACCATTGACCTTTTGAGCAATTCACTGGAGGCCCAGGTCGTACCCAATCCTTCAAAAGGCAACTTTAACCTTAATATTTTCCATCCTGACCCGGGAATTGCCGAGGTTTCCGTTATCGACTTAAATGGTCGTAAATTATTCTCAAATTATTATCAGGTCAGTTTAAATTCATTTGAATTTAACTTCGATTTATCAGGGTATCCCAAAGGAATATATATTCTTCTGGTTAAATTAAACGGATCAAGCCAAAGCAGAAAGTTGATATACTTTTAAAAATGGAATTTTTAATTTTAAAATAGCTGATGCAGACTAAATTTCTAATTTTGCATCGGGGTTTGATGGATTCGGTAATAAATCAAAAGCTGTAAATGGTATGGTTCATATAAGTATCAGTGATAATCTTAAATCCAGGTGCCCGAATCTCCGGTTGGCCTGCATCGAATCAGATGTGCTTATTTCAGGATCGTCTCCTGAACTGCTGTCGGAAATTGACGGGCAGGTTCAAATGATAGGTAAATCGCTGACCACAGAAAATATTTCTAAAATTCCGCCTATCGCTGCTTCACGAAAAGCTTACAAAGCCTGCGGAAAGGATCCTGCGCGTTATCGTTTGTCGGCCGAAGCATTGCTGCGAAGAGTTGTATCCGGGAAAGGACTGTACCAGATCTGCAATGTGGTCGATCAATTGAACCTGGTTTCCATCAGCAGTGGTTTCTCCATCGGTGGTTACGATTCTGATCAGATCCGGGGCGATATCACTTTTGGAATCGGACAATCCGATGAACCTTATTCCGGAATCGGAAAGGGCATGTTGAATATTGAAAACCTGCCTGTTTTCAGGGATGAGCTGGGAGCCTTTGGTACTCCGACCAGCGATTCGCAACGCACTGAAGTCAACGCAAAAACAAAACATTTTTTAATGATTCTGATCGATTTTGGAGGTGACGATCAATTGGAAGTTGCAGTGCAGTCAGCAGTCAGATTGTTAAAAGACTATTGTCATGCCATTCATGTAGAGGAATTTAAAATCGAATAAGATGTGGAGATCTCAGGCCAATTATTCAGGATATGAATTTACCGGAAGTTACATTTGTTGTTGTCTGTAATCTTGTGCCTGATTGAAAGATACTTTATGCTCAAGCGTTTAACCTGATATTGTGTTATGACTAATGAAACTATAAGAATTTCTGTATTTCAGCCCGATACAGTCTGGGAAAAGCCGGAGGACAACAGGGCAAAAATAGATGAACTGCTTCAGGAAATACCGGAAAAGACCGATCTGGTATTTCTCCCTGAAATGTTTACCACAGGTTTTTCGATGAATGTTTCGGTTTTGGCCGAATCCATGGATGGCGAAACGGTGAAGTGGATGAAAAGACGCTGCAAAGAACTTAATCTTGCACTTTGCGGAAGTCTGATCATCAGGGAAAATGACGATTATTTCAACCGGCTGATTTTTGTTGAACCTGGCGATGAAATTCATTTTTACAATAAACGCCACCTGTTCACGATGGGCAATGAAGTACGTCATTTCCAGAAAGGAACGGAGAGGTTGATTGTAACTTATATGGGCTGGCGCATTTGTCCGCTGATTTGTTACGATCTGCGGTTCCCGGTTTGGTCCCGGAACCGTGACGAATATGATATCCTGTTTTATTCGGCTAATTGGCCGCAGGCAAGAACTGAAGTTTGGAACACCTTGCTTAAGGCCCGTGCAATCGAAAACCAAGCCTGGGTTGTTGGAGCAAACAGGGTGGGAATGGACGGAAATCATATTTTATATTCTGGCAATTCACAATTGATTGACCCGATGGGAAACAGTATTGAATCGTCCAAAAATCCGGATGAATCCATCATCAGTGCTGAATTTTCATACAGCGAACTGTTGAAATTCAAATCTGACTTTCCTGTTTTGAACGATGCAGATCAGTTTAGTTTGTAAACTTTGCTTTGTTTAACTGTGTGTCCTTAAACACCATGAATAAATGTCCATGTTTCCGGAAGATTCATCCATCTGTAACCACGAATCATTTTTCATCTTGCACGACTTAATTTAAAGATTAAAATGAAATTATTTTTTTCTCTGTTATTCATTCTGCCCGTTCTGAATGTATTCTCAAAAGAATATAAAATCACTTCTCCGAATGGTAAGCTGGAGGTAACTGTTTCGGTCGACACCCAGATTAAATGGTCAGCAAGTGTTGACAAGATTTCCATTTTCACCCGTAATACAATGAGTCTTGATTTGGGAACAGCCAATTTAGGCGTAAATCCCAGATTGGTTTCGGCCAAAACTTCTTCAGTTTCCGAAATTGTGCAAACGGTCGTAGCTGTAAAATCAAAAACCATCAACAATACCTATAACCAACTAAACCTGGTATTCAAACCAAATTATGCAGTAGCCTTCCGTGTATTCGATAATGGTTTAGCCTACCGTTTCGAAACAAGCATGAAAGAAGACATTACAGTGAAAAATGAAGAAGTCAGTCTGAATTTTGCCGGTGATTATCCGGTGCTTTTTCCGGAAGAGGAAACCGTCTATTCCCATTATGAAAGGATTTACCTCGATCAAAAGTTAAGCTCTCTGAATGCCGGAAGATTTTGCTCTCTTCCAACCCTGGTAAAAGCTGACCATAACATCAAAATCGGAATTACTGAAGCAGACTTGTTCGATTATCCGTGTTTATTTATGGAAGCTACCGGCACAACGGCCTTTAAAAGTAAATATCCGCATGTTATACTGAAGTCTGAACCCAAAGGTGATCGGGCCATTCAAAATATGGAGGAAGCTGATTACATTGCAAAAACATCCGGAACACGCACGTTTCCATGGCGCGTTTTCATGATCAGTACTGAAGATGCACGTCTGGTTGAAAATCAAATGGTATTTCTCCTTTCCAGAGAGAAT
>JBBSBP010000087.1:0-21448 GCA_038251165.1 Bacteroidales bacterium | reverse complement strand
GGTGGTTGGAGGCAATGCCTCCAACCACCCCCTCATTCCGCTTGACCCTATACTTACTTGTCATTCAGAGCGGAGCGAAGAATCTCATACATTTAGCCGGACACTATTGATATAAATTAGTGTATTCCGTTTCTGATATCTTTCAAGCGCTTTATCTGTTTAGAGATAAGAACAATCAACTCCATTCACAAATATTTAAATATGCAAATTTAAAGTAGACTATAAAAGCCGGATACCTTGACCACATTTCGTCAGTCAGATTATATTTAACATACCTTACTAAATAGCAAGTATTTACCTCCGGCATCTTATGGTCAATTTATTCCGGCTAGAAGTGGTCAGGTCTACCGTTATTCCAGTGTATCTGAAGTATCTCTATCGTACAAAACAAAAGTTAATCCGAAAGACAGAGCAAGAGGCACTTCTTTAAAAGACGCTTTTAATCTCTTATTCGATACTTGGAATATAAACACAATTGAACAATTGGAAGAATTTAAGATTCTGCTTATGAACCCGTAAAAGTAATCACTTTTCTGCTAAAAAATATTGGGAGGAACCTTCTTTTTAATGTATTTGCGGTAATGCATGTTAACAAAAAAGGCAAAGAGATACATAAAGGGGGCTTTCCACAGGGCAGGATGGAAAAGGGTTCTGGTTAAAATGTTCTGCAGCGAAAATACTTTTTTATAAAGCCACCAGTACATCTCGGTGAGCTTTTCGGCTGATATATTGGCGGGTTGATGTACGCATTGGGCCCCGTCGAATTTTTCAAGGTCTTCTGTAATCAATCTTCCTTCAGCTTTGTATTCGTCAAATAATGGTGTGCCAGGTGCGGGTGTTAAGATGTAAAACCTCGGTACAGGAATTTTGGTTTCTTTAATAAATTCATAAGTTTCCCGGATGCTTTCTTCTGTGTCACTATCGGTACCCAGAATCATTTCAGCACTGACTAAAATGCCCGAATCTATCAGGGTTTTAATTAATTTTTTGTGTTCATCAACCTTAAGCCATCCTTTATCCAGCTTGTTAAGTCCTTCCTGAGTTATGCTTTCAACGCCGAAGCTCATCATGTTGCCGCCCGACTTTAGAACAGCATCTAACAGTTCTGGTTGTCTGGCAAGGTGTAATGTGCATTGGCTGGCCCATTTCATTTTCATCGGTTCTATTTCTTTGCATAGCGCTTTCAGGTAGTTTGGATTGGAAACGATGTTGTCATCAAGAAGATAGAATCGTTTAAAACCAAGGTCTTTCACAGCCAGTATGTCGCGAATTACCTCATCGATCGGACGGGTAAGGTATCTGCCATTGTAAACCGAAGCAATGCTGCAAAAACTGCACTTTAGGTTACATCCGCGCCCGGCTTGCACCGGCAACATATCACCAATGGGCTTTTGGGTTAAAAGTTCATAACGCGGAACGGGTAAGCCTTTCAAATCGTTGACCGGAATATCGTAGAACGGTTTCAGTTTACCGTACTTTTCAAAATCGGCAAGCAATAAGGGGTACGTTTTTTCAGCATCGCCCACCATTACCGAATCGACATATTCAATAATCTGCTCCTTCACCAGGGTTGCCATGTAACCACCCATCACAACAATCTTTCCTCTTTTGCGGAACTCTTTTGCAATTTCAATGCCCCTGTAAATGGCATAGCCCATGCTTCCAATTCCAATGATATCGGCATCGCTTTCAAAATTAACCTCATCCACCACTTCGATGCAAACTTCAACTTGCCAGTTGCCGGGAGTCATGGCAGCCAGTAATGGGAAAACAAGTCCTGGCAAATAAATTTTTTTCTGTTTGCACAACTTCCGGTCAATTCCATATTGAGTTGGTTGTATGAATAGAATTTTAGGCATAGTGCTTTACCTCCTTTATCTTTTGCTGGTATTGTTTCCAAACCAGAAAACTTCCTTTAATCATTTTCCAGAGCAGTGAAATTGGATATCTTTTCAAATAGTCTAGCAGAAAGGCAGGTTGAAAGAGTGCGGCATTATATACGCCAAGTAACTCTTTGTAAAAGTCGGCAACACTCATTTTCTCCGGTTGAATTGTTACATGAGCCAAATCCCACCTGGCAAAATCGGAATAGGGGATGATTAAATTCTTTTGGTATTGATTGTTTTCGGTACCCGGCAAAAGTGTCATGGGTTGAAGGTTAACATAGTGAATGCCCAGTTGCCTGATTTTTTTCTTTAGCAGGCCAAATTCTTTACGGCCCCAATCGGGCGGCAGAATAATAGTGGCATAACATTCGATACCTGTATTGTTGAGTACCTTCATTGCTTTTTCGTTGGTGGCTGCATTAATATTTTTGTTGTACTGCTCCAGTTCGTGGTCGAAGAAAGATTCAAAACCTACGATAACCGTGCGTAACCCCACCTCTTTAAAATCAGCAATAAGATCGGGATTACAGGCAATAAAGTCGGCCCTGCCATAAAGTAAGTAATGCTTGTTTAGCGACTCTTTTCGGTTGGCTTCAATAAATGTCTTTACCCGCTGCCGGGTAGTCAGAAAATCGTCGTCGACAATGTAGATGTCATGTTCTTCGATGGTTTTTATCTCTTCAATTACCTCTTCCATGGGGCGTTCAACAAACCTTTTTTGTGTAATTTCCCTGCAGAAACAAAAATTGCAGGAGTACGGACATCCAAAAGCTGTTTTCAGGAGTGCCACTTTATTGTGGAAAATATAGAAATACTTATCACGGTACAATTTGGTTAGCGTCCGGTCGGGAATTGGAAAAGTAAAATCGAATTCCGGCAGGTTGCTTGCGGTGTCGTTTACTTTCAATGCACCGTTGGGAAATTCGTTTTGCCCCTTTATAAATCCAATTAATTTCGGAAAGACGGTTGTGGCATTTCGCACAACTCTGTAGTCGATGGCCGGATTGTTCAGATCATCGGGGCAAACTTCACAATGCACTCCTCCAACAATGGTATGTATATTTGGATCGATCGATTTTGCCACTTTGCAGTACTGAATCATTTCCGGAACATTGGTGATGTATCCGGTAATGCAAAAAACATCAGCTTGTTCTCTTTTGATGAATAAATCTATCGGCTCTTTTTCCAGAATCATGTCAACAATTGTTGATGTGTTTTCCTCTGAAACACATGTTGCCAGTACTTCCAGCTCCAATGGTTCTACAAGCATAACGTGTTGCAAGCCAATGGTCTCATTAGAAGGCTTAGGTCGAACAAAAAGTATCTTCATAATGGTGTTGAATAAGTTGATTTACTTGATAGTTTTGAATACATGTGTTTCTTCAACCACCGTCGAATATTCCAGTACTTTTTTGCCTGCTCTCAATAATTTCATGAACAATGGATTAGAGTGATGTGCCAACATTGTTTTTTCATCAACTGTGCAACCTAAACGCATTTTAGGTACTTCTGCCGTTTGACCAAAATCGATCACCGCAGCTTTGTTTTCAATACCTTCTTCTAAAATATAAAGCAGCAGGTTAAAATAGGTGTTGAATTTTAGATTGGCGCGGTAATCGATGCCACCCAAAAAGAAATAGTATTTTTCCCCAAAGGCCAGGGTTATTTTCCACCCCAGTAAGCGTTTGTTGAAGGTGTATGCTATAAGCATGAATTTCGGAGGTAATTGCTGAAAAAATTCAAGCGACAAAGTCTCAAGTTTTCCCTTGCTTCTTTTCAAAACTTCCAGATATTGTGTATGCATTTCACCCGTAAAATCCTTACAGGGCATCTCTCTTTTTTCAATTCCTGCAAAAGCTTTTGTAATTTGCAGTATGCGCCTTCGGTAGTGTGTGCGTATGCCTGACAAATAATTTGCATAGGATGGGAAAGTATTGGAAAACAGCATGGTGGGCAAAGTCCTTCCCGAAAGAAATTCAGCACCTGGCATTGTGTTATCCAGGTTGAGGATCAACAACATTCCCTTTTCCTGTTTTTTTATTTCCTCAAATAGCGTTGAAAATAGTTTCTCATCTCCAATTATTCCGCTTGAAGAAACCGAGCATGGAACTCCGGCAATGTGCATGGTGAATGGACTTTTCACTTTCATATAGGTAAACATATCGAGTCGCAGGGAATAGATTACTGCTCCGGCTTTGAGAAAGGAGTTCTGAAATAATAAATAATAGCGCTGCCTGCATGAATTATACTTTTCGGTATGCAGCAGGAATTCCCTGGTTTGGAAATAATCCTTACTGATCCGATCCCATTCTTCGGGCAAATCAGCGGCAGTTTTTACTATTTCAATGGCATAATTCATAAGTTTTAAAAAGTTAACTATGGCCAAATTATCAATTTCACCATATACTCAACGCCTATAAATAAACTGATTATGGCATGTTTAACAACGCCCCAATTCCCGTATCTTAAACGGTGTTTTTTCATTGTGGTGAATTTCAATCCAGGAACCATGTAGAGATAGAATAGCCATAAATAGAACATAGGTTTTGACATGTGCCGGGGCTGGCTGTGTAATCGTAACAGATCGTACCTCCACCATTTCCTGGGATCACTTTCAAAAGGTGCACCATTTTTTGCCATTTGCGTTCCCGGGAATACGGTTAAGGTTGAGTAGAGCGCAAAAGGGATTTCATTTTCTTTCACATAGGCCGCCAGTTTTCTAAAATCTGAATGTGTCCAGTCCGGATTAATAATGAACAATGCAAACAGGTCTATATCCAGATTCTTACACACTTCAATAGTGCGGTTATTATCGTTAATTGTAGCGTCTTTATGAACCTCTTGAAGTTCTTCGTTGCTTACATATTCAAATCCCACCATCATGGCATTGAGCCCCACGCTTTTTAGTTTTTCCATCACATCGGGGTTCTCGGCAATGAAACGTGCATTGCCAATGGCTATGAAATTCTTTCTCAATTTTTCCCCCTTCATCAGTTCATAAAACTCCAACAGTCGTTTTCTGGAGATGAGGAAATTGTCGTCCAGGATGAGGATATTGTTTACGGGAATCTCTTCAATTTCGGCAACCACATCAGTCATGGGTCTTGCGCCATATCCACCTGCATGCATTTCGGAACAAAAACAAAAGGTACATTTTCCCATGCATCCAAAAGATGTTTTAATGGTCGCGCAGGGCTTGTAATAAATGATATGATAGCGATTGGGATCTTTCGCCAGAAGAGTATGTTTAGGTCGCTTAATGTGCAAAGGATCCAGAGGAGCTGAAGGATTTTTTATCATTTGATTGTTGATCCGAAATGCTCCGCCGGGAACATGTTGGTATGGAGTATTTTCCTGAATGTGTTGAACTACCTTAACAATGCCTTCCAATTGATTTGCAAAGAAAACTCCATCAATATAGGGTGAAAAGAAACTCTCAGGAACTACCTCGGCATGGGGGCCTCCTACAAAAATTAAAGGAGGTTGATCCAATTGTTTCAACTTTTCCGCCGTCTTGAGAACATCTGAAACGGTGGTTATTAATGAAGTAAACAATACAATCTGAGCTTTAATTTGTTTTGCAATTTTTAAAGGGTTTCTTCGATCAATGATACCATCGAGAAGGGTAAGTTTATGATTTCGCAGCACGGTATTGAGGTATTCCAATTCGAGGGGCTCACATCTGATAAATTGATTCATCCGAATGGTTTGAATGGCCAAACGAGGCTTGCACACCAATATATTCAGTTGGTTTTTATTGCTTGATATGCCAGCTACTTTTTCCATTGTAAGATATGTTGTATTTGTTGCTTACAATTCTTTTTCAAACACAGCATATTGCCTGTAAGCTTCCATTTTTTCACCACATACACGCTGCAGGAAACGCCTGGTCATGGCAATGCTTCTGCTGTTCTCCTCAAATATAAATCCCCCCTCCCCTTGCTCAATTCCCATTTTTCGAATGTATTTAGTGGCACATAAAATCATAGCCTGTACCGCATGACTCACCTGGTATTCCGGGAGAACTGCTATTTCGGTAAAACGAAATGTCTTTATGGGATTGAACCACTTGTATTTAAGTACATGTTTAAACCCGAGTGTCTGATATCCATTGACCAATTGATTAAAATCGGGGTACCACAAAAAGAAACCAATTACATTTCCATCTTTCTCGGCAAACAATAAATTCTCTTCCTTAATGAGAAAGCGGAAGGGATGAAACAATTCAAAATCTTCCTTAACCTCGCGATTGGCCCAAAATGGGTGATCGGGGAAACAAGAATTGTTAAGGTAGGTGTATAAGGCCGTCTCTTCTTTAAGTTTCCTTTTATTTAGCTTCCGTACGGTAATCCCTTTCAAGTCGGGGTGGTCGCCCATCTTATCAAGATAATCAAAAAATGGCAGAGTTGAAAAACGGAAGGAAACCATCTTCCGCACCTTCAGGTTTTTAAAATATTCGGTATAATATTCAGGGGTATATGGCAAACCAAATACAGGTGGTTGATTGTATTTATTGAGCAAAAAACCTGCTCCATAATTCAGATGGCCGTTTAATCCAAAGACAATTTTTGTGCTATCAGGAAATTCTTTTCTGGCTAACTCAATGATCAGAGTATCTATTCCATAAAGATCGGGTAAGGCTTCAAAAAAAGAAACCTGGATGTATTGTGGCAAATGAGTGTCGTTTATCAAGGCAAATCTGCCAACAGTTTTACTTCCCATGGTGATTAGATAAGGACTTACTGAAGCATGTTGATGGAAGGCCGAAGGCCCCTCAATTAACAGTTTTGTAATATCCTCTTCCGTAGATCTATGCAGTGGAATATTTTTGTATACTTCATTACTTATCAGGTAAAAAGCAGAAAGTTCTTGTTTGTTGCTTACTATTTTGAATTGAATACTCATGTTATATGAAAATTTCTTTTGCCTTTGGGAAACCTAAAAAATCGGTGTGAGCACTGGCACAATAACAACCGGCATGCCCTAATACAACAATATCGCCGGGATACACATTTGGTAATTCAACATCCTTAGCTAGAAAATCACGCGAATAGGTAGAACAACCATAAATTATCGATTTAACATTCTCAATGGATGGCATTGTGCCGTTTGTATGGATAATTTGGACAGGATGGGATGCACTATCGGGATAAAAAAGTGGTCGTGGAAATTGAACAACTGAGGCATTAATACCAATTAACTGACGATTGTTCCTATGCTTCACATCGACCACTCTTCCTACAAAATATCCTGATTCCGCACCAACAATTCTCCCCGGCTCCAGTATTAATTTAATTTTTCGGCCCAGGTTTTTGTTCACTTGATTCATAAGATCAGTTACTTTCACACCATAGGTTTTCATGTCGAATTGAACGTATTGTTCTTCTCCAATCCCAAAACCGCCACCCAGGTCGATGTATTCAATCCCAGGGAACCATTCAGCAAGCTCAATGATCTGTTGATAACATTTAAAGAAATAATCCACATCTGTTATATTGGTTCCCACGTAAACATGCAAACCATTGATGTTGGCATTTCCTTTCAATTTTTCAATTGAATCGAGGCTTAAACCCAATCTGCTTTTTTCACCGATAAAGTATCCTGCTGTTGTGTATTTCGGATCGACCAGTTCCCCAATGTTACATCGGATGCCAACAATCCCTTGAGGAAAAAGCTCATTCCATTTGTTGAACTGCCCCAATGAATCCAAAAAAACATATACTCCGTGGTTCCTGGTTAATTTCATGGTTTCATCGTTCATAGCCGATGCGGCAAATATGATTTGCTCAGGTTTGAAACCTATAGACAATGCTGTATCCAAATGAATTACCGAGTTAACAAAAACGTTTAAGCCTTCTTGTTGAATCACCTTTAGAAATTCTCTGTTTGAGTTGGCCATCATAGCAAAATGGATCGATTTCAGATCGTAATTAATGTCCATGAATTGCCGGCACAGTTGTTTAATCTTATTGGTTTCATAAATATAAAAAGGGGTATTCAAAGAATCTGACAATTCAATTATCTTCTTTTCCAGGTCGTTACCATGGTGAATGTTCATGATCATAAATTTTGATTTAGGATATGCGTTTCATTCTCGTTAGTTCATATTGTTTCTCGCCAATTGCTTCAATTTGGCTGATTTTATCACGTGTTATACCTTTGATAAAATCAGCATGTTTCGAAAGATGGATATACATGCCAGCAAGACTAGCAACCGCCTCAATTGCTTTAGGATTTTGAAATAGGGTTTTTAATATTAGTCTCCAATAGAGTATACCTGTCTTGTGAGAAAAACCTACTCTGGAGCAAATTTTCAAAAAGGAATAAAACATGCTTAAGCCGGTTTTAAATCCAGGCCGTTGCTTATAGCTTACCTTCAAGTTCAAACCAAGCATGCTTAGCCGTTCATAATAATTTGCAGGACTGTAGACACTTTCCAGAATATGGATGTACTCTCTTAATATTTGCTTTCGGCTACGCTTTGTAATAAAATTTAAACCGCTGGTCATCTGGTCTACTTCTGTATTTGAGTCCGACACTATAGTCTCCTCAGTAAACAGACGTTTTTCTTTGCTAAGCCTATTTAACAACCGGGTGTTGGGCAAAGCATAAAGTGTTCCAATCATGGCCATGCATATTCCGGCATCCTGAATGCTTTGAATTAATAATGAGGCGGTTTGCCTGGTTTCATTGTCAAAACCCAAAATGAAGCTTGCATCTACAATTATTCCATAGCTCATCAATTTTTTAACAACTTCAGGAATGGAGTGATTCATATTCTGATTTTTGTGAGCCTGCTGAAGTACTTCATTTTCAGGTGTTTCAATCCCTATGCTAATGTACCTGAAATCAGCATTTTTAAGCAGTTCTAAAACCTCATCGTTGTTCACAAGGTCGATAGAAGTTTCAGCAGCAAAATAGAAAGGGTATTTTTTTGAAGAAGACCATTCTGCAATTCTTTCCAACAACTCTCTTATTATTTTTTTATTGGACAGGAAGTTATCGTCAACAAAAAAGACATGTCCCCTATAGCCCAGTTTATGGAGTGCGTCCAGTTCAGCAATTACCTGATCTGTTTTTTTGGCTCTTGGTTTTCTGCCAAAGAGTTCAATCACGTTACAAAACTCGCATCGGTAAGGACAACCACGTGACACCTGGAGCCCCATGAACAGGTAAGCATTGAATTGTATAAGGTCAAAACGTGGTACAACTGCCTCACCCATCCTCGCCATTCCAGATGGGAGATAAACGCCCTTCTCCTTTCCTAAAGACAGATCGTTGAGAAAATCCGGAATTGTAACTTCTCCTTCTCCTAATACTAGGTAATCGGCATGTTGATATAACCCGGGTTGTGATGTGGGCTCTGGTCCACCTATTGCTACTTTTTTCCCATACGAATGAGCTAGCTCGATCAGTGATAATATTCCTTTTTGTTGTGAAAGCATTCCTCCGGTACATACCAGATCGGCCCATTCGATCGCTTCAATATTCAAGGCTTCAATATTAAGGTCAACTAGTTTGAAATGCCAGGTTTGAGGGAAGAGTGCTGCAACGGTAATAAGGTTTAGAGGTGGAATAGGGTATTTGGCACCAACTATTTCGCAAACATCTTTATAGTTCAAGGCGCTATGCTCTGAAAATTCTGGTTGGATTAGAAGGCACTTTGTTTCAATAGTCATTTCTTTTTCATAATCCTTAAACTGGTTAAAATTAAACAACCTCCTAATCTCTTTGAAGATTATATGTCCAACCATTTAAGTGGCTAATACAATTTATAATGATGATTCTTAAACTACATCATTGAAAAAAGGTTAAGGAATAGTAGTAATGAGCTAATAATGATAATTATAAGATTGATTGTATACCACAATTTACCTTCCAGCTTAAGGCCCCGTATGGAGAAAAAAATTGCAGTTATACAGAAACCAATACTTAGAATTGTGGTGTCAAATCGCCCCTGCAAAAAAGAAGGGAAATAGCTGTTAAAAATAGCTACACTATCTGCCTGAGTGCTTCCTTTATTTGCACTATAAATCCAAATTGCAAATATTGAAACAGGAATTAACATGAATATTATTCCTGCCACTGACATTGTTTTTAAATGCCGGGGGGATAGCAGCTTCTTTTTATGATTTTCCATAAACAACTCTGTTAATATTTAACCCTATTAATCAGCGTAAAACGAATGGGACAGCGATGGCAATTATTCCTGTAAATGTTACAACCATGATGAACAGGTTATACCGGATGTTGTAATTTCCCAGCAGTGTCTCATCATAGTACTTATCCACACCCTGATCTTTATACATCAGGAGCAGTCCTGACCCAAGCTTCAGCCTTGTTTGTTTTCCTTTCAATAGACCAAAAATCACTACGATGTTCACAAGTACGATAAGTGTTACAAACAGGAACATTACTATAAGCAGTGAATTATCGGTCCTTGATTTTTCAACCATGCCAGAATTAATTCCAAGGGTTATCAGGTTTAGCATTATGGCGCTCAGAATGAAAATTGTGTCGGTTTTTGTATTCTGCTGCAATTCCGACGTAATGTGTTGATGTAGATGTCCGATCATAGCTTTGTCTTTTGAGGGTTTATGAATCTTTAATAAAGATAATGTAAATTATATCCCATTCCGTTTTAGAAAATTGTTATTTCCCCATATACCTCGATTCAAACATCTTCCACATTTGTACAACTTCCTCTATTGTAAACTCCTCCAATGGAATTGGATCTTGTTTGCCAACCTCAGCAGCCATGTTTTCAAAGTCTCCCGTAGGATTATAGAGTTTTGCCAGGGCCATTGTCAGATCAACTATTTCTATGGAAGGATCACTATAAGTCAGCTCCCATTTGCTTACAATTGCTTCTACCCCCTCTTCCATCACCAGCTGCGGTAACTTATCCCTTACAATGTGAAGTACCGAAGATGCTGAACCAGTGCAGAATACCTGTTGGTGAAGCAGATATTGAAATGTTATCATTCTGTAAGCTGCTTCGACTTTCTTCGTTGAATCATTTCCCTGAAAGTCGGCTTCACTCTGTTTCTGTAATTCAGACAGATGAGCATTGAATGCCTCGGAGCGGGAATATGCTAAAGTTATTATCCTTGAATCGTATGTCCCAATTTTCAGAACTTTATTTGTTGACTGTGCAGGGGTTGTATTGCAGAAGGATGTAAATGAGATCAGAATGATTACTAATAAAAGTGGTTTGATTGTAATATGAAGTGTTTTCATTGTATTGGATTTAAATTAATAATATTTCACAAGTTTATTTCAATCAGAATTTTATGTTTTTGTAACATCCCTTCCATATATCAGCTGATGAACAATGAACAATACTCCCGTGATTATAAACGGGGATATCACAATTAATGAGGCCGGATTTCCTGAAAACGACCTGAAAAGAATCCCTGCTGCCAAAAAAGCCAGGATAAAGAGTAAACCGCCTATTAGTTCCCTTTTCCATGCAATAATTAAAATTGCAGTTAAGATTATTACCGGGATATTATGTATCAGGAAGCCCAGCAATTTCTTGCCGAGAGGTTGGTTTTCACTGAATACATCTAATGAGAACATAAGCATAAATAGGATTGCGACAATTGTTAAAATCCTCGGAATCCAGTAAAGTGACTTTTCTTTCATGATACTATAGTTTAGTTATTTTGACTGGTTTGCTTTTACAAGAAGCTAATTCTTAATAATTCTATAATTAAGGTTTAAATTAACTCGTAATGAATCAATTCAAATTGTAATTCTTTTGTAAATTCGCTGTAAAGTAATTTACAACTATTTAGCAAGCATCTGGAAATAATAAATCCCAAATTGCGCCCGGACGATAAAATACTCTTACAACTTCTCCAGAAGGAAATCGCAACTGTAATGAAGGTATCCTATCCGGGAATTAACCCTGAAATATCAGAATGGAAGGGTCAGGAAATAACCGACTTTCAGGAAGAACTGCACAAAAAGGTGAATGGACGCCTGAGTGAAAAGTGGTTTTATACCCATGTAAAATCAACTGGTAAATCTTTGCCCAGGATTGATGTGCTAAATATGCTTAGCCAGTACGCCGGTTATCTCAACTGGAATGATTTCAGGCATAAAAACATGAAACAGGTCCCACTGTCATTTAAGATCCAAGAATCTAATTCTATTTTTATAAAAGTCCCATTGATTTTGTTGTCTGTCGTAATCCTGTTAATAATATTATTCAGGATAATAAATACACAGAATTACAGGTTTGCTTTTATCGATGCCGATACCGGAGAGCCTGTCAGAGGGAATGTAATTAAGGCTGACCTTCTGTTGCAAAACGAATCCCCCGTAAGTTATTTATCAGATAATGACGGCATTATAACCTTAAGGACAGATCAAGGCAGAATTAAACTGGCAGTTTTTGCACCTTACTATCTTCCAGACACTCTGACCAGGACTCTAAAAAAGTTTAACCGAACCGAGCAAATCAGGTTAAATGTTGATTCGTATGCACTTATGATCAAAATTTTTTCTCGGGAAGATGTGAAAGGATGGGAGAAAAGACGAGATCAACTAAACAATATCATTAGTGATGAAGCAATGATATTTCAACTTCCTGATAATAATGAGAGAACCGGAATGGAGCTCTTTAATAAACAGGAGTTTATTGATAAGCTGACGATGCCTGTATCAAGTCTTGATCAGATTGAGATTATGGATTCAAAATACCGTCAGGGTAAGATTGTTGTACTCAGATATAAGGTAAATAAAAAGAAAGATGAAGTGGATAGGTAACATCACAGCGCTTATAGTCATCTTTCTCTTCTGTGGTGCCGATGGCTGCACAGAAAACAGTGATATGGCTGAAGTAATATCTGAGAAGAGAATTATGGAATCCAAGGATAGTATCCGGCAGGCTTTTGAAGTAAATTTGCCTGATAACAAAGCCTTAAGCGCCTATGAAGAAACCGCAAAACAGAAGCTTCTTGATTTTGCCGGCCATCTGAAAATTGCATCAGATTCATCTCTTGACATTGCTTTCAGGCAAAAGGCAGCAGAAATGTCCCAAAGACTATTCTTATCTGCAGGAGCTGACATTGCTGCCTGGAACAAGGCATATAACCAGTACAACCTAAAGTCAGTTAAACAATTAAATGACAGAAGTCTGGCTTCTGGAATGAGTTTCTGGATAAAGCCCAACATGATCAGTATAAAAAAGCCCCTGACCATAAAAAATGATACTCTTTTCATAGGTTGCCTCTCCTTTAGCCAACTTCGAATATCTTATGACTCAGGAAGTTCACCCGAGATCATCAGCGGCATGTTAAATGCTGATATTTATCTTATTAAAAGGATAAAACATTTTGGAGCAGATTCTCTTTCGATCTGGGAAGTTTTTTTAGGTGATATTAAAATAGACTAGATAAAGATCTGTTAATAAAATTAAAATTAATCCCTTGCCGGTGCAAAAACCAGTAGTCCTGATCATAGTTGTCCGGATTAAATTGACCGCCTTAGGCGGAAGTTGATGGCTTGTCCTCAAGTCATTTATATTAAATGATTTTTCACTGCCCAGATGTGGTCAATCTGTCCGACTTTGCAGTAGTTACAAAATCCGTCACCAATCCCGTCAACAGAGAATATAAAGGCCCATGTAAATCATTTATCTACAGGGGCCTGCGATTTAGGAGTTTGGTGCCAAATGATTATTATTGAGTTTTTCAGATCTCTGGAGTTTTATACAATGTTATAGTATTTAAATCAGGCCTTTATTCCATATGCTACAATAACATCATCCGTTATAATCCTTATTCCATTTTTAATAAAATACTTCTGGGTTTTATCGTACTCCTGAGATCTCTTATTGTCAGGAATCTTAGCATACCACCAGTTTGAGGAGACTGCTGCAAAAAAATCACAAGCTTCTATTGGATTTTTGAATAAGTTTCGCCAGATGAATCTGTTTGTCCTGACATCTATGAAACCATTATTTTCCATTAAGACATGAATCTGTTTCTCGGTTCGTGGCCAGAACTCAAAACGATAACCAAGTAAATTCTTCTTATTAAGAGCTCTTATCGTCGTATCGATAGCTTCCCAATAATGTTCAGGACCATGAGCGCCTAATGACAACATACCACCTGGACGCAAAACACGAAACATCTCTTTAACAGCTTTTTGTTGATTTGGAAATAATCCAAAAGCATTACCTGAAAGAACAATATCAAAACTTTCATCATCAAAAGGTAAAGATTCTGCATCAAGCTGACTGAATTGAATCTGTTTTAAATTATAACCGAGTTCCTTAGCATTCTCCTTTCCTCTTTTAAGCATATAATCTGAGATATCGCCGCATATCACTTTTGCAGCACCTGAATCCATCGTAAGAAATGCAATAATGCCTGTTCCACAGCCTATATCAATTATTTCTTTCCCATGGAAATCTATCCCTTCTAACTGAGCTAATGCAGTTCTTTTCTGAAAATAAGCTGAAAGCTCATCATATCGTGTAACATGATTTGTAAATATTCCTTCATAACCAAGCCTAATTCGCTCTTTCATTTCAACCTTATCTTTTGTATTACCAAGAAGCCAGGCCAGAATATTATTGGCGTTTACAAGTAACCTGATTGAAAGTGAAAGTTTTCCGGTCCAAAGAATTGATTTCATATTTGGTAAATAGATTAATACGATTTTAGAAATAGTATATCTCACCAGAGCTTAACCATAACCAAAAATAGCTTGTCTTCAATTATTGATTCATCAGGTAATCCCATTGCATCATTAAATGATATGCCGCCGAGTATTTCTGATTATATTTTACTACATGAAAATCTTTTTTATAATTCTCAGCAAGTTCAAATGATGCAGCAGTTTCAAGAGTATTATCAATTTAAGTTTCGCAAGTAGTAAAAAGTTAATCGCTCAAGCATAAAAAAAGGCAAAGATATTTTCAGATGTGTCTGAAAATCAGTATATTTGAAGCGACGAAACAACAAATACTGAAACCAATGCCCAGACTCGAAAGTACAAACATTTTCTCAGAAATTAAATTTTTTTTTTACAGAGAAAGATGACAGCAAAGCAATCCTTGCTTGGGTTTAAGGCACTCTTCCTCTGTCGTACTGATGGTAAGACGCAGACGGTTCTCGATTTTTCGCTTCATGGGGAAGAAGGGAGCCGCCCGGAAAAGCCCTTCGGAATGACCAAAAAGCAACGTGCTAAGCAGTACTCGAAGGTTCGCCAAGAGTCTGAAGCTGTAAACAAACGCATCGGAGAGTACACTCAAAGCAAGATACAGAAAGCCATAGAAATGGTAAAGCACGCCATCCGTGAAGGGGTTTGAACAGCTTAGGGTTCTATTATGTGGGAGACTTAACACCTTATCATCATAAAGAGATCATTGACAGGGCAACGCAAGCGATGTCAACCATAAGAATAAACAATGGGTCATTGGCTGTATACCGCGAAAAAAGCACGATATGGGAAGATGAAAAAACGATTCTGGTATTTATATCAGATCGGTTAAAGGCAGGTCAGAAATAGTGTTTCCAATGTAAAATATGTCATCTTTATTTATCATCATGAATCATATTAAGTTAGACCAACCAAGTTAGTAAAATTGTAAGAGAGCACATTACACTCTTTTGCAAGTTTTGTTTTGTGAGTTGACCATGTGGGACCTGCAAATGTGTGTAATGTGCAGTGGCTGATGAATATTAAAATTTTAGCGGGCGGGCAAAGTCCCGTAGATGTCGCAGAGTTTTCCTGTCATGATGCATTCTCTAAACAAGCAGGAATAAGTTCTTTTATCACCGGTAGAAACACAGTCTTTTTGACCTGAGACTTGGCCATAACCAGCCGGTAACTTTAATTTAAAATTGGAATCAGCATTAAAATTAATATTTTTATAACAGAATAATCTTTTTTACATGAAGAATGACAAGACCCTTGACCTTCTATGCGAACGGTATCCTTCACTTTCGGGTTTAAGGAATACTATTTCTGATGCGGCCGGTATGATTATCGAATGTTATACCCGGGGAGGAAAGTTGCTTATCTGCGGAAACGGAGGAAGCAGTTCCGATGCTGACCATTTTGCAGCAGAACTTATGAAGAGTTTTGAATCGAAACGCCCTCTTGATGAAAGCTTTAAAGAAAGATTGCATGAAATTTCAGGTACAAGGGGCCAGTTCCTGGGTGAAAAGCTTGAACACTCATTGCCTGCAATCTCCCTTCCGGCAAATACTGCTCTTGCCACGGCAATAGCGAATGACATTGACCCTTCTCTTATCTATGCACAGCAGGTAATTGGCTATGGCGAGGAAGGTGACGTTCTGGTAGGAATAAGCACCTCAGGTAACTCACAGAACATTCTGGATGCCTGTATCTCAGCCAAAGCATTGAATTTAAATGTCATAGGCTTATCCGGCAAAACAGGCGGCAAAATGAAACAATTTTGCGATCTGCTCGTAAATGTTCCGGAAACAAGGACCGCCTGGGTACAGGAATTGCATTTGCCAGTACTGCATGCAATATGCCTGATTGTTGAAAATCATTTTTACAGTCTTTAAATCCTATACTAATGAAACCGGAGTTTCTTAATGAAGTGCTGGAAAAGATCAAGTCAGTTAAAATAGCTATTGTGGGCGATTACTGTCTCGATGCCTATTGGTTTGTTGATGAATCCAAAAGTGAAATATCGATTGAAACCGGAAAACCGACCGAGCCTGTACGCCGCCAGAAATACTCCCTGGGCGGAGCAGGAAATGTCGCTAATAACATGGCCGCGCTGGAGATAAAAGAGATTAAAGCATTCGGGGTCATCGGAAGAGATCCTTTTGGTGCTGAAATGATCTCAATTATGAATCAAACAGGAATAAATACCAAAAACATGTTGATCCAGGACAAAGAATGGGCAACACATGTTTATATTAAACCCCATGTTGATGAGAATGAACAAAACCGCATTGATTTCGGCAATTTCAATTACCTGTCAGATGAGACAGCTGAAAGATTGATTCTGAATCTGCAAAAAGAAACCATTGAAACGGATCTGGTAATTATAAACCAGCAGGTTTTATCCGGGATTCATACTGAATATTTCAGGCAAAAGCTTGTCGAGGTCATAAGTCTGTTTCCTGAAAATATATTTATTGCTGACAGCAGAAATTATACCGACTACTACAGGGGAGCCTACCGTAAAATGAATGATTCAGAGGCAGCCAGGCTATGCGAAATACATAAAGAGCCGGGAGAAATAGTGTCGTATCAGGAAGTAATATATGCGGCAGAGCATCTTTACGAAAAATACCGGAAGCCTCTCATTATAACCCGCGGCAGCAGGGGTTCGGTTGTAACTGATGATAAGGGAATTTCGGAAATCGGAGGAATGATGATTATTTCCAGGACCGATACCGTCGGAGCGGGGGATAGTTATCTTGCAGGAGCTGCAGCCGCACTGGCTGCAGGTTATTCTCTCGAAACTGCCGGTGAGATCGGAACATTCACAGCCGGAGTGACTGTACAGAAATTATTTCAGACAGGGACAGCCTCCCCGGAAGAAGTTTTCAGGATAGGTAGCGATGCAGATTATATATATCATCCTGAGCTTGCTGAAGATATCAGGCACGCTGATTATCATGAGAAATCAGAGATTGAAATTATTACGAAATGGCCTGCAGATATCAGGATCAGTTATGCGATTTTCGATAACGACGGAACTATTTCCACATTGCGTGAAGGATGGGAACAGATAATGGCACCAATGATGATCAGGGCGGTCCTGGGGGATAAGTACCAGGATGCGGATGAATCCTTGTACAAAAAGGTAAAAACAGCTGTATTTGAATTAATTGATAAAACAACAGGCATACAAACTCTTAGACAGATGAGGATCCTTCTCGGTTTAATCAGGGAGTTTGGTTTTATCCCTGAAGACAGGATCCTTGACGAATCGGGGTATAAAGAGATCTATAATAGTGACCTCATGGAAATGGTCAGGAAGCGCGAGGAAAAGCTTAAGAATGGGGAACTCTCAATTGAGGACTTCACTATAAAAAGATCAATTCCTTTCCTTAAAATGCTCCACGAAAAAGGTATCAGATTATTTCTTACAAGCGGTACCGATGAAGCTGATGTAAAACATGAAGCTGGTGTGCTCGGATATGATTCCCTTTTTGAAGGAAGGATATTTGGTGCTTCAGGCGACATAAATGCAGATTCAAAGAAAATGGTTCTTGACACTATTCTGGATTCAATCGGAGAAAATGAAGCTGCTTCAATCGTAACATTTGGCGACGGCCCTGTTGAGATCAGGGAAACTCACAAACGAGGAGGAATAACTGCTGGCATTGCCAGTAATGAATTAAGGAGATTTGGGCTAAACCAGGGAAAGCGTACAAGACTGATCAAAGCCGGTGCCGATATTATAGTCCCCGATTTCTCCCAGCCTGAAAAATTACTTGGATTGCTAAATATCAGATAGATGCCCCATCCAAAATTTGACCGGAGCAGGCTGTTAATAAAAAGCCTTAAGGAGCGCAAAAATCAGATCTCCTTCGCTGAGAAGAAGATACCTTTGACATTCAGGCCTGATAACCTTAAGGAAGATGATAAGGATTTGATAAGAAAGACAGCGTTGAAGATCATTAACGCACGGAAGGGAAAGTGTTCCGTAATACTTGCCTTTGGTGCACATTCAATAAAAAACGGACTTGGACCTGTTCTGACAGAGCTGATACGAAAAGGTTGGGTAACCCATCTTGCGACAAACGGGGCAGGCATAATCCACGACTGGGAATTTGCATATCAGGGGAAATCAGGTGAGAATGTCAGGGAGAATTTAAATACCGGAGAGTTCGGAATCTGGGAAGAAACCGGATTCTTCTTAAATCTGGCATTAATTATCGGCGCTTTTGAAAAACTTGGTTACGGAGAATCAATCGGAAAAATGATCTCACGGGAAGGATTAAACATTCCTGAGCCAACCTTTCTTATGAAAGAAGCTTCTGAAAAAATGGAAACTGATCCTGAATACGTCTCAGCAGCGATAGACCTGTATGACATTATCCTGAAACACAAGATTAATCCAGGCTTCATGAGCATTCCCCATCCCTTTAAAAAAAATTCGGTTCAAAGGGCTGCATATGATCTTAATATCCCTTTCACCGGACATCCGATGATCGGACATGACATAATTTACACTCATCCTTTGAATCACGGAGCAGCAATCGGACGAACAGCACTGACTGATTTTCTTTATTATGCCAGGAGTGTCAGCAACCTTGAAAACGGGGTTTACTTGTCAGTCGGTTCAGCAGTTATGTCTCCGATGATTTTTGAGAAATCACTTTCAATGTCGCAAAACCTTAAAATTCAAAGCGGAGGCCATATAAACAACCACTTCATGATAATCGCTGACCTTGCAAAAAATGAGTGGGACTGGAATAAAAACGGAGAACCTCCTTCTGATAATCCGGCGTATTATCTCAGGTATTGCAAAACATTCAGCCGAATGGGAGGGGAAATGCATTATTTGTCAGCCGACAACAGGGATTTCCTGTGTGAGCTGTACCATAATTTATTGACAGAGGATTTCGCCTGAGATCACGCTGAGTTCACTTCAGCCATATAAGAATTAAGATTGTGATCAGCGTAAGGATCCCCAGATGGAGCCTCCAGTCTGTCAATCCTTTAAAAGGTGCAAGTCCCCTGGAGTAGTCAATTGTCGTTTTTTCAAGCCTCGAAGGTTCTGTCTTTTCAGTAAAGGCAGATACGGCAAACAATACCAATGTGATCAGAATTTCAGCCCATAGTCCACGGTAACCGAAATTCAGGGTTAGCTTGTGATGAAGAAATGGGAAGACCATTTTTCCGGTTTCGGGGCCCAGCATCTGGTCAATTACGAAAATTGTCGCAATAATTATTCCGATAAAAATCGAAACAGCTGCTCCCTTCATTGTGACCTTTTTGCTTACTATTCCGAACAGGATAGCAGGAAATACAGGCACAACAAGGTAAGCTGTTATTGTCTGAAGATATTTGTACAACCCCTCCTCATTTTTGTAAACCATATATGCCGCACCGATCCCGAGTAAAGTGACTATTACTATAACAAACCGCCCGAGAGTCACCTGTCTTCTTTCAGTTGTTGCAGGCCTGAATTCAACGATAAAGTCCCTCACAACGAGAGTTGAAACCGAATTCAAAACCCCAATGAGCGATGTAATTAATGCCGCCAGCAATGAGGCCATAAGCAATCCTCTCAGGCCTGAGGGAAGCAGCTTATTAAGGAGCAGGACAAATGTCTGTTTGGTATCATCTCCCTGCAGTTCGCCCGGGAACAAGGCAAAAGCTATAACTCCCGGCAGGGCAAAAATAAATATCGGCAGAAGCTTCAGAAGCGTGGCGAACATTGCACCCCACCGCGCATTATTCAGATCAGGAGCCGCAAGGGCTCTCTGAACATTTACCTGATCCATTCCCCAGTAGAAAATTCCGGCATAGAATGCCGTTGCCAGGATTCCCCAGAAAGGATATACCGGATCGTCATATGGCTTTGCCACTGACATCATCTGTGGTGCTTTCTCCAAAAGTCCGTGCCAGCCTCCAACCTTGTCGAGCCCTATCAGCAGCATGATCACTGATCCTGCAACCATTATAATAACCTGAATGGCATCGGTGTATGCCACTGCAGTAAAACCACCTATAATAGTGAAAATGGCGACTATAATGCCAATGTAAAAAATTGTCGACATTATATTCCAGCCCAGGATACTGTGCAAAACAAGCGCACCTGCAAAAAGAGTAAAGGCCAGCTTTGTCATAATGCTGATTATAAGCATCAGTCCTGAAAAGAATGTTCTTGCGCGGCGGCTGTACCTTATTTCCAGAAATTCAGGTATTGTAAACAGCTTATTTTTCATGTAATAGGGGAACAAAATCGCACAGGCAGTGCCGAGAGTTATCACGGTCGTAAGCTCAACCAGTCCGGCTGAAAGACCATAACGGTAAGAATCGCCTGAAAGTCCTACCAGATGCTCAGCCCCAATATTTGTAGCAAAAAGCGAGGCGCCGATTACAGGCCATTTGATCGACCGGCCCCCAAGAAAGAAATTTGAGCTGTTCTGCCCCGATTTTTTACGGTATGCCATATACATCCCGTAACCCAGGCTACCTGTCATAACAATAAACAGCACAATCCAGTCAAGAGGGGCCAGGGATAATTTCATATCATAAATCAGATAGTATCTTGTCCATCCTGTTAATGCTCAGCACCATCGACCTGACGGTGTGATAGTTGATCTTCCATGAGTGTCCCATATGGGTCCATACCGGAACACCTTCGCGGGTCATCAGCGGGTACCACTCTCCCACCCCCTTGTTGATCATCTTATCAAACACAAATCTGTGTACGTTCTTAAATGCTTCCCAATAAACCGTATCCTTAAACATAATAAATGCATCAAGGAGAGCAGTAAGCACTTCTGCCTGCTGCCAGAATTCTTTCTCCCGGTCGGATACGCCTCCTGAGTGAGGTCCCTCCACAAAGACTCCCCCGAATTCAGTATCAATGCCAT
>JBBSBP010000086.1:0-21492 GCA_038251165.1 Bacteroidales bacterium | reverse complement strand
TGAGCAGCCCTCCAAATTTCAAAGCCTGTATTCCGCCCAAAGCAATTACCACGATAAAAAATGGCCATAACACCTGTTTAGCCTTTGAAGGCTTTTGGGATTTTCTTTCCTATTTAACATTGCAAAAAATCGAAAAAACGAAATACGATGTGGCAATTTTAAATTCGGTTGCCAATGTTCAAAAGTCATTGGTATTTCTGAAAGAGCATAAAAATATTAATGGCTATTTGGACAATGATGAAAGTGGCAGAAAAGCATTCCAGAAGATAAAATCCTCTTGTTCTTCTACCGAAAACATGTCGGTAAAATATGCCGGGCACAAAGATTTGAATGATTTCCTCTGTGGCAAAAAACAGGTTCAGGAGATGAAAAAAGGCAGGGGCACAAAGCTGTGAGGGACAGACTTTTTTTCAACGGAGCAAGTTTATGTTTTGGTCATACCAAAACCCTTGCAAAGCCGTTACATCCCGTTGGTCTAATTATTAAATGTAAGCACATGAGAAATCAAAATAAAGGAGGAAGGCCTCCCAAAGCAACTGCTCAGAAAAAAGGATATAGAGTGAATATAAAAATGGCAACTGAAGAATATTATTCACTTAAAGCTCTTGCAATGGACGCAGGTATTAATAGGAGTGAATACGTCCGTCGGTGTGTAAAAAACAGCACGGTAAAACAACGACTGACTCCAGAGATTCATGACCATATTCGGAAATTATGCGGCATGGCAAATAACCTCAATCAAATTGCCCGAAAGGCAAATGCCCAAGGTTACATAAATGCGAGAAGTGAATACTTGCATCTGGCTGACAAAATTGATAAGCTGATAAATTTGATTTAAAATGATAGCAAAAATTGTAAAAGGACAAGGTTTCAAAGGAGTGGTTAATTACATTCTGGACAAAGCAAAAAATACAGAATTGCTGAATAGTGATGGAGTAAGGTTGAAAAATGAGAATACTATCATTCAGAGTTTTGTTATGCAGGCAGAAATGAACCTTCGTTTGAGCAAACCGGTTTGCCATATTTCACTCGATTTTTCGGTTCAGGACAAAAACAAGCTGAATAACGAACTGATGACTGAAATTGCTAACAACTATATGAAACGGATGGAGATTAGTGATACGCAATATATTATTGCCCGTCATCATGACAAAGAACACCCTCACCTTCACATTGTATTTAACCGTGTGGACAATGCCGGAAAAACCATTTCTGATCGTAACGACCGTTTCAGAAGTGAAAAAATATGCAAAGTACTAACAGAAGAATACGGATTGTATTTTGCAAAAGGTAAGGAAAATGTGAAAGAACATCGTTTACGCGAACCGGATAAAACGAAGTATGAGATATATAATATCCTGAAAAATGTTGTTCCAAGTTGTACAAGCTGGCAGGAGCTAATAAATCAATTACAAAGGCAAGATGTAAACGTAGCTTTTAAATATAAAGGGAAAACGAAGGAGGTGCAGGGCGTAATTTTCTCCAAAAACAATCTCACTTTCAACGGTTCACGGGTGGATAGGCAATTCAGCTTTTCAAAAATTGATTTTCAGTTAAAAAATAACCACTACAAATCCATTTTTGAGGCAAAACAAGCATTCCAGCAACCAAAATATACACAGACTTCTGAAAACATTCTTGGCGGTTGGTTATCCAACACACCGACTCAATACAACGAAGACTTTACAGAACAAGAACGAGAAAAATTCAGAAGGAGAAAAAGAAAAAAGAGAAAAGGATTTAGGATATAACTAACTCAAAAACAATTATTATGAGTAACAATTCAATAATCAGTGTGTTGTTTGAAGAAATTAAAAGTAGAATAACATCTATTGAAAATAAAATAGACAAAATTAGCAATGCCATTGATGGTGAAAAGGCAGATTCAACTTTACCTTCAATACCAACCGAAGTAGATTATTCCCGTATTGAGCAATTAATTCAGCAACAAATTCCCGAGTTCGATTATTCAGTATTAGAGCAAAAACCACAACGCCATTATCACTCTATCGATATAAAGTCGTCAAAAGTAATACTGAAGTTTGTTATTGTCTCTATATTCTTAATTGCTTCATTAATCTATAGTTTTCAACTGCGGCGAGAGAACAAACGTTTAAGTGACAATGACATTAAATATCGTTACATTAAAGCAGTAAATGGCATAAGACCGGAAGAACTATATAAACTGGAAACTATGTTTCATTACAATCGGGACAAGAAAATAATCAAGGAAATTAGTCAATACGTAAAAGACCACGAACGTAAAGTAAAACAACGTGCTGAAGATTTAGAACGTGCCAGGTTAAAAGAAGCCCAGGCGGAAAAATTGAGGTTGGAGGCAGAGGAACTAAAAGGTAGAGAGTAGTCAAGTCTGACAATCTCTCCTTTTGGGATATAAGCGGAAAAATATCCGGTTCAATTGAAGCTTTTACCAGTCCGGTTAATTCCTGAGATAAAAGATTCAATTCGGAAATCACAATTATTAAAATCAAAAAATTAGTCGTTTCATTTTAAATAATTTATACGTTTCTTATTCATAGTAATTTTGAAAACAGTTTAGAAAATAATAGTTGTGCAAAGCGAACTGTTTAATGAATATTAATCATGCCAATTTCTAATTCCCTTTTCCCCATTTCTCTGTCATTTTAGTTTCTACTTTTGTCCACCATTTTTCATAAAAATCACTCATCTTTTTTACAATTTCCGGGTTCTCCTCCGCGATGTTCTTATCCTGATGCGGATCTGATTCGATATCAAACAATTCCCATTCACCGGGCGTGGTTAGTATGTAATGGTCGGTATTACTGGTATACAATGGTCTTTTTTTATCAATACCTCGTTTTCGTGCAGTAACACAAGTACCACAATTCTTATCTTCACATGGTTCATAAGTGATTTCCCCATTTCCAATATGAATAGGCGCGAGTCCCTCCCCGCCATGGAGTAGTTTTCACACCACGCATTCCTCTGTTATAGGTATCAACTCCCATGGTTCCGCCATTGTCATTGATTGTAATTAAAAGCGTATTATCAGCAAGTCCAAGGGAGTCCAGAAAGGTTCTTAACTTTCCTAAATTTTCATCAATATTGACTACCTGCCCAAAAAAACCAGCGCTGTATACACCATCAGGCCTTTCAGGATTTATATACCCCTCATATGGTTTACAGTACTTTTCTGGCGCCTTGTTTGGGGTATGTGGAGAATAGGTAGGCAGATAACAAAAGAATGCTCTGTCCTTATTTGCTGATATAAATTTTTTGGCCTCACCGAATAAAATATCCTCGCGATATCCCATGATTTTTTTTTCTACACGGTTTTGCAGTAAAACCGTGTAGAAATGTGAATTTTGATTATCACCGGGAACAGTGAGTGTCTCATCAAATCCAGGAAACCAGGGACCATATGGGCCTGTCTGTCCCAGGTGCCACTTACCGAACAGACCGGTTCTGTACCCTTTCTTCTGGAACAGCTGAGCAATCGTTACCGCAGTGGTGTCCATTAAGTTCATTGGCTCTACAGTATGTGTCACGCCTACGAGAAACTCATGGCTACTCGTCATCAGGGCAGCACGGGTTGGGGCACATGTTGGGCTAACTGCAAAATTGGTAAACCGGACGCTTTCATCATGAAGTTTATCAAAATTCGGTGTTTTAAGTTCGGGGTTGCCATTGGCCGCGATGTCGCCCTGCCCCATATCATCAACTAGAACAATGATTACATTCAATGGCTTTGTCTTTTGCGGGAAGCCAAACGCTGGAAGAAAAAGCATTAAAACCAATAATAAAACCAGCTTGTTTTTCATGTTTTATCCTTTCTTCTATAATGATTACTATTTTAATTTGTATTATAGATATGGAAGCTTAAAATTTAAACTTATTTACTACTTTGATTGTCTCTGATATTATTCATTTCAATTGGTACTTCTCTGCCTCCTGAGCCATTACCAAAAACCATTTTCCATTTATCTTCACGAATAGCGAACATTCCATTACCAGAATGGAGAATAATGGGCGCTCTTAATGCCTCGGGTTCTTCGCCTAATAATAAAGGCAAGAAGCTAAAACTGTCTTCTCCTTCATTATCGTTGAGTGAATAACCGGTTATATCTGCCAATGTTGCCATAATATCTGTTATGCAGATAGTCTGATTACTTTTTGTTCCTGCCTCAATAAAACCGGGTCACCTGACAATAAAAGGCACACGATGACCTCCTTCCCATATATCGGCTTTTGTGCCCCTCCACATGTAATTCGCTTGATGTACAAACGGGTAATAACCATGAACTTCTGCATTTTCCACATGATCCTGGAGGCCACTCCCAACCTTTCTGACATAAAAGCTTTGGTCAGGAATATTTTGGCCAAAAGGATAATTCTTGTCAGGATTTACGCGAAACATAAAAGATCCGTTGTCGCTGGTAAAAATTACAAGGGTATTATCCTGCAATTCTTTTTCTTTTAATGTATTAAGAATTTGGCCCACCGTCCAATCTGTTTGTACAATAAAATCTGCATAAGAGCCCATGGTTGTGCTGCCCTGAAACCTTTTAGCAGGCCAAACTGGTTTGTGGGGCGAAGTCAAAGCAAAATAAAGAAAAAACGGATTTGAATTTTTCGATTGTTGTTCAATGTAGTTAACCGCTTCTTCAGTTATTCTGTCAAGTGCCTCACTGTGTTTAAAATCTTTTGACTTTGGCCCTTCTCTGATAAATTTGGGAAATGTATGAGCGGACTGATAGTCATTAAGTGGTTGAACAGGTTTATTATTTTTATAAAACGCATAAGGAGTCATATCCAAAGCGGCATTAATTCCAAAAAAATAATCAAATCCAACATCATTTGGGCCATATATGAAGGGCTGATTATAATCACTCTCTCCCTTTTCATTTTTTTCCCATTCTATTCCCAAATACCACTTGCCAATACAAGCGGTATGATAATTAAATTTTTTAAGCATACCTGCCAGGGTAAGCCTGTCTGGTTTTATAAGTGGTTTGTTGTTTTTAGGTTCAGATAGCACACCGGATTTAAGACTGGTTCGCCAGGCATATCGACCTGTTAAAAGGCCATAACGTGATGACGTACAAACCGCTGAATTTGTATGTGCATCCTCAAAACGAATACCTCTTTCGGCTAAGGAGTTCAAGTTTGGAGTAGGTATTTTGGAAGCAGGATTATACTTTTAAATATCTCCATACCCCATATCATCAGCAAATATCAATACAATATTAAGAAATTTTCGGGATGTTTTCTCGTCACTTATTTCTGACTGATTCCCATAAGATAGTGTTGTAAGAAAAGTAATAAATAGTAAACCATAAATTTTGTTTATCATAGGATTTAAAATTAAACGGATTTTTAGTCCCAGTTTGAATTAATATTTTTTTTGATGTGGGGATATTTCTCATCAGTATCTCCAATTTCATTTCTAACTTCCAATAACAAGGATTTTAATTCTTGTACTTCCCTGCTGCCTTTCATTTTTTCATAAATATTAACTGTTTCATTCGGAATGTAATTACTACAAGCGTTCCGGCACAATTTCCGGCAATCGATTAATAAGCACCAGCCTTCGGTTACCTCATTCCTCCATTGGCCGTAAATCTGTTTTTGCCAGGGTACTTCCCGCTAACCTCAAATCAATAGGCTCAATGCCTAATTTTGGTGCCGGCGAACCGGGTTTAAAGCTGAATATCTGTTGTTTCATCGCTTCTTCGTCGAACATCGGATCGGCAAACAGCATGCCCACATCGGCGCCTCCCCGTCTGTCCGGAGCAATCACGTCCTGCCCCAATTTGATTTCATCCGGTGGATCTTCTACAAAAATCAGCGAATTGGAAACCCTGTCAAAAAATTCATAGATCATTTTCACATCAGGAAACCTTTTATACTGGTTAAAATGCCCTTTGCCCTGGGGTGTATTATACAGTATAAAGTTATCGATTTCTGTTGGACACCATCTCCGTGCGATAAAAAGCTCGGTATCTATTGCAAAATTATTGCGGATTTCTCCCGGACCTTTGATTTGCATCATTCTGGAACCCCGCACCCCGACATTGTGAGTTATAATTGTATAACCCGTAACATCATCGAGACGAATGTATCCATTGGAATTGTAAATATCATGTAGATAGTTCCTTACGGCCCGGTTATTCTTTCCCATCGCAGAAAAATAGATACCGTTTCCGACGTGCAGTTCCAGCATGACGCGATATATTTCATTGTACTCAATGAGGTTTTCTCGAGCTTGTAAAAGTGGCTCGATTTTGCTTACATCAAATTCAAGCCAGTTACGCAGCATTTCAGGGGTTATGTGTTTGATGAAAGGGCCAATTTCATTGACACGAATACTGCTTACCCATTCGCGCCGGTTCCTGAGCGGCTTTGCCAACACCAATTCATGAGGCCGGTAACCACTGATTATCATTCCGTTGTAGGCAAGGTCATGAATAGTATTGTGACTGATAAGGTTGTGACCGCTTTGGGCAATAAATATACCGGGAGAGTGCTTGTAAATCGTTCCAACGTGATGGATATAATTATTGGTAATGGTATTAAATTTATTCTCATCCTTTAAGCCGGGGCCGTATCCACTAAGTAAAATACCTGTACCTCCCAGATTTGCAATAATACAGTCGGCAACTTTAATGCGCTGTGCATGCAAATCCAGGCGCACTCCGCTCCCGCTGCTTGCTTCAAAATTACATTTACTTACCGAACAGTCTTCGGCATGCCGGAAACGTAATACTGCATTTCCTTTGTCATACATTTCCCAGTCGTGCTGTAGTCCTTTGTCTCCCGGTTTCCAGGTATCGCGCAGACCGTGTCGGAAAGTTAGTCCTTCAAAATGCAGGAATCGCACTGCTATACTATCTTCAATGCCTTCCACCCGAATAAATTCCTGCAGAAAGGGTGCGCGAATATCAGCTTCGGTCAGATTGTTCTCCGGCCAAATGTAAACGCGACCTTCTTTGCTGTTGAATATCCATTCTCCCGGTTCATCCAGGTATTCAAATGCATTTTCCACATAATATTCATTTCCGGGACGGATTCCATAGGTAGGATCAACTGCAAAGTAAGCTGTTTTGCTTTTCGTATCGATTCGATCGAGTGGCAGCATATTGATAAGCCATCCATGTTTTGGACTTAGAAAAATTTCAATATCTGAAGGTGATTCCCACGCTTTTAGATCATCACCACTGTAGCGAAATTCACGACTAAAAACCAAAGGCTCAGCATCCCAGTCCACTCCCCTAACATCTTTGGGTTGCGCATTGTATGGATCGAGCACTTGTTTATCCGAAGCTTCAAACTTTTCCGAACGTGAACGGGTTAACAGTTTTTTTCCATCGTAGAGTGTGGTTATTTGCCATACACTTTTTTGATCTTCAGGTATTTCACAAAACCAAAGATTGTCTTTGGCTTTATCGGAAACTCCCTGAGGATCATCGTTGCATTTTTCCCAGTTGTCCAATTTTTTACCACCGGTAAAAACAGGAGTTTCATTTGGATAAGCACGGTAATAAATGGGATATTCACTTTTGCCGGAATCTTCCGGACCAAAAACGGTAGTAGAATCAAGTATATATTCCCCACCCCGAATTAAAACCGTCAGCGGAGCGGAAAGACCATTTTTAATGTGCTCACGTAGTTTGATTCGGGCTCCGTCAAGAGTGGCGAGCGGACCGTCGCTGTTGTCGGAATTTGGTTCCAAAAGTCTTCCCGACCAGTTATCGTTGCCCTTAGTGGAAATATAAAAATGTGTTTCATTGCTTTGAGTCGAAGCAAATGCTATTGAATTGATTGCAATAATTGTAAAGACTAATATGGAATAATACTTTATGTGATTTATTTTGCTGCGCACTGCGTTTTATTTAAGTTTTAATTTTCGAAAATATTATTAATGAAATAAATGTTATATCTAAATTGAATGAGCTGGTCCAATTTTTATTCAAAAACAATTTTATAAGTCAATCTGTCTTTTGCCGAAATGTTTAGCACTTTACATTTTTTATTTTCTAAATCGGCTTCAAAATCTTCTATTACAATAATATTCTTTGATCTGGTTATAGCCTTTCAACCTTGAAATTGCTGTAGATGAACTGCTTGGTGGACATGTGCCGGAGACCGATTCTGCCCTTCTGTATGGGCTCCAACTCCTCCGGAATTTTGGTCGTGTGCCAGGTGAAGTCGGTAAGCAGTTCTTTCGTCTCTCCATCGTATAACCGGAGGGTGACCGAAGATGCTCTCTTCTCCACTTCCACGCCATATTTTTTACCCGGAATCATTCCGATATAATCTACCATCGGTTCAATCAGTCCCTTTTTTGGATACCATTCTCCTTTGGGATCTTTCCAGGGATATCGCTTACAGCGCAGATTTTCGCGGAAACTAATGCTGATCAGGTCCATATTCTCGAAGTAGAGATTCATCGCCGGTATCTTTCGAAGTTCACTCCACTCAGCGATGTCTTCCACATAAGGCTCACTGCCAATTCCCTGGGCTTGGATGTAGAGCAGGGTATTGCCGTAGTCACTTGTGTCCACCCGGGTCATCTCATAAGAAATCAGTAGGTCACCCTCAAAAACCTGCTTGGTCCAGAGTACGGCATGATGAGCATGGTAGTTCTCAGGGTCTTCACTTTTGGTGACGGTTCCGCCAGAAAAGTAAAGTCCTTTATCCCGGTGCTCCAGGGTGGCTTTTTCCCCATCAAGAAACCATTTTTCCTGCCAGTCATCCATCATGCTGTCCTCAAACAGTACTTCTGATCCGGCTTGCCTGGAATCCTGTTTTTCCGCTTCTGCATTAAGTGGTTCAGACGGACTTCCCTGCCCAAGCAAAGGCGCTTTAGTGGCAGATATTAAAAGCAAAAAAAGCAATGTATAGGTAGCGATTTTTCGTATTTTTTGCATATCAAATATTTTTATTTTTGCGATTTCGACTATTGCAAAACCTTCATGGCCTGTTCCTTGCCAATTCGGTCGATGAGTTGTTGTACAAAGAGACTGCCCGGCTCTACCGGCTTGCCAGGACTTTCAATATGTCCACTTCCCATTAACGCATAACCATAATACTTTCCTTCCTGAGGCGTCCCCCAATATCCGGCACGGGTGTTGGCATACCAGAGCTGCATAGGATCAAAGTCTTCTTTCTTGTATTCACCTGTGAATCCAATGGCGAAGTTGTTTTCGCCAGTCGTTTCCGGATCAAAGACCGTTACGCTTTGCGCGTCCGCGTTCCAGACCAGTGTATTTGCAGCAGCCCATCCATGGCCAGTACCTGAGTCGCCACGATTAAATGCTCCAATTTCCCCATCTGTTTTGATGCAGTCAAAGAGATAGCCGCTACCCCATCGATGATGCGGTTCAGACGTTCCTCCTCGCACAGCAGTACACTTCACAAATGCAGAGGGTCCCATTGTGCGTGAGCCTCCTACAAAATCATGCCGGCCATCTTCAGTGAAGCACTGGTAAATCAGGTGACCGGTTCCACCATTAATAAAAAATGGGTACCGGAAGCCACCTCCGAAAGGACCAACTGGCTTCAATGATTTACAGTCCCGTACCGTGATATTTCGCGTGTTATCTCCAATCATAATTGCAGACTTGAAGAAATGCATCATCGTGCAGTTACGCACCCAGCTATCGCTTTCATTTGTAAGAACAATACCCGAACTGAAGTTCCTGAAGTTGGTCTTTTTATTGTTGCTTGTAATCGTTGTGTCATAGTTCGATACAATACGTAAATACTCTACACCCGATTGCGTACCCAGCTTATCAACATTTACTTTATACACTTCACCGCCACCGTGTTGCTTATCAAAGGACTGGGGCAGCACCATATCCAGGGTGATCTTACTTCCATTGACAGCCTTGATCTGGCGAATGTGTTTGAATTGGTAAGACTCGGGCTTCCAGGGACTCTTTTTTGCCCCTTCCTTACCTCCGCGAATATGCCAAAGCCTCTCACCCATTCCCAGGTCATCAATCCATTTTTCGTTAACCGTTTTTTTAACACACACAAAATCTCCTGCCTCAAACTGACTTGCATCTTCAATATTTAACGCAATGCTTCCGGAAGGCACGTAGTCCTGAGCGATTCGAACTTTTTTACTTATGTCCATATCCGTTACCGGACCATCTCCTTCAACAACAATTGCATCACCTCCTTCTGAGGTATTGAAGATAAGCACCGTGCCATTCTCTCCATCGCCTTCTCCGCGAAGCACGACACCCGATCCTACCTTCAAAGTGCCCCCAAAATAGTAGGTGCCCTTCTTTAATAAAACAGCCCCCTTGAATCCATTCGCTTCAGGCTCTCTTGCTTCTACCCTGTCCAGTGCTGCTTGAATTTGTTCGTGGCTGTTTGAACCTTTCGGGTAGCACATATTTTCGAATGGATGCGCATCTCCCGAGAGCGGCTGAAGGGTCTCGACCACTGGAACGTCAGGAATCGGAACTTCACTTTTTTCATAGCCGCAATAGGACCAGTCCAAAACCCGGTCGCCCTTGTCACTGTATGGCTTGTAAACCAATCGACCATCTGCGCCTATAGAAACTAAAGGTGCCCGTTTGCTGGGAACAAAAGGATGTACAGGGAAGGGTGCATTCTGATCCGGCGGGGGATTGACCCAGGATTCGGGTAAATTACCATTGCCTGCATCCTGCGCTTTGCAGGGGTTTAAGCTAAAGGCCAATAAAACAACAACCGGAACCAGAGAGATTTTTATAAATTTAGTCATTGGGATATTATCTATTTATATTATCAGTTAATTCTATCATTTGCTCGCCAGCAAGCAAGAAACCACCGACAGCGTAGGCATGCGTATATCTTTCTGGAAATTGAACCGGAGAAGCACCTCCCGGTTGCACATAACACACCCTTCCATATTCATTTACAACACTGCACAAGCCTTCCCAGGCTTCTAATACTGGGGGCAAAAACTTATCTTTTTCCAAAATACCATTATTGATACCCCACGCCATTCCATAACAGAAAAAAGCAGTTCCACTTGATTCCTTCATTGGAAACTCAACGGGGTCGAGCAGGCTGGCACGCCACATTCCATCATCTCCTTGCAGTTGAATGAGGCGACCACTCATTTCCTTTAAAAGAACCTCATATTTTTCCCTGTATGGATCGTTAGATTCCAGATTTTCTAAAATACGAGGAAGAGCTCCAATAACCCACCCGTTGCCCCTCGACCAAAAAATCTTCTTCCCATTGGCCGAACGTTCATTAAGAAAGCGTGTATCGCGATAAAATAAAAACTCCTCTTCATCATAAATAGGTTTGACGGCATCAAAAAATTGCGTATGCAGGAAGTCATAATATCTGCTGTCACCAGTTATTCTGCCTAGCTTTGCCCAGGTTGGAGGCGCCATAAAAAGTGCATCTGCCCACTTCCAGTCTTCTCTGCCACTCATCGTATTAACTGTCATGATTGAATCAAACTGTTCTTTTGTGGGGGTAATCATGTAATCTTCCTTTTCAATTTCATAGATATCGAGATAGGTACTTCCACAAAGATGATCATCAGCATGGCGAAACCGGGGAGCAAGCTTCCATTCATTAGCCTCGGCCCATAGTTTTGCCATTTTCAAATATCTTTCATCTTCGGATACCCTGTGAGCCATAAGCCCCGGGTAAAATGATGATGGAACCCAGGAATTCAAAATAAAACGTTGCCAGTTATCGGCGAGGTGCGTATTTTTTAACTCATAATCACAAACCAATGTCATGATTTTTTTCACCTCTGTCTTTTCGGGTAAATGGATGTCATTTTTATTACATCCAAAAGCCACTAAAATAATTCCAATTAAAACGAAATACTTTTTCAACATAATTACAACTCTAATATTTAAAAATCCATATCATTATTTTTTAACCCTGATAACCTGGTTTAGTCAACAATATTGAATTACTGAAAACAAATCGATAAACGCTAAGGAATAATTATACATTCCTTGTCTTTTAAGCATACAATATGTATGTTTTGAATTCACTATTCAATTTCAATCCCGGTTTCCACTCCAGGCAACAAATCGTATTCTTTTTTTATTCCCATCGAATTTTCGATTGTGATTGACTGTTCCGTTTTTGAAACTAAAACAGCTTTGGCATTTTCCTCGTTCCATATTAATTCTTTAACTGTAATACCTCCCCGTAAAAGTAATCCTTTTACAGACCCGCTTTCCCATTGTTCCGGGCGGGCCGGGAAGAAACGAATGTAACCCGGATCAGCATAAACTAGAGACGATGCACATAAATACGGGAAACCACCAGAAATATCAGTATTAAAAAGGTCATTGCGATTATGAAAAGATCCCATGCCAGTTGTCCAATATCCCTTAGCAAGGAAGTTAATTATTTCTTGTGTTAGGTTTATATTTCCGATGTGCGCCGATGCAAGTCCGAGTTGTACAAGTCCGAAAGCAACAAATGCAAGTTTGCCATTTTCTTCCGTTTTAATTAGGAAATCTTCATAGAATTCCGCCGCTTCTTTCATAATCGGGTAGGCCCTTTCTTCAAGAAACTTAAGGTCTCCGGTATATTGATAATAATCGTAATAGAACTGACATGCCCACGCTGCCCCGGAGTGCCAGTAGCAATGTGGATGCCGGGAAGTAAAATTAGTTGATCTGGGGCCTACGGTAAGTTGTGCAGGCACATGAAATCCTCGTGTGCCCTTGAATAGTCTTGCATTTTCGCGGAATTCATCCCAACGATTATCGTAATACCTGAAATAGGCTTCCATCAATTCGGGTGTATTGCCCATGAGTTGAAATGCTACAGCACATTGAAGGTTACCGTTTGTAGTAAAACTTCCGGACCAGTTAGCAAGCCATGTTGCACTCCAGATTCCCTGAAGATTTGGGGGATTAGAACCTGTACTGCAAATAATGTTGTAGCGACCTGCATCAAATGCCCTTTCTATCATTGCCAAAGGGTTTTCCTCTTTTTCAGTTAAACGAATAAGCTCTTCACTGGGCATAGTTCGATTCGCTTCAGGTGCATCCAGTGATAAGCTCACACGACTCATTAATTCGCCATGTATTGAAACATGCGATTCCAAAAGCTCCTTATAATCCGGGTTAATATTGTTAATGGCAGTGGCCATTTCCTTAAAATTGGTCAGTTCTGTATCCGTTTTAAGGATGGGGCGTATTTTTATTACTAACAATATTTCATCAGCGTCAACAACAGCCATTCCGTTTTCTGACTCGTTGCATGAACCTCCTTTAGTTACAATTTTGCCGACTCCTTCATATCCCATATTCGGATTAAATGAATTTGTGTGGGCAAAAAGTGTTTGAAAATAAAGCAATCCATCTTTAACACCTTGTTGTTTGCTTTTTATACCTTCAGTAACAATTTTCTTTTCATTATCATTTTCAGGAATTAAGCCCTCAAAAAAGAATTTTGCTGAAAGTTTTTTCCTGCCTTTTAAACGAACCACAATAACATCATCCGAACGGGATGCGAATGTGCTTCTTTGAAAACTATTCTGCTGACTTTCTAACGACACACTTGCTTCGGCAGTCATAAAATCTACTGAACGCTGATACCGAATTATGGAATCTTCGGGTTGTTGAATTTTCAGATTAAAAGCAGCAATAAATGGATCTCGAATGTCAAAATACGATTGTTCTTCACGAATTTTAGTCACCATATCAGCTGCTTCAACAAATTTCGCGGCTAAGCATAAGTTCTGAATTTCCTGAAGATGTGAAGCCATCTCCATGTATTCTTCTGTTTTTTCATAGGGCAGATACAAACTCTCATGACTCAAGGTAATTATCTCATTATAAGGGTTTCCTCTAATTATTGCCCCTGTAGTTCCGTTGCCGGCAAGTAAGCCATGCTGCCAGTTCTCTGCCGGTTGAGTGCTGATAAAACCTCGTTCCGGGTGAACGAAAATATCAGTATTTGTATCCCATTTCATGCAAGAAACGCTTGAAATCAGCACAATGGCAAGAGTAAAATAACTTAGAATTAATTTCATTTTTAGTTTTTTTAAAATTATATCATTCCATGTTTTATTATGGAATAGTAAATATTCAATAAATTGGTCATTTACTTGTCAATCCGTATTATTCAAGAAAACTATTCGGATTAAATACTATTTTTATTAATATTTCAGAGGTAAATCAACTGCAGTATCTTTCCATACTTTATGAAATTTACCGGCTGCACAAACAATTCTTCTCTTTTCACCAAACCTAGATTAATGGCCTTGCTGATTGCTCTGCCAACTACTTCTTCATTCTGATAGGCAGTTGCACTGTCGATATGCCGGTATCCAAGACGAATAGCTTCAACTATAACATCTTCCATAATTTCTATAAGGTCAGGATTATCTGAATGAAAAGTTCCCATTGCCGCTTGTGGCATTAGTGTTCCGTCAGGCAAGACTAATTGGGCAACCTTAATTGGATTAATCGGGTCAATTAGTTTGTTTATATTTTTCATTTTTATATGTATTAAATGTTCATTCTAATTATAATCGGGCATTGCACCGTCCTGTGTACAAACAAAGGCACCTTGCTTTTGAGCATGGTACACAAAGTTGCATGGTGCTCCTCCCAATTTTTTACCTTCTGGCAAAACATCCCAAAGCAATTCACCAATTCCAATTATATTTTGTTTGTTTCTCATTTCTGACTACTATAGGTCAATCATTACTTTCATCGTTTTATCGCCCTGCTGTTCAATATATTTATAGGCCTGCAGGTATTCTTCAAAAGGGAAATGTTTTGAAATCAAAGGTTCCACATTAATTTTACCATTTGAGATCATTTCAACAGCTGCTTCATAGTCTTCGTGTTTATACATCATGGATCCAAACACGTTTAGTTCGTGCTCACCCAAATAAAACATATTGACGGTTGGATTTTTAGCATAAACTCCAAGGATGACAATATCTCCTCCCTTTTCAACATTAGCCATTAATACGTCAAGCGAATCCTGAACACCAGCAGCTTCCATGCCTATCTGAAATCCTTCATCTCCGAAGCAATTTTTCACTCCTTCATCAAAAGATGTTTCAATTAAGTTCAGCGTATTTTTAATTCCACATTCCCTGGCTTTCTCCAGGCGGTAATTACTAACATCTGTAATCAGTACCTTTTTAGCTCCCCGGGCTTTTGCAAACTGGGCAACAAGGTTTCCAATTGTACCGGCACCAGAAACCACTACATTTTTACCTTCAATTCCTGTTGTCCGACTTGTTGAATGTGCTCCAACAGCAGCGGGTTCTATCATTGCACCCTGTTCAAAAGTGAATGAATCCGGCAAAAGAATCAAGCGATCTTCAGAAACAACAAAATAATCCTGCGCAACACCGGGAGCTTGAAATCCCTGAACTTTTAGTTCCTGACAGGCATTGTATTGCCCTCTTTTACAAGGGCCACAATTGCCACATACCAACTGTGGTCTTGCAGTTGCTTTCATTCCTGGCTTTGCTTTTGTTACCGCTTCGCCTACTGCCTCGACAATTGCTGAATATTCGTGACCTTGTACAACCGGGTAAGGTGTTGCCGGATGTTCTCCATGAAAAACATGAATATCGGAACCACAAACACCAATACGCTGAATTTTTAATAAAACCTCATTTGGTGCCAATTTTCCGGGAGCCTTCACATCCTGAAATACGATGTTGCCCGGTGTCATCATTATTGCTTGTCTCATCACTTTTATATTATTTTTTGTCAATTTCCACACTAAAGGCTTGAGTTGTTTCCATATCTATCCAAACTACAAGTGTTTGTCTGCCTTCTGTATCGCGGACAACCCCCTGACGTATATTTTGCGGTGCCAATTCACCTCCATCAATTTTAAGCAAACCATTCTGATAAGAATCCCAGTTTTTAACTACAAGGCAGAGGTTAACAACAGGTGATTCATCCGATGCCTGTATATTAAAACTCAGTTTATTTTCTTTCGCCTGAACAACATAAGCACGTTGATCAGGGGCATAAAGTGCATTATCAATTCCTGAAACCATTTGGATTTTTGCAGGTGAAAGCCAGGAAGCAGATAAAGGATAAAGCTCTTCCGGGTTTTTATCCGACATCCCTTCCATTAGCAATTTTTCCTGATAAGGTGCCGGTTCTGATTGATGGTTTGAATATTCGTCCCAGAAAATATGATTTAAGGAAGTGTGGCTAATCCTATCCGGATAAGTTGTAAAACGACCATCACTTCTAATTAAGGCTGTTGGCCAGTGATTCCAGTTGCAAAATACCGAGTAAGGAGAAAGCTCTTTAGTATTGTATATATCGCCATGCGTAAAATCGCAAATGGTAAACGGATCCCACTCCGATTTAAAGTTGGCTACAAAAATACGTTTGTCGCTGTAATCAATTTTAATTTTTGATGCATCTGCCCAGTCACAGGCTATTTTTTCACCTTTATCGTTTATAAAATAATATATCGGTGATTGTTCAATAACCTCCTCTGGATGTGTGTTTTCTCCAACAATTACCATCCCTTCCTGCCATTCATGATTCAATTCACCATTGGTCCATAAACGCATCCGTTTTACGGATACACCATCAGGATAAATGTAATAGTACCATTCCAACCAGTCACCCCAGCCGCTGATAGTATCGTAATTGGCTTGTGTATTCATTTTAGTATCCAAAAGCGCACATCGCCAGTTCACCACAACGCGTGCAGGAGATTGTTCAATAATACTAACATTTGTGGTGAGTAAATTTTTGTCCGACATGGGTTCCTGACAACCACTGCCACCAGTCTTGCTCCAGGTTTCGTTAAACTCGTTGCTATACCATTGGTTTTTATCGTTGGAAATGACTGGAATGTAGTTCATCCCTTTCCAGAAAATATATTTTGTTGGCAGTTTATCAAATTCAACCACCACATCGGGATAATTCCCAAACCGATGCGCCAAAAGAAAGACAAGTTTAAAAGTTAAGAACACCGGACGTTTATAGATTGGTTTATTGTAGTCCCTGCAAAAATAACAAGGAGCGGGCAACATACTAAAATTAAGATGTATGAAAACCATTTTTACAAAGCCAATTGGAAAGAGCTTGACAGGCTCGTCGAAGCGGCATAAGAATTAAAGAAAAGAGAGAAATATGGAACGAGCTTGAGGAAATTTCACCAAAGGCGAGACATGATTTAGCGGGTTACATCGAATACCATTAAAAATTTAAAATAATAATGAGATGAATAAAATGATTAAGCTGTGCGGAAGAGCTAGGTAGACTTAGATGAGAAATCGAAAAAAAAACAGGGATATCTTTCCCGACAAAGTAAGGGCATACTAAGTTTTATGACCGGGTTATACTAATTTGACCGGAATTGAATCGTTCTTGCACTCTGACCGAACTATATTCGGTATAAATTTTCCAAATTAGATATTTAAGAAACATTAGTTATACGATGCCTTTAAAAATAAACAACTTTAATTGTATGAAATTCTTACTCTTTCTCTTTTTACTGTTTAGTATGATTGCTTGTAATGGTGTTCAAAACAATTGGAACCAGTATTTAGGCCCAAACCGGAATGCAACCATCACTGGTGCTGAAATAATGCGTTCATGGCCTAAAGAAGGACCTGCCAAACTTTGGGAATTTTCTTTGGGATCTGGTTATGGAGGTGCATGTACTTATGATGAGGAAGTTTTTGTTTTGGACAGGATAAATGGAGACACAGATGTATTACGTTGCTTTTGATCTAAATACCGGGAAAGAATTATGGAAGTATGAAGGATTAAATTCCTTTGCCAGTATAGATCCGGCAATTGTTGTTGATGACAAACGTTTATTGCTTTCCGAATGCGCATACAATGATAAATTCGATCCGGTAACTGTTTTATTAGAAATTACGAAAGAGGGAGATGATTTTGAATTGAAGGAACTGTTTTTTAATACTGAAGCTGGTAGTAAAATGCACCCTCCAGTTGTTTTTGAAGATCATATTTACCTGAATCATACCGCACGGCCTAACTTGCAAATGACCTGTTTGTCGATGGATGGGAAAGTTGTCTGGGAAAAAGGTTCAGCCCCTGATTTTGAACTGGGATCACTAATTATGATCGACGGATTAATCATCAATCAAAATGGTAAAAACGGAGATATTCACTTAATAGAACCTTCGCCGGAAGGATATAAAGAATTAGGAAAAGCTTCGTTCTTTAATTCAAAAATATCACAAGCCTGGGCGCCAATGGCTTTTAGCAAAGGAAAACTACTTGTTCGCGACATGGAGAAGTTGGTTTGTGTTGACCTTAGAAATTGAAATTATTCATTCAATAAAAAGTAAGTATCGTTTTAGAAACAGATGAAAAGGCCTAAGTTAATTTTCAGGTAATGGTGGCAAAAATGGGTGGCAAAATTGATAAAAATAGTTATTAAAATACGAGAGTAGATTCTGTGCATTAAAGTACGAACATGATAAAGAAATATCAAAAACCAACAGGCATTTTATGCCCAAAGGACAAAGGATATAGAACATTTAAAGGTGGAGTAAAATCCTCAATGGTTGGCTCGGAGTTTATTTTTTAAAAATAATCCAATACACTAAAGGTGTGTTTTCTGATTTTAAATAATAAGTTATAATTAAAACACTAATAGACAAATTATGAAATTAATACTCTTATCCTTGCTAGCTTTAATAGCCCTAATTTCTTGTACCGATAATCAGGAAAAAATATCATTGTTTAATGGAGAAAATCTTGATGGATGGACAATTTTTGTGGAAGATTCCACAGTTAATCCCAACAGTTATTTTTATGTAAATGATGGCATGATTGAAACGGTTGGTATTCCATTGGGCTATTTAAGAACGGTAGAAGAGTTTGAAAACTACGAACTGCATATTGAATGGAGATATCCTGAAAACCCAACCAACAGTGGTGTTTTTCTGCATACAAGTGGTCCCGATAAACTTTGGCCCGATCATTTTCAGGCTCAATTAAAACATGAAAATGCAGGTGATTTTATTGTACACGGTGTTGGAAATAGCGCAGTTTTAAAAGATACTGTGTTTTCTTCCACAACAGAGAAAAAACCATTGCTTTCCAAATGGAATCCCACGAATGAAAAACCTGCAGGAGAATGGAATAGGTATGATATTACCTGTAAAGGAAATACCATAGAATTAAGAGTAAATGGGTTGTTGCAAAATTCTGCAACTGATTGTTCTTTAACCAAAGGTGGTATTGGCTTACAGGCGGAAGGATCAAAAATTCAATTCCGAAATTTATGGATTAAGAAGATAGAATAACAGAGATAAGACAATGCTTATAATTTGGGTTGCAAAAAATTGGTGAATCTTTTCAATGACAGCAGATTATCTTGAATCATTAATCTGATTCTTTCTAATAATATTTATTATTTCTATTCCTGCCAGAGTTCGCTGTGCTGATTCAAAATCCTTAAATCCTTTGCTGATTGGCTATTCTTCTCAATTCAATCTAAAAGTATGACTTAGCGAAATTGGAAATGAGCTAATTTTGTCAAGGTATAACTGTTTGGTAATAGGTTATAATAGAGGATTGGAAGTGTTGTATTTGATTGAATACTATTGCACTGTTTGCTAGGATTGAATTATGTGAAAAGGGATATAGAAAGGTGATGAAATTGAATTTAACATCGAGTAAGAATTACAAATTGTTGACCACATGCTGAAAATATTGAGATCAAAGCATAAACTTTGAAATTGGATATCCAGATAAACTAAACTACCAGAATAATGGTTTGGATAATGTGGATGAAAGAAAAAATTAGATTTTGGCACCCAATGCCCTTCTGATTTTCCGTTTAACGGTTCTTGAATTTCTTACACAATTTTTAATGGCCTCAAAATAATAGCAGTTAAAATTTATTTTGGGCAAATCAATACACCCATGAATTTTCTAGACATTAGCAGGAATATGATCTTTACTTGTTGGGAGTGTTGCAATTAAGGTGTTTTCCTTGTTCGCAGCTAAAACAATAAAATATTTGTTTTTTTCCTTTCCGCCATTGGGAAAATAAAAAGGAGTGAAATACAAGATATTTCCAGGAGTGTACATCCTTAATCGTTAATATAGCTGAGTAACTGATTGAAGTGATTCTGCTCCATAAAAGTATCCTTGCCTTTTTCATCCAGGTACCAGGTCAGATCAATTTTTTCATCAGACGAGTTCGTCAGTCGGTTCTCAAATAAATCGAGCAATCCCTTACTCTTTGCGATAGTGTACCAATTGGAATTTTTCTGATGTGTCCGTTTTACTAATTCAGCAGCAGTCAATGGTCCAAAATGCACAACAATCACATCAAGCATATCAATCTCATTATCACTGAATTCGTCATCTAAAAAAGCAGAAACCGGCTTAATATAGGTAGCATCATCCCTTTTTTCTATGGTGATGTAATCCTTTAATAGAAGAGGTTCGTCGGATAAATCAATAAAAATATCCCGTGCTACTGGTCCGGCTTGCCACACTTCAAATTCCAGATTAAGAAATGGCAACTGATATTTTTTTGCAAAAGTTTCTTCAAGAAGATATAAAAGCTTCAATAGCTTTGTCTTAGATAAATCAGGAATCCTTTCAGCAAGATAAATAATTGCATTCCCTATTTTTTCAATATCGCTTCTGGAATAAGTTTTCATGCTTCAAAAATAACAAAATTAGTTCATTCAAACCCTATATACCTAAAAATCATATTTCGTTTATATACTGAAAACCAATGAAGAGGGAAGAAGTTCACCAAGCCCACGCCACCCAATCGGTATTCGGTCAATATCTTTCAATCAACATAGTCGCCGGTGTAAACCACAAAAAGCCTCACCACCCTTTTAAGGTGCACCGAATGAATTGTTTTACGGCCAAAGCCTGCGACAGGCGGCTTCCGCTTCTCTCCATTACACTCCTGAGCTACACTTCGTTTCGCCACCTTACGTTCCATTCCGTTCAATGTCAGCCACTAGCCTCGGTTACCCACGCAAGAGTGCTTCCTTCATTCCATTTCACTCAGGCCTGCCCGAAGTTCCATTCCGCTCCCCTTTGGTTATCCAAATGACACAGCCAAAACGTGAAGCTCCATTCCACCCAACCCAATTCGCTACTTTCCATTCAGTCACCACCCTTGCTTTTCCCCATGTCAACCAGCGGTATGCCCTGCGAAGAGTTTGCCCCGGAAGCAACTTCAGAATTTCTAAACTCCTTAATGTCACAGATGAAGTAAAAGAATATCGGAGAGTTGGAGATGATCCGGAGGGACTTGGATTAGGAGCTAAATTTATTCTATGGAATAAAAAAATCTCTTAGTTTCCTGTTGAAATTATATCATCCAAGGGCTATTGAAGTTTTTGAAGTCACTTTTACCATTCAATGCAAAACATGAAGCAAAAAAGGTTGTGTGCAAATTGTGTGCAAATAAAGAAAAAAGCAGTTACAAAAATGTTCTGTAACTGCTTCTTTTTCAATTCGTGGGCCCACCTGGGCTTGAACCAGGGACCACCTGATTATGAGT
>JBBSBP010000085.1:0-21567 GCA_038251165.1 Bacteroidales bacterium | reverse complement strand
CCGGTCGATCTGAAACTTCAGTTCGTATCTCCACTTTTACCTGAAGATCTGAATCTGCTTTCGCGCCCGGTGAACTATGTGAACTATGAAGTAACGGCCAGCGATGGCGGCAGGCACGAAGTACAGATTTATTTCGAGACCACTCCGGAATGGGCAGTCAACGAACTAAGTCAGGAAGTACAGGTCACCCAGGGCGAAACCGGGAATATTGCATTTGTAAAGGCAGGAACAACAGAACAACCTATCCTGAAGAAGAAAGGCGACAACGTGCGCATCGACTGGGGTTACGTTTACCTGGCAGCCAATAAAAATGCAAACAGTTCGGTTGGACTGGGCAACTACTTTGAAGCCAAGGAAGCTTTTTCGCAAAACGGGACACTCGCCGCGGGAGCGAATGAGTTAACTGCAATAATGACCCAATCGATGCCGGTCCTGTCTTGTGTGGATAACCTGGGAAGTGTTTCGTCCAGGCCTTCCAAAGGTTACGTGATGATCGGCTATGATGATGTGGAATCGATCCGGTATTTTGGCGATAACCTGAAAGCCTGGTGGACCAACGGGGGAACAGTAACGATGAATGATGCCCTTCAGGCCGCTTCGACAGAACATGACCGGGTTATGGAACGTTGTGCCGCATTCGACAACCGGCTTTGGGCTGAAACCCTGGAAGCGGGTGGTAAAAACTACGCCGACCTCTGTGTGCTGGCTTTCCGCCAGTCGATAGCGGCCCATAAACTGGTGAAAGATACCCAGGGCAACATCCTTTTTCTTTCGAAGGAAAACTTCAGCAATGGTTCTATCGGCACCGTCGATGTCACTTATCCTTCAGCTCCTCTTTTCCTGAAATACAATCCGGAATTATTAAAAGGTATGCTGAACCCGATTTTCTATTTTTCGGAAAGCGGCAAATGGGCCAAACCTTTTGCAGCACACGATGTAGGAACTTATCCGCAGGCTAACGGGCAAACGTATGGAGGCGATATGCCGGTTGAGGAATGCGGTAACATGGTCATCCTGACTGCCGCCATCGCCGAAGCGGAAGGCAATGCCGAATATGCAGCCCAACACTGGGATGTTTTGTCTGTCTGGGCCGATTACCTGCTTCAAAACGGGCTTAATCCGGACAACCAGCTTTGTACCGACGACTTTGCCGGACATTTTGCCCATAACGTCAACCTGTCGGTGAAAGCCATCATGGGCGTTGCCAGTTATGGGAAACTGGCGGGCTTGCTGGGTAAAACCGCTGTTGCTGAAAAATATACTTCTCAGGCAAAAGAAATGGCTGCCAAATGGATAGAAATGGCCAGCGACGGCGATCATTACCGCCTGACCTTTGACCAGCCCGGAACCTGGAGCCAGAAATACAACCTGGTTTGGGATAAACTGCTGGGCTTGAATATTTTCCCGAAAGAAATTGCTCAAACGGAAGTTGGATATTACCTGACCAAACAAAATCGGTACGGGTTGCCATTGGATAACCGCCGTACCTACACCAAATCCGACTGGATCGTTTGGACCGCCACACTGGCCGCAGACAAGGAAACTTTCCAGAAACTGATTGATCCGGTACATGCTTATGTGACTGAAACTCCCAACCGCGTACCCATGAGTGACTGGTATGAAACCACTGATGCGAAGAAAGTTGGATTTCAGGCCCGTTCTGTTGTTGGCGGATATTTTATTAAACTGCTTGACAAATAAACTAACCCCTAAATAGATAAATAATAAGAATGATTTGTTATCCTAATTCTACAGATCAATAAACACAGTCCTCCTTTGTGTATAATTTAATCATGTCCCGGTATGAAGGAATTATGTTTTGAATTTCTGGAACGAAAACTTCCTGACTAATTCAGGATTATTCAATGTCTGGATTATAGTTTTATATTTGCCAAACTAATTCATCGTGGTTAAAAATGAAAATTGTTGGAAATTCAAAATCTGATGATGTACTGGCTTTCGAATTATTATTCAGAAGGTATTATGTCCGTTTGTGTGGATTTGCCAATAAATTCATTGCCAATACTTCAGAATCTGAAGAAATCGTTCAGGAAGTTTTTCTGAATATCTGGAAAAAGAAAGATAAACTCAGCCTTGACGATGAAATAAAGCCTTATCTTTTTAAATCGGTACAGAATCTTTGCTATAATTTTATTGGGCACAAAAAGGTTGTCGACAATTATTATTCGGTCATCGAAGTGGTTTACAAAAACTATTCGGATGACTTTAATACTTATGAATCGGTCTTGTACAAAGAATTTCAAATTAAAGCTGAATCAGCAATTGAGTCTTTGCCAAATCAGTGTAAAGTGATTTTTCAGATGAGCAGGCAGGACGGTTTTAAATACGCTGAAATAGCTGAAAAGCTAGGGATATCAGTAAAAACAGTTGAAACACAAATGGGTCGGGCTTTATCAAAATTAAAAAGTGAACTGCGGGATTATCTTGTCATTCTTATAATCAGCCTTTTCCTGAATTCCTGAAAAAATTGTGGACCTTTCCATTTGTATTTCTGAAAGGAATAATCGAAATGATTCATCTGCAATGGATTAAACATCGTATTCGTTCTGATTCCTTTTGTTATTTTCTCATTTCTCATTTCTTTTAAAAAATTTTAATAACTTTTGTCAGGGTAAGTAGCTACTTGTTTGTATTATCCTTTAGAAAAAAGATAGAAATGACAGATCGAATAAACGATACGGTTTTAATTCAGTTTTTGAATAATGAAACTTCACAGCAGGAGAATGAAGAAATTCTTCGCTGGGTATCAGCATCTGATGAAAACCGCGATCAATTCAGACAGCTTCACCAGGCTTTGCATCTGAGCAAGATAAAATTAGATCAATCTAAAATTGACATTGACCAGGCTTGGAATAAAATTAGCAGCCAGTTGCCAAAGTCCAGAAACAACAAAAAAGTTATTTCGTTAGTAACTTTTTATCAAGTTGCTGTTTCAATATTTATTTTTCTGACTGTTGGCTTCGGCAGTCTGTGGGTTAAAGAGCATTTTTTTAATATTTCCGAATCCGGCCTTGTTCAGTTTGAAGCGCCCAAAGGAGAAAAGTCAAAAATTGTTCTGGCAGACGGAACGCATGTCTGGTTAAATTCAGAAACAATTTTAAAATACGACGCGAAGAATCCACGAAAGGCTGTCATGCAGGGAGAAGCTTATTTTGAAGTTGTAAAAGACCAGAAACATCCGTTTCAGGTTTTCACTTCTTCAGGAATGACGGTAACGGTAACAGGAACAAAGTTTAATTTGAGATGCTATGATGACGAACCTAATGTGGAAACCAGCCTCGAAGAAGGCGAAGTAAGCATTAGTGGGATTAATTCAGATGTACCGACTATACTGAAACCCGGACAGCAAGCCAATTACGACATTAAAAGCAAAGATATACAGGTTCACAACGTTTCTGCTGAAAACTATTCGATATGGAGAAACAATGAATTGCAATTTTCTGACATCACTTTTGAAAAATTGATACCACGGATTGAACGTTGGTATGGAATATCAATAAAACTGGATCCCGGGATTGGGCAAGAAGACCGGTATACGATGACAATCAAAACGGAGAGTCTTCGTGAACTGCTAAATATGATGAAATTAACTTCAAATTTTAATTATGAAATAAACGGATCTTTTGTTGAAATACACCGAAAATAAAGAAGGAAAGTGTCCTACCACTTTCCTTCCGATAATCACCAGGTGATTACATTAATTATTTACAAATTAACACTTCAAAACTATGAAAAAAAAACGATGGAATTTCCATTGCAGGAGAATTCCCTGCATGAACCAAACATTTAGGATTATGAATCTAACAACCTTCCTTTTGCTTGCAATGTTTCTACAGGTTTCTGCCGGAGTTTTTTCTCAGACTAACGGGCGGTTAAGCCTGAAAGCGGAGAACGAGACTGTAGGCCAAATTCTGAAACAAATTGAGAATCAGACTGAATTCAGATTCTTGTACAACAGTAACAACATTAATGTAGATCGAAAAGCAGACCTCGATTGCAAATCGAAAAACATCGAAGAAGTTTTGGATCTCCTTTTTACCGGAACAAACGTAAAATACCGTTCCTTCAGCAGAAACTATGTTCTGTATACCGACGAAGCAGCTTTCAACGGAAAAGTTGAGCAGCAAAAATTAGTTTCCGGTCAAGTTACCGATTCCTCCGGAGCATCGTTGCCTGGTGTTTCTATTGTAATTAAAGGTACAACGCTCGGAACTCTTTCTGATGCCAATGGAAGGTTTTCAATTTCCAATGTACCTGACGATGCAACCTTGCAATTTTCATTTGTAGGAATGAAAACACAGGATGTGGCCGTTTCAGGTAAAACAACTGTTAATGTTATACTTATTGAAGAAACAATAGGTATTGACGAAGTAGTAGCTATTGGTTATGGTACTGTCAGGAAAGCAGACCTCACTGGTGCAGTTTCTGTAGTAAAAGCAAGCGAATTTAAAAATATTGCGGCACTTTCAGTTGGAAATGCTATGCAGGGATTAGTTCCTGGCGTCAACATTCGATCAAGTGGAGGAATTGGAAGCGAACCTGTTGTTGAGATCAGAGGATTAGGTAACTTCACCAACAATAATCCTCTTTATGTTATTGATGGTTTGCCAACAACCGGAAACCGGGACTTTAACGTGAATGATATTGAATCCATTCAAATTTTAAAGGATGCTTCCGCTGCAGCAATTTATGGTTCACGCGCTGCAAACGGAGTGATTATTATCGAAACGAAAAAAGGATCTGCAGGAGAGATGAAAGTAAATTATACCGGCAAATTGAGTATTGACAATTTACCAATGATGGATCTGATGGGCCGCGATGAGTGGATAAATATAACCACACAAGCGTATCAAAATGCAATTGCAAGCGGAGTTCCGGATGTTAAAGCTGTGCCGAACTGGATGGATGGCAATACCGATTGGAACAAAGCTGTTTTCCGCACAGCCGTCATTCAGGATCATAACCTTTCATTTTCAGGAGGCGCAAAGAATGAGAAATACCTGGTTTCAATGAATTATTTCGATAATCCGGGAACTGTATACGGAACATCGATGAACCGCTATAGTTTCAGGGTAAATACAGAAGGCAAAAAGGGCATTTTCACCATTGGCGAAAACCTGGCCATCAGCAATACCTTTGTTGAAGAACAAAATTCGGTATTCTCAAAGCATATTGATGTATTACGTATGCTTCCTATTATTCCGATTTACGACTCAAATAACTTTGGGGGTTATGGTTACGGTAACGAAGCAACTGCCCGTACCTTTGGTTCCAATCCGATTGCCACTGAAGATTTGATGCAAAGAACCAATGAAAACCTACGTATCCGTGGGAATGTTTATTCAACCCTTGATATTATGAAAGGACTACAGTACAAACTCAACTTGGGTTATGAAACTAGCAGGGACAACAACAAATACTTAAGGAAATTGGGAAATTTCACACTTAATTTACCTTACGATCCTTCTGCCCGTTATGAGAATAAAGCAAAATTTGTCAATACATTGATCGAAAATACCCTGACTTATAAATCAATTATCGGAAAACATGACATCAATGCTGTAGTTGGTAATTCATATCAGCATACTTATTACGAAATGATTGCTGCAGAAAAAAAGAATCTGGTTAAAGTTGGCGATAATTATTTTGAGGTTATTGATGCCGGTACGACCGACCCGAATGCCTGGGGAAATATTGGCGAGAGTGCTTTGATCTCCTATTTCGGTCGATTAAATTATACGTATAACGAAAAGTATCTTATCAGTGCAACCTTCAGAAGCGATGGTTCTTCAAAATTTTCCATGGGAAACAAATGGGGATTTTTCCCATCAATTTCTGCCGGATGGCGCATAAGCAAAGAAAATTTCTTCCATGTTGATGCTATCAGTGATTTAAAATTACGATTTAGTCATGGAACATTAGGAAATGCCAACATCGGGGACTGGGACTATTCAGCTATTTTAAACTCATTCCCAGTTGCAGTTTTTGGAAACAATCAACATCTAAATTCGGGCATGACACAAATCAAGTTGGTAAATCAGGACCTGAAATGGGAGAAAAAGACTCAGGACAACTTTGGATTTGACGTTGCTTTTATTGACAACAAATTACAGTTTTCAGCAGAGTATTTTATTTCTACTACTAAAGATGTACTCACTCCAATGCAAATATTGATGACGACTGGTAACGATGGTGGTAATCCATATGTTAACGCTGCAAGTTTAAGAAACAGAGGGGTTGAAATTACTGGTAACTGGAAAGATAAGGTTGGTGATTTCAATTATTCTGTTGGTGCGAATTTTACACGTCTAAGAAATGAAGTACTTGAATTCGGATACGGTAAAGTTGAACAATATACCTGGATTACGAAAACTGAGATTGGTGAACCATTGGCAATGTTCTACACCATCACTACTGATGGAATTTTCCAAAATGAAGCTGAAGTTCTTGCTCATAAAAATTCTGCAGGCAAGGTAATTCAACCCAAAGCAAAACCCGGTGATATAAGGTACAACGATGTGAATGACGATGGTCAGATCAATAATGACGACCGCGAAATTTGCGGTAATCCATGGCCAAAATTCGAAATTGGACTCAACGGTCAAGTTTCATACAAAAACTTCGACTTTAGTCTTGCAGGCTTTGGCTCATTTGGGCAGGATGTATTTAACGGTGCAGCCAGTTGGATGGGTGGTTTTTCTGATAATACCAACCATTTATCAGGATACAAAGGTTGGACACCACAAGATCCTAATACAAATAATCCAAGGGTATTATATGCCGATAACCGGAATGCCCGTGGAGATCAAAACCGTTGGATTGAAAAAGGTTCTTATTTTAAGATCAGACAAATCACACTTGGATATACATTTGACCAGCCTGTCATTAAAAAAGTATTTGATGATTTTCGCGTTTCAGTAACAGGACAAAACCTGATAACTTTCACCAATTACGGCGGACTTGATCCTGAATTTAAAGCACCAAGTATTTGGGTAAAAGGACAGGATGATGCCTCATACCCATCACCAAAGTCAATTGTATTTTCACTTTCTTTTCAATTCTAATTTTAAAATATTATGAAAAAGATATTATTATATAGTTTTCTTGCGGTAATACTGTCATGTGTTTCCTGCGATGAAAAATTAATCGATATTCCTAACCCGAATTCCCCAACCACCGAGACTTTCTGGAAAAGTCCGGCAGATGCACAAACTGGACTTGATGCTGTATACAACATGTTTTACAAACCTGGATCTTGGACCAGATGGATTTATTTCCGTTATGACCTGACTTCGGATGAAGGATTCAGTCAGAGTCCCTGGAATGAGTTGAAAGAATGGACCCGTTTTATCTATTTCAATTACAATTTCTGGGAAGGAAATGCATGGATGTGGCGCGATCATTACAAAGCCATTTTCAGGTGTAATCAGGTATTGACCTATGTGCCTGATATCGAGTTTGCCAATGTAGCTGATAAAGATAAAATTATCGCCCAGGCAAAATTCTTACGCGCATTCTACTATTACAATCTGGCTATCATGTTTGACAATGCCCCGATTGTACTGACCGTGTCCAGTCCAGGCGATACTCCGGAACAAAGTACTGAAGCACAGGTTTTTGCTCAGGTAATACTTGATCTGCAGGATGCAGCAGCTAAATTGCCCGAACAGTGGGGAACCAACGACTTAGGTCGCCCAACAAAAGGTGCAGCTCTGGCATTACTGGGTAAAACATACATGCAAATGCATGATTGGCAAAAAGCAAAAGATGCTCTTTCGTGGTTGGTTGAAGGCGCCGGAAAAGCGAACTATGGCCTTGTTGCAAACTACAAGGATAACTTCAAACACACGACAGAAAACAATGTGGAATCGGTTTTTGAAATTCAGTTTTCAGACGCTAACCCCAATGGCGACGGTGACCAGCCTAATCCAAACGTAGGTACAAACCGTGCACAGTTCTTTGCTCCACGAGGTATCGGCTGGTGCGATGGTCAACCAAGAAGATGGCTGGTTGACGAATACAAAAAAGAAGGTCTGGTTGCGGGTGGATTTGATCCACGCCTGATAGCAAACATTTTTTATCCTGAAATACAAACTGACTATCCGGGTGAAAAAATTTATGGACGTGATTGGCAAGCTGGTTGGGGAACTGACTGCTTTTTCAGAAAATACCAGGGCGATTACTATCGAAATAAGGAAGATTATTATTCACCTATCAATTTCCGTTTTATCCGTTACGCTGATGTATTATTATTATATGCTGAATGTTTGACAGAATTATCTTCAGGTACACCGCCTGCGCTGGCAATTGACTGTGTTAACCGCGTTCGTGAACGGGTTGGATTGTCAAAATTGGGAAACAGCACCCTTTATGCTAGTGCAGTAACAACAAAAGCCGGATTCCTGAAAAGGTTACAAATGGAACGTTCACTTGAACTTTGCTACGAAGGAGTTCGTTGGGCTGACCTCAAACGATGGAAACTTTGGGATACACCAGCCGGTTTAAATGAGCTGATTAGCCGCGATCCTGACTTCTCAAATTTTGTTGTTGGCAAATCCAGTAGGATGCCAATCCCACGAAGCGAAGTGGATAATAATCCGAATTTGAATCAGAATCCAATGTATTAACAGAATGATCTAAAATAACTGAGGCTGTTCCAATACTAATTTAAAGTGAAAATTTTGGGACAGCCTCTTCTTCTTCTTCAATAATTATCTGAAATAATTATCAGAATTTTACCTTCAGGTCTTTCCCGAAGCAGTTTTAAACACATTATGATTCAATCTAAACAATAAGCAGAAATCCTGATTTAAAACTTAATCTTTATGATGCGCTTAATCTCTTTGTTAATTTTATCTGTTAATCTTTTTTTCTTCGCGTCAGCTCAAGAGAAAACCGATAAGATATCATTTATGCAATTTGGAGATCCTTTTATTCTCAACCATGAAGGAACATATTATATGTATGGGACCATGGATGCTGATCGTGGCATTAAGGTTTATGAATCTAAAGACCTCAAAAACTGGACTGGCCCGGTTGGGGCAGCCAATGGGTTTGCCCTTGTGAAAGATGATGTTTGGGGAAATGATAAATTCTGGGCTCCCGAGATTTATTACCTGAATAATCAGTTTTATATGTTTTTCAGTGTGGAAGAACACATTGCAGTGGCTACCAGCAAGAGTCCTTTAGGACCATTTAAGCAAGATAATAAAACCCCATTACTGGAAACCGGGGCAATTGACACTCATCTTTTTATTGATGATGACGGTCGAAAATACCTTTACTATGTAGCATTCAATAATGGCAATCTGATTTGGATGTGCGAATTGAATGATGACCTTTTATCTGTGAAGAAAAATACAGAACAATTTTGTTTTGTTTGCTCGCAGGATTGGGAATTCAGTAAAAAAGAACCAGTTGCCAATATCAATGAAGGTCCGTTTATGCTAAAACATAATGGACTCTATTACCTGGCATATTCTGCCAACCATTTTGCCAATCCCGATTACGGAATTGGTTATGCAATCGCACCGGGCCCGGTTGGTCCATGGACCAAGTATGCCGGTAATCCAATTGTTGGTTCTGATGAAAATATAAAAGGCACAGGTCATTGCGCTTTTTTTACAGATAATGACAAGATGTTGAATGTGGTATATCATTCACATTTTAGTCCAGAAAAAGTCCATCCTCGTCTTGTACACATCAGTCAATGCAAATTTATTGAAGATCTAAATGGAGGGCCAGATATCCTGTCACTTACCGATCCTTCGATTACACCGGTATTAGTCAACTAATTAGATAAAGTAATAACTTAAATGATTATTGAATTTTAAGACTCCGAATTAGTTGAATTTGTATATCTATTTTGCACGTTTTCCTAAATTAATGATCATACTGCAATGTCGGTAAAATCTTTTTTTACGGATAAAAACAAACCTAAAACCTAAAAAATGATATTAATTCAATTCAGATCAATTTATTTACTGACAGTATTTTTACTGATGACATTCAGCATCAACGCTCAGCAACCCAATCCTCCGGGTCAGGTCGAAAAACCTGGCGATACTAAAAATCAGGCTTATTTATTTGCTCACATGACCCATCAGGATTACGGGCGTTTATATTATTCGGTCAGTCTTGACGGGCTGCATTGGTATTCGCTAAACAAAAAGCAGCGTGTATTTGAGGACTACAAAGGCCATCCCGATATTTGCAAGGGGCACGACGGCCGTTACTATATTGCTGGCAATACCAGCGACGGTTCCCCGGATATCAACTTTTGGGTATCCAGCGACTTAATTAACTGGGAAAAGTATAGCACATTTAATCCCGATTTAAAAAGCACTCCTGATTATTCATATGCACTCCAGCGGATTGGTGCTCCTAAAATATTTTACGACAAAGATTCAAAGCAGTATGTTGTCACCTGGCACACACCACATAAAGAAGGTGGTGAAGTTTATTGGGCCAGCCAACGGACTTTGTATGTTTTGTCTAAAGACCTGAAAACTTTTTCGGATCACCCGACCCGCCTGTTTGACTGGGATATGGGTACAATCGATGTTTTTATCAGGAAAATTGGAGAAAACTATTATGCAGTGCTCAAAGATGAAACGTATCCAACCTTATATTGGACGACAGGTAAAACAATTCGGATTGCTAAATCAGCTTCTTTGCTCGGGCCATATTCAGAGCCATCAGCCTCAATTAGCCCGAATTTCAGGGAAGCGCCCATGCTAATACCCTCTCCTGACGATAAAATCTGGTACCTTTATTACGAACAATATCCGGGAGTTTCTTATGGTCTTTCAATTGCCGACAACATGAACGGTCCCTGGTTCCAGGCATCGGGATATACTTTTTACAGCGATTGGGACAAATACAGTCTGCCTTCTTCGGTAAGACATGGGTGTATGATTACCATTTCGATAGATGAATATAATAAGCTGGTTGACCACTTTGGGATAGAGAAATAAATAATAATTTCATTGATTACTGGATTATGAAAAAAATATTATTTGCCCTAATGATCTTCTCTTTTTTTACACAAGGTTCTTCCTGTAAAGAAAATAATACAGATCCCAGGCAAACTGAAAAGGAAGTCCCCGGATTAGTTAAAGTCCCCTTTGGCGATCCGTTTATTATGCTATGGGAGGGAAAATATTATGCTTACGGAACCCATTCAGCCGATGGTATCGAAGTATTAGTGTCCGAAGATTTGCTGACATGGAGTGTGCCGGCCAGCCGACCCAACGGTATGTCTTTGAACAAAGCTGACGTCTGGGCCGACCGGTGGTTTTGGGCTCCTGAAGTGTATGCGGTAAACGGAAAGTTTTACATGTATTATTCCGCCGACGAACATATCTGCGTTGCCACAAGTGATTCGCCACTCGGGCCTTTTAAACAAGATATTCAGAAGCCTATGATCGATGGTGAAAAGTGTATTGACAATTCGCTTTTCATTAATGATGACGGAAAACCTTACCTGTTCTTCGACCGGTTCAACGATGGATTGAATATCTGGGTGGCAGAGCTGGAAGATGACCAGATCACGTTGAAATCCGAAACCATGCACAAATGCATCCATGTTTCGCAGCCTTGGGAAGAAATATGGCCACGTGTAAACGAAGGTGCTTTTGTGACGAAACGAAATGGTGTCTATTACATGACGTACTCGGCTAACAGTTACGAAAGTCCCTTCTACGGAGTCGGGGTTGCAACGGCCACGAACATTGCCGGTCCCTGGACAAAATATGAAAACAACCCTGTACTTCAGATGCCAGGTGAACTGGTAGGTATTGGGCACAGCTCCATGTTTACTGATAAGGAAGGAAAGTTGCGGATTGTTTTTCATGCCCACAACAGTACTTCACAGATTCATCCGCGACACATGTACATCAGCACGGTTAATTTTGTAAACAAAGATGGAAAGGAAGTGATGGTTGTCGATAATAATTACTTTACTCCAGTCCTGAAGAATAACTAAAAAAACATCGGATTATTTTTATTATGAGAATTTATATATTGTTTTTACTGTTGTTTGTAACGTCTGTTGGTTGTAAAAAAACGCAGTCAGAAATTCCTGATGTTCCATATATAAAGGAAAAGGGGGAATCAGTTGAAGGAATCAGAATTGCCTGGAATTATAGTTCGATGCAAAAACTGGCTCCTCAAGGCTCCAGAATTTTGGGATGGGTCGGCTATCCCCGGATACGAAGGTTGAATAACGGAACCTTGATGGCTGTCTACGAAACAGAAGGAAATGGAGAAATGATTCAGAGTCCTGATAACGGGATAACCTGGAGTGCTCCGGTAATTACCTTTAGAAAACATACATTTACTAACACAAGCGGAGGTTCGACGGACGTAAATATTTCCAATCCTGAATTGTGCCAGCTAAAAAATGGAGTCCTGATCATGGCAGCCAATTACCGGCCGGTTAAGGAAGAAATTGCACCTTTCGCAATAGCGGTAAGAAGAAGTACAGATATGGGTCAAACCTGGACAGAGGATCAGGTAATTTATGAAGCGGCGCCACGCTTTGCCGATGGCTGCTGGGAACCTGCAATACTGCAACTACCAGATGGAGAACTTCAGGTTTATTTTGCCAATGAAAATCCATACCAAACAACAGGCGAACAAAATATTTCCATGATTGCATCCAAGGATAACGGAGAAAACTGGGAACAAGCGATCAAAACGGTCAGTTTCAGAGCTGGTCGCCGCGACGGAATGCCGGTGCCTGTTATCGTTGATGACGAAATTCTGGTGTCCATCGAAGACAACAACATCGATCAATTCAAACCCTACATTGTTCGTTCAAAAATTACAGACAACTGGAGTACACCGTTACTTTCCGGTTCTCCTAACCGGGAATATGCCTTAACGGAACGTCTTCCGGATGCCGTTTATGCCGGAGCGCCTTACCTTATGCGTATTCCTTCCGGAGAAGTGATTTTATCGTACCAAACTACCAGCGGCCGTTCTTCCAACTGGGAATTGTCGACCCTCGAAGTGGCCATTGGCAATAAGAAAGGGCATAATTTCGAAAAACGGTCTCAACCTTTCGTAGTGCCTACTGACCGTGAAGCCAAATGGAATTCCATTTCGTTATGGGACGAAAATACGATTGTGGCAGCTGCAACAACAAGTTTTCGAAATCCAAATTGCGAAGTGTGGATCATAAACGGTCACATCATTCCTGAATTGAAAATTGAGTCGGCAACGATTAACGTTGATGGAATTATTTCGGCCCAGGAATGGGGCGGCCTTTTGCCGGTTTTCATTGGGCACCAAAGCGCAACAAACTTAAGTGCGAATATCCGGTGCGACGATCAAAATATCTATTTCTGTGCAAAAGTGAACGATAAAACTCTGATATTCGACCCCAACGATCCGTCAAAAGCTGATGGTGTCAATTTTTACATCGATGCTGAAAATCAAAACCTGATTTCTCCTGATGCCGGAATCTATAAAATCTGGTGCAATTACAAGGGCGAGACAAAACTTTATGAAGGGTATCAGGGGCAATGGGAGGAAACAAAAACTGCAAATATCACATGTAAAACAAGCACAGATATAAATGGTTATCAAATAGAGCTGGCAGTACCGTTTTTAGTCATCAAAAAGCAGGTAAAATCTGATTTTCGAATTAATTTTGGACTGAAGGAATATTCTTCTGTATCAAATTTCTACGAAGAAAATATAATTCATTCAAATGCAACATCTTCGAATACATGGCTTCATGCTACGTTTTAATAATTTCAGGAAAAAGTAAAAAATGACGATAAAAATGACGATAAAACTTAAATTTCTATTCCTTGCAATGCTCACATTGATTTCATTTGGACGTTGCAGCGAAAAAGGATCGAACGATGAAAAAGGAGTCATAAAAACCTTTATCAATCCAGTTTGGGATGGCGCCGATCCGTGGATGACAAAAAACGGTGACAATTACATTTACTGTTTTTCTTCGAACAATTCAATCATCGTTTCCAGGTCGAAAAAAATGACCACAAAGGGCGAGCTGAAAAATATTTGGCAGGCGCCGGCCATTGGGTGGAACAGGTCGTGCGTCTGGGCTCCCGAAATTCATTTTTATCAGGGACGATGGTATGTTTATTATGCTGCAGGCGAATCCGGACCTCCATATATTTATCAACGTTCCGGAGTTTTGCGATCAAAAACCGACGATGTTTTCAGTGATTATGAAGACATGGGTGTTTTGTACACCGGCGACAAGCCAGCTGATCCGTTGTCTAATATCTGGGCTATTGATTTGACCGTTCTCGAACACAAAGGAAAGTTATACGCCATCTGGTCGGGCTGGATCAAACAGGAAGAAACTGACGCAACACCACAGCATTTGTACATTTCGGAGATGGAAAATCCGTACACGATGAAAGGCACTCGGGTTAAAATCTCGTCTCCGGTCCAAAGTTGGGAAACTGGCGGCCCGCTTAATCTGAACGAAGGTCCTGAAATTTTGAAAAACGGGGAGAAAGTATTCGTTGTTTATTCCTGCCGCGAATCGTGGCTGGTCGAATACCGTCAGGGAATGTTACAATTGATTAATCCTGATGTTGACCTGCTCGATCCGGCAAATTGGAAGAAAACCGGTCCGGTATTTCAGGGAAATGACAAAGTTTATGGAGTCGGCCATTGTTCATTTGTTAAGTCACCAGACAACAAGGAAGACTGGATTATTTACCATTCAAAAAAAAGTATTACTCCGGGATGGGAACGCGATGTCAGGATGCAATCCTTCAAATGGAATGCGGATGGAACTCCCGATTTTGGCGAGGCAATTCCGGCAGGACAAAAGATCAATGTACCTTCCGGAGAAGTTGAATAATTTAATTCTAATACATATTCAAAAATGAAAAACCAATTTTATTTATTTCTGATGGCAGGTTCAATGCTTTTTGCGGCCTGTCAGAGTTCGACTAAAAAGGCATCAAATGCCGAAGTTGTTTCAGCGCGTTGGAACGATACACAGGCGCAGCAGTGGGCCGCCGAAAATGGCTGGCTCCGTGGAAGTAATTTTAATCCAAGTACGGCGATCAACCAACTGGAAACCTGGCAGGCCGAATCGTTCGATACGGCAACGATCGACCGCGAACTCGGTTGGGCCGAAGGAATCGGGATGAACGTGATGCGCGTTTACCTGCACCACCTGGCCTGGCAGATTGATCCGGAAGGATTCAAAGGCAGGATGAATACCTACCTGACTATTGCCGGCAAACACGGCATAAAAACAGTTTTTGTATTCTTCGACGACTGCTGGAATCCCACTTATCAGGCAGGTAAACAACCCGATCCGAAACCGGGTGTTCACAATTCGGGCTGGGTGCGCGATCCGGGCGATTTGCTATATAGTGATACAACACTCATCAAAACACTGGAAAGTTACGTGAAAGATGTGCTGACAACCTTTAAGGACGACAAACGCATTGCCATCTGGGACTTGTACAACGAACCCGGCAACTCGAAATATGGAAACCGCTCCATGCCTTTACTGAAAAAAGTATTTGAATGGGGCTGGGAGGTTCGTCCGTCGCAACCACTTTCATGCGGAGTCTGGAATAAATCGCTGGTTGAATTGAACAAGTTCCAATTGGAAAATTCCGACATTATTACTTATCACAATTACAATGCTCCCGAACAACATCAGGCGGCAATTGATACTTTAAAATTGTATGGACGTCCGCTGGTTTGTACCGAATATATGGCACGCCGGAATAACAGCCTGTTCACCAACATCATGCCGATGCTGAAAGAACAAAACATCGGGGCAATCAACTGGGGTTTGGTTGCCGGTAAATCGAATACCAAATATGCCTGGGGAGAACCAATTCCTGATGGATCAGAACCACCACTTTGGTTTCACGAAATATTTCATCCCGACGGTACTCCATACAAACAGGAAGAAGTTGACCTGATTGAAAGTCTGACCGGTAAAGACCGGTAGAAAACAATATCCGGGAATAGAAGTTCCCTGTTGAAAGATGGTAAATAATGGTACTTTTGAAACGATATACTTTCTGAAAATCGATTTTAAAAACGCATCCTGACTTATGGAGAAAGATCTGAATGAGGACTATTATCTCTGGAAAAGTTTCAAGGAAGGTAATGATGATGCATTTTACCGGCTTTACGACCAATATGTCGATGATCTGTATTATTTTGGAATTCATTTCTCAAGGGACAAAGGTTTTATACAGGATTGCATTCATGATCTTTTTCTTGACTTATATAAATACAGACATAAACTTTCTGATACAGACAATATCCGGTTTTACCTGTTGCGTTCACTCCGCAGAAAAATCCACAAGGAACAGGTTAAAATAATCCCGATAGTTTACGACAATACCCTATCGTCTGTCAGGGATCAAACGGTTCTGGCCTTTGAAGATCTCCTGATCGCTTCCGAAACTGAAAATGAAAATCACCGGATGCTGAAAGAAGTCATGAAAAATCTTACAGACAGGCAGCGGGAAGGTTTATCTTTAAGATTTGAGCAAAACCTGACTTATCCTGAAATTGCAGAAATCCTTGGCATGTCGGTCGAATCGGCCCGCACAAGTATATACAGGGCATTGAAATTACTTCGGAAAAGTATTCATGAAAAAGTTTCTTCCATTCATTTATTGTTTTTTCTCTCCCGACATTATTCTGGTTATTCTTCTGACAGTTAAGTTATTGGAAGATAATTGAAAAAAAAATTGGTTTTTGTGTCTATGTTTAGGCTTCTTTATTCTTTCTCTAACTATAGATGGGATTCAAATGAAAGAAAAATCAGAAGAAAAACCAGAAGATATTTTAATACAGGAAGATTTCACCCGTGAAGTTCTGACCTGCAACCCGGATAATGTGAAAGTAATCGATAATAAGGAGACTGAAATGGCCAGTCTGATTTATTCCTTCTTAACCTCTTCCGGTAGTTCATTATCAGCTTCGGAGAAACAACATGTAAAAAATCAACTAAAATCTTCGGTTCGAAAACTCAGGTTGAAAAAATTCTTCAGGGAATGGTCAGTTGCAGCTTCAGTACTGGTCATTTTTTCCATATTGGGAATCGTGTATTTCCATACGAATTCAAGCTCCGAAATCGTCAGTTTTGCTCAGACATTGACTGAATCACAGCCAGATTCAGATACGCGGCTAATTCTGCAGGATGGTCAGGAAGTCCGAATCAACAAGGCTGAATCAAAAATAAGTTATGCAGCGGATGGTGAGAATATAACAATTGGATCCGATCAGAAAATCGTTCAAAAAATAAGTGAGGAAAAGTCAGCCTTCAACACCGTAATTGTGCCTTTTGGAAAAAGAACTATGATTACATTATCAGAAGGCTCAAAAGTATGGTTGAATTCAGGATCAAAATTGATTTATCCGGCGGTGTTTGCAAAAAACAGGAGGGAAGTCTACATCGATGGAGAAGCCATTTTTAATGTTGTACATTCGGACAGGAAACCGTTCGTGGTAAATACCCGGGATTTTGAAATTAAAGTGTTAGGTACTGTTTTTAATGTTAGTTCCTATTCGGATGATAAATATTCAAATACTGTACTCGAACAAGGTAAAGTGGAATTTAGTTACCAGGGGAATACGCTTTTTGCCAGGCAAAAACTGACGATTTCGCCCGGTACAATGGCTGTCTTTGACACGGAACAAAAAACATTTCAGAAACAGCTGGTGAATCCGCACGCTTACATGTCATGGCGGGAAGGTTATTTTATTTTCAATCGTGAAAAATTGTCGGCAATTCTGAAAAAAATTTCACGGTATTACAATGTTGAAATTCTTTTGCAAAACGAGATTTTGGGAAATGAAACATTCTCAGGAAACCTGGATTTGAAAAATACACCGGAAGAAGTTTTAGATGTGATTGCTGAAACCACTCCGTTTATTTATAAATATGAAAATGAAGAAATAGTTATAAACCCAAAATAATAAGCCTATTGATCGATTTACAAACAGAAAAAAAAACTTGCAGATGTTTCGACCATCCGCAAGCCTGAGATTTAAACTAACAACGCTCAACAGCGACATTAATTAATTTAACACGACAAATTTATGAAAAAAAGACACAACTGTTGCTTTTTTTCCCATCGATGGGAATTATATGCACGTATTTTTAGGATTATGAAAATAACAGTATTTCTTCTCCTTATCGCAATCGGCAGTGTTTTCGCTGATTCTTCGTATTCACAGAATGCGAAATTATCACTTCATTTAAAAAATGGAACCATTAAGCAGGTTTTCGAAGAAATTCAAAATCAAAGTGAGTTTATATTCTTCTACAAAGATAATCAGGTTGGCATTAACCATGATTTGAACATAAATGCTGATAAAGCTACTGTCGAAGAGATTCTTGACCAGGCACTGGCCAATACAAATTTGGTTTATAAGGTTTTTGACCGCCAGATTGTAGTTCTACCTGGCAGAAAATCAGATGCTTCTATCGAAAATGCGGAATCGTTTTTAAATCAGCAACCTCAAAAGAAAGAAATTGGAGGTAAAGTTACCGACTCTTCAGGCGCTGCCTTACCCGGTGTCTCCATCGTGGTTAAAGGCACTACGGTTGGCACTATAACCGATTTGAACGGGAATTTCAACTTACTGATACCTGCCGACTCTAAAATACTGGTCTTTTCATTTATTGGGATGAAATCACAGGAGATTTCGATATCCGGTAAAACGAACATAAACGTTACCTTGGAAGAAGAAACAGTCGGAATTGAAGAAGTGGTGGCAGTAGGTTATGGTACCATGAAAAAGAGTGACATAACAGGCTCCGTAACTTCGGTAAATTCCAAAGATTTTGTAAAAGGCGTGGCTACGAACGCCCTTCAGCTTCTTTCCGGAAAAGCTTCCGGAGTGAATATCAGCCAGGCCAATTCAGAACCGGGAGGATCTCTGAATATTTCGGTGCGTGGAGCTGGTTCCATTAACAGCAGTAACAATGTACTTGTTGTTATCGATGGTTTACCAGGTGGTAACACGGCCAATATCAATCCCTCTGACATTGAAAGTATAGAAATTCTGAAAGATGCTTCTGCTGCTGCTATATATGGAACACGGGCTGCAAACGGAGTGGTACTGATTACAACCAAGAAAGGCAAGGAAGGTATAACGCAGGTCTCCTATAATACTTATGCTGCCTATCAGTCTCCATCCTATAAATTTGACGTTCTGAATGCTACCCAGTACCTTCAGATGATCAATGACATCAGCAAGGATGCAGGCAAGGCTTTGCCTTATACTTCTGACCAAATTGCAGCGGCTGGAAAAGGTACGGATTGGCAGGATGAATTGTTCCGGAATGCTTGGGCCACCAATCATCAGCTTTCTTTAAGCGGTGGAAGTAAACAATCGAAATTTTATACTTCACTGGGTTATCTGGATCAGAATGGGATAATGATCAGTTCAGGTATTAAAAAGTACAATGTGCTGGTAAACCTGGAGATAACTCCAAACGAGAAATTCAGGTTCGGGATTAACCTGAACGGCAATATGAATCTGAAAGATAAAATTGCCAATGAGAGCAACGCGGGAAACGAAAATGCGGATCCGCTGAATGCTGCTCTTATGTTTGATCCCAGGTTGAGTCCTAAAATGGATGAAAACGGTATGTACGAAACGAATCCGAGTATCGCCCTGGATAATCCGGTTGCCCTTGCCTATGGCTATGATTACAGGGAACAGAACAATCGTTTCTATGGGAATACATTTGGAGAATATGAGATTATTAAAGGACTAAAAGCTACTCTAAGACTCGGAACTGACCTTAATAACATCAGGAATGATGAATATTCTGATCGTACGACGCAAAGAGGAAAAGCGAATGGAGGCATCGGAAATGTTTACAGTAATAATCTGGTATATTGGTTGGCCGAAGGGCTTATCAATTATGAGAAAGATTTTGGCAAACATCATATTTCATTATTGGGCGGATCAACCAGGGAAAAATTTCAAACACTTTATCAACGGTCTTATGCAACAGGATTTCTATCCGACGTGACTAACACCAACTTACTGCAAAGCGGAAATGCCTTAACCAATCAGGTCAATACATCCAAAACTGTTTATAAGCTGGAATCGTTTATCGGAAGGGCAAATTATTCCTTTGATGATAAATATCTGCTTACTGCGACAGTCAGGCGTGACGGAACTTCACGTTTCTCCGATAAAAATAAATATGCCATATTTCCCTCATTAGCTGTTGGCTGGAGAGTTATACAAGAACCTTTTATGACTAAATTCCCGGTTGTCAGCAATTTGAAATTAAAATTTGGCTATGGGCAGATGGGGAACGAAGGAATTGGAAATTTTGAAACAATTTCAACATTTGTTGCAGGCGGAAATACAGTCCTGGGTGGTGCAGAATTAAGCGGTGCTCAACCTGCACGGATTCCTAATCCTGAACTGACCTGGGAAACTACCGAGGAGTATAATTTTGGACTTGATTTTGGACTTTTCGACAACAGAATATCCGGTAATCTTGAATATTACATAAAAAACTCGATTGACCAATTGTTTAGCAAACCGGTCCCAATGTCGACCGGATTTTCAAATATTCGCACCAATTTTGGAAATGTAAGAAATTCGGGAATTGATTTTTCTCTTACGACTCGTAATCTGACCGGAAAACTTCAATGGAATACAAACATTACTGTTTCAACACTTAACAACAAAGTAGTGGAATTGCCTCCTTATGTTGGTGATATTATTACCGGTGGAATTGTTGCCAATATTCCGGGTTTTGCTCTTGTACGGCAAGGTTACCCGATGAGGGCTTTTTACGGGTATCAGGTAACCGGAATTTTCCAGCCGGGTGATGATATTGCCAATTCTGCACAGCCAAAAGCCAAGCCGGGTGAACCCATATTCCTGGATAATGATAAAAGTGGAGCAATTGATGCCAGTGACCGCATCATTTTGGGTGATCCTTTCCCGGATATTTCATATAGCTTAAACAATTCCTTTTCGTACAAAAATTTCAACCTCGAAATTTATTTGCTTGGCGTTCATGGCATTGAAACATTTAATGCCAATGTGCTGGAATCGATGTTCCCCATAAATTTTGACCGGAATATCATGACAGAGCATTACCTGAACCGGTGGACCCCTGAAAATCCAAATACCGGTTATCCTTCAGGTGTTAATTCTGCCGTATATTTTGCCAATGGTAAAATGATCAATACCTATACTGTTCAGGATGCCTCCTTCATGCGCTTGAAAAACATCACTTTAAGTTATAACATCCCGATGCGGAACCTCAAATTAGTTAAATCTGTATTGGTTTCTTTATCGGGTGAAAATCTCCTGACTATAACCAAATTTGATGGTTACGATCCTGAAGCGAATCAAACCGGCGATGGCAGTAATATTGAAAAGAGCAGTTATAACAATTATCCGAGTGCCAGGGTCTTCCGAATCGGAGCCAGCATTAACTTTTAGCATTTAACTTTAATACCGTAAACGAATATGAAAAATAATATTCTAAATAAAATATTTTGGGGAACAATGCTTACTCTTCTT
>JBBSBP010000084.1:0-22438 GCA_038251165.1 Bacteroidales bacterium | reverse complement strand
TTATACACCGACGGTGGGATTTACCGGAACCGATTTGTTTGTTTATGAAATCTGCGACAATCAGGTTCCTTCACTTTGTTCGCAGGCTACGGTAACTATTCGGGTCAATACAGCAGGCCTGGCCAACAATCCGCCTTTTGCAGCCGATGATGCTTATTTTAGCACAGGGACAAAAATCTCTGGCAACCTGGCCCTGAACGACAGCGATCCGGATGGAAACAAACTGGTGTATAAAACTTTCCCGGTTGTGGCGCCTGCCAAAGGAACTGTTGCCATTTCAGCAAACGGTCTGTTTGAGTATACACCGGATACCGGTTTTGAAGGTGGTTCCGATCAGTTTATTTACCAGTTATGCGATGACTATTCACCTTCAGCATGCAGTAAAGCAACGGTATACATTACGCTGATACGGAACAGGAAACCGGTATTGGCCGACGATCTGGCTTCAACAAAAACGAATAAAGCTGTTTCCGGCAATCTGCTGACCAACGACAGTGATCCGGATGGTAACAAGCTGATTCTGAAACTGACCCCGGTTTCAGGACCTGCCAACGGTTCTATTATTCTGAAAGCAGATGGTTCATACACCTATAATCCCAAAACCGGGTTTTCAGGCCAGGATCAGGTTACGTACGAAGTTTGCGACGACGGAAATACACCGCTTTGTGTTCAGGCTAAACTGACGATTACTGTTGAAAAGGAAATTCAGGTTATTTCTGACCGCATGGCAACCAATGATATTAATATTACTTTTAAGAATATTCCGGTTTCAGGAAATGTTCTCATAAACGATGCCGGTTTTTATGGATTTAATTCATCTGTTTCGATTTATTCCGAACCGGTTAACGGAGCGGTGAACATGGCATTTGATGGCCGGTACACCTATACGCCAAAGAAAGATTTTACAGGAACGGATAATTTCTATTACATTGTTTGTACTCCTGAAGATCCTGCTGATTGTGATACAGTGAATGTGACCATACATGTGCTTACGGATCAGATAGCTCAAATTCCACCGGTTGCAAACGACGATGAAACGCAGACTCTGATCAATACCGCAGCTCATGGCAACGTGCTGTCCAATGATCTTTCTGTTTCCGGAGAGCAATTAATACTGATCACCAAACCAAAGGACGGACCAAATTCCGGAACCCTGGTTTTAAATGCTGATGGAAGCTTTGTTTATACTCCAAAGACCGGATTTACAGGTCAGGATTATTTTGTTTACGAAATTTACGGATCTGTTTCGGGCTTGACTGCACAGGGACGGGTTACCATTGCCGTATCTTCCGATCCGCTTGAAGTGCGTTTATTTGCAGCCGATGATGTCTATTTCTCCTACGGAAAAGTTATTCAGGGTAATATGCTGGCCAACGACTTGTATCCTTCGGCAGGTACGCTGATCGTAAACCGTACTCCGGTGGTTCAGGTAACCAACGGGACAGTTGTGATTAACAGCAATGGCACTTTTAGCTATACACCGGCAACCGGGTTTGCAGGTACTGATCAGTTTGTTTATCAGATCTGCGATTCGAAGCTTAACGAATGTGATCAGGCAACTGTATTTATTGTTGTAAAAGAAGCCCCTTCACTCTTTGCTGATCTGGCTATTCAAAAGACGGGACCGGAAAGTGTACTTCCTGGTGAAAGAATCACCTATCAGTTGAGTTTAACGAACCTCGGAACTGCAACAGCCAGCAACATTCATATCGATGATTATATGCCGTCTTCGATTGCAAATCCAACCTATCAGTTAGAGGGAAGTTCTGCATCAAAAAGCTGGTCAGGCTATTATGAACTCAGTCAGCTGGAAGTAAATAAAACTTTCCTGATAACCATTTCAGGAATAGTATCACTTAATGCAACTGATATACTTGAAAATATTGCTGCAGTGACCAGTTTAACCTGGGATCCCAATATGTCGAATAATATTTCGGTGATCCGGACAATGGTTACCAGGGGTCCTGTGGCACGGATTTTTAGTGCACCAATAGTTGTGGTTGGCAGTTGTGACACCCAGGGAAAAATACTGGATGCCAGCAAATCAAGTGGCAATGGGATTAGTTTCAGCTGGTCACCTTCCATCTATCTCGACAATGCTTCCGTAGCAAAACCGGTATTTCATGTAGGGAAAACAACCCGTTACAAGTTAACTGTGACTGATGCCAAAGGACAAAAAGATACCACTTCGGTTCTTGTTCTTGTTCTGGATGCACCAAATGCAGTAACCACAAGAAATGTATTTGTTGAAACTCCGAACAAGACGATCTTACTGATCGGGAATAATATGAGTACAAATGATGGTGTGACCTATTTATGGACCTCACAGGAAGGAATTATTCTGAATGGAGAAACCACTGCAACAGCCCAGGTGAGCGGATTGGGCATGTATTACCTGCAGGTTACCGATTCAATGGGTTGTATGGACAAAGATTCAGTTAATGTTGGCTTGTATATTCAGGCGATCAGCGATACCGCTTCAACCAAAGTCAATGAAAGTGTGATTATTAATGTAGTCAGGAACGATATTCCGGCACATGCCATTAATCCTTCCAGTATTTCAATTGTAACGCCTCCGTTGCATGGTATTGCTGAGGCAGCCGCCGATTCGCTCATTTTTTATTTACCTGAACAATCGTACCTCGGTCAGGATGAATTTGTGTATTCTGTTTGCGATTATTTCCAGAATTGCGATCAGGCCAAGGTACTGGTATTAATTAATGATATTCCGTTCAAGATTCCGGAAGCTTTCTCACCGAATGGTGATGGAATCAATGATAAATTTGAAATGAGTGGTTTGTCTAAATATAAAACAGTCGAAATTGAAATTTTCAATCGCTGGGGTAATATTGTTTATCAGTCGAAAAATTACGGAGAAGGCGTCGGAAAGAGTGGATACTGGGATGGAAATGCACAGTTCGGACTACGTATTGGTTCGGGTCCTGTTCCTACCGGAACATACTACTATGTTCTGAAGCTGAATGGAAATCAAAACATCAACGGGTCGATCTATCTGGATCGTTAATGCCGGATGACTTCTGTTTAACCTACCTTCCAAAAAGACTTTATTTCACCTGTTCACAAGACAGGAACAGTTCAAATCCCGCGAATGAACATCTTGCCGAACCGACCAGGCGCTGATTCGGTGTGCCTGGTTTTCAACAAAATTTCTATTATCCAAAAAAACGGATAAATTTGTGCCGGTTTTACGTATAAGGTTTACAAACCGGCGATCTTGCGTGAAAGGGAATTCAACAGATTGTCACGTCTTCGTTTACTGGTAGACGTTTAACCAAAAAGTCATAGAACAACATCGCAGTTCCGTTGAGGAATGAAGAGGGGAGAGGAATGCTTTTTAGAGTTCGCTTTTCTTCTCCCGGGGAGAGGTTATACCCCCGGCGATTGAAACTCCTGCCGAAAGGTGGACAGGGATTGTTGTGCAATTCCTGAATTGGTTAACTAGTGTTGAATCAACATTTGGCCCAGGTGTCTGATCCGGGTTTGCTGCTTCTTCATGGTGGAATCGTTTACGGCATGCCAACTAAATTCACCAGTAAGATTGGATCCGGGATGATAAATAATCCGTTCAGGGAAAGGATAATAAACAAACCTCCTGAATAGTATTTTCTTTTGATAAGCAAAATGTCAGGAAAAATAGACTGCTTTTAATTCAGTTGGATAGGTGTAACACGGGGTTTGAAACATGGTAACTGTCCTTTGCTAATTGATGTTCTGAGGGCTGGATTCGATTGTTACATTTGTTTTGGTTTATAACCTGACAAGGGAAAGTCGACGTTACTAAGCATAATAAAAGTGATTATTTATTTGAGCATAAGTCAGAATTGAAAACGAGCAGAAACAGATATAAGATTAAAAATCGTGCCACCAAATACTTATTGGCAGGTATGTTTCTGCTTTTATCATTTGGATTAAAGGCTCAACAGGATCCGATGTACACCCAGTACATGGAAAACATGATGACACTCAATCCTGCCTATGCCGGTTCAAAAGACTTGCTGAGTATGATGGTTGTTTCCCGTAACCAATGGGCTGCCATGCCTGATGCTCCTGACACCAGAAGTTTTGCAATAAATTCACCGGTTACCGGTTCAAACATGGGCCTGGGTTTGTCATTCCTGACTGATATTATCGGACCGATCAAACAAACCGGAATGTATGTTGATTATTCCTATAAATTATATTTTAGCGACAAACATACGCTGGCGCTTGGGTTGAAGGGGGGATTGAATTTCTATGAAGCCAATGTTTCATCGCTTACAACCATGGTATCCGGCGATCCCGTTTTTGCCGATGACATCTCCCGCAATTTTTTGCCTAACCTGGGTGTAGGCGCATTTTTTAATACCGATCGGTATTACCTGGGTTTGTCGATTCCTAAACTGATTGAAAATAAGATTAATAAAAGTGGATTTTCTGTTCAAAACATCAGCAGGGAAAGAATACACCTTTTTTTTATGGCAGGTTATGTATTTGATGTAAATAGAATTGTTAAATTTAAACCGTCCATTCTGACCAAATTTGTGAAAAATGCTCCTGTCTCCCTGGATGTAAACGGCACATTTTTATTTTATGACAGACTTTGGCTGGGTGCTATGTTACGGTTGGGAGATTCATTTGGAGGATTGTTTCAACTCCAGGTAACCAACCAGGTGAAAATAGGATATTCTTACGATTTTACAACTTCTGATCTGGGTGCATACAACAACGGAACTCATGAAATAATGGTTAGTTTTGATTTCAACCTCGGTCGTGGAAAGATGAGGTCACCGAGATATTTTTAATGATAAGAACAAGAACCAATGGCGAGAATTCCGAATATATTTCTGTTAATTGTGATTCTGAGTTTCTTATCTGCAGCTCAGTGTTATAGTCAGAAGATTACTACCAGACTTGCCGATAAAAGTTTCGAAGAATTCGCGTATATCGAGGCCATTGACCTGTATGAGTATGCTTACTCAAAAGATACCACCGACAGTTATATCGTTAAACGACTGGCTGAAGCAAACCGGAATGTTGGTAATACAGAAGAAGTTGAACGGTGGCTTAAAAAATTGATCGACCGTAGGGTAGAAGAACCGGAAGATATTTTCAATTATTCGCAGGCGCTTAAAAGCAACGGAAAATATTTGCTGGCTGAACAGTGGCTTAAAGAATATTCAGAATTAAGGCCCGAAGACGGACGGGTGAATTTGCAGGTTTCCCTGCTGGAATACATTCATTTCCTGATGCACGATTCCCTGAGTTATGAAATCCTCAATACATCCATCAATACAGTAGGTTCTGACATGGGATCTGCATTTTACAAAGACAGACTTATCTTTTCATCCACCTCGTTCGGATCCCGAACCGGGACTACCTATAAATGGAATGATTTGCCTTACCTGGATCTGTATTCTGCAAAGATTAATCCCTACGGTGATTTATCTTCCGTTCAGCCTTTTGCTCCCAAATTAAAAACTCCTTACCACGATGGTCCGGTCTCAGTCAATGAAAAAACGAATACCATCTATTTCACCCGGAACAATACCTTGAAGGGAAAAACTTCAAAAAGTAAAGACGGAGTGATTAATCTGAAAGTATTTCTGGGTAAACTGGATGCAGGCGAATGGAAACTCACGGGAGGGTTCAAATACAACAGTGATGAGTATTCGGTTGGCCATCCTTCTATCGACAAAAATGGGACTGTACTTTATTTTGCGTCGGATATGCCCGGCGGTTACGGTAAATCCGATCTTTATTTCAGCGTATTTTCGAACGGTCAGTGGAGTAAACCCTTCAACCTGGGACCAAAGATTAATACCGAAGGCAACGAATTTTTTCCTTTTATCAGTAACGATGGAGTAATTTATTTTGCCAGTGACGGTCATGGTGGTTTGGGTGGCCTCGATCTTTATTTCTCCGTTCCCGAACGGGGCGTTTTTAACAGCGTCCAGAATATGGGGTATCCGGTCAACTCGCCGCGGGATGATTTTGGACTGGCTCTTGATTCAACAGGGATGAAGGGCTATTTTACTTCAAACCGCACTGGCGGCAAGGGAGATGATGATTTGTACTTCCTTAAAATTAAACGTGTACCTGTTATTATCAGGGGTGTAGTTAAAGACCGCGATACCAAAGATGTTCTTCCTGATGCAACAGTATCTGTAATTGATGAAAACGGCAATACGATACTCTCCAGTATTACGCGAACTGACGGGCAGTTTGAGTTTGAAGTCAACAAGGGGCAGGAATACATTTTAAATGTGAATAAAGAATTCTATTTTCTAAACGAAAAACCGGTAGCTACCTCTTCGCTCCGTCCGAATGATGAAGTATTCTCTGAAATGTTTCTCGAGCAGAAAATTGAAGAAGGGGCCGATGATAATTCTCCTCCGCCTAAAAGCATGGAGGAAGAAGATGGTGAACCTTTGCAGGTTATTGAACTGGAATACATTAATTACGATCTCGATAAATCGGAAATTCGTCCCGATGCGGCTTTAATCATGGATAAACTCATTGCCCTGATGAAGGAATTTCCGGACCTTGAAATACGGGTTGAATCACATACGGATTCACGTGGAAGTGATGAATACAACATGCTCCTTTCCAAAAAACGGGCCCGTGCTGCCTTCGATTACCTGGTGTTAAAAGGAATCGACCCCAACCGGATGATTTACCAGGGTTACGGCGAAACACGGTTACTGAATAATTGTGCCAACGGGGTAAATTGTTCCGAAGAACAACACGAGGTAAACCGAAGGTCGATCGTGAAAGTCGTGCGAAAAGGGGAGTACAAGGAAAAACGCGGACAAAAAAATATTTTTGTATTCTAAGACACAATCAGGTCTGCTGATGGTCTTTCCTGAATTCCATCGGGCCTTTACCTGTTTTATCCTTGAAAATCCGTGAAAAATAGAAATACGATTCAAATCCAAGATCAATCGCAATTTCCTTGAAACTCTGGTCGGTCGTAACCAGTAAGTCTTTAGCTTTTTGAATCCGAAGCGATAAATGGTATTGAGTTGGCGATATGCCGGTATATTTCCGGAACATTTGCCTGAAATACGAATAGCCTACATTCAGCTCAGTGGCCAGGTTTTCAATATTTACATGGGTATTTAAATTTTCCCTGAAATACAAACAGGCTTTTCTGATTTTACGTTCGATGGATTTGCCTGCAAATTCCTGATTTCGGATCACTGACAGGATTTTGCTGAGCATCAGGATGGTATTGGCTCCGCAAACCTGTTGATGCCCGGTTTTTTCATCTTTAACCTGTTGAATAATTTCGAAAAACAGTTGGAGCAAACTTTCCTGGAATCCAACGTAAAGTACCGGTTTCCCGGTCTGAAAAAATCCTTCATGAAACAGGTGAGTACAAAAATCACCGTTAAAACCTATGTAATGTTCATTCCACCCGGTGTTCGGATCGGGCCGGTACCGGTGCCACATTCCCGGACGAAGGATGAGCATGGAGCCTGGTACAACCTGGAACTGGTCGCTGCCGGTTTCAAATATTCCGGAACCTTCGGTAATGTAATTGATCTGGTATTCCTGCAAAACACGTCCTTTTTCCCAGGTAAAGAAATAGCCGCCCGGATGAACCCTCGGAGGATAAATCAACGATGCCGGTATTTGTGCGTATCCGGCAACCGTCAGGTATAAGCCCCATTCCTTGTCCAAGGGACCGGCATTGATGTATTTTACAAACGATTCGTTGGGCATGATCTTTTATTATGTGTCATTTTGTGCAAAATAAGAATCATTTAACACATTGACAGGCTGTAAATACTATGTATCTTTGCCTTTACAAAAATAGAAATTAAAGTCATAAAAGATAATATAGTCTTTTAAATTTTGTTGATTTGAGCTTTCTCTCCGGTTATGACTGAATGTGTGATAACCTTTTAAATCCGGAGATTCGTTACTAAATTTAACTAAACAATACTATGAATGCATTATTAGGGATTATTTTTCACACCCTCGGCGGCGGCGCCTCGGGAAGTTGGTACATGCCATACAATTGGGTGAAGAAATGGCGCTGGGAAGTCTATTGGATTACCGGTGGAATTTTCTCATGGTTTATTATGCCATTACTGGCTGTATTGTTAACCATTCCTGACTGGCAGGGGATTTTACAAGCCACACAGGGAAGCGTTATCCGTAATACATATATTATGGGGTTGCTGTGGGGAATTGGGGGTCTGACTTACGGACTGGCCATACGCTACCTTGGTATGTCGCTTGGTAACTCAGTACTGCTGGGTATTACTTCTGTAGTTGGCTCGCTGGGATTGCCAATTTTGCGTAATGTTCCCGGGATTGCTGAAATAATCCCGGACGGACTATCGTTCACCGATTTGTTTAGCACTACAGGCGGACGAATCGTTATATTCGGTATAGTGATTTTGTTAGTCGGAATTATCCTCAGTGGAAGTGCCGGAATTAGAAAAGATCATGACCTGGGCAATAATAAAGATGGAGTTAATAGTGAATTCAAGCTGTCTAAAGGTTTAATGATTGCCATTGTTTCGGGTGTTTTAAGCGCATTTTTCAGTTTTGGAATCGATGCAGGGAAAGAAATGGCTGTCGTTGCCAGATCGATGGCAGTAGAACAAAGCTATCCTTTCGTGACCCAGGCAGGAAGCGGTTTCAAATACCTCTTCGAAAACAATATTATCTTTTTTGTAATTCTCTGGGGAGGTCTGACCACCAACTTTATTTGGACAACCGCTCTGATTTTCAAAAACAAAACAGGTGGCGACTTCGTTGACAAGAAAACGCCATTGCTGAGCAACTATCTTTTCTGTGCGCTGGCCGGAACCACCTGGTTTCTGCAATTCTTTTTCTACGGTATGGGTGAAACCAAAATCGGCAACGGCGCAAGTTCCTGGACACTTCACATGGCCACCATCATTCTAACCGCCAACCTATGGGGTTTCTATCGCAAGGAATGGAAAGGTGTTTCAAAAAAAACCTACAATATGATTCTTTTAGGTATTGGCGCAATTCTTTTGTCGGTTATTATTATTGGTGTCGCCAAATGGTTATATCCTGAATTAAACGCCCTCGGATAATGAAACGATTAGCTTTTAAAATGTACCTCAACGAAGGTCAAAAAGAGGAATATAAAAAACGGCACAACGAACTCTGGCCCGAATTGCATAAACTCCTGAAAGATGCCGGGATCAGCGAATATTCCATATTCCTCGATGAAGAAACCAACATCCTCTTTGCTTTTCAAAAAGTGAACGGAAACGGAAGTTCACAGGATCTCGGAAAGACTGAAATTGTTCAGAAATGGTGGTCTTTTATGGCCGACATCATGAAGACCAATCCGGATCATTCGCCCATCAGCATACCGCTGGAAGAAGTGTTTTACATGGATTAATATAAACCGTTATAAACTAAACCAAAATGAAACAAACCGTTCATTGGACCAGATTTGCAGCCTTTTTTCTGGTGTTCTGCAGTTTTAATGCATTAGCTACAGTGAAAAATGAAGTGAAAGAACTGATCTGTGAATATCAGACCAATCCGATAGGTATTGATGTACAGATTCCCAGGTTAAGCTGGAAGATTATTTCCACCGAAGAGAATCTGCTTCAAACAGCCTTTGAAATCCGTGTGGCCGATTCACCAGCCAGACTGACCCGTAAAAATAAACTGATCTGGAATTCAGGAAAAGTAAACTCAGCACAATCGGTTAATGTGAGCTACGAAGGGCCGGCATTAAAATCGATGCAGCGGGTTTACTGGCAGGTTCGTGTGTGGGACAATAAAAACAAGGTTTCCGAATGGAGTTCACCTGCTTTCTGGGAAATGGGAATCCTGGAACCTGAATCCTGGAAAGCAGCCTGGATCAGAATTCCTGCAGAGCCGGATGTCAAGGGTTCAAAACCTGCACAGTATTTCCGGAATGATTTTGCAACCGGGAAAAAAATAAAATCGGCGCGGGTTTATGTCACTTCACTGGGTCTCTATCAATTGTTCCTGAATGGCAGGAAAGTAAGCGCCGATCTGTTTACTCCCGGATGGACCAGTTATAAAAACAGGATTCAATACCAGACTTACGATGTAACTTCTATGATTCAGCAGAAAAATTCGATCGGTGCAATTCTGGGCGATGGCTGGTACCGGGGAAATATTGGCTGGGGTAACGAAAATGGATATTACGGTCAGCAACTGGCCCTTCTGGCTATGCTTCAGTTAAATTATTCGGATGGAACAAGCGAAACTTTAGGCACCGGGGAAAACTGGAAAGTAAACACCGGACCCATCGAATTTTCAGACATTTACAATGGAGAAACTTACGATGCCCGCAAAGAAATCCCCGGCTGGGCCAGTGCCGGTTTTGATGACAGCAACTGGCAGAACGTAGTCATTCTGGATCATTCCAAAAAAATTCTGATTGCTCCCCAGGGTGCTGTTGTAAAAGCGATTGAAGAACTTAAGCCGGTCGGGTTATTGTATACACCAAATGGAGAAACAGTTTTCGACATGGGGCAAAATATGGTCGGCTGGGTTAAACTTCGGGTTCAGGGTAAAGAGGGTGAAATTGTAACGCTGAAATTTGCCGAAGTTCTGGATAAGGAAGGAAATTTTTATACCGACAACCTGCGAAGTGCAAAAGCAACCGACCAGTATATCCTGAAAGGTGATGGGGAGGAAGTTTTTGAACCTCATTTTACCTTCCACGGGTTCAGATATGTAAAAATCGAAGGACTCAGCGCTCAACCTTCGCTTGATCAGATTACCGGCGTGGTCATTCATTCCGATATGAAACCTACCGGATCATTCAGCTGTTCCGATCCAATGATTAATCAGCTGCAGCATAACATTCAATGGGGACAAAAAGGAAACTTTCTGGATGTTCCGACCGATTGCCCGCAGCGTGATGAGCGCCTGGGCTGGACTGGTGATGCGCAGGTTTTCAGTATGACGGCTGCATACAATTTTGATGTTGCTCCCTTCTACACCAAATGGTTGGGCGATGTGGCCGCCGATCAGTTACCCGATGGTAAAGTGCCACACGTAATTCCTGATGTTTTAAAAGGAGCTGGAGGTTCAACAGCCTGGGCCGATGCTTCGGTCATTGTTCCCTGGACAACTTACCTGGTTTACGGCGATAAGCGTATTCTTGAAGTTCAGTATCCAAGCATGAAAGCCTGGGTGGAATACATGAACGGCAGGGCAGGAGAAGATTTTCTTTGGACAGGTGATACCCATTTTGGCGATTGGCTGGCTTTTGCCACCACCCGTTCCGATTATCCGGGAGCAACGACTGAAAAAGACCTGATTGCTACGGCTTATTTTGCCTATTCTTCAGGATTACTGAGTAAAATTGCGTCCATTATAGGTAAAACCGACGATGCCAAAAAATACGCACAACTCTCCGGAAACATCAAAAAAGCTTTTGTGAATGAATTTGTTACGCCTGCCGGCCGCCTGGTTTCCCATACACAAACAGCCTATTCACTGGCACTCGCGTTTGATCTTCTTCCTGAAGATTTAATTCCGAAAGCTGCAACTTATCTGGCAGAAGATGTGAAGAAATTCGGCCATCTGACCACCGGATTTGTGGGAACCCCGCTGTTGTGCAAAACACTTTCAGCCCAGGGATACGACGAACTGGCATTTATGCTCCTGAACCGTAAAAAATATCCTTCCTGGCTGTATCCTGTTACCCAGGGAGCAACTACGATCTGGGAACGCTGGGACGGACAAAAACCCGACGGAACATTCCAGGATGTTGGCATGAACAGTTTTAACCACTATGCTTATGGTGCTATCGGTGAATGGTTGTACCATTATGTTGCCGGCATGGATATCGATCCGGAAAATCCGGGATACAAACACATTCTGCTGGCACCACATCCGGGTGGAGGACTGACCAATGCTGATGCTGAATTTACTTCGCTCTATGGAAAGGTAAAATCGGCATGGAAAATTGATGGAAATGATTTTGTATACGAAATTACAGTTCCTTCAAATACCACCGCAACAGTTACTTTGCCCGCTGCAACAGCTGAACAGGTGATGTTAAACGCTCAGGCAATGTCAGCATCAGTAAAAGAAAGCTTAAAGCAAACAGCCAAAGGAATTTCAGTGAATGTGGGATCGGGAAGTTATCAATTCAGGTATCCAATGAAATAAAACCAAAGCCCCATCCCCAACTCTTCCCCGAAAGGGAAGGGAGTTTGGATACTGAAAGATTAGAATGCTTTAGAATTAGAGTGAAAATCAATAATATTTACAATACCTCAAAGTCCCCCTTCGGGGGATTTAGGGGGCTATTCTTTAAAATATGGACATATCCCGAATTGAACAGGCTTATCAGCTGGCCAGAGAAGAATACGCTGAATTAGGTGTAAATACCGATCATGTACTGCAAAAAATAAACGATGTTGTGATCTCCCTGCATTGCTGGCAAACCGACGATGTAGGTGGTTTTGAAACTCCCGGTGCCATCCTTTCAGGCGGTGGAATTCAGGCAACCGGAAACTATCCCGGCAAAGCAACCACCATCGAAGAAATGCGTGCCGATCTGGTGAAAGTACTATCGCTGTTACCTGGTAAACAACGACTGAACCTTCATGCCATTTACGGTGATTTTAAAGGTGAATTGGTCGACCGTGATCAGATTGAAGTAAAACATTTCCAAAGTTGGATCGACTGGTGTAAAGTGCAGGGAATCGGAATGGATTTTAATGCCTCCTGTTTTTCACACCCCAAAGCGGCCGATGGTTTTACCCTTTCAGGTAAAAATGAGGAAAACCGTAAATTCTGGGTGGAACATGTGAAACGATGCCGGGCTATTTCTGCTGAAATCGGGAAACAACTGGGAACGCCCTGCGTGCACAATACCTGGATTCCCGACGGATCAAAAGACACGCCTATCGACCGCAACGGACACCGGGTTTTGCTGAAGAAATCGCTCGACGAAGCAATGGCAGTCGATTATCCGAAAGAGCACATGAAAGATGCCGTAGAAAGTAAACTTTTTGGTATTGGCGCTGAATCGATGACGGTTGGTTCGCATGATTTTTACCTCGGATATGCTATCCGGAACAATAAACTGATTTGTCTGGATAATGGTCACTTTCATCCAACTGAACAGGTGGGCGATAAAATTTCGTCCTGCCTTCAGTTTATCGACGAGTTGCTGCTTCATGTTACCCGCCCTGTACGCTGGGATTCGGATCATGTGGTTACACTGAACGATGATTTACAGTTAATTGCTTCTGAAATCATCCGGAATAACTTTCTTAGCCGTGTCAATATCGGGCTCGATTTCTTTGATGCCTCCATAAATCGCGTTGGCGCTTACGTAGTTGGCACCCGCGCTGCACAGAAAGCATTTATGATTGCCATGCTCGAACCTACCCAAACCTTGATTGAACTCGAGGAATCTGGTCAGAATTTTGAACGCCTGGCTATGCTCGAAGAGTTGAAAACCAAACCTTTCAGCGCCGTTTGGGACTACTATTGTTTGCAGGCTGGCGTTCCGGTTGGAGTAGATTATATTGCCGAAATTCAGCAGTACGAAAAAGATGTTCTGAGCAAACGATAACAGGTTTTGTTTATGATTTTGTGAGGGTAATTGCGGGCTGTTAAACCGTAATTACCCTTTTTAATTTTTTATTCAAACTGTTTCTTGTAAAATTTGAACAGATGCTAAAAGCAACTGGTATGAGAATGTCGCAAAAAAAAGAAGGCCAGCATTTGGTCACAGAAAGATCGTTTCTTAAAAATTTTATTCGAAACAAAATACCGCTGATAAGTCCATTGGCATTCCAAACGATGTCTTTCACAGAGGCGGATGAATCACTTCGCCGGGACTTCCCGCAGGGTAATGTTTGCCGCTTAAAGTCCTTAGCTATTTTCAACCCGACTTTTTATCTCGTCAGTTGATAATCATTAATCAATAGTCCAGGTGAGAGATTTAACCTTGTAGTCAATTTGCGAATCATATCAACTGTTGCCAATAAAGCCATTGATTTGGTTGTTAATCCAAAAATAATTTCAACAACCATGGTAATTGCAGTTAACAGCACCACCCACATGGTTTTATTTTCGTATTTATTTTTAATTTCTGTCATAAATATTTGTTTAACTCTGCAACTTTTTTATTCATCTCCAATTCTGATTGAAGTAAATTATTTACACTTTCATAGTAAATAGACAGTTCAAGCATATACTCAATTAATGAAATTTCGCCTTTATCCAATGCTTTTGCTACAAGTTCAGAATTATTGAAGAGCTTTAAATTCTCTCTAAAATTACTTACGTTTTTTTGAAGTCCGATTGCGTTATTGTGTAAAACTTTCAAATGATTATACAGCTGTACTTTATTATCATTAGCAACATTCTCCATTGCCAGTGAATTTGCTTTGGAATACTTTACCGTATTCTTGTTTTCCCATAAGGGAATGGTCAAACCAACTGTAACACCTTTAAAGTCTTGCCCAACTAACGATTCGCTCATATAACCTGCTTGCAGCTTAGGTAAGCTTATTGACTTATTTAAACTTACTTGCTTTTGACTTAGTTCAATCTCTTTTTTAAGCCAATTAAAAAGCGGATTGCTTTGCTCGGCTTGTACATACCATTGTTCAAAGTCGATTGGTATTTCACTGACCTGAAATTTGCTATCTGAAAGCATTACAGGAGTGCCTCCATTTAATCGGGTAAGTTCTCCTTGTAACGCTTCTTTTTCTACATTAAGCGATTCCAATTCTTTACTCAAGTTCAATAGATTTAATTGTGCTTTGTTGAATTCCAAAATATTGGTTTCGCCAGCATCTAATTTAGCTTTATATGAGGCAGCTATTTTTTGACTGTGTGAAAGCCTTTTTGTAATTTCTGCCTGTAAAGCATTGGTATAAATTAAATCGTAACAAATTAACCGAGATTCGAAAAGCAACTCTTTACGCTGTTTTTGATATTCGAGTTCAACTTGCTCATTTTTAATATCCGATATTTGATTTTTATACTTGTATGCAGTCGGGAAATCGAAGGCTTGTTTTATACTAAAATCGGTACGGTTACCAACCACATCATTGCCCCACAAATAGTTGAATTCAACTTCGGGATTTTGCATATAAATGCCAGTTTTATTACCCAGTTTGTTGGCTTCTGCTATATGTTTTAAAGCAGTGAGCGTAGTGTTATTACTTTCAATCTCACCTAAAACACTATTAATATTGTTTTGAGCGGATAAGGATATATTAAATGATACGATACAAATTATCGCAATAATTATATTTTTCATGCTTTCTCTGTTTTAATAATTCCACGATTGTTTAGAATGCTATAAACTATTGGCACGATAAATATATTTAACAAGGTAGATGTGAGTAAACCTCCTAAAATTACCTGAGCCATTGGGCTTTGAATCTCATTACCCGGCAAATCGCCTTGCATAGCCAACGGAATTAAGGCAAGAGCTGCTGTTAATGCTGTCATTAAAATAGCATTTAAGCGGTCAGATGAGCCTTTGATAATAGTTTCAATTAGGGAAACACCTTTGTTCTGCAACCTTTGGTAATTTGAAATCAAAAGAATCCCGTTTCGTGTGGCAATACCAAAAAGAGTTATAAAACCAATAATTGCAGGGATGCTTAAAACACCCGAAGTAAAATAGATTGAAAATACACCACCGATTAAAGCCAAGGGTAAATTAAGTAAGATAATACCAGCGAGTTTGAAACTTTTGAATTCCTGAAATAACAATAGAAAGATGATAAGAATAGCAAGCAAGGATGTTAACATCAAGGTTTTTGATGCCTTAGCTTCGCTCTCAAACTGACCACCGTATTCAATTCTATATCCTTCGGGTAACACAATATTTTCGTTTACTCTGGTTTGAATATCTTCCACCACACTTCGTAAATCCCGACCTGCGACATTTGCAGCAATAACAATTTTGCGTTGCACATTCTCCCGGCTTATTGAACCTGGCCCCGAAATTGAAACCACATCAGCTACTTGTTCCAAAGGGATTTTTTTTCCGTCTTCGGTATCAATTAGTGCAGCACGAATACCTTCAATGGTTTCCGTATAATCGCTATTCAGCCTCAATACCAAATCAAATCTACTTTGACCTTCGTAAATGTCTGCTCTTTTTTCGCTACCAAAAGCTATATCTACAAACTCGTTGAATTGCCCGATGGTAATTCCGTATTCAGCCAACATATTTCGATTTGCCCGAATTTGAATTTGAGGGATTTCAACTTGTTGGTCAACATTTACATCTACCAAGCCTTCAATATCTACAATGGCACTTTTGACCTGATTACCTAAAATGAACATTTTGTTTAAATCATTCCCGAAAAGCTTAATGGCAATGTTAGCTCTTGTTCCTGAAAGCATGTGGTCGATACGGTGACCCAAGGGTTGCCCAACAGTTGCCGCTATACCCGGAATGCGAACAATGGTTTCGCGCACATCTGCCATAAACTCCTCACGACTTCTATCGCTTAGCTGAAAAGTAGCATCAATTTCGGCACTATTTACTGTTTGCGAATGCTCGTCTAATTCCCCTCGTCCGGTTCTACGTGCCGTTCCATTTATTTCAGGTATTGATAATAATTCGGTTTCAACCAAATTGCCCAGTTTGTTACTTACTTCGAGCGATGCCCCCGGCTTTGTTACAACCGATAAGGTAAGTGAACCTTCGTTAAATTCAGGCAAGAAACTACGTCCCATACTTGAGAATGCGATAAGTGAAATCACAAACAAGCCCAGAGAAGCGAAAACTACTGACTTTTTATGGTTTAACGACCATGTAAGGGATTTTTCATAGTAAAACAGCAGTTTGCGAACTAACCATTTTTCTTTTTCGTTATTATCCAGATATTTATCATTGGCAAGTAACAGCTTCGCCAATAATGGGGTCAATGTCATAGCCACAATTAACGATACAAATAGGGAAACGACAAATGAGATTCCCAAGGGCTGTAACATGCGACCTTCCATACCTGAAAGAAAAAACAGCGGTAAGAAAGCTACAATAATGATTAAAGTTGCATTTAGAATTGATGCCCTAATTTCTTTTGATGCCTCAAAAACAACGGTAAAAGAGGATGCTCTTTCGGCTACAGGTTTTTGCCTATTCTCTCGTAAACGCTTATAGACATTTTCCACATCAATAATGGCATCATCAACCAGGGAGCCTATGGCAATTGCCATTCCCCCTAAACTCATGGTGTTTATATTTAAGCCCAATGCTTTAAGAACTAAAATTGCACCCAACAAGGATAATGGAATTGCTAAAAGAGAAATAATGGTGGTTCGGAAACTACCCAAAAACAGAAATAAGATAATGACCACAAATATTCCACCTTCGATTAAAGCGTTTTGTACATTATTAACCGAAGTTTCAATAAAATCTGCCTGACGGAAAATTTTAGTATCTAAAACCACATCGGGGGGCAATGTTTTTTGAAGTCCTGCAAGATTCTTTTCAACATTAGTAGTTAGGTCTAATGTGTTGGTGTTGGGTTGCTTAGAAATGGAAAGAATAATAGCAGGTTTTGCATTTTGAGATGCATGTCCCATTTTCACAGCCCCTCCAATCTTAACTTCGGCAACATCTCTAATTCTTACAGGTTTCTTATTTTTTGATTTTATATAAGAATTACCTAATTCCTCAATGTCGGCAGTTCTTGCCATACCACGAACGGCATATTCGTTTCCATATTGACGAACTGCGCTTCCTGACGAATTTTGACTGATACTTTTGCATATTTCAGCCAATTCAATCATTGAAACATCGTAATATTTCATTTTATCAGGATTGGCTAATATTTGATATTGCTTGTAATCGCCACCAATTATTGTAACCTGCGATACTCCACCAGTTGCCAAAATCAAAGGCTTTACATTCCATTCGGCAATGGTTCTTAAATCCATCATACTGGTACTATCGGCTTGTATTCCGATTAAGAATATTTCGCCCATAATGCTCGATTGCGGTGCAAGCGTAGGTTGCCCAACACCAATAGGCATTTGCGATGATATACTAATCAGTTTTTCGCTTACAATTTGACGAGCTTTGAATATATCCGTCCCCCAATCGAATTCCACCCAAACAAAGGAAAAACCCTGCGAAGAAACTGAACGCACCCTGCGAACATCAGTAGCGCCATTAACCGAAGTTTCAATAGGAAATGTAACCAGTCGTTCTACTTCCTCAGATGCCATTCCATGTGCATCGGTCATTACAACTACTGTTGGAGAAGTGAAATCAGGAAAGACATCTACGTCCATATTTATAGCTGTTCTCGTCCCGAGAACTACCAACAACACTGAACTGAGCAAAATGAGATATTTGTTGTTCAGTGAGAATTTTATAATATTATTTAACATGGCTGTACGGATTAATGGTTATGACCTGAATGAGCATCTAAAGTGCCTGTTGCCTGAGCCAGTTTAACCAGAATAGCACCCACGCTTACAACTCGTTCTTGTTGCGTAAGACCTTTTGTTATTTCTGTTTTTAAACCATCCGTAACACCTACTTTCACCTCTCTTTTCTCGAAAAGTTCGGGATGAACCTGTACAAAAACAAAGTACATGCCTTGTTCTTCCAACAATGCATCATTTGGTACTGTTAATGCTTTTGAGTTAGTCAGGGTCTTTAAGTATAATTCAACAAAACCGCCCGAAACAAAAGCTCCTTTATTGTCAATCTGCAAACTTATGGGGATTAAATAATTGTCGTTATTGGTATTTTTGCCGAACGAAACTACTTTGCCATTTAATTGCTCCAAAGTATAAGTTTGGTTATCGTGCAATGTGCGGATATTAGCCGAATTAATTGTTTCTAATATCGGTGCGTATTTTTGCTGAACCTCGGCACGTAATAACAAAGTTTTGTTTTGAGAAACAGTAACAATTGGCTGACCAGCTTCAACGTATTGCCCATTTTGGACAAAAACCTGTTTAATATAACCATTCATTGTACTGGAAACTTTCTGTCCCGAAGCATTAAAGTTTTTGTTGAGATTATCGTAAGTTACCTTTGCATTATCATATTGGTTTTTAGCATTCAGCAAGTCCTTTTCAGATACAATCTTGTCCTTTGCAAGTCCTTCTAATCTTTCATAATCAGATTTAGCCTTTTCGTAATTATTCTGAGCTTCAAGAAATTGAACCGATGCATTGTTATTGGCTAATCCGCTTCCTGAAATTGAATAAAGCACCTGACCATTTGATACACTTTTTCCTTCTAAAACATTCTCTGCCGAAAGCATTACAATACCATTGGTTTTAGCTGAAACTAAAATTTCATCGCCTTGGGCAGATTGTACCTGAGCGGTTGTTTTAATTACTTGTCCGAAAGGTTCTAACTTAGGATGTTCTGTGGCAAAATCAATTTTCCACGATTGTTCCTTTGTAAAAACAGTAGCGTTTGTTGATGAAACAACGACAGCTTCGGCAGCATGGATCGCATCGTGTTCATCGCTGTAAACTTGCACTTCAGAAACAGTTAATTGAAACGTGCCTTTTTCAGTTGTAATATCAAAAATAAGTTGTCCCTTTCCCTCTGTTTCAGGATTCAGGAAAAACTTATAGATGCCTTTACGTGTTGGTTTATCAAGTGTGTGACTTGTTTCCTTGCCATTCACAATTAGACGAACCGTCATGCTTCCTTTTTCAAGTGCGGTAAACTTTGGCAAATGCGAGAAATGAGATAATATGCTGCCTGTTTTACCTACTATAAATGGGTCGGCTTCAGCGAAAAGCTCAAATTCATTGCTGTAAGCCGTAATTTGAATTTTTGCTTCGTCATCATGTGCATCTGATGTTTCGGCGGATTGTTTATTGATGCAACTTGCAAAGAATAGAGCAAGTGTTGCAAATATTAATATTTTGATTTTCATTATCAATATTGTTTAAATTTTGTAAATACTATTTTAAGAAGTACCAAGTTATGCTCCAATGGCATATATGACATCCTTTAAAAAAATGTTATCGGAAATTTAAACAATAAAGGGTGGTCCCCGTAAAGCGTTGGCAGCGGGGTTAAATAAAGATGATATTAAAAATTTATGTTCGCGATAGAGATTCCTTTCAAGATTTGGAGGTATAGGAAACTCAACGATAAATAAATATGCAATAATAAATGATGTAGTATTTGGAATTTGAGAGTTTGATTCTAAAAGATTTGTTCTTTCAATATCGAAATCATTGGTTGCAGAGATATGATGATGAAGTGGAAAAGTATGATTGTGTTCTGAATTCTTATCTTCGTCGTTTGATTTGTGGTTATGACTCTCTTTGTCTTGCAGTTGGTTGTATTCGTTATCATATACATACTTTGACGAAAAATCAAACGCCACATCCTCATGATGGTGATGAGCTATCAACTCATGACTTAATACTACCAAAAACGATAGCAACAAGAATATGGCATAAATTTTTCTTTTCACAATTGCAAAAATAGCATTATTCGTTATGATTTAACAAAAATGTACTACGATAGTTTAGGGTACGAGGGATAAAAACAGCTCTTTTGCAAATTTTGGTGCAGTAAGCTCTTTGGCAAGCCTTTGGATTGAGCGTTTGTCCGTGGGGGCTTGCCAATGTGCTTACAAATAGGGTTAGCTATTAATGGAATTACCTTAATTTAACCAATATTTCAGTCTTCATCTCAACATCAGAAGTAATAGCATACACCGAAATTGTCGCTCCTGAAATAGCATCAATGTTTTTATCAACCTGTAATGGTTCTGACCCATCGTGACCAATAAACTGTTTTAACCAACCTTTGGCTGTTACTTCCTGCCCATGTGTGGCTTGGTAATTAAAAACCTTTACAGCTTGAACTGTTTTGTTTTTATCGAAGAGAATATAATAATCAAAGTATTCTGAATTCCCCACAATCGCTTTATTGTGCGTGATAGAACAGCCACCTGCACGGCAACTGTTGACACGCCCAACATAAATATATTTGTATTGGCTTACATTATTCGTTTCAATTTGAAAAAATTTACCATTAAATGACTGCTGCAAAGTTGTTGAATCTGTCAGCGTAAATTCCTTTATTGTTGATACATCGGTAATGCCTGAATTTTGTAAAGTCTTTAGTAACGCTTTGGGCTGATACTCAATAGAAGTTTGTGCTAATGCAGACACTAAATAAATTGCACTAATCAATGATAGTGTTAACTTTTTCAAATTCATATTGCTTTATTAAAACATTACACCTACTCCAAGGTTCAAGGTTTTGGTATATTTATCATCGCTTCCTGATTTTACAAATTGCATATCAGCTTTAGCAACAGCACCTTTTGTTAGGGCAAGTGTTAATCCTGTGGTAATAACACTCTTCTCATAGCCAACATTTTTGCTAATATTGCTTTCAACGCTATTGTGGGTATTAAGAAATTCGTAACGCACAAACGGAACTAGTTGTTTTTCTGTTTTTAATGAACGCAAAACGTTGTATCCTACTTCTGCATAGTACCCAATCATAGAGCTTCCTAAATCGTTTAATGTACCATCACCATCTGCTGTAAATGCGTTGTACTGTTCAACGTTTGATAAACTTGAGTAATAGAATTGACCTCTTAATTGAAGTCCTTTAAAGTTGTATCTTGTATCCAGACCTAACATGGAAACACCAACAACAGAAGAATCTGCCATTGCGATTGATGTATCATCATTTTTATCAATCCCATCGTAAAGAGTGCTTTGGGTTTTTCCAAAATAACCTGATAGACCAATGTTTAATCCCCGAATACCATAATATTCAACCTTTCCTGAAAAGTTAGGAGAGCTGATATACGACTCAGCACCTTTTTGCCGACCTTTGCGTAAACCATTGTTTCCACTTAGGTGAGCCGAACCATCGTATCCATTGAATCCATTCATTACATAAGCTTGATACTTAATTGAAACAGGTAGTACGTTGCCAGTCACTCCAAAGCCTACCTCACGCCATGTGGTTGGTGCAATGTAATTGTCAATTAATGGGCGTTCAACTCCGTTAAATGCTGTTGGTTCATGGTATTCGTTGATGATACCCATTGGAACCAGCATTAATCCACCTCTAAAATTCAGATAATTGTTTAGTTTATATTGTAAAAAAGCTTGTTCAATATACACCTCTTTAACATGTTCAAACTCTAATTCTGTAACGAACTGAGTTTTTTCATTGAAGTTATATCCGAATAGCATTACAACACGATGAACATCAAGAGTACCATTATTGTAAGTTGAGCCATCCATTGGCTGATTATAATGAGCCTCACCATATCCACCTAACACTAGTTTACTATTTTTTGATAAAAGGTTATCCGCCGTATTTGTGTATTGATTTGAAGTACTTTCCGCACTTTGAGAAAAGGCTAAAATATTAGCCAAAGCAAATACGAATAAAAGTAAATTTTTCTTCATCATTATATTGTTTTTAAGTTATTACAAATTC
>JBBSBP010000083.1:0-22442 GCA_038251165.1 Bacteroidales bacterium | reverse complement strand
GTTTTCCACTTTTGGTTATCACTAACCAACGGCTTTTTACAATTCTAAATCCTTCCGATCCGGCCCTTCATTACTTGCTTTGAACGATCTCGCTTTTAGCGGCTGCAAAGGTAAACATCCTTTTTAAAATTCCTAAAGTTTATTGAAGTTTATTCGCCTTTATTTCCAGTACCCCTCTTCGACCTTTTCAACTGCAAATCCCCGTTTCCGGCGACGTGCTTTCCGTTGAAAGCGGCTGCAAAGAAATACCTTTTATCTGAACTGTCCTAATCTTTTTTAACTTATTTTCTATTTCAATTCAAACTATTGTCTACCAGTCACTTAAAGAACTTTCGCTAACCACAAACACTTACCGTATTTCTCTTTAGCGGCTGCAAATGTAGACACCTTTTTCCCATTTTCTAAGCTTTTTATGCCTTTATTTTTAATCTAATTTCAAACCATCTCCAGCCTTTCTGAATTTCAACCTGTTAGACAACATTAATTCTGATGAACTGCTGCCAGGAAACACACGATTAACAATCTTAAGGGAAAGAAGCTAATTATTCAGAATGAATCAAAACTCATGACTTTGCGCAAACCACAACTTAATTCGTTAATTGAATCCATACAACAGCAACCCGAAACCAGAAAATTGCAATAAAAAACGTTAACTTCCGTTCCTCGTATAAATCCGTTTATACAAATCTGAAGTGAAAAATAACCTGATTATTAATGGTAAGAACATATAAACCAATAAGATGCTAAAAATGATGAGTACTTTACGAAAACATTTACTTGTATTAATTATCACAGCTGTTCCAATATTAACCTTTGCACAAAGTGATTATACAGCTTCTGTTGCAGACTCAACAGGTATAAAAGGGCAGTTCGAGTATTTGTATAAAAAGTCAAACACTTACCAGCAATATAAGGTTATTCCGATTAGTGGGTACAACACGCTCAAGCAAAATGCGACGGACAGTATCCGAATGTATAAAAAAGAAGCGACTAATCATTTGCAAGAGATTAATAATCTGAATAACAAACTGGAAACCAGCAATACTGAAATTAAACAATTAAAGGAAGAATTGTCAACAACTCAAGATGAACAAAACAGCATCAAGCTACTCGGGATAGGAGTAAGCAAGAACGCATATAAACTAATTATGTGGGGAGTTATATTTTGCCTGACAATCCTCAGTGTAATTTTGTTTTTAATGTATAAACGAGGTCATCAGGTTGTAAAGGAAGCCAGAACCAGACTTGTTGAAGTTCAGGAAGATCTTGAAAAACTCAGGAAAAGTGCCATATCGCGCGAGCAAAAACTGGGTCACGAACTAATGAGCTATAAATTAAGAAATAAATTATAAATAGATTAGGCAGGGAATCAGTTATAGCGCCAATCAGGAATAACGTCAGTTCGATGCAAGATTACTGGTGTTTCAATGCCAGCTTTAAAGCAACAGATTACCTGAGTTTTATTAACCCCAATCCGGGACAACTCTTGTGAATTGAAAGTTCTAAACTTTCGCAAAAAAAAAGCGAGGGCTTCACTCAACGTGAAGCCCTCGCTACATTTATGCTAAAAAATACAGTTAAATTTCAATTTTATAGGCAGCCAGGTCTTCAACGACCGAACTGCGAATGAACTCAGCATGCCCTTTAACCAATGATTTGGTCAGTTTAATAAACACTTTGGCTGATTTGGTAAACAATGCTTCGCGGTTACTATCAAGTACCAGCAAATAGCTCATAATAATGAATCCAGCCATTTCGACTAAACGACGAGCATGGAAGTCAATAAACTCATTATCGTTGCTGTCAACTACTTTTTTCACTGCCTGTTCGTAATCATCAGTAAGAATGATCAGAGTCCGACGCATGAATTCCAGTTCAGGAGTAATTTTGTGAGACTCGTATTCACGAATCTGAGCCAGGTAACCACCTGTAGTTACACCACGGATGGCAGCAACAACCTGCAATTGGGTAGTTCCTTCGTAAATAGAAGTAATGCGGGCATCGCGGTAAATTCGCTCAACCGGATAATCTTTCATAAAACCGGAACCTCCGTGAATCTGAACAGCATCGTATGCCAACTGATTACAGAATTCGCTCGAGATACCTTTACCCATTGGAGTAAACAAATCGCTCAGTTTCTGATATTTCTTCATTTCAGCCTTTTCGTCTTTTTCCAGAGGACGTTCCTCTGCAATGTGGGCATAAGTCTTGTACATATCAACAAAACGGGCTGTTTCATACAATAAGGTACGCGAGGCATCCAGTTTTGCCTTCATGGTTGTAATCATTTCGTAAACAGCAGGGAAACGAATAATCGCTTTACCAAACTGTACGCGCTCTTTGGCAAAAGCCAATGCTTCGCGGTAAGCTGATTCTGAAACACCGACAGATTGGGCGGCAATACCTAAACGGGCACCATTCATCAATGCCATTACATATTTAATCAAACCCAATTTACGGTCGCCCACCAGTTCGCCCGGAGCGTCTTTAAATACCAGCTCACAGGTTGGAGAACCAATGATTCCCATTTTGTGTTCGATGCGGCGAACAGTTACTCCACCATTACGCTTGTCGTATATAAACATGGACAAACCTCGACCATCTTTTGTTCCGGCTTCTGAACGGGCCAGTACCAGAGCAATGTCGCCATCACCGTTGGTGATAAAACGTTTCACACCATTCATCAGCCAGATTCCTTTCTTTTCATTCCAGGTAGCTTTAAGCTGAACTGCCTGAAGGTCAGATCCGGCATCCGGCTCTGTTAAATCCATCGCCATGGTTTCTCCTGAACAAACACGAGGCAAATATTTTGCTTTCTGTTCTTCCGAAGCAAATTCATTGATAGTTTCTGCACAATCCTGAAGCCCCCAGATGTTTACAAACCCGGCATCAGCTCGCGAAACAATGTCAGCAGCCATAATATAAGGTACAATCGGGAAGTTCAAACCATCGTATTTGCGGGGAAGTGACATTCCCATCAATCCGGCTTTACGAAGCGCATCAATGTTTTCTTCTGTTCCACGGGCATATACAACATGTCCATCAACAACCGATGGTCCTTCAGCATCAATACTTTCAGCATTTGGAGAAACAATATCCCCACAGATTTCGCCTACCACCTCAAGCACTTTATTGTAACTATCTTGTGCATCTTCATAATCCATAGGAGCAAAATCGTAATTCTTTTTTTCTTCGAAATTCCGTTCCTTCAACCGGACTATTTTTTCCATCAGAGGATGGGTCAAATGGAATTTCAGGTCTTTATTATCGGTATAAAAATTAGCCATTTTATTTATTTTTTAGCCCCACCTAACCTCCCCAAAGGGGAGGGACTTAATTGACAAGGCTTTAGTTAAACTATATTAACACACTTTCAGTCTCCCCTCCCTGGGAGTCGGGGGAGGCTATCACTTGGTGTTTGCTTTATAAAACTTAATCATTTTAGGCAGAATTTCAGAAACGCTGCCTGTGATCACATAATCAGCAATGGAGTTAATCGGAGCTTCAGGATCAGTATTGATGGCAATAATCTGGGCCGATTCTTCCATCCCGGCACGGTGCTGAATCTGACCTGAAATTCCACAGGCTATGTAGAGTTTAGGCCGGACAGTAGTTCCGGTTTGACCAATCTGACGATCGTGACCAACATATCCGGAATCGACAGCGGCACGTGAAGCACCAACTTCGCCACCAAGCACTTCGGCCAGTTCGAAAAGCAGATCAAAATTTTCTTTGGATCCTACGCCATAACCTCCGGCAACAATGATTGGAGCACCTTTAATGTTGACTTTGCTCTTTTCCATGTGACGTTCAATCAATTCAACCACAAAATCAAGTTCGTTCGTGTATTTTGCAACATCAAGCTTATTGATTTTTCCTTTGTAGTCCGGATCGAGAATGGCTTTTTTCATCACTCCTTCCCTTACAGTAGCCATCTGCGGACGGCAATCAGGATTAATAATGGTTGCAATGATGTTCCCGCCAAAAGCCGGGCGTATCTGGTAAAGCAGGTCAGTATAAACTTTATCCATTTTTTTGTCTTCATGGTCACCAATAACCAGTGAAGTACAATCAGCTGTTAATCCGCTGTGCAGTGCAGAGGAAACCCGGGGGCCTAAATCACGTCCGACTGAACTTGCTCCCATAAGGGCAATCTGTGGTTTTTCCTCCTGAAAAAGTTTGACCACAATCGAATTGTGAGGTAAAGTTGTATATGGAGCCAGACGTTTATCATCGGCCATGTGTAAAACATCTACTCCATAAGGAAAGATATTCTTTTCAATACCATCCAGTTTATATCCGATGGCAATTGCTTCGAGATTACAGTTTAATTCAGTGGCCAGAGTCCGGCCTTTGGTCAGCAATTCAAGGCTCACCTCGGCAACCTGTCCGTCCTCTATTTCGCAATAAACAAAAACACTATTCATAGTTGTAAGATGTTTAAACAATTATCCGATTGTATGATTTTCAATTAACTCACGCATCAGTTGATCCATATCTTCATCGGAAGAAGTAATCACCTTTGCTCCTTTTGACTGGAGAACAACATTCTCCACCTTTTTAACTTTCGTTGGAGAACCGGCCAATCCCAGTTCGTTTGCATCCACATCTATATCCTGAACAGTCCATTCCTTAATGTTAAGGTACGGGCGATCGTTATACAAACGCAGATAATCATCGTTTGCAACCTGCATTTCGGAGATTGTTTTGGCATGTTTGTATTTCATGATCAGCTTGGCATTGCGCGCACGGCAATCAGGAGCTGAACTATTTACAGTTATTACCAGCGGCAGAGGGCATCTGACCACTTCAACACCACGTTCAAGGCGACGCTTCACGGTTATCATTCCTTTGTGGATCGACTGGATTTCCTCTACATAAGTAATCTGTGGTAACCCGAGTTTTTCGGCAACCTGTGGCCCAACCTGGGCAGTATCACCATCGATGGCCTGACGACCGGCAATAATGATATCAAACGAACCGATTTTTTTTAATGCCTGGCCCAAGGCATAGGATGTTGCCAGGGTATCAGAACCGGCAAATGCACGATCGGTAAGCAGAATACCGTCGTCGGCACCACGAAATAAACCTTCACGGATAATTTCGGCAGCACGCCCGGGACCCATGGTTAAAATAGTGATGGTTGTACCGGCGAATTTTTCTTTAATTCGCAGTGCCTGCTCCAGGGCATTCAAATCTTCCGGATTAAAAATAGCCGGAAGAGCAGCCCGATTGACCGTTCCATCGGCTTTCATTGCATCTTTACCAACATTCCTCGTATCAGGTACCTGTTTGGCAAGAACGATAATTCTAAAACCTTTCATGTGAATATTATTTGTTTTTTATTCAGTTTACAATTCATTTATCCTGAAATATCACCTTTTAAACAAGGCATATTTTTTAAAAGTGAGCAAATATAGATATTCAACCCAAAGAAATCAAGCACTAAAACCGACCAAATATATTGTGTTAACCAATGATTTTTTATTGTAGATGAATAAAGACACGAATATAGGTCGGATCACACGCTGAAGCGCTGACAGGCAAAGCAAACAAAACAATCAACCTATTTTTTCAAAAAATCCTTTCTCCGGAATTGTATCTTTAATTTAAAATGAATTTAAGTAAAAAACCTTCTGAATTGACATCTGAAGGAAGTTTCAACCACTTTACACCACAACATTTAGTGGCAATTACAGCAAATGTATTGGTATCCCGACAATATGAAATGGCGATTACAACAATTAGGTGGTTTATTTAAGGAAGTCAGCTCCTTGTTAAAAGAACTGCTCGACCGGTTGGCTTTACAGTTTAAACACAAATACGCTGAATTCTATCGAAGTTACAAAGCTGCCCGGAAAGTACAAACCAGAACAGTAGCGAAGAAAGTGAAAGAAACGGGGGCAAATTCTACAGAATAAATAATTTCATCAGTTTTAAATTAAACATCAACAGACTTCCAGAAGCGGTGTTCTCTGGAAGTTTTGTTGTTTTTTGTGGTATGAAAGTGATTTCGACAAGGCCATGAAAAAATTAATGCCACCAGATTCGGATAAAATATAATTGGTATAAAACGAAAAAACGCCCTTCATTTCTGAAGGGCGTTTTTCAATCTCTGGTCTGTATTTTTATTGCAGGAATGAAATCAGCACACCGGCTGCAACAGCCGAACCAATTACTCCTGAAATATTACTCGACATGCAATATTGCAGAATGTGATTCGAGGAATCAAGTTTTAATGCAATTTCATTGGCCACACGTGAAGCCATCGGGACCGCGCTTAGTCCGGTTGCGCCAATCAATGGATTAATCTTCTTTTTACCAAAAAGGTTGGAGATTTTGACAAACATGATTCCACCAAAAATAGAGATTGCAAATGCAAGGAATCCCCCAACAACAATCATGATCGTCTTAAAATCCAGAAAAACTTCGGCAGTCATTGTTGCTCCAACTGTCAGTCCAAGAAAAATAGTGGCCGTATTCAGAATTGATCCGCTGGCTGCTTCACTCAGACGTGCAACGTTAGTTCCGATTTCCTTAATCAGGTTACCAAAAAGTAACATGCCCAGCAGAGGAACCGATGAAGGAACCAAAATTGAAATTACAATTCCCAGGACAATTGGGAAAGCAATTTTTACCGCCTTAATGTTTTTAATTTTCAATTTAGGCGGATATTTTTTATCCATTTCCTTCATGTTAATTAAAAGTTCTTTTTCACTGCAAGTTAAACGCACTACCATTGGTATAATGACCGGAACCAAAGCCATGTATGAATAAGCTGCAATTGCAATTGGGCCTAATAAATGCGGAGCCAGTATGATGGTGGTATAAATGGCTGTAGGACCATCGGCACCACCAATAATGCCAAGCGATGCAGCTTCTTTAACTGTAAACCCAAGCAAAATGGCTGCAATTAATACGGTAAAAATTCCCAACTGGGCTGCAGCACCAAAAAATGCTAATTTTAAATTCCGCAACATCGGACCAAAATCAGTCAATGCTCCAATACCCATAAAAATAATCGGAGGTAAAAACCCGGTTTTAATCAACGAATAATACAGGAAATTCATAATGCCGTAATCATGCGCAATTTCCAGCAGGTTTTTGGTGTGTCCACCTTCCAGATTAATTAAATCGGCCGAAACAACTCCCATCTGCCCACCGGGAAGATTGGCCAGAATGACACCAAATGCTATTGGAACCAGCAATAAAGGCTCGTATTTCTTGTGGATCCCTAAATACAAAAGAAAAGCCCCAATCGCCAACATCAATATATATCCAGGATTGTTAAAAATCTCCTGGAAAGCTGTCATTTTATATAGATTCTCTAATATCCCCATTTTTTGGTTTTAGTTATTTGATTTTAACCAGGACGTCATCTTCCTCGATCTCAGATCCTGTGGTATAGCAAATTTCAACAATAGTTCCTGCAATGTCAGAACGGATAGCATTGTATGTTTTCATTGCTTCCACATAACCAATAAGGTCACCCACCTGGATTGAATTACCAACTTTAATCGGAACTTCAGAGCTTTCCTTAGTGAGATAAAATTTACCTTCGAGTGGTGCGATAATGTTTTTCACAGGACCCTGGGGTGTTGCTGCAGGTACCGCTGTTTTTACTACAGGATTGGTATTAGCCGAAGCGGCAGATGTAACAGGTGCTGCAAAATCAACATATTCGACCGATACTCTGAATTTTTCGCCTTCAACATCAATAACCATTGTTGAAGGTTTAAACCCGGCAACAGCTATTGGGGATTCTGTAACTTTTCCAGCATCAGTTCCGGCATTGATACCGCCACCTTCAAGGCGACGTTTTGCCAGATCCTCTTCAAATGCTTTTTTAGCCGCACCTGACCTATACGCGCGATATTCCTGCGGATGCATGGCCAACTCGAACAATTCTTCATCATCCTGTCCGAAATCCCATCCTTTTTCATTCATTTCCTTACGGAAAACAGGCAAAGCATCAGGGTACAGGTCTTGTGGGCGTCCGGTAAAAAATTCCTTGCCGGCTTCTTTGGCCATTTTAATAATTACAGGATCTAATGGTCCGGGAAGTCTGCCTCCCTTACCCAGCAACATATCCCAAATATTATCAGCAATCATACTCCAGCGATCTTCGCCTTTTACGATCTGCATCACATTCATTAAGGCCAGATTTTTAACATACTGGCTGTATGGAGTTACCAAAGGTGGATAGCCCAGCATTGGCCATATAAATTCAACTTCGTTAAATAATTTAATCAGCAGCTCGTCCTGTGTCAACTGTCTTTTATTGCGTTTTGCCATCCATTTGTTCAGGCTTGCCAGATTATTTTCAAGATCCGACATCAAAGAACCCATCATACCACCGGGTAATCCGGGACCAATCAACATGGAATTCATGTAGCGGTTTTTCGGATCAATGTAAAAACCTAAGAAATCGTCAATAAATTCCTGGGTCAATGAGCGCACTTTCATGTAGGCATCCATATTAATAGCTGGCACATCAAACCCATCGTCTTCAAGCATGGCATGAACGGCTAACAGATCAACATGTCCGGTTCCCCATGAAAGTGGTTCCATGGCTACATCAATATAATCAACGCCCGCCCTGCAAACTTCAAGAATTGTTGCCATCGCAAAACCCGGACCTGAATGAGAATGGTATTCCAATGGAATATCAGGATGCAAAGCTTTAATTCCTTTGACAATTCTTCCCAACCATGCCGGACGCGCAATTCCAGCCATATCCTTCAGACAAATTTCATCTGCACCGCCAACAATAAGTTCATCAGCCAACTGAATAAAGCTTTCAGCAGTATGAACCTTCGAATATGTAAGGCTAAGTGTTGCCTGAGCGATCATTCCGCCTTCTTTGGCGTATTTTACCGAATCCAGAATATTCCGGGGATCATTTAATCCGCAAAAAGAACGGGCAATGTCAGTTCCTTGTTTTTTCTTTACTTTAAACATCAGTTTACGAACATCCGCCGGAACCGGGTTCATTCGGATTCCGTTCAGGGCACGTTCCAGCATATGGGTCTGAATCCCGGCATCGTTAAATGGTTTAGTCCATTCACGAACTGATTTATTAGGGTTCTCGCCAAAAAGCAAGTTAATTTGTTCGAATCCGCCACCATTGGTTTCAACGCGGGCAAAACATCCCATTTCCACAATATGCGGAGCTACTTTAACCAGTTGATCGACACGTGGAACATACTTGCCGGAAGATTGCCACATATCACGATAAACCAATGAAAATTTAATCTTTCTTCCACTCATAATTTAATAGTATTTTATGCAATGATTTTTTTATGTTGATTTTTGCCAGTTGCAGCGCCGATAGGCCTGAAGGCAAAATACTTGAAGTAATTATAATTTTTCAATCCTGTTAATACGACCAGTACCTTTTGTAATCATATTTACTGCGGACACGATGGCAGCCATTTTTTTAGGATGAATCGCTGTCTTGGCTGTGCCCGTCATTGGAGAAGAAACTTTTTGCAGTTCAGGAATAAAACGATTTACAAACCTGATGATTAAGTTTCCCAATATGACTACTAAAGCTAAAATAATAAAAACTGTTACCATCCCGACCCCTAAAAGTTCGAGAGCTATTCCCATATCATTCATGATTATTCATATTTAGTTTGGACAAAAAAACATTTCCCATTTTAAGTATTATCGTTGTAATGTTACCAATTATTCACCCCAATATTATGGAACATTCATGCTATAATTAACAATTATCAATTTTTTAACATTAAATCTCCTATTATAAAACAAAAAAACAAATTGTTTTAATATTGAAAAACAAGAAAGGGATGTCAACCGACATCCCTTTCTTTATAATGATCTAATTATTAAGATTTAAGCTATGGGTGCAGGTCCTCCAAAAGACATAGGCGGCAGAACCGGATCATGACCTCTTACATTCTTAATCGAGCCATTAACACTCTCGTATTTCTGAATGTTTTCCTGAAGCGCCAACAGTAAGCGTTTAGCATGTTCAGGAGTTAATATAACCCGGGCTTTAACATTAGCTTTTGGAATACCAGGCATTACCCTGACAAAATCAACAACAAATTCAGAACTTGAATGTGTAATAACAGCCAGATTGGAATAAATTCCCTGAGCTATCTCCTCGGTTAACTCAATCTGCAATTGATTGGTATTCGTCAAATCTTCCATAATTAATCTCTTGAAAATTTCTCAGACTCTTTAGTTTCAACCATTCTGTCGTATTCATCGCGTGAACCGACAACCAGATTTTTATATTCTTTCAAACCTGTTCCGGCAGGAATTAAATGTCCGCAAATAACATTTTCCTTCAATCCGTCAAGATAATCGACTTTTCCCTGGATAGCAGCTTCGTTCAGAACCTTGGTTGTTTCCTGGAATGAAGCGGCCGATAACCAGCTGCGTGTTTGAAGTGCAGCACGTGTAATACCCTGAAGTATCTGGCTTGAAGTCGCAGGAATAGCATCCCTTCCTTCAACGAGTTGTTTATCGCGTCGGCGAAGATTAGAGTTTTCATCACGCAAACGGCGTGAAGTAATAATCATCCCCGGTTTCAAACTGTCTGAATCACCAGCTTCAATAACAACCTTTTTATTGTAAATCCAGTCGTTTTCATGAAGGAATTCATGTTTGTCGACAATCTGTTTTTCAAGGAATCTGGTATCACCCGGATCGTCAATCTCAACTTTACGCATCATTTGGCGAATAATCACCTCGTAATGTTTATCGTTGATTTTTACCCCCTGCATACGGTATACGTCCTGAACTTCATTTAGAATATATTCCTGAACTGCAGTAGGGCCTTTAATAGCCAGAATATCAGAAGGAGTGGTAGCGCCATCAGAAAGCGGCGTACCGGCACGAATATAATCGTTTTCCTGTACCAGGATCTGACGTGACAATGGAACCAGGTAACGTTTAACTTCCCCGGTTTTAGAGGTAACCACAATTTCACGGTTACCACGTTTAATTTTTCCCAGGGAAATTTCACCGTCGATTTCTGAAACAACAGCCGGATTGGATGGATTTCTGGCTTCAAACAATTCCGTTACACGGGGCAAACCACCGGTGATATCACCAGCTTTACCCGCAGCACGCGGAATTTTTACCAGAACAGCACCTGCTTCGACTATCTGACCATCCTCGACATTCATGTGACCACCTACAGGTAAGTTGTAAGTACGAATTGTGTCGCCTTTTTCATTCAGAACCCGCAAGCCCGGGTTTTTGGTTTTATCCCTGGTTTCGATAATTACTTTTTCCTTGTAACCGGTTTGTTCATCCGATTCTTCACGACAGGTAATACCATCAATAACCTGTTCAAAAGCAATCTTTCCTTTGAATTCGGTAATGATTACACCATTGTACGGATCCCATTCACAAATACGCATTCCTTTCTTTACTTCCTGTCCATTATCGATGAACAGTTTCGAACCGTAAGGAATGTTATGAGTTGAAAGTTGAATTCTGGTATTTTTGTCGATGATCCTCAATTCAGCCAGACGACTAACTACCATGTAGTTTTTTGTGCCTGATTCATTGAACTGATCAACTACACGCAATTCATCAATTTCAGCAATACCATCATATTTCGAATCAATGGCCGATTGAGTGGAAATGTTACCTGCAATACCCCCAACGTGGAAGGTACGAAGAGTAAGCTGAGTTCCAGGCTCACCAATTGACTGTGCGGCAATAACACCAACTGCTTCACCACGCTGAACCATCGTACTGCCTGCAAGATTTAAACCGTAACATTTTGCACAAACACCAACTTTTGATTCACAGGTTAATACTGAACGTATTTCAACTGTTTCGATTGGTGATTCTTCAATTTTATCGGCAATTTCATCGGTAATAATTTCACCTGAAGGTATAATCAGATCACCCGTAAGTGGATTGAATATATCATGTACCGTTGTACGTCCGATGATCCGTTCATAAAGAGAAGCAACTACTTCTTCGTTATTTTTAATGGCAGCGGCAATCAGGCCGCGCAATGTGCCACAATCTTCTTCCTGAATAATAACATCCTGGGCCACATCCACCAACCTACGGGTCAGATAACCCGCATCGGCTGTTTTAAGGGCTGTATCGGCCAAACCTTTACGGGCACCGTGAGTTGAAATAAAGTATTCCAAAACTGACAGGCCTTCCTTAAAGTTTGCAAGAATCGGATTCTCGATAATCTGAGATCCGGTTGATCCTGATTTTTGTGGTTTTGCCATCAGTCCCCTCATTCCGCAAAGCTGACGAATCTGCTCTTTGGAACCACGGGCTCCTGAATCAAGCATCATATATACAGAGTTGAAGCCCTGACGGTCGGTACTCAATGTTTTCATTACCGAATTGGTCAATTTGGCATTGGCATGTGTCCAAATATCAATAACCTGGTTGTAACGTTCGTTGTTGGTGATGAATCCCATATTGTAGTTCATCATGACCTCTTCAACTTCGGCATAACCTGCATCAACAATTTCCTTTTTATCAACCGGCACAACAACATCACTCAGATTGAATGATAATCCGCCGCGATAGGCCATGGTATAACCCAAATCCTTAATCGCATCAAGGAAAAGCACAGTTACTGCATTTCCGGTCTTTTTATAAATATCAGCAATAATGGTACGCAGTGACTTTTTCGTCAGTAACTGATTAATGTATCCAACTGATTTAGGTACTGACTGGTTGAAAATTATCCTTCCCACTGTGGTTTCGATGATATGTTTGAACATGTCACCCTTTTCATCCACATCTTCAACTTTTACCTTAATAATTGCATGTAATTCAATAACACTTTCGTTGTATGCAATGATAACTTCTTCAGTCGAATAGAAAATCATACCTTCACCACGTGCTCCGGGACGGGGTTTGGTCATGTAATAAAGACCCAAAACCATGTCCTGTGAAGGAACCGTGATTGGAGCACCATTCGCCGGGTTCAGCAGGTTATGCGATGCAAGCATCAACATCTGTGCTTCAAGAACTGCAGCATTGCCAAGCGGAACGTGAACAGCCATCTGGTCACCGTCGAAGTCGGCATTAAAACCGGTACAAACAAGCGGATGCAACTGAATAGCTTTTCCTTCGATTAACACAGGCTGAAATGCCTGGATTGATAACCGGTGAAGTGTTGGCGCACGGTTCAGCATGACCGGATGTCCTTTCAAAACGTTTTCAAGAATATCCCAAACAACCGGATCCTTGCGGTCAACGATCTTCTTTGCAGATTTGACTGTCTTTACAATTCCACGCTCAATCAGTTTCCTGATGATAAACGGTTTGAAAAGCTCAGCAGCCATATCTTTTGGAAGACCACATTCGTGCAGTTTCAGTTTAGGTCCGATAACAATTACCGAACGGGCTGAATAATCGACACGTTTACCCAACAGGTTTTGACGGAAACGACCTTGTTTACCTTTCAAACTGTCGGACAACGATTTTAATGCACGGTTGTTCTCTGTTTTAACAGCATTTGATTTCCGTGAATTATCGAACAATGAATCCACCGCTTCCTGGAGCATACGTTTTTCATTACGTAAAATCACTTCCGGAGCTTTGATTTCAATCAGTCGTTTCAGCCGGTTATTACGAATAATAACCCTGCGATACAAATCGTTCAGATCGGAGGTCGCAAAACGACCGCCATCAAGCGGAACCAAAGGACGTAAATCAGGTGGAATTACAGGAACAACCTTTACAATCATCCATTCCGGACGATTGATATTTTTACTGGCCCGGAAAGCTTCAACAACCTGTAACCGTTTCAAAGCTTCGTTTTTACGTTGCTGTGAGGTTTCGGTGTTGGCTTTATGACGAAGGTCGAACGACATTTCATCCAGTTCGAGGCGCTGCAACAAGGTGTACAACGCATCGGCACCCATTCGTGCGATGAATTTATTCGGATCTGAATCATCCAGGTACTGGTTTTCTTTTGGCAGAGAATCCAGAATATCCAGGTATTCTTCTTCAGTAAGGAAGTCAAGATATTTTACACCATCCTGAGCTTTAATCCCGGCATGAATGACAACATATCTTTCGTAATAAATAATTGCATCAAGTTTTTTGGTTGGTAATCCCAAAAGGTACCCAATTTTATTGGGTAACGATTTGAAATACCAGATATGAGCTACCGGAACAACCAGCGAAATGTGGCCCATACGTTCACGACGGACTTTTTTCTCGGTTACTTCAACACCACAACGGTCACAAACAATTCCTTTGTAACGGATACGTTTGTATTTTCCGCAATGACACTCATAATCTTTTACCGGACCGAAGATTCGTTCACAAAACAAGCCATCACGTTCCGGCTTATAAGTCCTGTAATTTATCGTTTCAGGTTTCAAAACTTCTCCGTGTGAACGTTCGAGAACTTCTTCAGGTGAAGCCAGACTGATACCAATTTTGGCAAAGCTACTTTTAACTTTATTGTCTTTTCTGAATGCCATATATTGATCCTTATTTTACTAGTTTATATCAGAAAAATCTGATTGATTTTTCTTTAATTAATCCAGGTTAACACTCAACCCAAGACCGCGTAATTCGTGCAGCAATACGTTCAATGATTCAGGAATACCAGCCGCAGGCATCGGTTCTCCCTTCACAATGGCTTCGTATGCTTTGGCTCTTCCCAATACATCATCCGACTTAACAGTCAGAATTTCCTGGAGAATGTTGGATGCACCGAAAGCTTCGAGTGCCCAAACTTCCATTTCCCCGAAACGCTGTCCACCGAATTGAGCTTTACCACCCAGAGGTTGCTGGGTAATCAGTGAATACGGTCCGATTGAACGGGCATGCATTTTATCTTCAACCATGTGACCCAGTTTCAACATGTAAATGATCCCAACTGTTGCCGGTTGATCAAAAGGTTCACCGGTTCCGCCATCACTCAGGTAGGTTTTACCATAAAGTGGAACGCCAGCCTGTTCAGTATATTCACAAACCTGGTCAAGAGTTGCACCATCAAAAATAGGCGTTGAAAATTTCAGTCCCAGTTCTTTCCCGGCCCAACCTAAAACAGTTTCGTAAATCTGTCCCAGGTTCATACGTGAAGGTACTCCAAGTGGATTAAGAACAATGTCAACCAGAGTTCCGTCATTCAGGAATGGCATATCTTCATCACGCACAATTCGCGATACGATACCTTTGTTTCCGTGACGACCTGCCATCTTATCCCCAATTTGAAGTTTACGTTTTTTGGCAACATAAACCTTTGCAAGCTGAATAATTCCGGCAGGAAGTTCATCACCTATGGTAACATTATAACGTTTCCTTTTTGATGCAGCTTCCAGCTCTTTATGCTTCATGATGTAATTGTAGATAAGAGCGAATATCATGTCATTCTTATCTTTATCTGTCGTCCATTTAGCTGGATTAATTGACAGATAATCAATTTCCTGAAGTTGTTTTAATGTAAATTTTATTCCTTTTCCGATTACATCTCCGCCATAATAATCTTTCACGCCCTGACTGGTTTTACCATTTACCATTGAAAATAGTTTATCTTCCAGTTTGGCCCTTAATGCAGAAGCATTACGGTCGAATTCTTCATCGATTGAATCCAGTAAAGGCTTGGTTGCCAGTTTACCTTTTTTATCTTTGACTACCCGGGAGAATAATTTCTTTTCAATAATTGTTCCGTTGAGTGAAGGAGATGCTTTTAACGATGCATCTTTCACATCACCAGCTTTATCGCCAAAGATTGCACGAAGAAGTTTTTCTTCCGGAGAAGGATCAGATTCACCTTTTGGAGTAATTTTACCAATCAGGATATCACCTGGTTTTACAACAGCTCCAACACGGATCAATCCGTTTTCATCCAGATTTTTGGTAGCTTCTTCACTAACATTGGGAATATCAGAAGTAAATTCTTCAACCCCACGTTTGGTGTCACGAACTTCCAATGCATATTCGTCGACATGAATAGAGGTGAAAATATCTTCCCGAACAACACGTTCCGAAATTACAATTGCATCCTCATAATTATATCCCTGCCATGGCATAAATGCCACTTTCAGGTTACGACCCAAAGCCAGTTCTCCGCCTTGCGTAGCATATCCTTCAGTAAGTACCTGTCCCTTTTCCAGGCGGTCGCCTTTAAACACGATAGGTTTAAGGTCGACAACAGTACCCTGGTTTGTTTTTTGAAATTTGGCAATCCGGTAAGTCACGATCTCAGGATCGAAACTTACAAATCGTTCCTCATCACTCTTATCGTAACGAATCTGGATTTCATCGGCATCAACATATTCAACAACACCATCATCTTCAGCAACAATCAAAACACGTGAGTCAATGGCTGCACGGGCTTCAAGTCCGGTTCCAACAATAGGAGCTTCCGGACGAAGCAGCGGCACGGCCTGACGCATCATGTTTGATCCCATCAAAGCACGGTTGGCATCATCGTGTTCAAGAAAAGTAATTAACGAAGCAGCCACTGAAGCAATCTGGTTTGGACCAACGTCCATCATATGAACATCAGACTTATCCACAATCGGATAATCACCGTCAAGACGTGATTTAACCTTTGAATTGGTAAAAGAACCATCCTCATCAATCGGAGCATTGGCCTGTGCAATGATTCTACCCTCTTCTTCTTCAGCCGTCAGGTAGACTACTCCACCTGCGGTCAAATCGACCTTTCCGTTCTCAACTTTACGGTATGGTGTGGATATAAAACCTAAATCAGTCACTTTTGCAAAAACACAAAGTGACGAAATCAAACCGATGTTTGGTCCTTCAGGAGTTTCAATCGGACATAAACGTCCATAATGGGTATAATGAACGTCACGAACCTCGAATCCGGCTCTTTCACGGGAAAGACCACCAGGCCCCAAAGCTGACATACGGCGTTTATGGGTCATTTCAGCCAAAGGATTGGTTTGATCCATAAACTGAGACAAGGCATTGGTTCCGAAGAAAGAATTGATGACCGAGGATAATGTTTTTGAATTAATCAGGTCGATAGGGGTAAATACTTCGTTGTCGCGCACATTCATACGTTCACGAATGGTACGGGCCATACGGGCCAGACCTACTCCAAACTGATTATACATTTGTTCACCGACAGTACGAACACGACGGTTACTTAAGTGGTCAATATCATCAACATCAGTTTTTGAATTAACCAGCTTGATCAGATATTTAATAATCTCAATAATATCTTCCTTGGTTAAAACCTGAACACCTTTTTCAATATTCAGATTCAGTTTTTTGTTGATCCTGTAACGGCCAACTTCACCAAGATCATATCTTTTTTCAGAGAAGAAAAGTTTATCGATTACATCGCGTGCTGTAGCATCATCAGGCGGTTCTGCATTTCGCAGCTGCCGGTAAATATGAAGCACAGCTTCCTTCTCGGAGTTACACGGATCTTTTTGAAGGGTATTGTATATAATGGCGAAATCCTGGAGATTCTGATCTTCCTTGTGCAGCAAAATAGTTTTTGCTCCGGAATCCATGATTTCATCAATATGGTCATTTTCGATAATTGTTTCGCGGTCGATCACAACTTCGTTACGTTCGATCGATACCACTTCACCGGTATCTTCATCGACGAAATCTTCCACCCAGGTTTTAAGAACACGGGCAGCCAGTTTACGACCAACGATTTTCTTTAAACCAGATTTGGATACCTTAATTTCATCAGCGAGGTCAAAAATTTCAAGGATATCCTTGTCACTTTCAAATCCGATTGCACGAAGTAATGTCGTTACCGGTAATTTTTTCTTCCGGTCGATGTAAGCAAACATCACACTGTTGATGTCGGTAGCAAATTCGATCCATGATCCTTTGAAAGGGATAACCCTTGCTGAATAAAGTTTTGTACCATTAGCATGCATACTCTGTCCGAAGAAAACTCCGGGAGAACGGTGCAACTGAGAAACAACAACACGTTCAGCTCCATTAATTACAAAAGTACCTTTAGGGGTCATGTATGGAACAGTTCCCAGATACACATCCTGAACGACTGTATCAAAATCCTCATGTTCAGGATCGGTACAATACAATTTCAGTTTTGCTTTTAACGGAACACTATACGTCAAGCCACGTTCGATACATTCATCCAGGGAATATCTGGGTGGGTCAACCGAATAGTCGACATACTCAAGAACGAAGTTATTTCTGGTATCGGTAATTGGGAAATTCTCTTCAAACACCTTGTATAAACCTTCTTCTTTGCGCTGATCCGGTGTTGTTCCAAGTTGGAAAAATTCGATGAAGGACTTAATCTGTACCTCAAGGAAATCGGGATAGTCAAAGACGGTTTTTGTTGAAGAAAAGCTAATCCTCTGGTTTTCAATTTTTACTGACATCTATCTAGACTATTTATTTGAACTTAAAAGATAAATATACAAAAAGGGATAGAACCCCACATATGTGAGGTTCTAAACCATATCAACCTATAAATAAGGTCGTAAGACTTTTATTTAAGTTCAACTTCAGCTCCAGCTTCTTCCAATTGAGATTTTAAAGCCTCAGCTTCATCTTTAGAAACTTTTTCTTTGATTGCTTTTGGAGCAGCGTCAACTACTTCTTTAGCCTCTTTTAACCCAAGACCTGTTAACTCTTTAACTAATTTAACAACAGCTAATTTTGATTGACCAGCTGCTTTCAGAATAACATCGAATTCAGTTTGAACAGCAGCTTCCACTTCTTCAGCAGGGCCGGCAGCAGCAGACACAGACGCAGCTGCAGCAGCAGGTTCAATACCATATTCCGACTTTAAAATTCCGGCTAATTCATTTACTTCTTTTACAGTTAAGTTTACTAACTCTTCCGCAAGTGCCTTTAAATCTGCCATTTCGATAATTTTTTTTTATAATATAATTTGATAACTAAACCTATTTCTTTTCACTCAATGTCTTCAAAACTCCATGGATGATCGTTCCACCAGACTGTAAGCCACCTATTACATTTTTAATCGGCGACTGCAACAATCCAATAAGTTCTCCAAGAAGTTCATTTTTAGACTTAATAGTAAGTAATACATCCAAATGATCTTCACCGATGTAAACAGATTCCTGAACATATGCACCTTTTAAAATTGGTTTTTTATGCTTCTTTTTGAAATCTTTTATCAGTTTTGCAGGAACATTTGCATTCTCACAAAACATTACGGATGTATTTCCTATAAGTACACCATAAAGTTCTTCAGCATCTTTGTTTGATGCCTCCATCGCTTTACGTAAAAGTGTATTCTTCACTACAACCAGTTTTACTTTCTGCTTGTGGCATAAACGCCGCAACTTACTCGTGTCATCAGCATTTAAACTCTCAATATCAGTCAAATAAAAATGAGTTGATGAATTGATCTGCTCTGTAAGACTACCGATAATTTCGTATTTTTCTGATCTTTTCATATCAATTCTTTTACTTTTCAGAGACAGACTTTGGTTCAACTTGTATTCCCGGACTCATAGTACTTGACACGTAAATACTTTTCACATATGTACCTTTAGCTGCAGAAGGTTTCAGCTTGTTAAGCATATTTACAAATTCAACAGCATTCGCAATAATCTTCTCAGGTTCGAAAGAAACCTTACCAATCGAAGTGTGAACGATACCAAACTTGTCAACTTTAAAGTCGATCTTACCTGCTTTTACTTCAGCAACTGCTTTTCCTATTTCCATTGTTACCGTACCGCTTTTTGGATTTGGCATTAATCCACGGGGACCTAAAATACGTCCGAGTGCACCAACTTTACCCATAACCGGTGGCATAGTGATAATCACATCTACATCAGTCCAACCACCTTTGATTTTATCCACAAAGTCGTCGAGACCAACATAATCAGCTCCAGCATCTCTGGCTTCCTGTTCTTTATCAGGAGTAACCAAGGCCAACACACGCACTTCTTTACCAGTTCCATGAGGTAAAGTAACCACGCCTCTAACCATTTGATTAGCTTTTCTGGGATCTACTCCAAGTCGAACATCAATATCCACAGAAGCATCAAACTTGGTAAAAGTAATTTCCTTTACGAGTTCAGCAGCTTCTTTCAGGGTAAAGATTTTTCCCTTTTCGAGTTTCTCCAGAGCAACCTTTTTATTCTTTGTAATTCTGCCCATTTTAGTAAATTTAATTAGTTTGTAGATGGGCGTTCGCCTTCAACAGTGATACCCATACTTCTGGCAGTACCAGCTACCATGCTCATCGCTGCATCAAGTGTGAAACAGTTAAGGTCTTCCAATTTGATTTCAGCGATCGCCTTTACTTGTTCCCAGCTTACAGAACCAATTTTGTTTACATGCGGTTCTGAGGAACCCTTTTTCACCTTTGCAGCTTCGATAAGTTGCACGGCTACCGGGGGTTGTTTAATTACAAAATCAAACGATTTATCTGCGAAAACAGTGATAACAACCGGTAACACCTTACCTGCAAGGTCTTGTGTACGGGCGTTGAACTGTTTGCAAAACTGCATGATATTTACCCCTTTAGAACCTAATGCTGGGCCTATCGGAGGTGAAGGGTTAGCAGCACCCCCCTTTACTTGTAATTTAATTAATCCAGCAATTTCTTTAGCCATAATAAAATCAATAAAAGATTTATTACTCCTTCTCTACTTGCATAAAGCTAAGCTCCAAAGGAGTTTTCCGTCCAAAAATTTTAACCATTACTTCAAGCTTCTTCTTCTCCTCATTGATTTTCTCAATGATTCCGTTGAAACCGTTAAATGGTCCGTCAATAACTTTCACCGTTTCTCCAACTACAAATGGAATATTCATTTCCTCGCCTGATTCAGCCATTTCATCTACCCGACCAAGAATCCGGTAAACTTCTGACTGTCTCATTGGAACCGGATCTCCACCTTTAGTATCTCCAAGGAAGCCAATGATGTTGGGAATACTTTTTAATATGTGGGGAATTTCTCCAACCAGACAAGCTTCAACCAAAACATAACCAGGAAAGAAATTTCTTTCTTTACTGATCTTTTTTCCGTTGCGAATCTGATAAACCTTTTCTGTAGGAATTAAAACCTGTGAAACGTATTCCTGAAGACCAGCATTTGCAATCTCGTTTTCAATATATTCTTTGACTTTTTTTTCTTTTCCACCTATAGCCCGTAGAACATACCATTTTTTTACGTTTTCACTCATGTTGTGCTCCTAAAGGAATTAATTAAATAAACTGTACACAAAGCCCATAATGTTTTCAAAAGAGAAATCCATTACAAAGACTATAAGTGCTATAATTAAGGAAGCAACCATTACGATGAAGGCACTATTTTGCAATTCTTTTCGCGTAGGCCAGGAAACTTTATGAACAAGCTCATTGTAAGCTTCTTCGAAATATGTTATAAGTTTCATTATTTAGTATAATATTTAGTGGTACGGATGGTAAGACTCGAACTTACTTTGATGATAAAAAAAACAAAACTCCCAACCGAGTGACATCCGTAAAAAGTCCCGGACAAAAGTCCGGGGCTTTTCATCAGAATATATTATCAGGAAATCTACGATACAATTTCAGTAACCTGACCAGCACCAACGGTACGGCCACCTTCGCGGATTGCAAATCGCAGACCTACACTTATAGCTACAGGATAAATTAAATGTACAGTGATCGATACGTTATCACCAGGCATAACCATTTCGCGACCTTCAGGCAACATGATTTCACCTGTTACATCGAGCGTACGGATATAAAACTGAGGACGATATTTATTGTGGAATGGAGTGTGACGTCCACCTTCTTCTTTTTTCAGGATATAAACCTCAGCTTTGAATGTTGTATGAGGAGTAACTGAACCTGGTTTTGCAAGAATCTGTCCACGTTTGATTTCTTTTTTGTCAACACCACGCAACAACAAACCTACGTTGTCACCAGCCTGACCATCATCCAGAATTTTACGGAACATCTCAACACCAGTACAAATTGTTTTACGGCCTTCTGCGCCTAAACCAATCAACTGAAGTTCATCACCTGTATGAACAAGACCAGTTTCGATACGACCTGTTGCCACAGTACCACGACCAGTGATCGAGAATACGTCTTCAACGGGCATAAGGAATGGTTTATCCACATCACGCGGAGGAATTGGAATCCAGGTATCAACAGCTTCCATCAATTCGAGAACTTTTTCTTCCCATTGAGCTTCACCGTTCAAAGCACCAAGCGCTGATCCCATGATTACTGGTGAATTATCACCATCGAAACCGTAAAAACTTAATAGTTCACGAATTTCCATTTCAACGAGTTCCAGGATTTCCGGATCATCAACCATATCTACTTTGTTCATGAAAACAACCAATTTAGGTACGTTTACCTGACGGGCCAAAAGGATGTGTTCACGGGTCTGAGGCATAGGACCATCCGTTGCAGCAACTACGATAATTGCACCATCCATCTGAGCAGCACCTGTAACCATGTTTTTCACATAGTCAGCATGTCCCGGACAGTCAACGTGCGCATAATGGCGTGTAGC
>JBBSBP010000082.1:0-23138 GCA_038251165.1 Bacteroidales bacterium | reverse complement strand
TTTATGGTTGAGTCTGTGTCTCACTTCTTTCGAATCGCTGGATGCCCAGAATGAGATAAGCTTCGGCAAATACCACAACAACAGCGAAGTTCAGCAGCTTTTAACAAAACTTCAGCAAAATCATCCGGAACAAATTAAGTTGCATACCCTGGCCACCAGCCCCGGAGGTGAAGCAATCACCGTTATTGAAATTGGAAAAAACAAGGAATCCGTACCTGCCATCTTCGTTGGTGCCAATCTGGAGGGAAATATCCCGCTGGCTACCGAAGGGGCTTTGGGACTGGCCAGGATGTTACTCGATTCGTCGAAGTATACTTCCGGATTGAAATGGTATATTTTGCCTCTGCCCAATCCGGATGCCTCTAAGGGTTATTTTTCAAAAGTGAAGTATAACCGGACAGTGAATGATTTCAGCATCAATAACGATCTGGACGAATCGGTGAATGAAGATGGTTTTGAAGATTTAAACGGTGACGGACTGATTACCCGGATGCGTGTAAAAGATTTAACCGGTACCTATATGGTATCCAAAAATGATCCCCGGATACTGGTGCCGGCCGATGCCAAAAAAAGCGAACGGGGTCAGTATAAAGTTTATACCGAAGGCATTGATAATGACCTGGACGGTGAATACAATGAAGATGGTGAAGGGGGTATCAATGTCGGAATTTCATTTCCGCACCTCTTCCCCAAAAACAACAAGGAGGCTGGTTTATGGCCGGGTCAGACTCCTGAAGTATATGGAATTTTGAAATTCATGTATGATCACCCGGAGATAGCGATGGTGTATACACTTGGTAGTTCAAACTTTTGCCTGGTACCCCCCAGAGGTGGCCGGAAGGGTGAGGCCAGCCTGGAAAGTATAAAAATACCGGCCCGTTACGCCGGCAGGCTGGGTGCTGATCCTTCCAAAACGTATTCCATGAATGAAGTGATTGAATTGATGAAATCCCGTTTCCCATCAGGGACAGATATTACTCCGTCAATGGTAGCCAGTTTCCTTGGTTTGGGAGCCGCGGTTAATCCGATGGAAGATGACCTGAAATTTTATGCCAAACTTTCAGACGATTATAAAAAATTCCTGAAGAATGAGAACTTCACTACTGAAACCCGGGATCCTGTAGCTGACAAGGACGGTTCGTTCGAACTCTGGGCCTATTATCAGCTGGGAGTTCCTTCATTCAGTATGAATTTATTTTCAGTCCCGAAAATAAAGGAAGACAAAAAAGAAGAGACGAAGGAAGAGAAAAGAGGAGACAGGAAAGAAGAAAAGGGAGATGAATCTGAAATCAGGGAAAAATCGCTTCTGGCCTATTCCGATCAGGAATTAGGAGGAAAAGGATTTGTTGCATGGCAAAAATACAATCATCCCACTTTGGGCGAAGTCGAAATAGGCGGATTCGCACCTTATCTCGAATCGACCCCAAAACCCGAAAAAATTGATTCATTGCTGAAAGCTCAGCTTCCCTGGCTTTTGCAGCTCAGCAAAAACTTACCCGACATCTCCGTTTCGGATGAAAAGCTTACCGATCTTGGAGCGGGGGTTTACCGGCTTGAATTGTTCGTGGAGAACAAAGCTTACCTCCCTTACCCGATTGCCATGGGAGAACGAAACAAACAACCGGCCCCGGTGGTCATTCTGCTGGAAGGTGATGTTGAACTTCTCGAAGGATTAAAGCGTACTCCGCTGGGAACTATTGGTGGAAACCAGGTGAAAAAACTAAGCTGGGTAATAAAATCGGAGAAAAAAGCTGTGCTTTCGGTAAAACTGGAATCGGCCGTATTTGGGTCTGAAGTTAAACAAATCAAAATCGGAGGATAATTATGAAACGATATAGTTTATTTTTTCTGCTCTTAATCCTTACAACGGCTGGTTTTTCAGCCGATAAAGGTAAAATTGAAGTCCCCCTGCGTTTCGACAGGTATTATACCTATGAAGAAGTTGTTGAAGCGCTGAATGTATTGCATAAAGCTTTTCCGGAGCTTACCAAACTCGAAGTGGTAGGCAAAAGTGAGGAAGGACGTGAAATTTATGCATTGACGATCAATAATCCAAAAACCGGGGAAGAGCTTTCCAAACCCGGAGTTTATGTGGACGGCAACATTCACGGGAACGAAATTCAGGCCGCTGAGGTTTGTTTGTATTACGCCAATATGCTGCTGACCAAATACAGTGAAAATGAAAAAGTAACCAGGGTGGTCGACAGGAATGTTCATTACATGATTCCGGTTGTGAATGTCGATGGCCGCTACCACTTTTTTGCAGATGGAAACACTCCAAGTTCAAGCCGGAGTATCCGGGTTCCGAGAGATGATGACGGGGATGGTCTTTTCGACGAAGACGGACCGGATGATCTGGATGGCGATGGCAGTATCACCCAGATGAGGATCAAAGATCCCTTTGGGATGTATAAGGCTGATCCCGAGGATATCCGGAATATGATCCGCGTAAAACCGGGTGAGAAGGGTGAGTACACACTGCTTGGTTATGAAGGAATTGACAATGACGGCGATGGAAAGCTGAACGAGGATGCCGAAGGATACCTTGATCCCAACCGCAACTGGGGTTACGACTGGGAGCCTCCTTATGTGCAGAGCGGGGCAGGTAATTTTCCCCTTTCAGGTGTAGGACTGAAAGCCATTACTTCTTTCATCACCGCCCGCCCCAACATCATTATCGGATTTGCTTTTCACAACAACGGAGGGATGTGGCTTCGCGTCCCTGCTGAAAAATCAATCGTGATAGATCCCCTGGATCTTGCCGCTTACGATGTGATTGGCAAGGAAGCGATAAAAATCACCCCGGGATATGTTTATATGCCATCCTACGATTTATATACCACTTACGGAGATTTTAGTTCGCACCTGTACTACATCAACGGCGCATTTTCGTTTGTTGGAGAACTTTTTCAGCGTGAACAGGAAACTTACCGCGAAAATGCCAATAAGCCTTTGCCTCAGGCACCTGAAGGAGAACAAACCCGGGGAACATCACCTGAAGTAAGTCGCGAACAATTAAAGTTTAACGACAATGTTGTTCAGGGTGAATTGTATAAGGAATGGAAAAAATTCAATCATCCGGTTTACGGCGAAATTGAACTTGGCGGTTGGGTGAAGATGAGTTCACGCCTTCCACATCCGTTTATGCTGCCCGAGTTGGTTCATCGCAATGCATCGGTTGTATTCCTGGCTGCTGAAAATACGCCTGAGATAAACATGGAAGTGTTTGAGGTTAAAAAGATTGGAAAAGACCTGCATCAGGTTCGTGTCCGCTTGCAGAATAAGGAAGGATTACCTTCCATGACGGTAAACGCGGTAAAAACAAAGTTATATACGCAGGATATGATCAAAGTGACCGGTGGAAAAGTGGTTGCCGGCGGTAAAATAGATGACCTGCGCCTGAATAAAGTCAGCTACAAGGAGAAAAAACCTGAAATTCAGTTTCTTTCTGTTCCGGGTTATGGGGTGTTGGAATACCAGTTTTTGATTGAAGGGAAAGGCGAAATATCGTTTAACTACGAATCGCTGAAAGCCAAAAATGTAAGTGCAACGATAACGCTGTAGAAACATCAATGATCCGGTCATTTCGAAAAGGAATTTATTTTTCCCCGGAAGGAATGGAATTCGTGAATAAAAAGATGTTAACATCATCAGGTAAAAAAAAGGGACACCCAACGATGTCCCTTTTTTTTACCTGATTTTATTCAATTATTTTTTAATCAGCAACCAGCAGTCGGCATATTTCGGAAATTCTGTTCTGATCCGCTGTACCCTTGCTCTGGCTGTGGTTTCATCGTTGAACGAATCGACACAAACCCTGTAATAACCGGTTTCGCTGTGCAGAATAAGCGGTTTAAAACCTTGCCCGACAAGTTCCTGTTTGAATCTGCCTGCATTTTCGTTGCTGCTGAAGCTTCCAACAATAATGAAGTAGGTTTTACTTCCAGATGAAGCCTGATCTTCAGCCGACATGGTGAATTTTTCGCTTCTGATTGAAACCGGTGATTTTTCGGCTTGTTCGTACATCACGTCCGAAACCGGGTTCTCACGAACGGCCTGTTTTGGAGCCGGTACTGAAAATACTTTGGTCTCGGCTGTTGTTTCTGTTTTAGGAGCTGCTGCGTTTTTCGTTTTGGATGATTTAAATACTTTACATCCGCTTGTTAGCAGAGCCAGGGTAAATGCAATTAAGATGATTCTTTTCATGGTCTATACGAGTTAATAATGATTACAAAATTACGAAAGATCAAACACATGCAGTTCTAAACAATGTGGATCAATCAATTATTTATCAACAACGCCATGTTTGTTTTTATGACCTGTTGTTAATTTGTTGATTGGTTTTCTGATCGGGTGAATAAATTGTACGGTTTAAAAATTAAGTGTGTGCTTCAGAAATCGTTGTCCTTTGACTGAACGGTAAAATCTTGACTGGCGAATGGCTCTTAACCGGGTATCAAAGGTTTCTGAAAACAACAGAACCCAGGGACCTTTTCCGCAGGTCGGAGCAATTTGGTCGGCGTTATGCATTTCAATCACCTTTTCAAGATCATCAAAATATCCGTAATAAAACGAACCTGATTCACGTGAAAATATAACGTAGGAATAAAACTTCATGTTTAATATTTATTTGTTGACAGTTAGGACCTTAACAAACAATTCGCGATTAAAAAACGAACAAATTGATGTTATAGTACCCTATCAACCCGCAAAAATAACAAAAAGCATTTGTTTTTCGGCCCAATTGATGAAGCAATCCTGTATTCGGATATTCTTAATAACCTTCAGCGAAACAATTTAAACATGAACGAAATTAAACCATGAACTATTGTCCTGATAATCTTCAACAACTAAAGTTGTGTTCGGAGCATTAAAACTGCTCATTAAAGAAGCGATTTCCTGGCTGAGCATTACCAGTCCGTTGTTGATCAGGTCGTTCCGGTAACCTTTTTCTCCCAGGTTGATTACCATCTCGAACGAAACAATCCGGCCAAGTACCTGACCCAATTCAACCATCTTACGTTGCGGCAGATTAATATTAAGCTCAAAATCAAGCATATCCTTCATGAAGGACGCTGATTTTGATGTCAAATCAAAATTTTTCAAAAATTGGAATAAATTGCTTTCCCGGGTTTTTTTCATCATTTTAACCAGGCTTTCTGAAATCTGTGCATACAGAATGTCATTGGATCCTTCAAAGATCTGGAATGGCCGGCTGTCGGTAATGCTTCTTCCGGCGATATGATTCAGTTTGTAGGCCTGGGCACCAACCAGTTGAGTGGCCGATTGCGCCGCGTCCTGCATCAGGTCGGTAACCACACTTTTTACTGAATTGGCTTCAAATCCGATCAGTGAAAGATCATTTTCAATACCGGCCTTTTCGCTGCTGTTTGCACACATAGCAGAACAAATCGTATAGGATGCCTGTAATTTGGCCAGCCTCTGCTGAACCTGATCGTAGGTAAACAATGATTTCCCGCCGATCAAACGCTGGTTGGTGTGGGCGATTGATTCGTCGAGCAATCGTTGCACAAAGCCCATGGCCATTCCCGGAAATTGCATCCGGCTGCGGTGGAGCAGGTCAAGCATCATTTTAACGCCGGTAGTATGTGGAACGAGTTTTTGAACTTTGGGGATCTTAACATCCAGTCTGTTCCGGCCGTAGGGAATCTGGTAAAGTCCCAGATTTTCGTAAAATTCTTCCACAACGATTTGTTGTCCGGGACTGTTCACATCGCAGATAAAAAAATCAATATCACGCTTCAGATCACCTGAATGACTTCTTTCTCTTCCGGTTACCAGCCAGAATTCAGCCCATCCGGTCAGTCCGGCCCAATGTTTGGTTCCCTGAAGATGGTAGGAGCCGTTTTTCTCGGTAAACGAGGTTTGCATATTCAGCGCATCGCTTCCAAAACCGGGTTCGGTAATCATTAATCCGCCCATATTTTGCTGGTTCAGGAACCGGTTGAAGACCGGGGCTTTGACATCCTCCTGGGCATATTTTGCAACCGGCTGAAGAAAAAGTGCCGAATTAATGCCAAATGTCAGCGACAAAGCCAGAGACTCATAGGAAGCGGTTGCCAGTAGTGCAATATTTTCTTCCATCCGGCATCCCCTTCCGCCGTAAGCTACCGGGATTCCTACCGACAATGGATTTAAACTCATGATCTCACGCATCACAAAAGGTGGCATTCCACGTTTGGTTGCCATTTGATCAATATCCGCCCGAACATGAAAAACATTCTTCATGCGCTCTTTTAAATTTTTCAGGAACGACTCGAAAGGCATATTCTGGATATTCAGTCCGGTCATGGATTCTTCAAGGTCAATTTTTGGCTGATTCATTAATTTTATGGTATTTGTTACAAAAATTAAAATCCCGAAGGATTGAATTTTAAACGATTATTTATCATCTGTCGAAACAGATAACACCTGATCGTTGTGAATGTTTTTAAAAGAACTGTCGCTTTTCGCAAAAAAGCTGGAAAAACCTGACTTTTCAATACCTGGAAGATTCTATCCCGGCCTTTGAGCCATTCAATATTAAACCTGACAAGGCCTTTCCGGATAAGATTCTGACACGTTTTTTCTATTTTAACTAACAGAAAGGAATTTTGGTTTCTGAAATGTTGTAATTTTAAAAACTGATCCTATACATATATTCAAAATCGAATAAAAATGAAGAAAAAATCGAATAAACTTTTACCCTACAGTATTGCTTTGGTGGTAATTGTTATCATTGTACTTGTCGCAGGTAAAAAATTAGGCTGGTTTGGAAAAGATTTTGAGATTAATGTTTCCACCAAAATCGTTGAAAGCAAAACCATTACTGAATTAATTACAGCAAATGGAAAAGTTCAGCCCGAAACAGAGGTGAAAATAAGTCCGGATGTTTCAGGTGAAATTATCGATTTGCAGATTGAAGAAGGCAATGAGGTTAAAAAAGGTCAGCTTCTGATGGTTATTAAGCCTGATATGTATATTCAGGCTTACAACAGGGCACAGGCCAGTTTAAGTTCATCTCAGGCCCGTCTGGCTCAGACCGATGCCCGTCTGATCGAAAGCGACATGGCTTTTAAGCGTTCCAGTTCCCTTTTTAAACAGGAGGCTATCCCGATCTCGGATTTCGAAAATGCACAGGCTTCATTCAAAGTGGCCCAGTCGGAAGTAAAAGCCGCCCAGTTTGCTGTCAAATCGGCCGAAGCTTCGGTTGCTGAAGCACAGGAACAACTGGTTAAAACAAAAATTTATGCCCCGATGGATGGTACCGTATCACGCCTGAATGTGGAAAAGGGTGAACGGGTGGTAGGAACCAATATGTATGCTGGTACCGAAACCATGGTAATTGCCAACCTGCACCTGATGGAAGTGAAAGTTGATGTGAATGAAAATGATATTGTCCGTGTAAATCTGAACGATACGGCTTTGGTCGAAGTGGATGCTTACCTGGGCCGTAAGTTTAAAGGAGTTGTTACCGAAATTGCCAACTCGGCCAACGTGACGGGAGGTTCAACCGATCAGGTAACTAATTTCAGTGTTAAAATTCTCCTGCTCGAAGACTCGTATAAAGATTTGATTAACGTGGACCAGGGGAAAATTTATCCGTTCCGCCCCGGAATGTCTGCAACGGTTGATATTCAGACCGAAACCCGGGAAGATGTTATCACTGTTCCTATCCAGGCTGTGACTACCCGTTCGGTGAAGGACCAGGCTCAGGCAGAGGAAAACAAAGAAAAGGGCGAATTAGCTGCTGAAGAAACCTCGGCAGTCACCCAGCAGGGACCAAAATCGGAAGAAGATGTGAAAGTGGAAGTTGTATTTGTATACAAAGAAGGGAAAGTTTACAAACAACCGGTAAAGACTGGTATTCAGGATAGCGAGAACATCGAAATTCTGGAAGGATTAAAAGCCGGTGACGAAATTGTAGTTGCACCGTTTAATGCCATTAATAAACTGCTCAACGATAGTTCACTGGTTAAAAAAGTTGATGAAAAAGAATTGTTTAAAGTGAAGAAATAAGTTCCGGCTTGCTATCCCTTTGCCGTTCTGACAGAAAGGGCGTTTGGAGTGTAGCCTGGTTCAATTAATCTGACATGAAAGTCCTCTAATTCTCCCTTTGTGAGATTTAGAGGACTTTTATTTTGTTACAATGCCATATCAAAAAATATGAATATCCGTTTACATTCCTGATTGGATTTTCTTTCTAAAGAACTGCGCAATGAATGGGATTAGCGTGTTCGTTATTCTCCTTCAACCGCTTTTTCTTCTTTCACGAACTTCTTTTCCCGTTTTTCTTCCACCCAATAGTAAATAATCGGTAAAACGAGTAAAGTCAGAAAGGTTGAAGTTATCAAACCGCCAATCACAACGGTTGCCAGCGGGCGTTGAACTTCGGAGCCGGGGCCTGAGTTAAATGCCATTGGGATAAACCCTAAGCTGGCCACAAGCGCCGTCATCAGGACCGGACGAAGCCGGTCGGTTGCCCCGTCAATAATGGTTTTCCGCAGAGGCATTCCTTCTTTCCGGAGTTCGTTAATGTGGTCGAGAAGTACAATGCCATTAAGCACCGCGACCCCAAACAAGGCCACAAAGCCGATACTGGCTGAAACCGAAAGGTACATGCCACGCATCCACAAAAGAAAAATACCTCCGGAAAGTGCAAATGGCAGGTTCAATAAAATGATTAAGGCGTAGCGCATTTTGCCAAAGTTCAGGTACAGCAAGCCGATGATAATAAAAAGGGACAAGGGAACGACCAGTAACAAATGGTTCATCGCCCGCTTCTGGTTTTCGAAAGTTCCGCCGTATTCCAGGAAATAGCCGGGAGGAACATTCGCTTTTTCGCCAATGGAAGCCTGCAGCTGCGTCACATAAGTTCCCATATCAATGTTTTTAATGTTGATCCCGACGATGAGTCTGCGCCAGCCGTTTTCGCGCTGAATTTCACGAGGACCTTCCTGTGCAACAATCCGGCTGACCCGTTTGATCGGAATAAATTCACCATTGGGAAGCGGAACCGGAATTTCCTGAATCTTTTGCAATTCGGAGCGGAATTCAGCCGGGTACCTCACCTGAATGTCGAACCGGCGTTGTCCTTCATACAACTGCCCGGTAACCATTCCACCTATACCGGCTTCGATGACCGATTGAACATCGTTCACATTCAGTCCGAATGACGCAACTGCTTCCCGGTCTATTTCGATGGTCAGGTAAGGTTGGCCGATTGGCTGTTCTACAAAAAAGTTGGCTGTTCCGGCCATTCCCGAAACTATGGCCGAGATATTTTCTCCGATCTGATTCAGCTGATCAAGATCTTCTCCGTAAATTTTAACTGCCAGGTCAGATTTTACTCCACTGGTAAGCTCATCGACACGCATGGCGATGGGCTGGGTAAAGTTATAGGCCAATCCGGGTTCGGTTTTCAGGTAGGGTTCAATCTGTGCAATAAGGTCTTCTTTGGTAATTCCTTTCCGCCATTCATCGTTTGGTTTCAGCACAATCCAGACATCGGTCTGGTGAACACCCATCCAGTCGTTGGCCAAATCGGAACGACCGGTTTTCGGAACCACGGTTTTAATTTCAGGAATATTTTCCATCAGCTTTCCGGCCAGCCAGTTGGCATTGTCCATCGATTCCTTCAGCGTAACCGAAGGCATCCTGACCTGCTCCACCAAAATGGAACCTTCATCGAGTTCAGGAAGGAATTCGGTCCCCAGTCGGCTCATTACAATCATGGATAAACCAAAAATAGCTGCCGCAGAAAGGCTTACAAACAATCGCCGGTTCAGGTATTTATCCAGACCGCTGCTATACCGTGGTTTGATCCAGTCGATCAGGAAATTCCGGCGCATTTTTACGCCTTTCCTGAAAATAATGGCTGAAATGGCGGGTACAAAAATAAGGGCAAGCAACAATGAACCCAAAACGGCTGCAGCTACTGTAATCGCCATCGGGCGGTATAAAATACCTTCCATGCCGCTGAAAGTCATGATCGGAACATAAACCATCAGGATGATTAACACGCCGAAGAATATTGGCCGGACCACCTGTTTTGCTGCCGATATGATGAGATCGTCCGATTTCTGATCCTTGTTTTGCTGCAGTCGGTGAACAATATTTTCGACCATCACGACTGAACCGTCGACCACCATCCCAAAGTCAATGGCTCCCAAACTCATCAGGTTGGCAGCCAGGCCAAATTCGCGCATGCCGATAAAGGCAAAGAGCATCGAAAAGGGAATCACCATGGCCACAATCAGCGCTCCTGAAATCTCACCAAGCAAAAGAAGCAGCACCACGATAACCAGGAAACCTCCTTCAACCAGGTTGGTCGAAATAGTTGATGTTGTCCGGTCAATCAGGTCCGACTGATCGTAAAACTTTTCAATTTGTACTCCATCCGGGAGTGATTTATTGATTTCGGCAATTTTCTTTTCAATCTGGGAAATCACCTCCCGGCCATTTCCGCCGCGAAGCATCATGACGATACCACTTACGATCTCGCCTTTTCCATTCTGGGTTACCCCACCCTGGCGAGTCTGGGTCCCTACCACCACATCGGCGATATCTTTGATGAAAACCGGTTTGTTGTTGATATTCCGGACAATAATATTCCGGATGTCATCCGCTTTGTTGATCTGCCCGTAACCCCTGATAATGTATTGTTCGCGGTTGTGTTCCAGGTAATTTCCACCCGAAACACTGTTGTTGTTGGCAATGGCATCCGTAATTTCTTTAATTCCGATGCCGTAAGTGCGGATTTTTTCAGGAGTAATGATGACTTCGTACTGTTTGACAAACCCTCCGAATGAATTGATTTCTGTAACACCTTTAACGACTTTAAGCTGCGGTACAATCAGCCAGTCCTGTATTTCACGCAGCTCGGTGAGCGATTTGTTTTCACCCCGGACTGCATACTGGTAGATCTCGCCGAGTGCCGTAGAGATAGGCCCTAACTGCGGAGAGGTTACATCAGGAGGCAAATCAGACGATATGGACTGCAACCGTTGGCTGACCATCTGGCGGGCAAAATAAATATCGGTACCTTCTTCAAATTCGATGGTTACGGCCGACAGGGCAAACTGCGAGGTTGAGCGTACCTGCCTGACCAGGGGCAGGCCGTTCATAGCCGTTTCGATCGGATAACTGACCAGCTTTTCCACATCAAACGGCGAATACCGGCCGGCTTTGGTGATGACCAGGACCTGTACCGGGGTTACATCAGGTAAGGAGTTGATGGGCAACTGAATGAGTGAAAAATAACCCGCCACCGCCATGAGGAGAACCAGCGAGAGTGCAACAAATTTTTGCCGTACACTGAAAGTGATGATTTGATTGAGCATGATCGTTTGTTTCAGGTGAAAGATTATTCTTCTGCAATTTTATCGAAACGCGAAAGCGCTTTCAGGCTAAAAATCTGGGTAACCGCCAGCTTCTCATTCTTTTCCAATCCATTTTTTACGACGGCATTCTGATCACGGAATTCCTGTATTTCAATCTTCCGTTTTTCGTAGACTGATTCGCTGACCTGTACAAAAATAATCGGGTCGTTTCCTTCGTAAGTCAAAGCTTCCATTGGGATGGTAATCACTTCGGCAGGCGATGATGTCAAAATGGAAAGGTGAAGATTTTCTCCGGGTTTCGGCCAGTTCTGGTTGGTGGCGAGCAAAATATTTACAATGACTGAGCGGTTGTTTTCATCCAATCCCGGATTAATTGAAGTGACTACTGCCTTCATCCGGAACAGGTCGTTCTGCCGGCGCGAGATTTTAACCGAATCGCCGGCAATAATAAAGCGGGCATCATCAGGAGAAACATAGCCGCGAACCAGTACATGACTCATGTCGAGAACACGGGCAAGCATCTCGAGTGCATGCACGGATTGCCCCAGTTCAACCGACCGTTGATCTATGATTCCGCTGATCGGTGAATGAATCCTGAGGGTTGGGTCAATGCTTTCTGCCGTTTTGAAGGCATTGATTTCCTTTTCCGGAACACCAATGGCTTTAAGCTTTGAAACTGCTGCAATGACCGAAGTTTTAGCCCGTTGAAAATCAGACCGGGCACGGTCGAGTTCACTTTTTGAACTAATGGTTTGTTCGACGAGCTGTTCGAGTCTTTGAAAACGCGAAGTCTGAAAGGTTTCTTCTGATACGGCCTGAAGGAACTCCGCAATCATGTTCCCAAACTCGAGGCTTTCGATGCTGAACATTTCCTGACCCGTTTTTACCGGTTGCCCTTCCTGAATCAGAATCTTGCTGATTCGTCCGTCAATTGGCGTACTGATGATGCTGATATGGTTGGGTGCAGGAAATACAACACCCGGAGCAGTGATACTGTATTTTTGCATACTGCTTGTAACCGGAATAGTCTGTATTTTTAATTCGGCAATCTCCTTTTTCGAAAGTCTGACGAGATTTTCCGGTTTTACCCCGGAAACAGAAGGCGGCGAATCGGCCAATGCCTGGTCTTTTACCTTGTTTTCGGTTTTATTTCCACACGATGAACCCAGAATGAGAAAACTTAAAAGACTTATTGTAGCAATTTGATGGTAGTATCGTTTCATGGATGTTGGGTTTTTTGTTCAGTAATATTTGATGATTTATAAAGCCTGAAATGTTCTTCGCCCTGAAAGGGCAAAATAGCATAGCCCGGGGCAACGCCCCGGGTAAAGGAATCGCATCCGAAACCGTCCGCGAGAATAGGATGAAAAGTGCAAAATAATATTTCGGACGGAATTGAACAGCATCATTTTCCGAAAAATGGAGGTCATCCCTTTCGTCCGAAATGAAAATTTCTCTTTTATGGACATTATCACGCGGACGATTTTCGTCATCGTTTCCCAACCCAGGACGGCACTCCTACGTCGTTTGCCCTGGGCTAGTATATATTGTCCCTTCAGGACGTTTTCGTCATCGGTTATCATTACAAAATTTTTTCTTAGTAATAAATTGCCAATTTTTCAAGAGGCTCTGCTTTAATAAACAAGCTCTTTGTTGAGGATTCGTTCAAGTTCGACAAGCTGGATATAAAAATCGCGCAAAGCCAGTAAATAACGCTGCTGGCTGTTGAGGTATATCTGTTGTGCATTAATCAGGTTCAGCAAATCGACTTCACCAAGCCGGTAGGCATTCAGGGTAAGCGACTGAAGTTTTTCGGCTTTGCTTCGTATCGTTTCATCGTATCGTTTAATTGTTGAGCGGCTCACTTCGTAACTGTGCCAGGCATACTCGATTTGTTTTTTCATGTTGAGTCTTATTTCAGTCTGTTTCCAGCGTATCTCATCCTGATGCGCCAGAGTCGTATTAATACGACCCTTTTGCTCGAGCGGAAACCAGATCGGAAAACTCAGGCCAACTTCAAAACCGTTAAAATTATAACCTGTTCCGTAATCCTGTTTGTACAGATTAAAGCGGATGTCCGGAAGAATGTTACTCTTTGCTTCTTTCAGGAAATACCTGGAAGCTTCCATTTCTCTTTCTGATGATTTGTATGAAGGTTGGTCGGTTAATACGGAGAGGGCCTGGATTTGTGAGATTTCCACATCGTTGCTTTTTAAGGTATCCATAAACTCAATCGCGTATTTCTGATTTTCAGGAGCAAGTCCCATCAGGTTAAAAAGTCCGTAACGGGCCTGATGCAGTTGCCTGCGGGCATCATCAATGTCATTATTCGCTTCGGCAACCTGAAGTTCAGCTTTGGTCAGGTCCATGCCATTTCCCATGCCGGTTTCGAACTGGGTAAATACCGCATTGTATAATTCGGTAGCCAGTTTGAGTTGCTGATCGCGTAATTTTTGAAGATGAAAGGCGTAAATAACTTCAACATAGCGTGATTTGACACCTGCTGTTACAATTCTTTCCTCGGCCTGAATGTTGTATTCCAGGGCTTTTTCTTCTTCTTTAATGGCTTTGAGCCGAAAGGAGGTGGTTAGGGGAAAGTCAACTGATTGGGAAACAGTCAAACGTTGCTCCTGAAACGGATCGGCTGCTTTGTTGTTTATTCCTTCTTTCAGGAAACTGATTTCGGGAGCCGAAATGCCTGTTTTAATGCGCCATTCCTCTTTTTTCTGATTCAGCTGAGACCGCATTTGATTGATCTGCGCATTGTTTTGGATGGCCTGATCAACCGCGTCCTGAATGGTAAGTAACTGTGCTTTGGCAGGAGTAAACAGGCCAAAGAATAAAGCCAAAAGCATGATTTTTAGGGCATTGTTCATGATTGTTGGTTCTTTAGGTTTGGAGCGACAAAAGTTAGTGAAAATTAGATTGTAAACCAGCGGATTGAGAAGTTTTTTATATCCTTTTTTTTTACCTGTATTTCTTTTAACCCGGAAATCTGAAGTTCTGTCTTTTTTGATAATGTGGGATTAAACTTTTCTCCCTTTTAACCGATTGAAACTGCATACTGTTGTTGATAAGGCAAAACCCTTATCTTTGCGCCTTCAAAAAAAACAGGAAGAAATGATTTCAGTTGACGGACTTACGGTAGAATTTGGCGGATCGGCTCTTTTTTCAGATATCTCATTTGTGATAAACGAAAAAGACCGGATTGCATTGATGGGAAAGAATGGAGCAGGGAAATCGACACTCCTGAAAGTTATTGCGGGTGCAAGAGCTGCCAATAAAGGAAGGGTTTCGACGCCCAAAGATGCGGTAATAGCTTATCTGCCGCAGCATTTATTAACCGAAGATAACCGGACTGTTTTTGAAGAAGCAGCCCAGGCATTTGCACGCATTTTTGAAATGGAACGCGAAATTGCGGCAATGAATGAAGAACTTACCACCCGTACCGATTACGAATCGGAATACTATTCCAATCTGATTGAACGCGTTTCGGCATTGAGTGAAAAATATTACTCGATCGAGGAAATTAATTTTGATGCTGAAGTCGAGAAAATTCTGCTCGGTCTGGGTTTTCTGCGCGAAGATTTTACCCGTCCAACCAGCGAATTCAGTGGTGGATGGCGCATGCGTATTGAGCTGGCCAAAATCCTGTTGCAGAAACCTGATCTGATATTGCTGGATGAGCCGACCAACCACATGGACATTGAGTCAATTCAATGGCTGGAAGAATTCCTGATCAACAGCGCCAAAGCGGTGATTGTGATTTCGCACGACCGGGCATTTATTGACAATATCACCACCCGGACCATAGAAGTTACCATGGGACGTATATACGATTACAAGGTAAATTATTCCAAATACATTGACCTTCGCAAAGAACGTCGTGAACAGCAGCAAAAGGCCTTCGATGAACAACAAAAAATGATCGCTGAAACAACGGAGTTTATTGATCGTTTCAAGGGAACCTATTCCAAAACACTTCAGGTTGGATCGCGTGTAAAAATGCTCGAAAAACTTGAAATAGTAGAAGTTGACGAAGTTGATTCTTCAGCTCTCCGCCTGAAATTTCCCCCATCGCCACGCTCCGGAAATTACCCGGTTATACTGGAAGATTTAAGCAAAAGTTATGGTGACCACCTGGTCTTTGGAAATGCTTCTTTAACGCTCGAACGAGGTGAAAAAATTGCTTTTGTAGGTAAAAACGGTGAGGGAAAATCAACCCTGGTAAAAGTAATCATGAACGAAATTGACTACGAAGGAAAGTTGTCGCTGGGACACAATACGATGATTGGCTATTTTGCACAAAATCAGGCTTCGATGCTCAATGAAGAACTAACTGTTTTTCAGACCATCGACGATATAGCCGTGGGAGATATACGAACCAAAATAAAAGATCTTCTGGGTGCATTCATGTTTAGTGGCGACAATATATCCAAAAAAGTAAAAGTACTTTCAGGAGGCGAACGAACCCGGCTCGCTATGGTTAAACTGCTGCTCGAACCGGTGAATTTACTCATCCTGGATGAGCCGACCAATCACCTGGATATGCGTACCAAAGACATCCTGAAAAGTGCCCTGAATGATTTTGACGGCACGATCATCCTCGTTTCGCACGACCGCGATTTCCTCGACGGACTGGTACACAAAGTTTACGAATTCGGGAACAAACAGGTAAAAGAACATCTCGGTGATATTAAAAGCTTCCTGGAAAAGAAAAAGATGGACAACCTGCGCGAACTTGAACGCAAAGGAAAAAAATAAACCTGTGATTTAAGTTAGTGCTAAAAAAGGGGCTCTATAACGAATACTATGGGTAATTTAAAAGCTAGCATTTCAAACGTAGTTCTCCGGTTGTTATCATGGATTTTTATCTCAGAAAAATGATATAAATTCCCTACGGGAAAAGCTAAAATCAACGAAAAAGCAATTACCAATTTAATTTACCCACACAAAACGTCATAGAGCCAAAAAAGGGATTACAAAGCGAACATGCTTTGTAATCCCTTTTTTATTCAGAAATTTTGCGTTTAAGTTTCCCGGCATTGGAAAGTACATCGCAACTGGCTCACCAAAGCCCTGCCTTACACTCCCAGTTCCCAGCGACGGAAATAAAGTCCCTGTCGAACGATAGGTAAGGTTTTATATTCGATTTCCTTCATTTCCGCTTCACAAAGCGGTGAAAATTCGGAAGCGATTTTTACATCCTCTTCAATCTGCGCCACATTGTCAATGCCAATAATCGTTGTACTCACCGGCAGGCTCATGTTGTAGCCTAAAGCTTCTTTTATGGTTATAGTCCCTGGTAAAGGAGTACGCAAGCGTTCCGGTTGTTCTTCCAGAGGCGGGGGTGTCCAGGTTGAAAGCATCCGTCCGCGTGTGGCAACTTTCATCCCAATGATTGCAATTCCCCGTTTCTGAGCTTCAGGAAGCAGATAATTCTTAAAACTCAGGTAATGAATGTCAGCAGCATTAATGGCCAACAGAATGGAATCAAAAGGATATCGTTTGATGGCATCCAGAAGTACCAGTGGTTCGAAGTGTCCGGTAATTCCGATATTTCGGATCATTCCTTCTGCCTTTGCCTTTTCCATGGCTTTAATTGCACCACCGGCAGCAAAAATCTGTTCCAATTGTGCCATGGTCTGAACATTGTGCAGTTGCCAGGTGTCGAGGTGGTCGGTTTGCAGGTTTCTCAGACTTTCTTCCAGCAAGCGCATCGAACCATCGTAGGTCCGATCGTGTGTTTTTGAAGAAAGCCACACTTCGCTTCGGCGGGTTTTCATTACCCGACCTATATTTATCTGGCTTATCCCACCACCATACGACGCTGCAGTATCAATGTAATTCACTCCCAGATCGATGGCACGGTTAATGATTTTTGTCGATTCCTCTTCTGTTCCTTTCATTTCGAGGGTAGCCTGTCCTCCCAGGCTCAGAATGCCAACTTTATACCCGGTCTTTCCAAACGAACGGGTTGGCATGGCACTATAGGTCCGTTCATTAAACGGATGCTCATCATTCTTTTTTACAGGAACAGGTTTCAGACTGTTTTCGGAAGCAATTGAATTTACAACAGTTACTGAGGCTGCAGCAGCCAGGCTGGTCCCAAGAAAATTTCTACGGCTGATGTTTTTCTTTTCCATGCTTAAATATTCTTAAGGTTAAAATTCTTTTGGTTTCAATCCCAATGAATTGCACAATCAAAGTATTGTTTCAAATATAATCATTTCTGTTTCAATACGGATATTTTTGTTTTTGCCGGTAAAAAAAGGTCGTTCAACGAAAAAAATACAACTTTCTAAAATCAGGTGTATAAATTTGGTAACGAATTTAATTTTCAGGCGTCTATTCAATTAAAACAATCAAACTATGAAACGGAATCAATTACAACTTTTCGGGATTTTTGCAGCAATGAGCATCCTTTTTTCCTCCTGCTGGTTTTTAGGGCCATCGGTAAAAGGTAACGGAAATGTTACAGAAGAAGTGAGACAGTTGTCGGATTTCGACCAGATAAAAGTTAGCCGTGGGATGAATGTTTATATTACACAGGGCAGTCCAGAAAAAGTTGTTGTTGTTGCTGACAATAATCTACACGAAATCATTACCACCGAAGTTAGCAATGGTGTTTTAAAAGTATCGGCAAACGAAAACATTCGCTGGGCCAAAGAAAAAAAGGTATTGATAACACTTGAAAATCTGACGGGTGTAGAAACAACCTCCGGATCGAATGCATGGTCAAGAGGTCAAATTATGTCGGAAGATCTTAATTTGAAAGCCAGTTCGGGAGCCAACCTAACCATGGAACTCAATGCCAGAAATTTAAAAGCTGATTGTTCTTCAGGAGCAAACATCAAGCTTTCGGGCATAGCCAAAGATGCTGAAATGGAAGCCTCATCAGGAGCCAACCTGAAAGCCCCGGAATTAAAGACCGAAAATTGCAAGATGCGGGCAGCGAGCGGTGGAAACCTGTCGGCTACTGTTGACGGCAGACTGGAGGCACATGCATCAAGCGGCGGAAACATTGTCTATTATGGAGAGCCAAAGTCAACCGATGTCAATAGTTCCTCAGGCGGAAATATCCATCGGAAATAATATACAGAACTCAGAAAACTATAAGCTAAAACAGTAAACATGAAAACAGTAAATCTATTTGCAACTACTCTATTTTCTCCGAAGAACTTGATGCCCATGCATGCAGTGGCGGAGATATTTCTTAATCAGGAAATCCGGCCACAAAAGATATTAACGAATCGAGTGGTGGAGACGTTCACGGTAAATAAACGGTAAAATAGTTCAGGCTCGAAAATCTCAATCTTTTTATTTTTAATAAGGTCTTCTTTATGTCGACTTAAAATTAAACTGCCTTAAAAAAAACATTAAAATCATACAGAAAACGATCTGACGCCATACAGATCAATTAATTATAACAATTAACTATTTAAAAACAGAAAACCATGAAAACAATTTTTAGAGTATCAATGCTGTTCGCTTTTGTAGCATTTGCGAACACCGTATTAGCAATGGGAAACTTAAAAGTAAACATTCTTCCCATTAATTCAGAAAAAGCTGTAGTAGCTGTTTCAACTCTCTCAGACAGTAATTTCAGTATTACAATTGTCAACGAAAAAAATCAGATTGTGTACTACAACGAAAACTCTATTGCCGGTGAATATTACCGCCAAGTTTTTAATTTCTCGGAATTGGAAGATGGTGAATTCACACTTTCAGTCGTAGCCGGTGATTTAAAAACTGAACGTTCCTTCCACAAAACAAAAGGAAAATTTGAGGTGGAAGAAGAAAAAACGACATTAGTCCCTTTCTTTTCTTATAAAGATGACATTCTAAGGTTCACATACATCAATTTCATGAACGACAACCTGACTTTGTATTTCTATAAGGATAGCCAGCTATTATACTCCAAGAAAATAGGCAAAGATTTCAGTGTTGTTGAAGCTTTGAATTTATCAAAAGTATCAAAAGGAGAATATCTGGCAGTTCTTTCAACCGGAGATAAAGATTTTTCATACTCTATAAATAAGGAATAGGTTCTGTTTAATCAATTATTGAGTTGGTTTTGTACTTCGTTTTAGTTTGAACCCTTCAGGGCGTCGGCCCTGAAGGGTTTTTTCTTATACCAATCTAATTCCACTTACCATTCTACCGGTATCAACGCCATCACGGCGGGCCGAATAAAATAAATCGGAATGCTCGTAAGAACAGAGTCCCATCACATCAATGTTTTCTTCCTGAACACCTGAATCGAGCAGAATTGACCGGTTTGCTTCCCATAAATCGAAATATGCTTTTCCTGAATTCAGGGAAGGTTTTAGGAGCGAGGATGAATTGCTGAAATTTTGTTCAACGGCTTCAACCACTTCGGGTCCAACTTCATAGGCATGCATATGAATGGAGGGTCCGATTCCGGCAACGATATCTCCCGGATCACAACCATATTTTTCGGTCATCAGGGCAACCGTCTTCAGTGCAATTTTCGAAGTTGTTCCACGCCAGCCTGCGTGGATGGCTGCCACTACTTTCTTTTGCGGATCGAAAAGTAAAACCGGAACACAGTCGGCGGTCTGCACACAAACGAAAAGTCCCGGTTCATTGGTAACCAGGGCATCGGTATCGGTAACAGCAGCAGCCTGATTGCCGGAACCGGCAATCTCCACATGATTGGAATGTATTTGCCGCGGAAAAACAAACTGATTGACTTTCCATTCACCGGAAACAGCAAGTTCTTTCCGAAATCCTGAATACTCCGATTCCTGATCTCCGGTAAAACGAGGTTTGTCGCCTGAAATCCAACCTTCTTTCGTGGTTACGAAATGGGAGATATTTTTGTACTTTTTAAAGCTCTCGAATTTAAAGACCGAAAGCCGTCCCTGAATCATCTTTCTCATTACTCAAAAATTTGGCGCAATATTACATCAAATAACGTATTCTCAGCATGAAAATTGCAGCTTCTTTCAGGAATTCAGCAATTGATTCATTCGGAACTTATCCAGTATTTTAATGAATCTCCGATCGGTTTCAATTAGTCCTTCCTGGTTCATTTCACTCAATGCCCTTGCCAGCGAAGGTCGTGTAACTCCAAACATTTCAGCCAGTTGTCCCTGCGATTGCGGGATCTCAACAGTATGCAGCCTGTCCCCGGCTTTTTCAAGGAGGTAATGTGCGATTTTTTGTTTGATGGTTTTAAATGACAGGAATTTAAGTTTTTGGGAAAGAAACTGCGCCCGCGTTGAAATGGTGTTCAGGTAATTGTTCAGAATCAACGAACTTCCCTGCAGCAATTTTATAAATTCGGATTTGGGAATGGAAACAATCTCCACTTCGTTATTGGCCGACACAGTAACCGGGAACTTATTTTCATTTCCGAACAGGAAGGCTGCTGCAAGCGGCTGTGGCGCAGCCAAATCTTCTATTTTTATTGTTTTTCCTGAATAATCATTCATTTCGGCTCTTACACTGCCAAACTGAACAATCAGCAGGCGGTCACAAATTTCGCCCGCAGTTGTGATCACATCATTTTTTTGGTAGTTTTTAACCTGAAAATGAATCTGATTAAAAAGCTGCTCCAGTTCAACGGCAGAAATGCCCCTGAAAATGGGCGATTGGTAAAGTATTTCGGGCTGAATCATAAAACAAGTTGGATTTTTATACTGTTAATTTAGGATTGTTGATATTGACATGAACTTCCAATCCTTTATATTTTCATCTTTTCTTTCAATTTGTAACATTTGATACAATTCGGTCAACTGATTGGTTGTACTTTTGTCTGGTGAAAAATACGAAATAAATTACACGATTGATGCGCTGTTGTTTGTTTGCTTTGGCAGGACACAACAGACCAATCATCATTTAGATATCAAAAACAATCAATCAGATGATACGTGAAATTGTAAATATCGACGACGAAAAATGTAACGGATGTGGAGTTTGTGTTCCAAACTGCCATGAAGGGGCATTGCAAATAATAGATGGAAAAGCCAGGCTCATCAGTGAGTTAATGTGTGATGGATTGGGAGCCTGTCTTGGCCATTGCCCGGAGGGCGCAATTACAATTGAAAAACGTGAAGCCGACGAATACGATGAAGTATTGGTGGTTCAGCAAATAATTCCCAAAGGTAAAAATACATTGGTAGCCCACATGAAACACCTCAAGGAGCACGGTGAAACTGTTTTTCTGAAACAGGCCGTTGGTTATCTGAAATTGCATGCCGGTGAAATTCCATTCAGTGTAGATGCGGTGATATCAGAAGTTCATTCAACAAAAGTTGAACAATCAGGTTGTGCCAGTGGGGGTTGTCCCAGCTCACAGGCAGTGAGTTTTGAACCCCAGAATTTGCGGTTTGCTCCGGCAGCTGCAACAAATGAAACTCCTTCTGCGCTGCGTCAGTGGCCTGTTCAAATGCATTTGATTAATCCGGCAGCATCGAGCTTCCAGGGAACTGACTTGCTTTTGGCTGCGGATTGCGTGGCATTTAGTCTTGGAAATTTTCACAGCAAGCATTTGGCCGGAAAATCACTGGTCATCGCTTGTCCTAAACTAGATCAGGGAAAAGAAATATACGTGGAGAAAATTCGACGCCTCATCGATGAAGCCCGGGTAAATACGATCACCATTATGATGATGGAAGTTCCGTGCTGCGGAGGTTTATCGCAACTGGTGCGCATGGCAACTGCCCAGGCAACACGTAAAGTTCCTGTAAAAGAAATCATCGTCAGTATTAAAGGCGGGATTCTGGAAGAGAATTGGGTGTAAAGGAGTTCCAGGTTCCAAGTTCCAGGTTCCAGGTTGCGGGATACGAGTTTCTAGTTGTATGATTTGGGTTTTCTTTCCCTGAAAGGGAAAAATATCAATAGCCCGGGGCGAAACCCCGGGTTCGGATATAAATTGGATTTAGTCGTCCGCGAGGAACCATTGAAAAATGCGATTCCTTTTTTCGGACGGAAAAGTGACTTACTCATTTAATAAAAATCATTCTGTTAATTATCAATTAAGAATTCAATAAATCATTGAGAAAATAATTTGAAAAATAGTGTGAATTGAGTTTCGTTGATTTATTTAGGTTAAAACCTCCCGTTCGTTCTGATCAGGAGATTTTTCGATTCCGGAAGTTCTGTTTCCAAATTTTAGTCAGGATTTCACTTCATGTTAGTCCATGACTACTCTCCAATTGTATTTTTCTGGAATTTGTCAGAAATTATTTTGAACTGAAAAATGCATTCATCACTTCAATTTCTGAATAATTTTTAATGTGAAGGATTTTTTCTCATTTATATTCAATTTCATAGTAGCTGTATATCAATGCATTGTAAAATGTATTAAAAAATATATTAAAAATATTAGTACTTTGTGTTGCATAGAACCATTTAAAGTTCGTATGTTTGTAAAGCCAATAACAATGTAAGAGAAGGTAGAGGTTTTAAAAAAGTTCCTTGCAACTGTAACGAAACCAAAAACCAATCGTCTTATAAAACAGAAAACAAGAAAACAAAGTTCAGAAAACAAGCAAACATGTTCAGAAAACAAAACTCAAAGCCATGAAAACAACAAACAATGCTCAGAAAACAGAAAATTTGAGAATTCAAACGAAAGCGAACCTGCTCTTAAAGTTGAAGCATGGATGACCAACGAATCAATTAGGGCCAACTAAGCCGACTTATAGGCAGATTATTTTGAACGAATTTTAAGGAGGATAAACAATGAATCTGGATAATACAAAAGCTCAAATGCGAAAAGGGGTGCTGGAATACTGCATTCTGCTGGTAATCGACGGCAAACCT
>JBBSBP010000081.1:0-23792 GCA_038251165.1 Bacteroidales bacterium | reverse complement strand
TGATGTTAACCGCAGTTTACAAAAAATGGGTGCTAATATATTCTTTGACCATAAATTTGACGAAAAATCAAATTTCAATCTTGCAATTGGCACACAAAAATCACAATGTCAGAAGCCTGGATTTTTAAATTTTGCAACTCCCCTTTCGCAAAATAATTCAACAAGCTTTTACATCGACAGTAAATTTAAAATCCGTAATTTCTTCGGGCAGTTCAATTTATCATCAGGCGAAGATTTAAGTTCGTCGGCCAACTCATTTAAGTACAGAAACTCAGATGTCAACCTGGAATACTTATTCCAGTATAAAAACCTAAGTCTGAGACCAGGGCTCAGTTTTAAAAATTGCAGTTATAACAGCCCGGTAACCTATGATGAGCCATTTGATCTTGCCAAACTTAATTACCAGTTTAAGGATCAACCCAGAATTTTAAATACGGTGGCAACTTCACTTCTGGCTGATTGGAATCCCCTGCCGAAACTAAGGGTTATTGGTGGTTTACGAATCGACAAGTTCAATATCAATAAAAATTATTTTACCAATTATGAGTTGGGGATTACTTACCGTATCGGTAAAAATAACCTTATACGTGCTGTATATTCCCACGCCAACCGTTCGCCCTCAATTTTTGACACCTACGTAAATATAACGATGGATTTTTATTATCCCTATCAGGCAGAAACCAATACAAATCTGGTATATATACCTGTAGAGCAAAATATTCTTGCAAAGAAAGATCAGAAATACCCGACCAACTCGGATCTGGAATTTGGCTGGCGAAGTAAAATCAGCCCCAAAGTAGATATCGATACAGAATTTTTTTATCATAAGTTAACGAATCTCCTGGTATCAACCGAAAACCGTGAAATTCACTCAAAAGTTCAGTTAACGCCTGAAAATGAAATAGATTCGATTATTTCAGGATTTGGTTTAATGAATATGTACTTTGAAAATTATGATGTTGGGGCCAGGCAGTTTGGCGTTAGTTTTATGCTGCATGTTACTCCAAACCCAAGATTGGATATGAAGTTATACGGAACTGCACAAAAAACAATCTTAAATGGAATTACTGATTTTCAATATACAACAACGGATACAAAAATCAATATTGATCAGGAAAATAATATACTGAGTACAATTGCTTTTACGAATGCCAATATGACTCTGTGGAGTGAAAAACTGACACCAACGCTTTACGGGGGATTCATGCTTAATTATATGCCTGCTGAAAGACTAAACCTGAACCTGAACAGTTATATGTATACCAAACAGGTTTTTGCCGGAACACCATTTTATAATATTATCTCGGATTATACGGGAATTTACTGGGATAATTATATGACGATTGAACCTTATGCTGTAGTTAATGCAAAGGTGATATATCAACTGATGGAAAAAACAAAAGTGTATTTTTCAGTTAAAAATATGTTTGGCAAACACCGCGAATTTGGTTTTACTGACAACATCGGCACAACAATTTTAATTGGGTTTCAATGGAATTATTAACTTAATAATGAATTAATTTGATACATTTAAATTTAAAAATCAACGCTATGAAAAAATCCTATCTTTTATTCGCAATCATCTTTTTTAGTCTGACATTATTCACCTGCAAGGACGAAAAAGAGACTCCTTCAAAGGAAGAACTTCTGACCAGCAAAACCTGGATCGTCAAAACCAAAACCCTTGTTCCTTCAATAACAATGGGAGGAGTTGTGATTTCTGACATTTCTGTACTTGATTCAGAAGATGTTAAGAAATATACCTATAAATACAATACCGATGGAACAATGATTCAGTATGATCAATTGAACCAGGTGAAATTTCAAACAAACTGGTCGTTTAATGCCGATGAGACCCAGTTAATACATAATCCGGGGATTATCTTTAACTATCCGATTGTAGGTGATATCGCTTTAACAACTGCAACTATCAATTCGATTACAACAGATCATATAAATGCATCAATCCCCACAGTGTATGATGGGATTGACTATGTTGTTACAATCATTTTTGATCCGAAATAATAACAATACACTCACTTTAAACGATTAAGCTCAATATTTTAACGAAAGTAATTCTTTTCGAAGTATGAATTAAATCCATAACCATTGAATCAAATATTAAATTCATCGGGGAAAAAGTGTGTAAAAACTTAGGGAATCTTTATCAATATTGAGAAAAGAAGCAGTATCAATAGTCCTATTTCCCGTTCGGATAGTTAAGGTAAATTCCAGCCGGCAGGCTGATTGAAATTTCAGGATCCTGCATTCGGAGTGAAAAGATCATGAAGCACCAGTCTGCCAGTGAGTGAGGATTTCATGTGAACATATGAAGTGTCCTTTGAGACCGCTTTTAGAAAAAATTCCGGGAAATTCCGTTGTTGGAATTGTAAATGCCTCGATATTATGATGTGGTAATATCAACTACTTTATCATAGAAGTAATGTATTTCCATAGGCCATAAAATCAAAACTTATAATCCGTAAAAAATATTTTAAATTATATTTAAAATTAGAAAATTGTAATTACATTGCTACATCGTAAGTTTCTGCTTTAAAGAGAGTTAATTTTTAGTTGAATTAGGTAGGGGAATGATATGTTTTTATGACAAAAGACTTTTTTCCATATAAATATAATCGTTACTTAATGATTAGGATTCTTGTATCCTTTATCATAATTGCATCTGCCGTAAATATCAGTTTCTCACAAAACATGCCTGTTCCGGAAAACATTCAGGCAGCATTACTTCCTAAAGTATTAAAATTCAGTCCTAATATTTCACCGAATCCGAAATTCAGGATATTGATAGTTTATGACAATAACTCAGTGATTAGTAAAGATGAGTTGTTCAATGAATTAACAGGATCAATGGATGTTAAAGCTATTCTTCCTGATGCATTGGAAAAGAATATTTCCAATTGCGACCTGGTTTATTTTATGCCAGGTATTCAGATGAAATCAGCATTATGCAAAACATATAAAGTATTATCAGTAACAGGTATTTCTCAATATGTTGAACAAGGTCAGATTTCTCTGGCATTTGGGCTACTAAATAATAAACCAAAAATCTTTGTCAATTTATCTTCTTTAGAGAATGAAGGGCAATCGCTCTCCTCTGAGATTTTAAGAATTGCGAAGGTTTATAATTAAAATGATATGAGATATATAAGGAAGATGTATATTTTGTTATTGATGGTTTATTCCATAGCGCCACAGGCGACTGGACAAGAAAATGAAATATATAGCGAAATGTCACTGGACGAGTTGTTAAATATTGATGTGGTTGTTACTGCTTCAAAAAAGCCTGAAGATCTGTTTGATGCACCTCTGTCGGTTACCATAATTAACAAAGAAGAAATCAATAATTCGGGAGTAACCAGCATTCCGGAAGCACTGAGGTTATCACCAGGGTTAATTGTCAGAGAAATTGCTCCTGGAAATTATGACGTACACATTAGAGGATATGACGACATTACGAAAAGCCCCTATATTAATCTACCATACAATACAACAACTTTGGTAATGATCGACAATAGAATTGTTCATAACTATTTTTCAGGAGGAACATTATGGGAAACCTTTCCTATTGATTTAAATGATATCGAACAAATTGAAATTGTAAGAGGTCCGGCGGCGGCATTATATGGCCCCAATGCAGTTACCGGGGTAATCAATATTATAACTATTCGTGCCAGCAAACAAGGAATGAGTGTTTCTGCACATGGTTCTGCAGGAAACAATTTAGCTAAAACTGCCAGTACCAACATCGGTTATAACTGGAATGACAAAACCAAATTAACATTTACAGGTAATTTTAGCCAACGTCACCGATTTAAAGAGGAATATTTTAATTATATCACCAACAGTTATACCCAGCTTGAAGACCTGACGATGACCTTAGCCCCAATAAAAGATAAAAATACAGGTGATATATGGACATATAAAGAATTTCAGAAAAAGCTTGGAGCTTATTATGACAAAGACCTTAGCTTAAGTCGAATGGGCGGCAATATCTTTTTTTACCACCGTTTTTCAGGAAACTCAGACATTGATATTGCAATGGGAGCACAAAAATCGCAAAGTCTGAATGCAGGATTTTTAAATTTGGCTACAGCACTATCTCAAATCAATTCGGAAAGTTTTTATTTAAATTCAAGAATGAATTGGAAAAATTTCAATGCTCAGATTGATATTACCTCAGGACAAGATTTGAGTAATTATAAATTTAATTCATATAAATTCAAAAATATTGATGCGAACCTGGAATATTACAGGCAATTTAGTGAGTTCAGTGTACGGTATGGAATCAGTTATAAGCGCTCATCCTATAATTCTCCGGTTACTTATGAAGAACCATTTAGCTTTAATTCACTAAATTACCAGTTTAAGGATGAACCGAGAAATAATTCTTCATTTTCGACCTCGCTCCTTACTGAATGGAAGCCCAATTCAAAATTGCGTTTCATCGGCGCCATTCGTATGGATAAATTCAATATCAATAAGAATTATTCTATAAATCACGAAATCGCATCAACCTATCGCATAAATAAAAATAATCTGGTTCGGTTTACATATTCAAGATCGAACAGATCACCGTTTATTTTTGAAACTTATCTGAACTGTAATATATCAGTCAACAACATTCATTTAAGTGAAAATAACAAAATTCCTATTGTAGTTCCTGTTGGAATAGATATTTATGGTAAAAAAGATCTGAAATATCCTACAATTACAAACCAGGAAATTTGTTGGAGGACTAAGTTAAGTTCAAACATGAGTCTTGAAGTAGAAATATTTAATTCATGGGTTACGAATTTTGTCAGTCCAAATACTTACCGCCATGAGGCTATTCTTCAAAAATTCAATCAATTTGGCGAAGCAGATTCGATAATTTCAGTAAAAGCGGGCGCTGAATCGGTATTTGAGAATCAGAACTTCTCAGCTCAGCAATTCGGTGCCGGGTTGAATTTCAGTATTAAACTCTCCGATAAATTTAATGCTGAAATACATGGTAATTATCAGAAAACAAAAATATCAGGGAAAAATGATGAAAATTTCACCGCGACAAAAGTCCATATAGGCAACATTACTCCTGATAATACTATTTTAACAGAAATCGACTCAGAAATGAATGCCAGCCATTGGAGTGATAAATTGACCCCTGCATTCGTAGGTGGATTTATTTTAAATTACAAATACAATGACAGATGGAATTTTAGTACCGATGCATATATTTATACTAATCAGGAATTTTCAAATTATGATTATTACAGCATAATAAATAAGGATGAAGGCAAAAAGATTTTACAAATGGATATTAAATCAAACATGATACTTAATGCAAAATCATCATACCGCATTAATAAAAATTTAACATCATATATAAGTTTAAGAAATATTTTAGGAAGCCACCGGGAATTTGGTTATGCCGATCAGATTGGGACACTTTACCTGATTGGAATAAATTGGGAAATGTAATTAAATGAATTAATACAACTATGAGTTTTAATAATTAGGAAACATAAATACAACCATGTCAAACCTTCATAAAATATCGCTCTCCTGCACTTTGTCGATTCTGATTTATTCAGGCTCGATGGGACAGGTTGAAAGTGTTTATGAAAAGATGTCATTGGATGAAATACTTAATATTGATGTTGTGGTTACAGCTTCCAAAAAACCGGAGGATCTGTTTGAAACACCACTATCGGTTACGATAATAAATAAAGAAGAAATCAACAATTCTGGAGTAACCAGCATTCCTGAGGCACTCCGGTTATCACCGGGACTTATTGTTCGTGAAATTACGCCCGGAAATTATGACGTTCAAATCAGGGGATTTGGCGATATTACAAAAAACGCCTATGTGCCTTTACCTTTCAATACCACCACTTTGGTGATGATCGACAACCGGATAGTTTACAGTTATTTTACCGGAGGCACTTTCTGGGAAACCTTCCCTATTGACCTGAATGATATTGAACGGATTGAAGTTGTCAGAGGTCCGGTATCAGCGCTTTACGGACCGAATGCGGTTTCCGGAGTGATTAACATCATTACCAGTATTATTTCCAAAAAAGGTATAAATGCATTTGTCGATGGTTCAGTTGGGAATAACCATGCATCGAAAGCGAGCACCAACATTGGTTATAACTGGGGAGATAAAACAATATTATCGTTTTCGGGTAATTTTACTGAACGTCATCGTTTTGACACGGACTATTTTAACTATGATATCAAGGATTATACTTCACTGGGAAATCAGGATTTGCTGATAGGAGCAGAAAAAGACTTGAATACACATGAAACATGGACCTATAAAGAATTTCAGGAACAGCTTGGTGTTACCTACGACGAAGCTGTCAGCTTAAGGAAAATGGGTGGAAATGTCTTTTTTAATCATCATTTTTCAGAACGGACATTTCTGGATGTTTCGATGGGAGCCCAAAAATCGCAGAGTCAGAAAACCGGATTCTATAATTATGTAACGCCATTATCTCAAATAAATTCCAAAAGTTTTTATGTGAATTCAAGAATTAAATTCAATGATTTTAATGGCCAATTCGATATTACTTCGGGACAGGATTTGAGTAATTATAAATTTAATTCGTACAAATTCACCAATATTGACGGAAGCCTGGAATATTACAAACAGTTTAATAAAATTAGCTTCCGGCCTGGAATCAGCTTTAAACATTCTGAATATAATAGCCCTATTACCTATGATGAACCCTTTAACCTGACCAGCTTGAATTACCAGTTTAAAGACCAGCCCAAAACAATCGCATCGGTTGCAGCTTCGCTGCTCACAGAATGGACACCTATCCCCAAATTACGGATAATCGGCGCGGGACGCCTGGATAAATTCAACGTAAATAAAAATATTTCGGTGAACTTCGAACTTGCTTCGACCTACCGCATCAATAAAAATAATCTGATCCGTTTCGTGTTTTCCAAAGCAACCAGATCTCCTTTTATTTTCGACACTTACATGAATGCCAATTTTAAACTTAACCTTGATTATCGGAGTGAATATAACAAGTTACCTCTCATTGTTCCTGTAAATTTAAATGTTCTCGCCAATAAGGACCTGAAATATCCGGTGATCAGAAGCCAAGAATTATGTTGGAGAACCAAATTGAAATCAAACCTGAGTCTTGATTTGGAACTGTTTTATTCAAGTGCGGCAAATTTTGTTGTTTCAAATGCCTATCGGACTATCGTGGCAAAAGGACATTATAACAACTTGAATGAAATTGATTCGGTATTTTCTGTTAGTACGACATCAGATTTAATATTTGAAAATTTCGATGTAAAGGCTCACCAATTTGGCAGCAGTATAACTATTGTTTATAATCCAAACGAAAAAATAAATACTAAAATATTTGGGACCTGGCAGTTCACTAAAATGACTGGCAACACCCAGGTTGAATACAAAACTACCAGCGTCCAAATCAGCGAATTAAATGCTGAAAATACAAGATCTTTGTTAATTAATTCATTTACAAACCCCACCCAATGGAGTGAAAAATTAACACCATCATTTTATGGTGGTTTTTACCTTAATTACAAACTTGATAATCAGTGGAATTTATGCACCGACGCGTATATTTATACTCAACAGCATTTTGTTAATTACGATTTCAACAATATGATGTCGGATTATACCGGAATTTATAACAATTACAGTATGGACATTAAAGCGAACATGGTATTAAATGCACAAGCAACATACAGGCTAAATAAAAATACTATTGGATATTTTACAGTAAAAAATATTTTAGGCAGTCACCGTGAATATGGCTTTGCCGACCAAATTGGCAGAATGTTCCTGCTTGGTATCCAGTGGGAATTGTAATCAATATCTTGTTTTGGAATTTTTACAGAATATAAAAGTTTTATACCAATTGATTAATAAACAATGCAGTCAACCATTCAGATCATACTTTTAGTCCTTTTGATAATAAGCCTGGCCTGTCCAGTCTTATATGCTCAGGATAAAAGTGTATATGAAAAGATGTCATTGGATGAAATACTTAATATTGATGTAGTTGTTACAGCTTCCAAAAAACCGGAGGATCTGTTTGAAACGCCCCTTTCGGTTACCATTATTAGTAAGGATGAAATCATCAAATCAGGAGTTACAAGTATCCCTGAGGCACTTCGGTTATCTCCGGGATTGATTGTCCGGGAAATTACTCCTGGGAATTATGATATCCAGATCAGAGGATTTGATGAAATTACCAAGAATGCCTATCTGTCCTTACCCTATAACACCACAACCCTGGTAATGATTGATAACCGGATCGTTTACAGCTATTTTACAGGAGGCACTTTCTGGGAAACCTTTCCCATCGACATCAATGATGTTGAACGAATTGAAATAGTCAGAGGTCCGGCCAGTGCATTATACGGTCCAAATGCAGCGACCGGTGTAATTAATATTATTACAGCTCATGCTGCTCATAAGGGGATGAATGTTGCCGCGAATGGCAGTTTAGGTAATCTCCATGCACAAAAAGCCAATGCAAATATTGGTTATAACTGGGGTGATAAAACCAGGTTGTCATTTTCAGGAAATTTCACCGAACGCCATCGGTTCAATGCAGAATATTTTAATCAAAACACAAATTCTTATTGTTCGATCGAAGATCTAACCATGACCTTGTTTGCGGTAAAAGATTTATCAACAAACGAAACATGGACATTTAAAGAATTTCAGGATGCTTTGGATGCAAAGTATGACACAGATATTAGTTTGAGAAAAATGGGAGGCAACCTTTTTTTTTACCATAGCTTTTCGGAACAGTCAGACATTGACATTTCCATGGGTACGCAAAATTCACAAAGTCAAAAAACGGGATTTGCAAATTTTGCCACATCATTATCCCAGATAAACTCAGAAAGTTATTATATCAATACACGGATAAAATATGCCAATCTGAATGGCCAGATTAACTTTCATTCAGGGCAGGTTTTGAACAATTATAAATTTAATTCCTTCAAATTCACAAACATTGACGGAACCCTTGAATATTATAAACAGTTTGGGGATTTTAGTGTTAGACCAGGAATCAGTTACAAACATTTAAGCTACAACAGTCCGATTACCTATCAGGAACCATTTAGCCTGACTACTTTAAATTATCAGTTTAAAGACGAACCAAGAACTATTTGTTCGTATGCTGCATCTTTGCTGACGGAATGGAAACCTGTATCCAAACTGAGAATAATCGGTGCGGCACTGATTGATAAATTTACGATCAATAAAAACTATTCTGCAAATTATGAGTTGGCCTCTACTTACCGGATCAATAAGAATAATCTGATTCGTTTTGTCTTCTCACGTGCAACCAGATCACCTTTTATTTTTGACACTTACCTGAACTGCAGTTTTAAACTCAATATGGATTACATCAGTGAAGAAAATAAATCTCCCATTAACATTCCTGTTGATTTAAGCATTCATTCCAATAAAGACCTGAAATTTCCGGCAATCATGAACCATGAGATTTCATGGAGAACAAAATTCAATCAGGCTTTAAGTCTGGATATTGAATTATTTTATTCATCAGCAAAAAACTTTGTCGTCTCTAATGTTTACCGGGATATGCTGATGGTCCAGCAGTTGAATCAACTTGGCGAAATGGATTCAATCAGTTCCATCTCGGGTGAAGGAAATTTAGTATTTGAAAACTATGATATAAAAGCCCGACAATACGGATTAAGTTTTATGATTAACTATTCTCCGGCATCTAAACTAAATGCGAAAATATATGGTACTTTTCAGAAATCAATATTATCAGGAAAAACTGAAATTGAATACATAAGCTCCCAACTTACCGTTAGTGACATTCAGGAAGGAAATAAAAGGACTTTGGAAATGAGCTCATTTACCAATCCAACACAATATGCTGAAAATCTCGCACCAACATTCTTTGGTGGTTTTTATCTGAATTATAAACCGGGGAAAAACTGGAATTTCAATACCGATGCATACATTTATACCAATCAGCAATTTGTAGACTATGATTTTAACAATATAGTATCTGATTATACCGGTAATTATTCATTCGATTCGATGGATATTACTGCAAACATGGTTTTAAACGCTAAAGCCTCGTACCGTATCAATAAGAATACAACCTCCTATGTAACATTTAAAAATATTTTAGGCAGTCACCGTGAATTTGGATTTGCCGATCAAATCGGGAGGCTTTTTCTGATCGGCATACAGTGGGAATTATAACTAATTGAAAAATAAATACCAACAATGATGATTTCAAATCTTCATAGAATCCTTTTAATCATTTTGATATTGAACCTTACCGGTTCAGTTTCACTGGCTCAGGTTAAAAGTGTCTATGAAGCGATGTCATTGGATGAAATACTTAATGTCGACGTGGTTGTTACTGCTTCAAAACAACCGGAAGATCTGTTTGAAACGCCATTGTCGGTAACGATTATTAAGAAAGAAGATATTTCCCGGTCTGGTGCAACGAGTATTATGGAGGCCTTACGATTGTCACAAGGTCTTATTGTCCGGGAAGTAACACCGGGAAACTATGATGTCCAGATTCGGGGTTTCGACGACATGACCAAAAACAATTACATTACGCTGCCTTTTAATACCTCCACACTGGTAATGATTGACAACCGGATTGTTTACAGCTATTTTTCAGGTGGCACTTTTTGGGAATCATTACCGATCGATGTTCACGATATTGAACGGATTGAAGTGGTTAGAGGGCCGGCATCAGCCTTGTATGGACCCAATGCGGCAACCGGAGTAATCCATATTATTACCTCGCATTCAGAAAAGCCGGGACTAAACGCTTTTGCATCGTGTACAATCGGAAATGGTAATTCCAAACTGGTAAATACAAGTTTTGGTTACAACTGGAACAATAAAACGAAACTAACTTTTTCGGCCAATTTTACCGGACGCTCAAGGTTCGACGACATGTATTACAATTGGTTTGACAGGGAATATGTCACTATGGACAACCTGAATATCATGATGGACATCGAAAAGAATCAAAATACACACGAGCTTTGGACCTATAAAGATTTCAGCGATTCATTACACACGGAATATGACATTAACCGGAGTTTACAAAAAATGGGTGCAAATATTTTTTTCGACCATGAAATCGACAACCAATCCAACATCAGTTTAACCATTGGTGCTCAAAAATCACAATGTCAGAAACCTGGATTTCTAAATTTCGCTACCCCACTTTCACAAAACAATACCACAAGCTATTATTTCGACAGTAAAATTAAATACCATAATTTCTACGGGCAGTTTAATTTATCATCAGGTCAGGATCTAAACAGCAATCCCGGCAATTCGTACAAGTTTATGAACGCAGATGCAAATTTCGAATATCTTTTCCAGCGCAAAAATATAAACATAAGACCGGGAATAAGCTTTAAAAATTGTCGTTATAACAGCCCGATTACCTATGATGAACCCTTTGATTTTACCTTACTAAATTATCAGTTTAAGGATGAAGGCAGAATCATAAATTCTGCTGCAGCCTCAATCTTAACTGACTGGAATCCGATTTCCAAATTACGGATAATCGGCGGAGGACGCATCGATAAATTTAATATGAATAAAAACTATTTCGTAAATTATGAGTTGGGAGCGACCTACCGTATGGATAAGAAAAAACTGTTTCGGGCTGTAATTTCACATGCTAACCGATCACCTTTTATTTTGGATACTTACCTGAATGCGTCCATGAATTTTTACTATCCATATCAATCAGAATCGAATGTAAACCCGATCTATCTGCCCTTATCTCAAAACTTAAAAACTAAAAAAGACCAGAAATACCCTACAAACACAAGTATTGAAATCTGCTGGCGAAACAAATTCAGTCCGAAAGTGAATTTCGATGTTGAACTCTTTGCTCAAAAAATAAGTAACCTGCTTGTATCCAATGCTTATCGCGAAGTACATACAAAAGTACAGCTAACACCTGATAACCAACTGGATTCAATTATTTCGGGATCAGGGCATGCTGATATGTATTTTGAAAATTTCGATGTGGGAGCCCGTCAATACGGTTTAAGTTTCATGCTGCAAATAACACCTAATCCAAAATATGAGTTGAAATTTTACGGAACACTTCAAAAAACGGTATTAAATGGAATTACGGATGTCAGGTTTAATACGACCGATTCACAAATCACCATTGACGAAGAAAACAAGACCATAAGTACAATTTCGCACTCCAATACGAATATGACCCTTTGGAGTGAAAAACTGACACCTACCTTTTATGGTGGATTCACATTAAATTATATGCCGGTTAAACGATTAAACATGAACCTTAACGGATATTTCTATACCAAACAAGTATTTGCCGGTATACCTTTTTATAATATCATTGCAGATTATACCGGCCTTTACTGGAACAATTATATGACTATCGATCCATACGTCGTCCTAAATACCAGGGTGATTTATACCATTAAGGATCAAACAAAAGTATTTGTCTCTTTAAAGAACATGTTAGGCAAACACCGCGAATTTGGCTTTACTGATCAGATCGGAACAACTTTTTTAATTGGTTTTCAATGGAGTTATTAACTTATTGTTGGATTAATTTGATACATTTAAATTTAAAAATCAACGCTATGAAAAATTTATTTCTGGTAGTGGCTGTTATATTTTCAGGGCTGACACTATTCACTTGCAGTACTGACAAGCAACCACCTGACAGAAAGGAACTTCTGACGAGCAAAACATGGGTAGTCAAAGCCAAAACCATTGTTCCTACTGTATCCATAGGCGGTATTGTAATTTCTGATATACTCATACTGGAATCAGATGGAATGCGGAATTATGCGTTTAAGTATAATATGGATGGTACCTTGATTCAATATAACCAGATGAATACGATTATAATGCAAACTAAATGGTCGTTTAATGCCGATGAGACTGAAATAACCCACGAACAGCCAATTATCTATAATTACCCTATCGTAGGTGATCTGAATATAACTAAAATTAACGTGAAGTCGATTACAGCCGATCAGTTAATCGCTTTAATTCCGTTTTTGTATGAAGAAACCAATTATGTAGTGACAATAACATTTATATCCAAATAGATTAAATTCAGGACGTAAAATTTTTATATTGCACATTTTATTGAACCATTTCAGGAAATTAAAAGTTCGAATATCATCCTAAATAATCATGACACTATTTAAAAACTTGTCGATCAAATTTAAAATGATTCTTATCATTCAGATTGTATCATTGCTTTCGCTTCTGATTGGTTTTTCGTTTATGATATTCAGCAATATTAAGAATTTCAAGAAAGACATGGAAAACAATACCATCATCAATGCAAACCTGATAGGAGAATATTGTGCTGTTCCCCTTGCTTTCGATGTATCGGAAAATGCCAGTGAAACGCTCAATAAATTACAAAGTATTCCCTCCATCAAAGTTGGTATTGTTTACAATGATAAAAACGAAGTTTTCTCCCAATTTCCCCCTAATTTAGAAACACCGGTTCCAGCCCCTGAAATCAACAAGCCAGGCAGTAAATTTGAGGACAATTATTTACATGTTTTTCAATCTATTTTTTACGAAAATAAATTTGCGGGAACCATCTATTTAAAAGTTTCCACAAATGAGTTGACGGTTAAGATTCAGCAATATTTATTAACGATGTTTTATTTGCTGATTGGAATTCTTTTTGTGAATTATATACTTGCATTGGCACTGCAGCGAATTCTTTCAGGTCCGATTTTAAAACTGACAACAGCAACAAAAAGAATTTCAAGGGAGGGAGACTATCGGTTAAGGGTTGAAAAACAAGGAAATGATGAAATCGGGATGCTCGTTGACGAGTACAACAATATGTTGGAACAAATCTATGAACGGGAAGAATCGTTGAAACAAAGAACAAACGAATTAACAGAAACACTCGAAGACCTGAAAAAAACACAACGAAAACTTATTGATGCCGAAAAAATGGCAGCACTTGGACAGCTAATTGCAGGAGTAGCACACGAAATTAATACACCGCTCGGAGCAATTCGTTCTTCAGTAGGAAACATTAAGGGTTCTTTGAATATTATTCTTAAAGATTTCCCGAATTTCATCTATGGATTGCCTGAAAATATCAGGCAGGTGTTCTTTGAATTAACGGAAGAATCGCTGAAAAATCAATTTATGCTGACCTCAAAAGAAGAAAGAGCCTACAAAAAAGAAATCACTGTTACGCTTGAAAAACACAATATAAAAAATGCCTATTCATTTGCCGATACACTGGTTGACATGCTGATTTGCAAGGATGTGGAAAAATACCTTATTCTGTTCCAGTCGGAACACCGTGAATCCATCATTCATATGGCCTATAAACTTACAGGTTTACAGCGCAGTACCGATAATATCGAATTTGCGGCATCCAAAGCGTCTAAAGTGGTATTTGCCCTGAAGAATTTTTCCCACATCGGACATTCCGAGGAAAAAGTTTTGTCGGACATCACCGAAGGTATTGAAACGGTGTTTACACTCTACTACAATCAGATTAAACAAGGTATTGAAGTAACAAAGAACTTTGAGGATATCCCAAAAATACTTTGTTATCCTGATGAATTGAACCAGGTTTGGACAAATATTCTTCACAACGCGATATATGCCATGGAACTCAAGGGAAAGCTGGATATCAGGGTCTATCAGGAGAATAACTATATCATTGTTTCAATTACCGATAGCGGAAAAGGAATTTCTGCTGAAATAAAAAATGAAATTTTTAAACCTTTTTTTACAACCAAACCATCCGGTGAAGGAAGCGGAATGGGACTTGATATTGTAAAACGGATTATTGAAAAACATGATGGAAAAATCGAAGTGGAAAGTGAAACAGGACAAACAACATTCAATATATTCCTTCCAATTAATACGAGTATCAATAACTTTGACCAAATAAACCCAGAATCATGAGAAAAAGTGTCATACTTTGCGTAGATGATGAGAAAATAATTTTGGATTGCATCAAAACACAATTAAAAGAAAAATACGGGAATTCATTTATCTATGAAACGGCAGAAAGTGCTACTGAGGCGTTGGAAATTATCGATGAAATTATGATAGATCAAAAAACCAACCTTATTGTAATCACTGACTGGCTGATGCCCGTTATAAAAGGAGATGAATTTCTGTTAATAGTTCATAAAAAGTATCCCGAGGTATTAAAAATAATGCTGACCGGACAGGCTGATATGGAAAGTATTGAACGATCCAAAAAGGAGGCAAATTTGTACAAGTGTATCCGAAAACCATGGACAGAATCTGAATTAATTTCAACAATAGATTCAGGATTATCCTTAACTTAAAGATGACTTTTATGAAAAAGGCAATAATTTTTTGTGTGGATGATGAAAAAATGGTCCTTAATGGGTTAAAATCGGAATTGAAGAACAGTTTCGGAGACCGGTATATTATTGAAACTGCTGAGAATGCGATGGAAGCATTGGATACAATTGATGATTTGCTGGCATCTGACTTTGAAATTCCATTAATCATTTCCGATTATGCAATGCCAGTGATTAAGGGCGACGAACTTTTATCAAAAGTACATGAAAAATCCCCGCGCACATTAAATATATTATTAACTGGGCAGGCCACTGTTGAGGGTGTTACAAACGCCATTAATAATGCCAACCTTTACAGGTACATTGCGAAACCCTGGGAAACAAATGACTTGATTCTTACAGTAGATCAGGCTCTGAGAAGTTACCTTCAGCAGAATCAACTGGAACTTCAGAATAAACAACTGCGTGAACAAAGTTCCTCACTCGAAGAAAAAGTTGAAAAACGAACCCAGGAACTAAGTAAAACAAACGAATTGCTTCTGGAAAAGCAAAAAGAGATTATAGAGCAAAAGGAAGAACTGGAAAAATACAAGAATCATCTTGAAAAGCTTGTAAAAAAGCGTACGCTTCAACTTACCATAGCAAAAGAGAAAGCAGAAGAAAGCGACCGTTTAAAAACTGCCTTTATGGCAAATATATCCCATGAAGTAAGAACTCCAATGAACGGGATCCTGGGATTTATTGACTTGTTAAGATCGCCTGAATTTGAGAAACAGCAACAACAGCAATTTCTTGAAATCATCGAGAACTGTGTTAAGCAACTGATGGCAATTATTACCGATATCGTAGAAATATCCCGACTTGAAACCAATCAGGTAAAACCAATCATTTATCCCTGCAAAATTCACCATATCCGTGATAATTTATTTTCAATATTTTATCATAATTTTAATGAGAACTCGAACCTTGAATTTAAAATTTCATATTTCAATGATGAATTGACCTGTCTATCGGATGAGATAAAATTACAACAGATCTTAAATAATCTGATTAGTAATGCAATCCGAAATACTTCTGCCGGAACTATCGAGGTGGGCTGTTCCGTCGTTGACAACAAGGACATTTTATTTTTTGTAAAAGATTCGGGCATTGGTATAGCAAAAGAATACCATGAAATAATCTTTGAGCGGTTCAGGCAGGTTGATAACACATTCTCAAGAAATTATGGTGGCAACGGACTTGGATTAGCAATTTCAAAAGCCTACGTAGAACTTTTAGGTGGAAAAATATGGCTCGAATCACAGCTTGGAAAAGGCTCAACGTTCTTTTTCTCTATACCATTTTTACCCTGTCAAACTGAAGACTTTCCAGAACAAACTCAACCTGTTGAATTCTCAAATAACCATGAGGGTGTTACTATTCTGATTGCGGAGGATGTTGAAACCAATTTCAAATTCCTGGAAATGACACTGCTTAAAGAAAAAATAAATATTTTACGGGCTAGAAATGGTGCTGAGGCTGTGGAAATCTGCAAATCCAATCAAAATATCGACCTGGTATTAATGGATATAAAAATGCCCGTATTAAATGGATTGGATGCCACCAAAATGATACTTGAGTTTCGCAGTGATCTGCCAATCATTGCACAAACTGCATATGCTTTCACAAACGACAGAATAATGGCCATTGAAAGTGGTTGTGTTGATTACATATCAAAACCAATAAAAATCAACAACTTAATAAAAATGATTGATAAACATTTAATTAAAAACTAATAAATTAAACGATAGCTAAAGGAGTACTCACCAAATCGACCAAATAAACAACCGACTGATGCGAAATTCCGGAATGCAAACTCAGGCCGATTTCGCAGGTACGGCTGTTTGAATAACCATAACGGATACCTTCCGGCAATTGCTTCTTCATATCGCGCAGTCCATGTTTGTTCAGCTCCGGAAACGAAAAACCACGGTCGCCGGCAAAACCACAACAGTTGGCTTCAGGAACAACAACTTTAACAGCACATTTTTCAGCCAATTCAATCAATTTGTCTTCCAGTCCCATTTTTTTCATGCTGCAGACCGGAAAAACTGTAATGGTTTCCTGCAATGGCGTAATTTCCAGATTGGGAAGCAGATGGTCCAATATAAACTCCACCGGTTCATACATTTTCAGGATTGGGTCCAAGTTCTCTTTCATGGTAAAAAGGCATGGGCTCATGTCACACAACACCGGATATTTTCCGTTTTCACTGGCCTTCAGCAAGGCAGTTTCCAGTTCGTTCGATTTTTTTGTTCCAGCTTCAATATAGCCTTTGCTCGAAAAAGCCATTCCACAACACAGACTGTTCAGGGTTTCGGGATAAATCACTTCGAAACCACCCTTATTCAGCAATTCCAGCATTTTCACGGAAAGTTGCTTTTCGTGGCGGTGCTCCTTCGAAACGCCCATCGCCCGGTTGATGCAGGATGGAAAATACACCACTTTTTTATCCCTCCCCACTTTCTGTAATAATTCTGTTTTTATTTTTTTTGCACCCAGCGGCATGTAAGGATTCCATAGCGGGACCAGGTTTCCGGATAAAGTTCGTATTCCTCCGGAAAGACCTTTCATTATTTTAGTTCCAAAAATAATATGGAAAAATCCGATCGTGGATAGTGCGGCCCGGACTGTTGAAGTCAGACCACTCATCCGGTCGGCGATCCAGACCGCACGGTGTTGACCTGCACCGATTTTCCCGGCACGCAAACTTTTAATTAATTTCCCGGTGTCAATTTTTACCGGACAAGCGGTTGCACATAGGCCATCGGTTGCGCAGGTTTCATCACCGGAGTACTGATAAGCTTTGGACAGGGAAGCTAAAATATGTGGTTCATGTCTGCTTTTAGCCAGGCTTGCCATCTGGCGGTAAACCACGATGCGCTGACGCGGAGTGAGGGTTAATTCAGCTGAAACACATGCAGGTTCGCAAAAACCACATTCAGTACATTGATCAATTTTTTCGCTGGCAGCAGGAATCGGTTTCAGGTTTTTCAGGTGCGCTTCCGGATCGTTGTTCAGGATCACTCCGGGATTGAGCAGATTCTGCGGATCAAAAATTTGTTTGATGCGCTTCATTAATTCAAAAGCATCCCGTCCCCACTCCATTTCAACAAACGGAGCCATGTTTCGGCCGGTTCCATGTTCCGCTTTTAATGAACCATCGTATTTCGCAACTACCAGATCGGCAATTTCAGCCATAAATCCGGCGTAACGGTCAATTTCACTTGATGTTCCAAAATCCTGCGTAAATACAAAATGCAGGTTTCCTTCCAACGCATGGCCAAAAATAACGGCTTCATGATAGCCCCATTTTTCAAACAAGCGGTGAAGATCGAGCGTGGCTTCAGCCAGTCGGGGAACAGGAAAGGCCACATCTTCAATAATAACCGTTGTTCCCGTTTTACGCATGGCGCCAACCGACGGGAAAAGTCCCTTGCGGATTTTCCAGAGCAGGGCATATTCTTCCGGGATGGATGTAAACTGAATGGGTATTTCTGATGGAATAGGTTGCACTTTTTCCAAAATAATGGCAATCTGTTCCTGAAGTTCTTTTTGCTGAAGAGCGCGGGTTTCAACCAAAATAGCGCATGCCAGGGAACCAAGCGATTTCAGGTATGCGGGCATTCCCTGCTCATTTTCAACTGAAGACAAACCGGCGCGATCCATCAGTTCGACGGCCGAAACCGGCGCCGATTTTAGCAATAAAACCGCGTGGCACGCTTTTTCAATATCGGGGAAAATCATCAGGGAACTGGCCTTGTACGGATGCTCCACAACTGTTTTATAGCTGATTTCGGCTATAAATCCAAGTGTTCCTTCCGAGCCTATCATCAGGTGTTCGATCACATCAAACGGATCGGAAAAATCGGTCAGGGCATTCAGGCTATAGCCAGTTGTATTTTTTATTTTGAACTTCCGGGAAATTCTGCCGGCAAGCTTTTCATCGGCTTTTACCGAGGCAGCCATTTCTGTAATATCCTCAATAAGCTGAAGATGTGATTGCCGGAAATGTTCTTTACTTTCCGGGTCAGATGTATCGAGCAACGATCCGTCAACGAAAATAATGCGCATGCTGTCGAGTGTCCGGTACGAATTTTCTGCCGTTCCGCAACACATTCCACTGGCATTGTTTGCCGCAATACCGCCAATCATGGCTGCTTGCAACGATGCAGGATCAGGACCAATTTTACGTCCGTAGGGTGCAAGCAATACATTCACCCTTCCTCCGGTTAATCCCGGTTGCAAACGGATTTTTAAACCATCACGCTCAATTTGAAATCTGGTCCAATGGTTACCGGCAATCACAAGCACCGAATCAGAAATAGCCTGACCGGAAAGACTGGTTCCTGCTGCCCGAAAGGTTACAGGGATCGAAAGTTTTGAACATTCCTGAAGAATCAGCGAAACTTCCTCCTCATTTTTCGCCTTGACAACCATTTTAGGGATTAGCCGGTAAAAGCTGGCATCAGTTCCAAAAGCCAGAGTATGAAGCGGATCATGAAAAATCCGCTTCGGATCAATACATTGGATGAGTTGCTGGTATAGAAGTTGGTAATTTCCGAAGAGCATGCTTATTGAATTTGGTTTGGCAAAGCAAAAATACTGAAATTGTAAGGTTGTATGACCAATTTCAAAGAAATAATTAACGGAGAACCCCAGGTACTTTTCAAAGAAAAAATTCACTCTTCTTTATTGTTTATTGTTTGGATGTAATGATCCGGAAACGACCGGATCGTAAGATCAGTTTTAAAAGGATTTGGGAATATTTCAAATCTAATCATTTTGAATTTTGGCGAACTTTGTGTCATTGCGAAGAACTATCCTTTTTGGAGTTTGTTCAGTAGATACCCGATGGCCGGACAATTTATCTGCCTTGTATCATCATGTGGATAGCCTGACAGTAGAGAATACGGCTTACATACTTAAACAGGACTTTGCCAAAATTGGAAATATTGTGTTAACTTCGGGTTAGCCTATTTTACAATCTTGTTTTCTATTAAGGGCGGGAAGGAAAAACAGACGGTTCCTGAAAAATGTTATTGCCGCCTTTATGGGCTATCCGGGGGTATACTGTATGTTCATTTTATCACTGGAATAAGCCGACAGGCGAAGGAAGAATTCACACAAATAGCTAAATTTTCGATATGAAACAAATGAATAAATTTAAACAGACCCTGTTTTTGGTCCTCCTTGCCTTGTTTATATTGCTTCCATTTTCCGATACTTTCGGGCAAGATAAAGTGCAGGACCATTACATGAATACCCGCACGGCAAAAGGCTTACAGGAATTGTTCCATTATAACGGTAAAAGTTTGCCTTTTCTGAGTTCCCATCGTGGAGGGCCCGAAAAGAACATGCCTGAAAACTGCATGGCCACTTTCGAAAACACCCTTAAATACACGTATTCCATGATGGAAATAGATCCAAGGTATACAAAGGACAGCATGATGATTGTACTCCATGATCCCACTTTGCAACGAACAACTACTGGCAGTGGAAGGGTGATTGATTTTACCCTTGAAGAGTTGAAAAAATTCAGATTAAAAGACACGCAGGGAAATGCCACAGAATATTCTATACCAACCTTCGCAGAAATGCTGAAATGGGCCAAAGGGAAAACGATTTTTGTGCTCGACAATAAGGGTGTACCCATTGAATCACGTGTAAAAATGGTAGAAAAACAGAAGGCTGAAGCATACTGTATCGTAATGGCCTATACATTCGAAGAAGCAAAAGTTTGTTACCAGATGAATAAAAATATTATGATGCAGATATTCATCCCAACCATTGATAAAGTCGGTGAGTTTGAAAAGACCGGTGTACCCTGGAGAAATGTTGTAGTTTTTGTTGGTCACAAAATGCCGGTCGACCTGGCCGTGATAAAAATGATCCATGATAAAGGAGCAAGGTGCATCATGGGTACCTCCCGAAACCTTGACAGGGAATTTATTGAAGGGAAAGTTGCCGGTATAGAACAATTGAAGGACGGTTATGACGCAATTTTTACACAGGGAATCGATATCATTGAAACTGACATCCCGGTGCCTGTCAGTAAAATTTTCACCAATGCGAATGCTATTGATCCTTCATTCATGAAATTCTTCAGGAAAAAATAGCCAGGCAGATGGGCCTGGTCAGTTTTATCAAACACTTTAATTCATTCAAAATGAAAAACAAACTTTTATATCCGGAATTGTTTTATCGGTACACCCCAAAATCGATAAAAATAAGCCAGTTAGTAATGATAAATACAAAAAGTATATGGGATTGCATTATTCTACGGATATGGAGCTCGATGAAGCGGTTAAATTTATCGGGGAGAATCGGAAGAAGCCGTTTTTCCTTTATCTGGCTTATAAGGTTCCGCATAAGGCGCTTCAGGTTCCCGATGAAAGTCTGGAAATGTACAATGGTATGTTCGATGAGAAACCTTACGACGGGAAGGCAGGCTATACTCCTCATCCGCGACCGATATCCGCTTATGCTGCAATGATTACACGTTTGGACAGCAAAATTGGTATTATTCTTCAAAAGCTAAAAGAGCTTGGATTGGATGACAATACAATCGTCATGTTTTCCTAGAAAATCGTTCATGACATTCGCAAAAACCGGAGGAACTGCTACAATTACAGGATAAACCAGCCTGATTTGATCCGGAAGATGTTGGCGCATGAAGCTGATACTTATGTAATAGTGAATTTATTCCCGTAAATCACACTCATTATTCGTTAATAGGCCGTACTATTCACCAGATTTTTGAGCTGAAAAGGATCTTTCAGATTATCGAACAGCAACCAGGCTCACTTGAGGTCTTTCACATAAGTGTATCGTTTCGTACGGACTCCACGGTAATCTTTACCTCCTTCACTTTCATTCCATTGCCCGAATATTTATCAAATTATGAACGGTGAAGACTTTCAATCAGGATCTGAAATCAAGTAATATTTTGATGTTTTCAGCCGGGTTCTCCTCAAGAATTTCAAAACCCCGCTGGGTTTGCGATCCATGAAGTTTTTGAGAAATCAGCATTTCCGGTTTGAGACGTCCGTGTTTCAGGTGTTCAATAACTTCAGCATATTCCCCATGACTAACCCGTGAAGTTACAATCTTTGCTTCTTTCCAGATTAATTCTTTAAATAGGATCGGTGCAGGTTCATTCCCCAATCCAAGTACACAAACGGATCCTCCGCCTGCAATACTTTGAATACAACCACGAACCGGATTGACCAGACCTTCAATTTCATGTGCATGACCAACTGCTTCGAAGGCAATATCCACTCCTTTTCCATCGGTTTCAATTCGAATACGGTCAACCGGATTTTCTTTTGAGGCATTGATTGCAATTACATTTTCATAATACTTTGGCCCGATAGCTAAACGAGCTTCTAAAATATCGACCATAAAAACGGTATTATCGGTAACCGTACGAACAGCTTCAAGAATACAAAGACCAACCTTTCCTGAACCCCAGATTACGATCGTATCGTCTTTCTTAACCTGGACACGATTTTTAGCATGACAGCCGATGCTCAGCACTTCAATTAACGCCACGTATTCATCCGGAATATTGGATGGTACTTTATATAACATGGAAGGCGGAAGTGATATAAATTGGGTAAATCCGCCATTCGAATCAATGCCAATGAGTTTTAAGCTGCTACACGCCGGATAATGACCTTTTAAACATGCCGGACATTTTCCACACCAAATAATGGGATCAGGAGCTACTTTATCACCTGCATTCCATCCGGTCACACCTTCTCCGATTTCGGCAACAATACCTCCAAATTCATGGCCCATTATCATAGGGGTTTTAGTTCGCGGGTGGAATTCGCCTTTATGAATGTGCTGATCACTTCCACAGATACAACCATAATTGATCCTGATCAGTACTTCACCCGGCTTGCATGTAGGTTTTTCAACTTCCAGCCATTCAATTTTGTTGTACTCTGTTAATACTGCAGCTTTCATACCTATAAGTTTTAAGCGGTTGTTGGGGATTTTGTTTAAAGATATTTCTCCCGGCCATCCTTCGGTAAAGATAATAAACTAACCTGTTCCCAAAGACGGGAAAAGAAATGGTTCACAAATGGAAGAACGACGAGTGTAACACTCACATTTTGATACAATTATAATCTATTTTTAGGATTTTAGGCTCGAATTGAGAAAATATTTCGGGTTCAATTCCATTTCTATTTTGACCGTTCGAAACCTAAAATATCAATTCTTTTTTGAAGCAGATTTCGGTATCTGTCCCTCATTTCTTCGGATAAAAAACTAATGTCCATCAGATCAAACCAGGAAGACAAAGTTTTTTGAATGGTGTCAAAAGTTCTTTCAATAATCTTGTCGGTTAAATTGCATCGTTCTTTCCCAAAATAATTGATCAGAATATCCCGATTCAG
>JBBSBP010000080.1:0-24003 GCA_038251165.1 Bacteroidales bacterium | reverse complement strand
GTGATCCTACCGGGATTCGAACCCAGATCATAAGAACCGGAATCTTACATTCTATCCATTGAACTATAGGACCAGTTTATTTCAGCGAGGACAAAAATAGTAAAACTTGAATTGAATTGGCTCCTTTATTCAAAAAACATGGTGAACTTTCATCCTTTTTATCAACAAATACCCGCCAGACATGGATTCAGGAACAACCGATTCTTCGAATGTTTAAAATATTTTACACGGTGTTTCCGTTGAAGGAGTTAATTGTGCTACTTTTGAACAATTAAAATAATTCTATGATTACGGAAGAACTACTGAAAGAATGCCGCCTTGAGTTTGAAGAAAATATTCAGTCACTTATTCTTGATTTAGCGGATACCCGCCAGCGGGTGGAGGATATTCGGGCACATTCCATGCGGGTTGTTGGCAATTCAATCCTGATCTCAGGTACTGTTTTGGATAACGAAGAGGATAAACGTCTGGCTGAAGTAATTGCCTTGTTCCATGATTTAGGCCGTGCGACCTTGATTGTTCAGGGAATTGAAACTCCGGCATCCATTCAGAGGGATCATGCAGCTCTGTCTGTAAAACTCATTCAGCAAATAAAATTTTTTTCCCGGTTACCCGCCGATATTCAGTTGATTATTGAGAAATCAATTGACAATCACAATAAATATAAACCAGTGAAACCGGACAATGAGCGGGTATCCCTTTTTTCCCGTATCCTGCGTGATGCCGATAAATTGGATGTTTATGAATCATCCTATCGTTTTTTAAAGGAAAGATGGGGTGTTCAGCCCATTATAACTTTTGACCTGGTGAACAGTTCTGAAATCTCAGAAAAGATAATTAAAAGCGTTGTGGCCGGAAAAACTGCTGCAATCGAAGATCTGAAAACCATGAACGACTATAAACTGTTCCTCCTGTCCATGGTTTTCGACGTGAATTTTAAATACACCTTCCGGTTGATCAGTGAAAAACAATACATCCAGAAGGTTTACGAAACGCTTCCCAAACGCGACCAGATTATTGATCTTTACCGGGGTATTAAACTGTTTGTCGAGAATAAGTTTATTTCCTGAAAAGTTTTACACGATCGAATACTAACCGCAGTCGCCCTGGGAAAGAGGTGTGATTTCGCGCTGCAAGCTTTCCAATATCCGATTCATTTTTTAGCTGATCTTCTAAACGGTGAAACTTTTTCTTATTTTTATTAAACTTTTTCGTTTTAATCTAGTTATAATTAGACATGAAAAGATTAAAACTAAAACCTCTTTAATATGAAAAAAACACATCTGTTTACCGCAGTTTGTCTGGCCAGTTTAATGATAGCCGGATGTTCGCCGAATGAAAGTTTTTTGCCTGTACCCGTTAACGAAGATAACGGAATACTGAAAAGTGCAACGGTGAATAATAAATACATCGTAGTACTGAATGATGATGCTGAAATTTCGAATTCTGACCTTCAGGCCAGAAAAGGAAAAGTAAATGAAAAAGCGTACGGATTACTTAAAAAATATGAAGTAACCGATGAGATTGAAGAAGTTTATGAAACTGCCCTGCAGGGATTTGCAGTAAAAATGGCTCCCGGACAGGCAAAAAAATTAGCTGAAGACGGGAGTGTGAAAATGGTGGAAGCTGATCAGGTAATTACACTATCACAACAAATAACTGCAAAAGGAAAACCAGGTGGATCAACTCCTCCTCCCAGTCAATCTATTCCCTGGGGCATTGACCGTGTTGGTGGAGGAACTGGTAATACAACCACAAATACAGCCTGGGTCATTGATACAGGTATCGACTTTTCACATCCTGATCTGAATGTTGATGAAGGCCGGTCTGCGACATTTGTTTCCAGAACTTCTGATGCGAATGACCAAAACGGGCATGGAACACATGTAGCCGGAACAATTGCTGCCATCGACAATAGTATTGGAGTCGTTGGAGTTGCTCCGGGAGCAACGGTTGTTGCAGTAAGAGTTCTTGATAAAAGAGGAAGTGGTTTTACATCCGGAGTAATTGACGGAGTTGATTATGTAGCAGCAAACGGAAAAGCAGGCGATGTGGCCAATATGAGTTTGGGCGGTGGTGTATCCACAGCTCTTGACGCTGCAGTTTTAGGAGCGTCTACTGTTGTGAAATTTGCCCTGGCTGCAGGGAATGAATCGGATGATGCTGATAATCATTCGCCTGCCCGTGTTGATGGCCCAAATATTTACACTGTTTCAGCCATGGATTCGAATGATAACTGGGCTTCTTTTTCAAATTATGGTACTCATGTAGATTATTGTGCTCCAGGATTATATATTTTATCAACCTGGAAAGGCGGAGGATATAATACTATTTCCGGAACATCAATGGCAACACCACATGTGGCTGGCGTTTTGTTGCTGGGTGGAATTCAAACTTCAGGCTATGTAAATAATGATCCTGACGGAAATCCGGATCCAATTGCACATCATTAATCAGATAATTCTACCAGTTAAAAAGCCGGATAAATTAAAATTTATCCGGCTTTTTAACTGGTTCCTTCGACTGTACACAGCTAACTAATTCCGTTTTGCCACCCAGTCAACTGCGCAGCCAATATGCTCTTTCACTTTCGGATCCTGGAAAGCTTCAGGGGTGTGCCCGAAAACGGTGTAGTAGGAGCGGGTCTGTCCCATTTCCTGATACCAGATCAGCGGGTGGTCACCCATTTTCCATTTGTCATCTTGCAAGGTGGCCTCATCCAGTGAAGTTTCGTCCAATCGCGCCAGAACATGAACTTTGGCCCTTGGATTTTCCTTGAAGGAATACCATTCATCAATCGTACGGTAGGTTTTCATCCCTTTAAAAGGGACCATGCTGGGATGCTCCGTATTTTCAAAAATTACAGTCCCGGCCTGACATTTGGGATGGGTTTTAAAAAAAGCTCCGTTTAACTGGCCGTACCAGCCCCAGTCATACTCACAATCGGCTGCTGCATGAATACCAACAAAACCTTTTCCGGTATTCATAAAAGCTTCGAAATCCTTCTGCTGCTGTTCATTAAGTACTTCCTGTGTAGGATTAAGGAAGACCACGACATCAAAATTCTTCAGAAAATCCGGCGTAAAAAGATCCGCATTTTCAGTAGCGGTCAGAATCCATTTTCGTTCCTGGGCCAGATCACTCATCATTTTCAGGCCTGAAGAAATTGAATTGTGCCTGAACCCTGTGGTTTTCGAAAATACAAGTACATTGATCTTTTTATCCTGTGCAATTCCTGAAAATACCAGAATCAGGAGCAGGAAAATGATGGATGAAAGTTTTTTCATGATTTGTTTTTTTTTGTTCTGTAACGTTTCCTATGGGTGACTTTTGTTTTAGTTTTCAGTACGTTAAAAAGGTTCAGGCCGGTGTGATTGTCAATATTCAGCCAGGGGCCGGAAACAAAAATAAGAATTTTACTGATGGAAAGAAACCGGAGCCGGCGCTTGCTGTTCAATGTGTTGTGCATGACCGGCCAGATCGGTTTTTTTCGTGAAAGTCTGAGGCTTCCATCCCATGAAAAACAACAATACAAAGAATCCAATGACATAAGCAACCAGTACATGCCAACCTGATTTTATCCAGTTGAACACTGATCTTGACTCATGAAACTTGCTTGAAATGGCTACGCCGGCTGATGAGCCAAACCAGATCATCGATCCGCCGAATCCAACTGCATAAGCCAGCATGCCCCAGTCGTAGCCATTCTGTTCGAGTGCCAGCTTGGTCAGCGGAATGTTATCAAAAACAGCCGAAATGAATCCGAGTAAAAAGGTGGTATGCCACGTTGCCACGGGAAGCTCTTCAACAGGCATGAGTGAGGCGCAGCTAACCAGCGAGAGCAGAAAAATGGAGCCGTTAATGGCGTATTTTGCTTCTTTCCAATCAGTCGGACGAATAAAGGAAGTACAAAAACAGCGATCAAAAGAACCAGCGGCCCTTTCCAATCGTTTGGAAGTAAGTCTGGCAAATACTCCGGAAGCCGGGACTGTTCGAAATGTCTTGACAGAATGGCAAATCCGATCAGCCAACCCAGAAGATTCAACAGTGTGCTCCATTCACCAACTCTCATTTCTTTGTGGAAAATCTGATCTGTAAAAGCGATGTGACCAAATAAATGTTCAGGAAGATGAAACGACGGAATAAAAATGAATTTAAAAATCAGTATGGAAGCCAAACCGATAAGGCCTGCAGTAAGCGTATAGCGATGGAATAAGGCAACTCCCAGAAGCGTAAGAGCAAAAAGCAGGAATTCGGGCCTGATACCAAAAATCAGCGGTGGAATTTGAACAAATATCATAAATTTGGAGGTTTGAGTTTGAATATTATAATCGTGTAAAAGCCGGTAATACAAATATTTGAATAGAGTTTAACAGCTGAAACCCGGTTTCGTTCAACGCAGGAAAACCCGGAAAAGTGATTGCGAAAAGTGGTAAAGTAAAAACAAGCCGGTACTTTTCGTTAAAAATCGGTAAGCATTGTTTGGCGGAAATTCAACCGAAGGTGAACTGAACGGATACCTGGCAATAAAATGAGTGGAGAACCGTTTCTGCATTGGATTGAATTGTTCGGGTAAAACTTTGCCGGCAAATAAATATTTGAATATAAAGAATTCTAAAATATGCGTTTTTACATTTTATTCCAGCTGATACTGTGGCTGTTCCCGGGAACTTTATTGCAGCCGGTTTCCGTCAGTAATTTTCCTGAAAAGGGAGTTTATGACGGGAATATAGGGAGCGACCGAATTGTTCTGGTTGTGGAAGATTCCAATCCGGAAAAAGTGAAAGGCTATTTTGTATTGACCCGTGGAAAGGCTGTCGAAGAAAGCCATTCGTTTTCATTGGAAAAAACAGGTAGCCGGCTTATTTTTCAATCCGATTTATACCTCGGAAAGTTGAAATCGTCCGTAATCAGTTCAAAAGGTTTTTCAGGAACGCTTATACTCCTGAACAGGAAAAAGCGGTTCTTCTTTTGGCGGCCAAAGGCAAACCTTAATTTTACCCGCCGTCCGGAAACAGTTGTAAAACCAACCGACCGTTATAAAAAGGAAATTTTTAGCGGAGTTGAAGTCAAGAGTGATTTGTTATACGGGAAGGCAAAAGGGTACTGGACACGTTCACCCTATTCGGATGATCCCTATATCGCTACGTTGAGCAAAGGATTGATCAAGTCATTTAACGAACCGCAAATGCTGGATCTGAAACTGGATATCTATTATCCTAAAACGGATCTTTTCAAAAACAGACCTTTGGTGATGCTCATTCACGGGGGTGCATTTTACATTGGCAGCAAGGAATCGGCTGCCGAACAAGCGCTGGCAACCTCATTTGCCAAACGGGGCTATGTGGTGGCTTCGATCGATTACCGTCTGGGTTTTAAATTACTGACCAGTGATATTGAATTGAGCGCATACCGGGCTGTTCAGGATGCTCACGCGGCACTTCGGTTTATGGCTCACAATGCAAAAGGACTGGGAATTAATCCGGACCAGGTTTATGTTGGCGGAACCAGTGCGGGAGGCGTTGCTTCACTTAGCGTGGCCTTTATGGACAATGATGAACGGCCTGAACGTATTCAGAAAGCCGGCAAGGAAGGCCGGGTGACCAAAATCGAAGAATCAGGGAATAAATACACCGAAAAGTTTACCATTAAAGCTGTGGCCAATTTATGGGGGGCTGTTGCCGATTTGAACATTATCGACAAGGACGAAAAAATATCGGTTTTATCGATACACGGTACTGCTGACGAAATTGTGCCTTACGAGACTGATTATCCGTTCCAGAATTCGCTGATGATCAATCGCCTGATCATGGATAAAATGTATGGTTCAAAATTAATTCACGACCGGCTGAAAATTCTTGGAATCAGAAACCAGCTGGTTTCTCTTGAAGGTCTTGGGCATGAGCCTGAACTTGACAACTACAAAACCCTGAACCAATGGATGGATACGATCACCAGTTATGGTGCACGTTTTATCTATGAAGAAACTGCTCCTGAAATTGTGTTGCCTCCCAATCAGCTTACCATTTCTGAAAATGCTGATTTGAAGCCTTTCTATTTTGAAGTCAACAATGGTTCATTGGTTCAGATTTCAGTAACCGGTGGAGTTAAAGCCAAGGCAAATCCGACCGATCCTTCGGTAATCTGGATTAAAAACGCGGAAAAACGACAACTCACCCTGCTCACTACCAACCAGTTTGAAGCATGGAATAGGAAAACATATCAAGTTACAGTTGTGAGATAGCTGTTTGTATTTTAATCATAGCAAATGAACGTGTTATTTTTGTGTTAATTCACTGTTCCAAGTGGATAATCACTTTAAAAAATTAATAAATTTACAGCGTTTTTGTAAAAATGCAAGTCAGATTCTTCGACTAATGTTTAAACTTAAAATTCTTTTTGCCGCTGTTTTTATAATTGCAATTTCGCATTTATTCCCTTCTGGATATGAAGCAGGGGAAAGAATGGCTTCTGCAAATAAAGCAGACATGCATTCAAATTTTGAGGAAAGCAATACCCGGATTTTTACTTTTGGTGAAGTTGTTGCCGGAAATATTGGTTTTTCAGTTTTATCTACGGTTAACCAAGGTTTTTTCTCCAATTTTAAAGTAAATGGCTTTTCTGCAGCATTCAATTTTATCAGCTCAAAAAGAAATTTTTTAATTTCCTGTTCTCAGGAATTCACTTCGCTTTGTTATCGTGTTTCCATTGTTCCTATCTATCTTCAGGTAAGGAACTTCCGTTTATAGCCTTTCTTCATCATTCCTGAACGCCAGTCTGGCTTCATGGGATTCGTCTGTCGTTTTGAAAGCAACAGGTCGGTAGTCTGCTGAATAATTTCAATCCGTTCAGCAAAAAATCAAACATCCAAATCAATTAAATTCGTCTAAATGGTACTTTTCAATAAAATAGTTGTATTTATTTCGGCACTCAGAAAAACAGGATTAGTGTTTTTTATTATGCTGACTTTTGGGATTCAGCTGTTTGTAGCTCCGGTTAAAACTAATACTCCGAAAACAAATGCCTATTCAGAATCCGGAAATGCTACTGAATTTAAGATGACTATGGTTCACAATTTCTTCTTTGTGGAACGAACCAGAAGTCTGCAATCAATTTCAGAAGTACATCGTTTGGTTTCCCAGGCTCTGCTTTCCAATCGGATCAAACCAATAAAATGTAATTATACAGGCATCATCCTTTTTCATTCTCTTGATAATATTATAAATCCGGTTCCAATTTTTATTATGGGGCATGCTTTACTGAATTAGCAGTTAACCAACATTTTAAACATCAGGTTAATTGAGCCCTGATATTTATTCGGAAAATTCAGCCATCGCATCAGTGGCTGTATCTTCTGTAAATGAATATGATGTTAATTCAATAATTTAAGTATAAACAAGAAAGAAAATATTACTTCACATGGAAAATATGAAAGATTTGGAATCAGAAGATCAACCCAAAGGAAAAACAATTTATGATTTTGTAGTGTTATTTTTAGCATTGGGTGGCTTGATTGCTGTTTTATTATTCTTAAAATATGCAATAGGAGCTCTTCATTTGGTATAATAAACTTGAATTGCCAAGTTTGAGTTGAAAGAATCTCAAGCTTGGCATATATGTATTTGTTTTTGGAGGCAGAACAAATTTGATGCACAATAATCATGAAATTTTAAATCTGGCAAGCAATTTATCAGGTATTATAAATAAAAGCGCTCAAAGAGAAATGCCTGCTTTGAAGGTTGATAGAGTTTACAAAAATGAGACACTTTTAAGTTCTGTCAGTATGCATAAAAAATTGTATTCAGTATAAGGTGTCACTCACAAAGCTTTTCAGACTATTGAAGCTGAGCAGGAAAAAGGATTTACGAATTCAGAACTGGATGATTGATGACCATTTCTGGCGTGTTTATCATTTAGTATTAATGTTGGATTCTTAACGGTATTTGTGTAGCTTTTCGGAAAGTAAGTCCTCTATATTAGTTGTGCGAGCAAGTTGTTTTTGTGACAAGAATGAAGATAAAGATATCATTTGATCGATTTCTCCTGTCTATGAGGTAGATATAAAAACAAAAAGGTAGGACCTCTGTCCTACCTTTTCTCTCTTAAACTAACTAACCTAACTAAACCTAAACTTATGAAAAAAAATGTACTGCAAATATAGGCTTCAGAATCCATAAAATCATAAAATAATTCTTAAATGATGTTAAAGTTTAGGATCGTTTAGTGTTAATTTAATGGTGCATGGAATTTCCCTCAAAAATTCTTCGGGGGGTATTAGTATGAAGCTTAAATTTATATATTTTTTTGCTCCCTTTCTTTTGACCGGAAACAGATGTATAAAACAAAAAAAGAGGTTGCCCGGACTGACAACCTCTTCAAAACAGGATTTAAAATATCTTTTACATCAGGAAACTCAGCAGAATACCTGCTGCCACTGCAGATCCAATAACTCCGGCTACATTTGGTCCCATGGCATGCATCAGTAAGTGGTTGGTTTTATCGTATTCCAAACCTACTACCTGCGAAACACGGGCGCTATCCGGCACAGCCGATACACCTGAATTACCAATAAGCGGGTTGATTTTTCTACCCTCTTTCAGGAATACGTTTAGTAATTTAACAAACAGGACACCACCTGTAGTTGCAATAATGAACGAACCGGCACCCAATGCGAAAATACCGATTGATTTTAAAGTCAGGAAGGTGGTTGCCTGTGTCGATGCACCAACGGTTAAACCGATAAGGATAGTGACGACATCGATCATCGGGCCTTTTGCAGTATCAGCTAAACGTTTGGTAACTCCACTTTCTTTGAGCAGGTTTCCAAAGAAAAGCATACCTAAAAGAGGCAAACCGCTGGGAACAATAAATGTGGTTAGCAACATACCCGCTATCGCAAAAATAATTTTCTCGACTTTCGAAACTGAACGTGGAGGTTTCATGCGGATTAAACGGTCCTTGCTGTTTGTCAGCAACCTCATGATTGGAGGCTGAATAACCGGAACCAGGGCCATGTATGAATACGCAGAAATGGCGATTGCCCCCATTAAATCCGGTGCAAGTTTCGAAGAAAGGAAAATTGCTGTCGGGCCGTCAGCACCCCCGATAATGGCAATGGCACCAGCCTCTGTGGGGCTGAAATTAAGTGCAAGTGCAATACAGTAAGCGCCAAAAATACCCAGCTGGGCAGCCGCTCCGATCAAAATCAGTTTTGGATTCGATATCAATGCTGAAAAGTCAGTCATTGCACCAATCCCCAGGAATATAAGCGGAGGATAGATACCCTGAAGTACCCCAAAATAAAGGTAATTCATTACACTTCCGGTTTCGTACACCCCGATTTTGTATCCGGGGGCAAATGCGACGTTTCCGATTAAAATACCGAAGCCTATAGGAATAAGCAACATGGGTTCAAATTCTTTTGCAATTGCCAGGTATATGAAGACCAGTCCAATACATATCATCACAACATGACCGAATGTCAGGTTAGCGAATGCAGTAAACTGGAGGAATTGCATGAGGTGATCGGTGATAAACTCAAAAAAAGTACCCATAGTTTATTCTCCTATTATTATTAACACATCGCCTTCCATTACACTGTCGCCTTTTTGCTTCAGAATGGATATGACTTTACCGGCTTTGTCAGCTTCAATGTTGTTTTCCATTTTCATGGCTTCAAGCATCAGTAATTTTTGTCCTATATTTACAGTATCTCCTTCTCTTACATACAGTTCCAGGATAACTCCCGGTAGTGGTGATTTAATGTTTCCAGCGCCTTTGGGAGCTGATGGACTGCTCGTTTTTGCAACCGAAGGATGACTGTCTGTAGATGGAACTGATACCTGACGTACCAGTTTAGGAGTTTTGGTAGCTTTCATTGTTTTATCAACTTCAACTTTGTATAAAGTGCCGTTCACTTCAACTTCAGCATGGTTGTCTTCAATGTTTAGAATTTCGGTCTCGTATTGATTGCCGTTTATGGTAAATTTGAATTTTTTCATTTTAATTGGTATTAACGTGGTGATTTCCTAAGTGTATAAATTTTCGAACTCCACGGAGAATAGTTCCTGGATACTTTTTTAATCGTTAAAACTGTATTTTCCTCATCGTGCAATTCGCTTTGGTACAAGTATAAAGCCATAGCAATCGCCGCATTTACCTCTCCTGACATTTCTTCTTCTTTTACGCGTTTTCCGGCAACGGCTTGAGTCTGATCTTTTTTAGACGCAAAAGCTTTTCGGATAAAGAAACGCCCAATGTTTTTATAAATGATGTAAAGACTGGCAAGTGCTGAAAATACAACGAACATGGCAATCATGGTCATGCCAATACCGTATGGATCGAATTCGACGAATTTTTCTCCGGCTGATGCTTTTCGGCTGTGGTCGTTGTTTGCAGCCGGGGTTGAGTGTTCCAAAAAAGTCATGTCTTCACTGCCATCGGTAACTCTTCCATAAGTAACATCAATTTTCTGAGGTTGAGTAATTTTCAGCTCATCAATCATATTGCTACCGGCATCAAACAGGGCAATGACTTCTGCATCTTTCAGGTTGAAATTCAGGTGGAAAATACCACGCGTAGGTAATTCATCAGCAAAAAATAAAACATAACCTCTCGGTGGAAGTATTGTTGCCGGGTCTCCGGTCGGGATCCAGTATTTATTCGGCATGTTTATGTCGTCAGTCAGGTAACAACCGCCAATGTTTATCGGGCTATACGCTGAGTTGAAAATCTCGATCCATGAATTGTGCTCTCCAAAATTATCTACGTAGTTGGAGTCGTTCAATACCAATATCTCATTGATCCTAAGGTCGGAAACATTTTGTGCTTTCGCACAGTCAGTTCCTGCGACGACCATAAGGAGAATGGCAATTCCGTATAAAAAATATTTAATTTTTCTTTGCATGATTATTTATTATAATGGAAGATTGGCATGTTTCTTATCCGGCATCACATCTTTTTTTGTTGCCAGGGCCTGAAGGGCGCGGATAATCCGGAAACGTGTGTTGCGCGGCTCAATAATGTCGTCGATGTAGCCGTATTCTGCAGCTTTGTATGGGTTAGCGAATTTTTCCTTATAATCTTCTTCGTGTTCGGTAATGTAGGCTGCACGTTCTGATTCATCTGCAATCGCAGCGATTTTTTTACCTTTCAGCACTTCTATTGCTCCCTTCGGTCCCATCACTGCAATCTCGCCGGTTGGCCATGAGTAATTGATGTCGCCGCGAAGATGTTTTGAGCTCATTACACAATAAGCGCCACCATAAGCTTTACGAAGAATAATTGTAATTTTTGGAACAGTTGCAGAGCCATAGGCAAACAACAATTTGGCTCCATGCGTAATAATACCGCCATATTCCTGAGCCGTTCCGGGAAGAAATCCCGGTACATCGACCAGGGTGACAACCGGAATATTGAAAGCATCACAATAACGGACAAAGCGGGCTGCTTTTCGTGAAGCATTGATATCGAGTACGCCTGCAAGGTAGCAGGGCTGATTGGCAACGATACCGGTTGAAATGCCATTAAAACGGGCAAATCCAACTACTATATTTCGTGCAAAGTTGCGGTGAACTTCCAGGAATTCATTGTAATCTACAATCGAGTGAATAACGTCTTTTACATCGTATGGTTTGTTTGGATTTTCCGGTATGACGGTATTGAGGAAATCATCCAAACGGTCAATCGGATCATCACAGGCAGCTAAAGGTGCATCTTCCAGGTTGTTTTGTGGCATGTAGCTCAGAAGCTTGCGTATCAGCGAGATACCTTCCTGTTCGTCTTCTGCAATGAAGTGAGAAACTCCTGATTTTGAACCATGAACGGAAGCGCCACCCAATTGTTCGTCAGTTACTACTTCACCTGTAACTGCCTTCACAACTTTTGGCCCGGTGACGAACATGTAACTGGTGTTTTTACTCATGATGATAAAGTCGGTCAAGGCAGGTGAATAAACAGCACCACCGGCACATGGACCGAAAATAGCTGAGATCTGTGGAATAACGCCTGAAGCCATGATGTTACGTTCGAAAATTTCGGCATAACCGGCCAATGCGGTAACACCTTCCTGAATACGGGCGCCACCTGAATCGTTGATGCCAATGACCGGAGCGCCAACTTTCATGGCCATGTCCATTACCTTGCAGATTTTCAGTGCATAAGTTTCAGACAATGAACCTCCGAAGACGGTGAAATCCTGTGCATAGATATAGACAACACGTCCGTCGATGGTTCCCTGACCGGTCACTACACCATCACCCAGAAATTTGTTTTTTTCCATACCGAAGTTTTGGCAACGGTGGGTCACGAACATATCGTATTCTTCAAAACTACCTTCGTCGAGTAACAATTCGATGCGTTCACGGGCGGTTAATTTGCCTTTTGCATGTTGTGCCTCAATTCTTTTTTCTCCACCTCCGAGTTTTGCTTCAACGCGCAGGTCAATGAGTTTCTTAATTTTATCCTGATTATTCATTGGTTGTATAGATAAATGAGTTTGATTATTTGACTGAGCACAATTCGGTTAATACCCCCAGTGTTGATTTGGGATGAAGGAACCCGATATTCATACCTTCGGCCCCCTTGCGTCCTGTCTTATCAATCAGTTGAACACCTTTCGATGCAACATGATTTAATGCGTCGTTTACATTTTCAACCGCAAATGCCAGATGATGAACGCCTGGCCCTTTTTTCTCCAGGAACTTACCAATCGGGCCTTCCGGATCGGTTGACTCCAACAGTTCGATTTTGGTTTGACCAACCTGGAAGAAGGCGGTTTTAACTTTCTGGTCAGCCACTTCTTCAACGGCGTAACATTTTAGTCCCAAAACATTTTCATAATATGGAATGGCTTCTTCCAGACTGTTGACAGCTATTCCGATGTGTTCGATATGTGTTATTTCCATGCTGTGTAATTATTTAAAATGGATAAGAAATAAATTCAACGAAAAAGACAGATTTTGAGCCTGCCTTTTTCGTTATCCTGTTTTACTATCTGTTACTATCTTTTACGAAATGAAAATGTGATCCAAAACGTTCAAATGCAGCTTTTCCCAAAGTTTCCCGATGGGCAGGATGAGCTACGGCAATGAGTAGCCTGGCCCGCTCCTGAAGCGTTTTTCCGTACAGATTTACAGCGCCGTATTCAGTTACGACCCAGTGCATGTTGGCCCGTGTGCTAACCACACCGGATCCTTCGATAAGCGTGGGGCATATTTTGGAAACTCCTTTCGCGGTTACCGATGGTAAGGCAATGATAGGTTTTCCGCCTTTTGAATATCCGGCGCCACGGATGAAATCAATCTGTCCGCCTACTCCTGAATAGTGTTTGATTCCGATCGAATCGGCACTAACCTGACCGGTGATGTCAATTGCAAGTGCTGAGTTGATTGCTGTAACTTTATCGAGTTTCCGGATAACCGCAACGCTGTTGGTATGTGCCACATCCATCATGGCAACACGAGGGTTGTCGTCAACAAAGTCGTACAATTCCTGTGTACCCATCAGGAACGACGCTACCATTCTGCCTCTGTCAATGTTTTTGTACTTTCCGGTAATAATTCCTTTATCAACCAAAGGGAGAATTCCGTCGGAAAACATTTCAGTATGAACGCCAAGGTCTTTGTGGTTGCCAAGCTGGGCAAGCACTGCATTGGGGATGCCACCGATGCCCATTTGCAAACAGGCACCATCCTCCACAAGGGCTGCCACATTGATCCCGATCTGAATTTCTTCCGGAGTTAAAGGAGGAAAACTGTGCGTATATATTTTAATATTGTCTTCAACAAAAATGTCAATCTGGTCAACATGAATCATGGCATCACCCCAGCAACGAGGTACATTGGGGTTTACCGCTGCGATAACAACATCTGCACATTCAACGGCAGCCAGGGTAGCATCAACCGAGGTTCCCAGTGATACGAAACCATGTTTGTCAGGAACTGAAACCATGATCATGGCTACATTCACATGCAGGTAACCCTCGCGGATAAGTTTCTGTGTTTCACTCAGAAATACCGGAATATAGTCGGCATAACCGGCCTGGGTTTGTTTGCGAAGGTTTCCTCCAACAAAAAATTGTTCCACTTCGAAAATTCCTTCAAATTCCGGATTGGCATATTCAATGTTGCCTTCAATGTGAATATGCTGAATTTTCACCCCATAAAGTTCACCATTTCTTGCACGTTCGACCATAGGATTGATCAGGCTGTGTGGTGTTACTGCAACTGAGCTCAGGTGAACCCGGTCGCCTGATTTAATAACTTTTACTGCTTCCTGGGGAGATACGTATCTGATTTGTTTCATAACGAGATTTTGAATGAAATATCCTTGTAATTCGGGCGCAAAGATAGATATTAATTTTCCAAACGACCCTGAAGGATTCCTTTTTCAAAGGTAAACAGGCAAATGGACAGGGTATGTAAAATTTGTGTTAATAAATGCAATCTGCTCTGATACACAATTACATATGTAGAAATATGCATGTATTAATTTATCCAATTCCGGAATTCAGTCTGGAAGGCTATCGACAAGCAAACCCGATATGGGAGAATTTTAGGTTAAAGAAATGAATGAACATTTCAGGCATCAGCGGACGAGGTGTTTTCTGAATTAACCGGTAAGCTCAAACAATTAATCATTCAACCTTAATTTACAGCAAAACGGAACAGGGTCTTTATCCAATTGTTAACACTGCCCGGTTATTTTCTTTTTTAACTGGTTTAAGCCTGAAATATTTATCTTTGTCGCGTTCAGTTTTCCTGATGTTTTCAGCAATTTTTTTTATCAAATTATTCCAAAATGATTCTATTCTTTAAAACTCTGCAAGACACAATCATTGCATTAAATTCGGTTCACAGCCTTCATCAGGAAGATATTCAAAAGTTAACCTGGTTGTTTGGTGATGCCGAAAAGCTCGGCGATGAAGTTTTAACCGGATGGTTTGTTGGTCCGCGAAAAGAAATGCTGACTCCATGGAGTACCAATGCTGTTGAAATTACCCAGAACATGGGTATTCAGGGAATACAGCGGATTGAGGAATATATTCAGGTTGCTGATCAGTCAGCCGGTTACGACCCGATGCTGAAGGCGCTGTATCACAATCTTGACCAAAAGATATTTACCATCGAAAAAAGACCTGATCCAATTCTTGAAATTGGTGATATTGCGGTTTATAACGAGCAGGAAGGTTTAGCCCTGAGCCCGGACGAAATCGGATACCTGAATTCAGTTTCCGAAAAATTGGGCCGGAAATTAACCGACGGAGAAGTGTTTGGCTTCTCACAGGTGAATTCGGAACATTGCCGCCACAAAATTTTCAACGGTACTTTTATTATTGATGGGGTAGAGCAGGAAATGTCGCTTTTCCAGCTCATCAGGAAGACAGCGGAGCAAAACCCGAATTTAATAATTTCGGCATACAAGGATAACTGTTCCTTTGTGCAGGGACCGGTTGTAGAACAGTTTGCACCCAAAACACAGGACAAACCCGACTTTTTCGAAATTACCGATATCGAAACGGTTCTTTCGCTGAAAGCTGAAACACATAATTTCCCGACTACCGTAGAGCCGTTCAACGGTGCTGCAACTGGAACAGGCGGCGAAATCAGGGATCGTATTGCAGGAGGAAAAGGAAGCCTGCCCATTGCAGGAACAGCCGTTTACATGACTTCCTATCCGCGAAACAAAACAGACAGCCCCCTAAATCCCCCGGTGGGGGACTTAAACAGCCAGGTTTCCGGGAATTTGAATGAAGCCGGTAATTTAAAAGCTTCCCCTTCGGAGAGGTTTGGAGGGGCTGGAGCCCCATGGGAAAATGCTATACCTGCACGTGACTGGCTTTACCAGACACCGGAAGAAATATTGATTAAGGCTTCGAATGGCGCCAGCGACTTCGGAAATAAATTCGGACAACCGATCATCACCGGTTCGGTATTAACCTTCGAACATTTCGAAAATGACCGGAAATACGGTTTTGATAAAGTGATTATGCTGGCCGGAGGAATTGGTTTCGCCGCAAAAAAAGACAGTTTGAAAGATGAGCCTGTGAAAGGGGATAAAATAGTGCTTTTAGGGGGTGACAATTACCGCATCGGTATGGGTGGGGGAGCAGTTTCGTCGGTAGCAACCGGCGAATTCAAAAATCACATCGAGCTGAATGCCGTTCAGCGTGCCAATCCTGAAATGCAGAAACGTGTTTACAATGCCATTCGTGCCTTGAGTGAATCGGCTGAAAATCCGATTGTCACGGTACATGACCACGGTGCAGGCGGCCACTTAAATTGTCTTTCGGAACTGGTTGAAGCTACCGGTGGGAAAATTGACACTGCGAAACTGCCGGTTGGTGACCCGACCCTTTCACAAAAGGAAATTATCGGCAATGAGTCACAGGAACGTATGGGCCTGGTGATGCATGAAAAAGATGTACCGTTTTTGCAGCGGATTGCTGACCGTGAACGAGCCCCGATGTACGTGGTTGGTGAGGCTACTGGTGACATGCAGTTTACCTTCGAAAACTCAAAAACGGGCGAAAAACCAATCGACTGGCAGCTTTCGTACATGTTTGGCAAACCACCCAAAACGGTTTTAACCGATACCACACGGAATGAGAAATTTGCTGATCTGGAATACGATCAGGCGAAAATAGGGGAATACCTCGAAAATGTATTGCAGCTCGAAGCTGTAGCCTGCAAAGACTGGCTGACCAACAAGGTCGACCGCTCGGTAACCGGGCGGATTGCCAAACAGCAGTGTACCGGGCAATTGCAGCTTCCGCTGAATAATGTGGGTGTAATCACCCTCGATTATCAGGGAGAAAAGGGATTGGCAACGACCATTGGTCATGCACCTGTTGCCGCCTTGGTTGATGCCGAAGCCGGATCAGTTCTTTCGATTGCCGAATCGCTGACAAACCTTGTCTGGGCGCCGCTTTCTGATCAGCTGAAAAGTGTTTCGCTGAGTGCCAACTGGATGTGGCCCGCCAAAAATGAAGGTGAAAATGCACGCATCTACAAAGCGGTAAAGGCAGCCAGTGATTTCGCCTGCGAATTGGGCATCAATATTCCAACCGGAAAAGATTCCATGTCGATGACCCAGAAATACAGTGATGGTTTGGTCTATTCTCCCGGAACCGTTATTGTTTCAGCATCAGGAGAAGTTTCAGATGTTAAAAAGGTTGTTGAACCGGTACTGATCAATGATCCGGCGACTTCGGTTTATTTTATCGATTTTTCGAAAATGAACCGTCGCCTGGGAGGAAGCGCTTTTTCACAGGTCATGAATAAGTTAGGCAACGAAGCGCCTTCGGTCGCCGATTCAGCCTATTTTGCAGCAGCATTCAATGTCCTTCAGGATTGCATCGAAGACCGGAATATTCTGGCCGGACATGATATTTCTTCCGGAGGATTGATTACCACCCTGCTTGAAATGTGCTTTTCGGACAACTATTCAGGAATGGCGCTTGATTTGAGTGGTATCGGCGAACCGGACACTGTCAAAGTGTTATTCAGCGAAAATCCGGGAGTTGTGGTCCAGGTAGCTGATACGTCAGCTTTCGAAGCTAAACTGAACCAGGCGGAAGTTGGTTTTGTACTGATCGGGAAACCATCCGGAACCCGTCAGTTTACCTTGAAAAACGGTACTGATGAATTTGATTTTGACCTGAATTCCCTGCGTGAATTGTGGTTCAGATCTTCGTATCTGCTCGACCGTAAACAATCCGGAGAAAAACTGGCACTGGAACGTTTTCAGAACTATAAAAAGAACGAACTTCACTACGTTTTCAAAAATTTCAGTGGTCGGGCTGCTGATTTGGGAATCGGACTGAAACGACGCCAGCCCAGTGGTATCAGGGCTGCGATCATTCGGGAGAAGGGTGTGAATGGCGACCGAGAAATGGCTTACATGATGTACCTGGCCGGAATGGATGTAAAAGATGTTCACATGACCGATCTGATTTCGGGTCGCGAAACGCTGGAAGACGTCAACATGATTGTTTTTGTCGGGGGATTCTCCAATTCAGATGTTCTGGGATCGGCCAAAGGCTGGGCGGGCGCTTTCAAATACAATGATGCTGCACGATTGGCACTCGATAATTTTTACCGGCGTGAAGATACTTTGAGCCTGGGTGTCTGCAACGGGTGTCAGCTGATGGTTGAACTGGGTCTGGTTTATCCGGAACGTACCGAAAAACCTAAAATGCTGCACAACGAATCACATAAATTTGAGTCCGGTTTTGTGAATGTGGAAATCCTCCCCAATCAATCGGTGATGCTCGGCTCCATGGCCGGAATGAAACTGGGTATCTGGGTGGCCCATGGAGAAGGAAAATTCAGCCTTCCCCAGGAAGAATCTGCCTACCGGATTCCAATGAAATATTCCAACACGGCTTATCCCGGTAATCCGAATGGTTCTGAATACAATACAGCATCGTTATGCTCGGAAGATGGCCGTCACCTGGTCATGATGCCTCACCTTGAACGGGCCTTTAAACCCTGGCACTGGCCTTATTATCCTTCTGAAAGGAAATCCGACGAGATTACTCCTTGGATGGAAGCCTTTGTGAATGCTCGGAAATGGATTGAAAGTAAAATTAAATAACAGGTATAATTTTTACAGCTGGTAATGCTTTCTTATTCAATTGGGAAAGCCTCTTTCTTCGTTTGTTATTTTAAGTTCTCCGATTATCTTTGACCATAACATTAAAACAATTTTTATGCTTGAGTATTTTCAGACACTGGCCGATTGGTACATGTTGCATATGAACTATCTGTCCATTACCCTTTTAATGACCATTGAAAGTTCATTTATTCCTTTTCCATCAGAAATTGTTATCCCTCCGGCTATCTGGAAAGCTGCTTCAGGTGAATTGAATATGTACCTGGTTGTTTTGTTTGCCACTTTGGGAGCAGTCATCGGAGCGATAATCAATTATGTGCTTGCGCTGTGGTTGGGCAGGGCTATTGTTTACAGCCTGGTTGAAACAAAAGTTGGAAAACTGTTTCTGCTAAGCCGTGTGAAAATTGAAAATGCTGAAATCTACTTTAACCGGCATGGTCGCAGTTCTACATTTATCGGAAGATTGGTTCCGGGTATCCGTCAATTAATTTCAATTCCTGCCGGACTTGCCAGAATGAATGTCAAACAGTTTATCTTATTTACAGCTTTGGGTTCGGGTCTCTGGAACATCATTCTTGCTGCTTTAAGTTATTCGCTCTATTCACAGCAGGACCTGCTCAAAAAGTATATGAGCGAACTTTCATATGCCTTGCTGGCTGCAGGCCTTATTTTTATCGTTTACCTGGTTTTTAAATATAAAAAGAAAAAAGAATAGAACGGGCTATTCCCAATCAACCATTTGCTGAATGTTAAATACCATAAAAAAAAGGACAAAGGCGAAAAACAATACGATGTATACACTTTCCTTCTGAAAGCGAAAATTAAATAATTTCAGCAGGATCGACAGGGCAACAAATCCCGAGAAAAGGGCAACACTTTTAAAATAGACAAAAACCCTCAGCTCTTTGGAGAGGTTGTGCTCGTTTACTACGGCAGCCGGTGCTACTTCAGTGAGAAGTACCCACAGGGCCATAAGTCCCATGGCCAGAAAAGCCAGTTTCCCTGCCAGTAAAAAACTTTCGCGTTTTTCAATTATTCCGAATAGAATGGAAGCAATGCCCAGAAACAAAGCCCATTGTGAAAGACTGGTGTATCCGAGTAAAGAATTCTGAAACATGGATGTGATTTTAGTGTCGTGCAAAAGTGTTAATTTTTGGGCAAACAAAAAACAATAAAACTCATCATGTGTATTAAATGGCTATTTTTGATCCCAATCTGAAAATAACAGCATGATTAAAACAAAACTGAAGATAAATCCGAAAGCCAAAGGACTCATATTTGACCTCGACGGAACCTTGGCTGATAGCATGCCGATTCATTACCTGGCCTGGAAGAATGCAGCTGCCCGGTACGGAATAGATTTTACCACCGACTTGTTTATACAACTGGCCGGCATACCGCTTTATCCGATCGTTGAAAAACTCAACCAGATGTTCGGTACAACAATCGATCCCCGTGAACTGGGCGATCTCAAGGAGGCTGAATTTGAAGCTAACATGCATTTGACTCCGGAAATAAAAATTGTAACAGACCTGGTTCGTGCCAATCATGGGAAAATACCCATGGCAGTCGGCACCGGCGGTTCCCGGCGCCTGTCAATGAAAACACTGGAGATCATCGGGTTGAAGGACTATTTTTCCGTATTGGTAACGAGCGAAGATGTAAGCCACTATAAACCACATCCGGAAACTTTCCTGAAATGTGCAGCGCAGATGGGCGTTTCTCCTGTCGACTGTGAAGTATACGAAGATGGTGTGTTAGGTATGCAGGCAGCAAGTTCGGCAGAAATGATGGTTGTTGATGTTACCAGGTATTATGAAGTTACCATTGGAAAATAAATTATGAGAAAATATCTGGCATTAATTGTCCTGACTACCTTGTTTCTGGGATCATGTACTTCAGTTAAAAGAACACTCAAAAAGGAATATACAGTGGTTTCCTACAATGTCGAAAACCTGTTTGATACCCTCGACGATCCGAAAATTCCGGATGAAGAATTTCTTCCGGGAAGTGAGAAAAAATGGGATAATGATCGATACCAGAAAAAACTGATCGATTTGGTCCGGGTAATTTCATCCGTCAATCCCGAAGAACTGCCCGAAATAGTCGGATTGGTTGAAGTAGAAAACCAGGCTGTCCTCGAAGATCTGATCCGCACCGGTAAACTCGGCAATCAGTCTTATGGGATCGTTCATGAAGAAAGTCCGGATTATCGCGGAATTGACGTGGCTTTGATCTACCGGAAAGATGCCTTTCAGGAAATCAGTCATGAAACTTTACCGGTTGTTTTTCCTGACGATCCGGAGTTTAAAACCCGCGATATCCTGCATGTGACCGGACGGATACGACATAAGACCATTCATGTTCTGGTGAATCACTGGCCATCACGGATTGGTGGCGATGAAAAAACTGAACCCAAACGGGTTCTGGTAGCATCGGTTCTGAAAGCTAAAGTCGACCAGATCCTGGCTGAAGATCCGAAAGCACGGATTATCATTATGGGCGATATGAACGATGAACCAGCCAATAAAAGTCTGAATGAAACACTTGGTGCCGGTTCACCGGATTCAAATGCCAGACTAATCAACCTGATGACTCCGGATGATACAGCAGGACTGGGAACCTATTTCTACAGCGGAAACTGGAACATGCTCGATAATCTGGTCGTTTCAGAAGCTGTACTGAACGGAAAAGGAATGAAGATTGAAAATAACAAAGGATACATTTTTAGCAGCGACTGGATGGTCTATACCACTAAAAACGGCGATAAAACACCCAACCGGACGTATGTCGGAAATAAATACGTTGCCGGTGTCAGCGATCATTTCCCGGTTTATTTTAAAATGACAGTGAAATAAATGGACTTCAAAATCGTTTCCGAATACCAGCCTACCGGCGATCAGCCTGAAGCGATCAGGCAACTGACCGAAGGATTACAGAATGGAACTAAATTTCAGACTTTGCTTGGTGTGACCGGTTCAGGAAAAACATTCACCATGGCCAATGTGATTGCTGAAGTTCAGCGGCCTGCCCTTGTTTTAAGTCACAACAAAACCCTGGCGGCCCAGCTTTACAGCGAAATGAAACAGTTTTTTCCTGAAAATGCAGTCGAATATTTTGTTTCGTATTACGATTATTACCAGCCTGAGGCCTATTTGCCTTCAAGTGATACCTACATCGAAAAGGACCTTTCGATCAACAAGGATATTGAAAAACTCCGGCTTAGCGCCACTTCGTCGCTTCTCTCCGGAAGGCGTGATGTGATTATTGTTTCCTCGGTTTCGTGTTTGTACGGAATCGGAAATCCGGAAGATTTTCATGCCAACGTGACCCAGGTTTCCAAAGGTGAAACCGTCAGCAGGAACATTTTTCTTCATCGATTGGTTGATGCCCTTTATTCGCGCAATGAGGTGGAATTTAACCGCGGAAACTTCAGGGTAAAAGGCGATACGGTGGATATTTTTCCTGCTTATGCCGACATTGCTTACCGCATCGTTTTCTGGGGCGACGATATCGAGGAAATTTATTCCTTCGATCCGGTGAGCGGTGGAACGATTGAATCCATGGATACGGTGATCATTTATCCGGCCAGTATTTTTGTCACAACCAATGAACGAATGCAGCTTTCGATCCGCCAGATTCAGGACGATCTGGTGAAACAGATTGCCTTTTTTCAGGAAATCGGCAAACCCGTCGAAGCCAAACGCATCCAGGAGCGGGTTGAATACGACCTTGAAATGATGCGTGAACTGGGTTATTGTCCGGGAATCGAAAACTATTCGAGGTATTTCGACGGCAGGCTGCCGGGTTCGCGTCCGTTTTGCCTGCTTGATTATTTTCCCGACGATTTTGTTACCATCATCGACGAAAGCCATGTCACTTTACCGCAAGTCCGGGCGATGTTTGGCGGCGACCGTTCACGAAAAACGAACCTGGTTGAATATGCGTTCCGGCTTCCGTCAGCCATCGATAACCGCCCTCTGACCTTTGATGAATTTGAAAGTGTAGTCGATCAGATTGTTTTTGTGAGCGCCACACCAGCCGATTATGAACTCGGAAAATCGGAAGGCATCGTGGTGGAACAAGTTATCCGGCCAACCGGATTGCTCGACCCGATTATTGAGGTTCGTCCGAGCATCAACCAGATTGACAACCTGATGCACGAGATTCATTTGCGCATTGAACGCAATGAACGGGTACTGGTAACTACCCTTACCAAACGAATGGCTGAAGAACTGAGCAGCTACCTGGCCAATATGGGCGTTAAAACCAGGTACATTCATTCCGATGTTGAAACACTCGACCGTATTCAAATTCTGGAAGACCTCCGGAGAGGAGAATTTGACGTGCTGGTCGGAATCAACCTGCTGCGGGAAGGATTGGATTTACCTGAAGTTTCGCTGGTCGCTATTCTGGATGCCGACAAGGAAGGTTTTTTGCGCTCCGAACGATCGTTAACCCAGACGGCAGGCCGGGCCGCCCGAAACCTGAACGGGATGGTGATTATGTATGCCGATAAAATAACCAACTCGATGAAACGAACCATCGATTCGACCAATTACCGGCGCGAAAAACAAATGAAATACAACATCGAAAACGACATAACACCAACGCAAATCATCAAGGCCAGCCGCGAAATCATTGGCTATGCCAGCATCGGCATGAAAGTGAAAGGATACAGTGGTGACGAGCCAGCGAATCTGGTAGCCGATCCGGTTGTTCAGTACATGAGTATAACTGCCCTTGAAAAAGCAATTGCAAAAATCAAAAAAGATATGGAAGCAGCCGCCAAAGAACTCGACTTTTACGAAGCGGCGCGTCTTCGGGATGAAATGTTCCGTTACCGGGAGATTTTAAAGGAAAAATCAAAGTAATTTCCGTGTTGTGATTTGCTTTCAAATTGTATCTTTATCGAGTTCTATCACATCCTATTTTTTTACCGTTACTCAGGCACTGGTGTTGTGATTTGCTTTCAAATTGTATCTTTATCGAGTTCTATCACATCTGCTATCCATGTCTGGATCTATCCCAATCGGTTGTGATTTGCTTTCAAATTGTATCTTTATCGAGTTCTATCACATCCAGGATTTTGTATAGGAGTGGGAAGGTTCCGTTGTGATTTGCTTTCAAATTGTATCTTTATCGAGTTCTATCACATCCAATTCTCAATTGCGCCCTTACAACGGTTCGTTGTGATTTGCTTTCAAATTGTATCTTTATCGAGTTCTATCACATCACTGTTGAAAATAAAGATGGTTCTTATACGTTGTGATTTGCTTTCAAATTGTATCTTTATCGAGTTCTATCACATCTAACCCAGCGTCTGTAAATGGAATTATATGTTGTGATTTGCTTTCAAATTGTATCTTTATCGAGTTCTATCACATC
>JBBSBP010000079.1:0-24173 GCA_038251165.1 Bacteroidales bacterium | reverse complement strand
TTGTAAAACACCATACTTTAACCTGCCTCTCCAGGCATAACGCCCGGTAAGCAAAGCATAACGTGTTGGGGTACATACAGAAGCAGGTGTATTAGCATCGGTAAATCGCATCCCCTCTTTCGCCAATTGATCCATGTGAGGCGTACGAATAAGTGTTTTAGGCGCTCCGTAACAGTTGGCACTACCATATCCCAAATCATCGGCCAAAATAATAACGATATTCGGTTTCGATTTAGCTGAAAGGATTTCCACGATGACAAAAAGCATCAGGATCGAAAGAATTAATTTTGCTTGTAATTTCATCTGTAGCTATTTTAAAGTACTGTTATTTCATTAATAATGGCACTGGCTTTTCAACAAATCCTGCAGGTCTCGAATTTGGTGCAGGTTTGTCGCGATCGCCGATCCAATTTCTGGCCACTCTTGCCATCGTCAGCATTTCTTTTACTTTTTCAGGGTATTGCTCTGCCAAATCAACCTTTTCACCCATATCATCCTTAAGGTTGTACAATTTGGCTTTACGAGGGCCAAGGTCTTTACCCCACATATCTATATACTCATCAAGTGGCAGATGCAGTTTCCAGTCACCCATTCTTATGGCCTTCATTTGATCCATCAAATAATAAGCAAAATAAGCATGAGGTGATTCTGTTTCTTCAGGGTTAGATAAAAGATCAAAAAGGCTCTTTCCATCAATAATCCGATCCTGAGGTAAATCAATATCTGCGATTTGCGCAATGGTTGGCAAGAAATCCAAAACGGAAGAAATCCCGCCTGATATTTTCCCTTCAGGAAGAGAGCCTTTCCAACTGACGATCATGGGGACACGATTACCTCCTTCCATTGGAGTTCCCTTATAGCCTGATAGTTCTCCGTTGGATGCTTCTTTATAGGTTCTTGGAGCTCCATTGTCGGATGTAAAAATGACAACAGTATTTTCAAGAATATTTAACTCTTTCAGTGTTTTTATGATTTCGCCAACCGACCAGTCGATTTCTTCAATTACATCACCATACAAACCATTTTTTGATTTACCTAAAAATCCATCGCTGGCTGATATCGGATGATGTGGCATTGTATGCGCATAATAAAGAAAAAACGGATTTTTCTTATTCTCCTTTATAAATTTTGTTGCTTCGCTGGTATATCGTTGTGTTAAGGTATTTTGTACAACAGGTTGTTCAATGACAGTTTCATTTCTCATTAAAGGAATTGCTGGCTGAGCATAAATCTGGGAACTGCCCCTTGGTTTAAAAAGGCCTTCATCAGTATCATTGCTATAGGGTAACCCAAACCAATAATCAAAGCCTTGCCTGGTGGGTAAAAACTCAGGTTGATCGCCCAGGTGCCATTTCCCGATAATAGCTGTGGAATATTTTTTTTTCTTCAATAATTCAGCAATGGTAATCTCATCTGGATTAAGCCCTTTTTCGTCAACAGGAAAACACACGCATTCCCCTTTATAATTGACTGTCATATTGTTTCTAACAGGATAGGTACCAGTAAGTAAACCTGCTCTGGATGGTGTACAAAGAGAAGCTCCGGCATAAAAATCCGTAAATCGAATGCCCTCATCAGCCAATCTGTCAAGATTTGGTGTTTTGTTTAATTTACTCCCATAACAGCCCAAATCGCCATATCCCAAATCATCAGCAAAAATAATTATAAAGTTGGGGCTCTGGTTTTTTGGAGAAGCGTAAATATTTATAGAGCATAACGACAATAACCATGGAGAAATTATTAATGTTTTTCTAAAATTCAATTTGGTTGATTTCATATTTTCATATTTTGAATTAATTAACTTGTTATTCAATAGCATAAAGATATCCTCCCGAACTTAGTACATAAGCCCTACCTCTGTAAAGAGCGGGTGTTGATTCTATTAATTTATTTGCCATTTTAACCCTGAACAAACAGTTTGTTGTACCGTCACCATTTCCCTTCTCGTTAAAGGCGAAAAAGTATGGGTTAGTGCCTGAACCACAATATACATAACCGTTGTTACCAACGACAGGGGCTGTATGTCCTCCGGTTCCGTCAAATGACCAGTTAATCTTTCCCGTATTGGCATCCAATGCCAATATCTTATTATCTTCCAATTCATGCAATAGTCCTCCTGAAGGTCGAATTGCAACAAATACCTGCCCATCATGATATGCCGGGGTAGCATTAAGGCCACCTATTAATTCAGGATTCCATATTATTTTACCCGTTTCTGCATCGATGCATTTCATTCCATCGCCAGGTAAGATTATTTTACCAGCGAATCCAATGGCAACACCTGAATCGGAACCGCCTCCCTGATATTTCCAGATCAGCTTTCCGGTTTTGGCATCAAGACAATTAAAATCATCTTCACCCCCCTGCTGACCTATATAAATTTTGTTATTGTCATATACCGGTGCTGTATAGATCGGAATTATTCACTATCAGCTTGTCACCTGACATTGCAAGGTCTGCATAAACCCAGTGGTCACCAATGCGTTTCGTCCAAACCTCTTTAGGCTGCTTGCCACTGTAGTCGATATTATACAGATCGCCGTTCATGGAAGCAAAATAGACGTTCGTTTCTGTTGCAGCCGGGCAGGCACGTACCCAATCGCTTGATGCATATTTAAATATAAGTGTACCGTTCGAAGCATCCAGACAATATAGATTTTTGTCGGCTGAACCAATAAAAATACGATTGCCCGATACAAGCGGAGTGGAGAAATGGCGGAACGATTCCGGAACAGGTTTTTGAACCGTAAATTTCCAGACAAGATTTCCGGTTTCCTTGTTAAGGCAATAAACCGCTCCATCGTTGGCACCAAAATAAACTTGTTTCCCATCTGCTGCCACCCTGCGGTTTATGGCATCGCCTGCTTTGAATCGCCATGATTGGATGCTACTTCGTAAACTTTTGGAACCCTCCTTTACCGGATTTGCTTTTAAACAGTAAATATAACCACTCATAGTTCCAACGAATATCCTGTCATCATACAGTAATGGTTCTGCAAATGTATGTCCTATGTTAATATCCCATATCTGATCTCCGGTTTTGGTATCTTTACAGATAATACGGTTAAATGTTTGTGTTTCAGGAGGTGATAGTTGAATTTTCTGAACCGAAAAAGGAAAAATCATGTATTTTTCATTGGCAGCCAGAGGCGCATAACCGGCCCTGTAATCAACATGTCCGGAATAAGTTTTCTTCTCTACCTGCCCTGTATTCTTGTTGATGTATGCCACTTTATCTGCAATTCCCTTGTTACCATAACTGCCAATTTCTCTGGCCAGTATATAATCCTTAAGTATGATAGGCGTCGAAGCATAAGCAGGAATATAATAAGTAAAGCCCGGGACCTGTTTTGCAGAGTTTATAACTTCTCCTGTTTTAATATCAAGGGTAAAAAGAATGTTACGTATCCCCGGTGAAACAAGATAAACTTTGTCCCCTTCGACAACAGGTCTTGACTCCCACGCAAGACCAACAGGAAATTTCCATGCAATTCGGCCATAAACGGGCCCATCTGTTCCGTTAAAACCAATATTTGTAAGTGCCCCCTGATATTGCGGCCATGGTTTCTCAGTTATAACAGGAGCTTTTACGTTCTTTGGATCCGGAGACAGAGGTGTTAAACCTTTCGAAGGATCTTCTATTATCTCATTTTGCATCGAATCAAGAATCAAATATCCTTTATCAATGATATTCGAATACCTTGCTATTTCTTCCTTCTGCTTCTTCTTGTTTTTAATTGACCTGATTTTCGATATATTTACGTTTACAGGGGTAAATCTTCCTGCCATTATGGCTCCTTGTTGCTGCAGGGAATTCTCCCAGAACCTTAACATTAATCCACGATATTCATAGTTACTTTCATCCGTAGGATGAATTTTGATTTCTTTGCGTATCTGGTCGATTTCGTCATCTCCCGAGCTGTATTTCCAGGCAGGACATTCTTGACCATTAATATTATTTCTAATACCAGATAAAAATATCAAAATCAACAAGAGGAAATTCAAGCTTATTTTTTGGTTTTTAGTTGTCATTGAATTCAGTAAATGTTCAAATTTCACAATAAGGTTCCTTTAGAACCAAGTACTGGTAGAAAAAAAAGAATAGTATAAGTCTTTTTTTCCGTTCGGGACAAAACTGGTGTTGAATATAGATATTTCTACCCACATGTTTTCCTACGGTAATAATCAAATAAAGTCTCTTAAACTGGCATCAATGATATAAATTATTTTTTACACGCGTTCTTTATAATTTATAAGATTAAATTTGTAGAATGAATGCACGAATATCTATATTGAAAAATATAATTACTGAAGAAAAGCGATTTGTTTCCATCGAACAAGCTCAAATAATCACCCGGGTATTTAAGAATTCCGAGGCTGAACCAAGAGCTATTCGAAGAGCAAAATCCTTTTTTGCTTCCTGCAACGAAATTTCAATCCACATCGATCCGCTCGAACTAATTGTGGGAAACCGTACACCTGAAAGAAGAGCAGGTGTAGTTTTTCCCGAAGCTGGAATTCAATGGTTGAATGAAGAAATTGAGAACCTTCCTTTCCGTGAGCAGGATAAGTTTTTTGTAAGAGAAAAAGACGTGCAGGTTTTTCGTGAGGAAATTATGCCTTATTGGCAAGGCCAATCTCTCGAAGATATAATTAAAGGCGGCAACAAGGGAAAGGAAATAAAGCGCACGGAAAAAGTACTTAAAATCAATCAAAAAGACCATGCACAGGGACATATTTTGCCTGATGTTAGGACGTGGTTAAAACTTGGACCATCTGGTCTGTTGGAATCATTTAATAACGCAAAGAACAAGGAAAAGAATAAGGATAAACAGTTGTTTTACAATTCAGTTTGTATTTCTTTGGAGGGAGCAATAACTTTTATTAACCGTTACAGTTCGCTTGCGTTAGAATTAGCAGAAAATGCAGTTTCCGAGCAAACAAAAGGACACTTTTTGAAAATTTCCAACATTTGCAAAAACGATGCAAATCAGCCGCCCGAAACTTTTCATGAGGCGGTGCAATCCATTTGGTTTCTTTTTGTTTTGTTGCAACTCGAATCAAATGCATCGTCCTTTTCGCCCGGACGAATGGACCAGTACCTTTACCCTTATTACCAAAAAGATATTGAAAAAGGAATTTTAAGCAAAGAAGAAGCGTCTGAAATTATTTCGTGTCTGTGGTTAAAATTTAATGAAATTGTTTACCTGCGAAATGCCCACAGCGCAAAGTTTTTTGCCGGTTTCCCCATAGGTTTTAATGTGGCAGTTGGAGGCGTGGATGAAAAAGGAAATTCAGCAGAAAATGAACTGTCGTATATCATGCTTGAAGCTCAAAAAATATTGGGTTTGCCGCAACCCAACCTTTCTGCAAGAATTGGCAATAAAACACCGATCGAGTTTTTGGATACCTGTGTTGAAGTAATAGCAGAAGGTAGCGGGATGCCCCAGATATTTAACGACGAAGCGATTATTCCGGCTTTACAAAATCAGGGCATTTCGGAAAAACATGCCTTGGATTATGGTATTGTTGGCTGCGTTGAATTAACCACCCATGGCAATAATCTGGGGTGGAGTGATGCAGCCATGTTTAACATGGTAAAAGTAATTGAACTGGCTATGAACAACGGTGTTTGTATACTAACCGGTAAACAAACAGGGTTGCAGACTGGCTATTTGAAAGACTTTAAAACATACAACGGATTTGAAATTGCCATTGAAAAACAGATGAATTATTTCATCGAAATAATGATGAATTTAACTGCTTTTGTAGAACAGGTGCACATTAAAATGCTGCCATCTCCCTTCCTTTCATCGGTGATAAACGATTGCCTTGAGAAAGGACTGGATGTAACGGCAGGTGGTGCTTTTTACAACTATTCAGGTATTCAGTTTATACAGGTTGCAAATGTTGCCGACTCGCTGGCAGTGCTAAAAAGTTGGGTGTTTGACAATAAGAAAATAGCTCCGGATAAATTAATGTCGCTTTTGGCAACCAATTTTAAAGACAATGAGATTCTCCGGCAAATACTACTTACCCAGATTCCAAAATTTGGGAACGATATAGCCTGGGTGGATGAAATGGGGTTGAAATGGGCTAAGAAGTTTGCAGATAAAATCAGCAGTTATACCAATCTACGAGGTGGAAGATGTCACACGGGTTTTTATACCGTTTCGGCGCACGTTCCGATGGGAAATAATGTAGCAGCTACACCTGATGGTCGCTTGGCAAAAACACCTTTGGCTGATGGTGGTTTATCCGCTGTTTATGGTCGCGATTTAAATGGACCAACAGCCTTGCTTCATTCGGTCAGCCGTATCGATTCCATGTTAGGCAGTAACGGCACCTTGTTAAATATGAAATTCCTTCCTTCATTTTTTACCACAAAGAATGATATCCGGAAATTTTCTTTTTTTCTGAAAGGTTTGATTAAATTAAAGATCAGCCATGTGCAGTTTAACGTAGTGAATAAGGAAGAGTTATTGAAAGCGCAGAAAGAACCTGAGAAATACAGAAACCTTACCATTCGTGTGGCTGGTTATACAGCATATTTTACAGAGCTTGCAGAAGACCTTCAGAATGAAATTATTGAAAGAACGGAGCATGGTGCTTAATAATTTGCTGTATAAAAATGGATAAAAGCGATAAAATATCAATCTTCAATATTAAACGATTTGCAGTTCACGATGGTCCGGGAATAAGAACTTCCGTATTTTTTAAAGGTTGTAGTTTGTTTTGTCCATGGTGCCAAAATCCGGAAGGGATTTCAAAAACAAAAAACTTACTTTATTACAAAGGTCGTTGCATAGAATGCCATTCCTGCATTACTCATTGTCCGCAACACGCTATTGAAACATTACCAGAGAGTGGCATAATCCAAATAGACAGGGATTTATGTGATTTATGCGGAGAATGTGTAAATCATTGTCCTTCCGGAGCACTCAGTTTCGATACAAAAGAATATTCTCTTCACGAACTTGTCCTGGAATTAGAGCGGGATTTGGTGTTTTTTGAAGAATCAAACGGGGGTGTAACTTTTACCGGTGGCGAGCCACTTTTACAGGCAAAAACAATAATGGAAATTGCAAAAAACCTTAAAAAAAATAAAATTCATATTGCTGTCGAAAGTTCCTTGATGGTTCCATTTTTAATCCTTAAAAAAGCGATTGAATTTGTTGACTTGTTTATTGTTGATTTAAAAATTCTGGATAAAGAACAGTCGAAAAAAACAATTGGAATGGATTTGGATTTGTATCGGAAAAATCTGGAATATCTTTTTGCCAATAATATTGAATTGATTTGCCGGGTTCCATTAATTCCGGGGTATACAGATTCTGACTCGAATTTAAAATTCATCAAATCTTTTGTGAAGGAATTAAATTCGAAATATAAACGAAATATTTCTGTTGAACCCGTAAATTTCAATCCACTTTCAAAAACCAAATATCAGCAATTAGGACAAGCTTTACCCGATATCAAACAATGGAAAAAATATTCAACAAAAGAAATAGAAACCTTTTATACAACACTTAACGATGAACAATAAAATTACAATTGGAGTTGATATAGGCGGAACAAAAACCAAAGTTGGTTATCTCGCAGAAAACAATAAAGTAGAAATAATAGGGCATGTGGCCACCTCTCAAAATCCCAATGAGGCTTTAAAGAATATAATCGATATCATTCGTTCGTCCAAGATTCCGGGCGAAATCGGTAAAATTGGGATTGTCTGCCCCGGACCATTAAATCAGGAAACAGGTGTCATACTTTCGCCTCCCAACTTACTTCAGTGGGATAACTTTCCACTTACAGAAATGTTAAAAAAGGAGTTTGGGGTTGATGTAATTCTGGAAAACGATGCCAATGCCGGTGCTCTTGGTGAAGCTGTTTTTGGTGCAGCACAGAATGCAAAAACCTTATTGTATTTTTCTCTGAGTACAGGTATTGGAGCTGGTATTGTAATTGATAAAAAAGTGCATATTGGTTATAAAGGGCTGGCGGGTGAAATTTGGTGTGTGCCGCCAAAATTATTTGGAGCAAATACGGGTGAAAGGAGTATTACCGAATTATCATCAGGAAACGGAATGGTTGATATTGCAAAAGAAAAAATTGCAAAAGGCATAGAAACATCAATAAGCAAAAATCAACCAACTACATACGAAATATTCGATGCTTATTACAAAGGCGATAAATTGGCGATTGAATTAATTGAAAAGGCAAAGGAAATTTTGAACGGCACAATTGTTTTTTCATCTTGCCTTTTAGCTCCCGATGTAATTGTATTGGGTGGTGGACTAACCCAAGATTTAGATTTGTTTCTCCACCCCTTGCAAGATATGTTCAAACAATCAATGCCACTGAATGGCTTAAAAGATACCCCAATTGTCAAATCAAGTTTAGACAACAACAGTGTAATGTATGGCGCACTTGCATTGGGCTTATAATACGAAATTCACCAGCTGGTTTGCTGATGCGCTTTTCGATCAATATGATTATTAAAATATTTTACAACTTATAAAAACCCTTCCCAACCTTTGCCTGGTGGTAGCGTATTATTATCAATTATACCTGAAAAATAGTTTTTTATGCAATTCATGTGCTGAAGGCCATGTTGAATCCTTCAAAGCGTCAAAAGCTTCAACCAACTGTTGATTGAACAGATGCACGCGACATTCCTGCAATTGATAGAGTCCTAATGCCGCATTGTTTTTAAGAAACTCATCAGTCGTCATTAATATCGACCTTAATTGGTCGGTATTGGCCTTCGTTGTGTTCAACCATTTAGTCCACCTGGCACTTTCTGTTTCATCCGGTACGCGTTCCAACATTTCCATAAATGCCGCACGAACAATTGCAACGGATTCCGCCTCTCCATAGTTATCAAGAATCCGATATCCGGATTCATTCACAGGTTTTCTGGAATTACGTAATAGATGGATAATATGCTTCTTGCAAGGTACAAAATCAGATTGTAGCTTTGATTCTTTTGTTTTCGATGCATCATAAATAAATGCAGCAGGTTCATCGGGAGGATTATTGGGTAATCCATCGCCGCGCTCTTCAAAAACAGCCTTGGCTTTGTTTCCTGTGACTTTAAAATCTTTAACTCCACCTACCGCAAAACCATAACCTCCGATTTTTCCAGTCATTTCATTTTCGATGACTTCTGCCCCTACAATAATCCTGTTGTTTTTATTCAGATTCCAAACATCCATACCGCAAGGGAAACCAATATGAACCCGGGCACCCAACGCATCTACTAAGTTGTTTTTTACAACAACACCACGGTAATCGAATGTATTTTCAATGGAATCAAGCAGGCAATAATCAGCGGGATCAACTAGTGCAATCCCCATAAAAACTTCACGCGAAAGTGCAACAATTACATTATTCAGAACTTTCGTTCCCGGCGCTCCCTGCACCATAATCCCTTCATCAGTAGCATCAATAACCAGATTGTTTTTTACAAGAGAATTGCGTGCTGCGACAGAAATGCCATCGCCCCACGCAAAGGGATCTTCCGAAGCAGAGCGTCCATTACCCAGAACATCCACACCGGCGCCAAAAATGATATTATCCTGAATGATAGTCCGGAATGCATTTTCGTGAACATGAATAGCCGCCCATCCACCGCTGCAACGCGCATTGGTAATAATACAATTTCTGATGGTTTGGTCATCGCCCCCTTTCTTTCCCAAGGATATAAACGGCTGCATAGGGACTTTCCCTGCAGGCGGCCTCATGTTGTGGCGATTGCCATCCATACGCACATCTTTAATTTCAACATTGGCCAGTCCTTCGGCATTAATGATAGTAACCAATTCGGGATGAACCACCCTCAAGGTAGCATAGTCTCTGATGCTTTTAATATTGCCTGTATAAATTCGCTGTCCTTTGGTTTTCAGTTGCAGGGTAGCATCAATGTCATAAACCTTTCCTTTTTCAAGAACCAAATCGGCTCCGCTATCCAAAGTTTCCTGTAATTGCTTCGTCACCGGATTTGCCATTGTATTGGCAATTGACCCAAATAACATGATTAAAACCATTAAATTTCTCATCTGAAACGAATTTATCTATTTAGCACTTTCCCCACTATGTGCAATTTCCAAAGCTGCGTCTAAACACTTTATTAATGAATTGGTACTTGCCCTTTATCTGTCCACTAATGCGGATGGCAAGGGATAACAGATTTATTCTGTTACATATTCCCCGCGCATAGCTTTCAAAGCCTCTAACCACCAAAGAATCCCGGGATTTTCTTTTGAACCGTCACCACCCGGATCTGCATTTGGTCCATATGGGGCCACGCATTGCAGCCAGGTAGATGCGCACATATATCCCCAATCATTTGCAAAATGATTTTTAGTATCTTCAATTTGACTGGCTTTCATTTCATCGGTATAGATTCCAATATTGCAGTTGAACCGCCCCAGTACAGGCAGCCCACCATAACAATCATTCCGCGCTTGTCAGCGGCTTCTATAATTTTTGCCAGACGATTCGAATAAACCGGATTCAGGCTTCCGTCTTCGAGATAGCCTTTTATATTTCCATAACGGGAACCCATGATATAAACACTAACGGTATTCTATACATGTAATCCGATCGTTTTAAAACCTGAAATATTTTTCCCTGATCGGGCGGTTTAACAAGGCTGTAGCCGCATTGTTGCCAATAATTTCTTCGGTCTCAGGATTCCAGGTCAGTTTGTCTCCGGTCTGAACAGAGATCAAACCCAACTGGCACATGGAGATTGTTCGATGGGCTGTCTCCAGTGGTTCGAGCGATGGTTTGTTCGCCTTAATTGCCAACAGAAAATCGTCTTTATCGCTGGGCAGATCGCGTATTTGCAACTCATTTGCGCCAATTTGAGAATCAAGGATGGACTGTGAACTGGCGGTCAGCTTATCTTTATATTCCACTTCTATCCATCCGTCAGTGCCCTCGAATCGTACAAACGGGCGTTCAATTTTAAAAAAAACTTCTACTCCGTCGGCAAATTGGTATTTAATATCGAAACGGTTCATGGTATTCCAAAGTCCTTTATCGAAGTCTCCTGATCCTTCAATTGAAACCGGGCCGGTATATTCAGTATTATGACCCCACTGGACAATTCCCATCAGGTGAGCGCCCCAGTTCGAAATCATGCCGTTGCAATAATCACTGACCCTCATCCATCCGGGACGACCGTAGTCTTTTTGTGCGTGAACCCGTTTTTCGGTATACGGAACTTCCCATGCGGGCCCCAGCCACATATCGTAATTCAATTCTTTGGGTACAGGCATGTTTGGCTGAGGAGGCAATGCAGTCCCGTTCGATTCGGGAGGCACAGCAACATAAATGCGCTGGATCTTACCGATTCTTCCATTCCTTACCAGTTCAACCGCACGCGAGAATTCGGGCAAGGTGCGGAATTCACTGTCGTTACGCGTAATAATTTTATGTTTTTTAATTGCCTCAACCAGTTTACGGCCATGTTCAATGCAGGTCGAAATCGGCTTTTCGAGCGAAACGTGTTTTCCGGCGCGGGCAGCTTCAATGGCCATCGGCACATGCCAGTGATCGGGAAGAGCGATCATTACCGCATCAACATCTTTGTTTTGCATTACATCGTGATAATCGCTGTAACCTATACAGCCATTGTATGTTGTACCTTTTTGTTTGGAATAGTTATCGTTTGCCTGTTTCACCGCGTTGTCCAAACGCCAGGCATCCACATCGCAAACCCCAACCAACCGGGCATGTGGAGAAGTTAAAAGTTGAGGAATGTTAGGTGATTTCGATTGACGACCGCACCCGATTACAACAATATTGATACGGTTTGAGGGTGCTGAACTACCGAAAACATTTGAAGGCAGGATGGTTGGGAGTATTACGGTTCCGGCAGCCCCAACACTTGTAATTTTTATAAATTCTCTTCTCGATGGGTTCATAGTATTGATTTATTGAAGTGGTTTAATTTTCAGGTTTCGGAAATGAATAAGACTTCCGTGATCCTGCAGCAAAATATGACCTTCCGGCAAAATTCCGTATCCCGGAACGTCCTTGAACTTGCTGGCAGCAATTTTTGCTTTAAAGTCCTCACTGGCGCGATTGTATTCCAGTATCTTTTTCCCATTCAGCCAATGTTCAATCGTATTGCCTCTGCAAACAATCATACTTTCGTTCCATAAACCAAGCGGTGCGGGTCTTTTTTCGGGCGATGCCGGATACAATTCGTACAACGAACCCAGTGTGTGATAATCGTTGGGTTTCATTTTACCTTCGAGCATCCAGGCATGGTTTTTATCATCCAGCAACTGATATTCCAGTCCGAAACCATACTTTTTATTTTCTCCAATTCCTTCCTGTGTAAAATATTTTAAGCCGCTGTTACCTCCTTTCGAAAGCATTTGCCATTCCCATTTCAGGATAAAATTTCCATACTTCTTTTTGGTAATAATATCGCCTCCGTTTCCCGATTCCGCGCCACCTTCCACGCAGGCAATCAGGTCTCCATTTTCAATTTTCCAACCTGATGCTGGAAACGTTTTTTGATTGATGCCCCTCCACTGTCTGGTCGATTTTCCATCGAATAACAATTCCCAGCCCTCTTTTTTTTCCTGAAGGGTAAGCGTATTGTTTGGCATTGAATACCTCTGCTTGAAGGTTTTCCAGGTTTCGGCACTTTGAGGCAAATAGTTCTCAGGATCACCTTCCAGTTTGTAACACTGCAATCCAATAGGTCCCTGGAACCCTTTATCAGCCAGCAATTCAACCAGCCGGTAAACATCAAAGGATCCTTGCCCCAATGGCTGGATTAACCGATCCCAACCCATTTGGGTTGTTTCACCGGCATCGGCGCCACAAATGGAAACTGCAAAAAGTTTTGGAAAAGTAAGATCAATTACTTTTCCAAGATTCTCCTCTGAATCTGTTTTCAAAAAATGACAAAGGTTAAAAACCGATCCAACATTTTCACGGTTAACTTTTTGGGCAATACGGAATGAATCTTCGGCCTTATCGGCCAACATTCCAACATGATGATAGATGGCCAGTTTCACCCCGTAAGGTTTGGAAAAATCGGACAGCTCCTGTAAAACCGACACGATTTTAGCGTCAGCAGCCTCATCCGAAGGTTTGTATTTGGCCGAATGTAAATGGCACCACAATATAATTCCGGTTCCTTTCAGTTTGGGAATTACTTGTTTCCACTCCGGAAGATACGGTTCCTGCTTGTCGATATCGATAGCCACATAATCGGCATAAATTTTCAATCCCTGTTTTTCAAGGGCATCTTTTAATTCGATAATTCCAGGTGTTTCACGATGTTCAATTCCGTCGAATCCGTACTTTTTCAGGATCGAAGCCTGTTCGTCCCAGGGAATAAATGGCAAATCCTTTTTGTTCAGACCATTGTTGAAAACAAAAAACGGATTTTTTAGAGTTCGTTCTTTTGGCCCGGCTAAACTGTTCAGGCAAAATGCCAGAAGAAATAAGATAATGAGGTTTGAGGTTTTCATTGTTGGTTTATTGATTCGCATTAAGCGCTAATTTATACTAAAAATTAACAATTATATTAACTAAGCTGTAATTATTATATCAAAAAACTATTGAACTATCAGTTTTCTTGTTACGATTGTTTGCCTCCCTTCAACCGAAACAAAGTAGATTGATTTTTTCAGAATTCCGGACGTATCTATCTCCAGATGCGTTGTGTTGTATAAGCTTTTTTGATAAACCGTTTGTCCCAAAAGGTTGACGATTTTAACCTGAACATTTCTTATATTCTGAAAGCCAGCCATATCAATTGATAATGTGCTTTTCGTTAAAGGATTTGGGTAAATGTGAACCGATTTTTCATCTTTATTTATGCTGTTAATTGCGGATACTAAGTTAGATCCTACCTGTATGGCATCTACTCTTGTTGTTACATTTACATCCGGAGTCTTACCGCTGGAATAAATACGGAACCAGTTTATTGCAGTCAAATCCGGAGTTCCGGTTTTAGAAGCTTTGCTGATATCTAAGGTAATCTGGTTCCATCCGTCGGTAAGTCCGGTCATTGACCATTGGTATTCATCAACATCGGCTTTTCCTGCACTACCTATCTCAATTCGAACAAGTCTGGTTCCAAGTTCAGATAAAGATACCCAATACCATAATTTTACCTGCCCATTTTCAGCTGTCGCACCTGAATTAAAAGGGGTAGTGAACACCTTACTGAATTCAGCAGAGGAAGTTCCTGTGAAATTGAGACAGCCTGTGCCTTGTTGATTATCTGTGCTACTGAGGATTGGAGTTGAATTCCAACCGGATAAAGCATCACAATCGTCTAAATATTTATTACCTGTGCTTGTAATAACTGCAATAATTGATGTTGCAGTTTTTGCACCATCCTGAGTTGTAGCTGTAATAGTCGCAGTTCCTGCTGCAACAGCAGAAACCAGTCCGGTTGAATTTACCGTAGCCACTGAGGCATCACTTGTGTTCCAATTTACTGTCTTATTTGTAACATCCCATGGCGTTATTGTTGTTGTCAACTGCCGGGTGCTTCCTGCATTTAGTGTTGCCAGGTCAGGCGTTACGGTTATTCCGGAAACCGGAACATTAACCCCTACGGTTAAAATATAAGTGCCTGTTTTACTGCCATCCTGAGTTGTAGCTGTAATAGTCGCAGTTCCTGCTGCAACAGCAGAAACCAGTCCGGTCGAATTTACCGTAGCCACTGAGGCATCACTTGTTTTCCAGGTTACTGTTTTATTCGTAACATCCCATGGCTCAACTCTTGCTGTTAACTGCCGGGCTCCAGTAACTGCCAATGACCCCGTACATTGCGCAACTATTACTCCGGAAGCAGGAACAATACTTTCAAACTCAGGTTTAATTTCAAACAGCAAGTCCTTCGCAACGCCTGATACAGTAGATTTTAAAGTTACTACTCCCAAAGTAGCATTGGATGATACAGTAAGTTCGAGTATACTACCGGACAAAACACGGTATGAAATACCAGCAGGAAGGTTATTCATAGCCGTAATTCCGGCAATTTTAATTTTGGCTGCATCATTCCGATAGGCAACATAGGTAGAATTTAATTTTGACACTGGACGAGCCTTAACCTCATCATAGTATGGTGAATTTACTTTTTTCAACCATTGCAATAGCAGTATTTTCATACTCTCAGCGGTATTTTTTTCAGTTGTACTTACCGTATTTTTTTCAAGGATATTAATTTGCTCCAGACTATCCGTTTTCATGTCATAAAGTGCATCAACAGATGTTGCAGCAGTGGTTTGACCGAACATTAGTTTATATTGCTCAGTTCGTATCATAAAACCCGGTACGCTTGTTGAATTCCATTCAGAAACTGTGTAATAAGGTTTACTTTTATCGGATGTGCCTTCAATAAAAGGGCGTAGCGTTTTGCCGTCACAATTATAAGCAGGCAAACCCATGTAATCTTCAATTGTGGGTCTAATGTCAATCAGACTTACAGGTGTTGTAACCCGTTTTCCTGCTCCAATTTTTTCGGGATACCGAATAATCAGAGGGACGCGGACTGATTCATCATAAAATATATTTTTAGAGTACATACCATGCGACCCCAGCATTTCGCCGTGGTCGGCACAAAAAACGATCATGGTATTATTTGTTAATCCAAGTTGATCTAATTTATTCAAAATCTCTCCCAACTTATCATCAATTTCTTTTACCATTTCGTAATAACGGGCCTGAAAATTTTGAATGCCGGGAACAGATTGAACCCATGTCGATTTAGCATTTCCGGCTCCACTATTAAAATAAGGCGAATCTTTCATGTTTGCATCGTAATACGGCGAACCCGCATCATTTACAAAAAAATTAGCCGGTACAGGCATGTCAGATTCTTTTAATGACCCAAAGTACGGTTTTGCTACCACGAAAGGGGGATGCGGTGGGCCAAAAGAACAATGGATGCTGAATTTTTTATCCTTATCCTTTTCAATAGCTGCTATTGTATTTTTGCAATCCATTGTTGAAGGCGTGTGGGCATCATCAATCAATAATTCCCCAAAGTTCTGATAGTCAGCAGTACTTATTGAAGAAGGGTCGATTCTCCTCGCATCAATTGGATCAGGCATATAATAAAGATCATGACCGCTGTCAATCAGTGCACCAGTTTGAAAGTTTGGAGCACTTGATACATTAAGTTCAGATTTCCACCAATTCGTATAAATAAGTTTCAACCCAACACCTAACTCAGGCACAGAACCGATACCGGCACAACCAACCGGGCGATTGGAATAAACATATGCTTTACGTTCGGGTGAATGCCATTTGCCAAAATATTCACAGTCGTATCCATTCTTTGCCAATACTTCGTCGTAAGTATCCGTTGAAAAAATGGGTTCATTTCCAGTTAAAATGGAATTTTTATCTGCTTCGTAGGCATAATTGTTCCCCCAAATACCGGTATTGCATAAACTGTTGCCGGTAAGCATACATGATCGCGAAGGAACACATACCGGACATTGGCTGTATGCCCGTGTAAAAATAACACCTTCGGCTGCAAGGCGATCCAGATTGGGTGTAGAGATAATTTTATTACCCATACAACTCAATGCATCCAGCCGTAGCTGATCTGAAATGATATAAATCAGATTTGGAGCATTTTGGGCAGTCACTCCTAAAGCTAAAAAAGCGGATAGAATAACCGGAGTAATGATTTTTCCGGCAATTTGTGGGTTCTTCATAATGAATCTGATGGAATCAATAAACATAGATCATAACTGTTCTTACAATCATATTCATTAAAGCGCTATTTTAAATTAAAAATTGAACAATTACAGCGGAGCTAATACAGAGTTCCGCTGTAATTGTATATACCTTAATTCCGCAAAAGGAATTCAATAAAAATCGGGAAGCCCTGTAAAATAAAGCCTTACAAAGCTTGCCCGATTGATTATTTTTCACGTATTTAGGTAAAAAACATCGTCGCGGATGAAAATTACATATTCTTCAGAAACTATCAACTCTTTTGGCGGAATAAATTGCGCTGATCATATTGACAAAAATGCCCCGGTTTACGTAACCATTGACAAAACCCATGGTGGGCGATGCGTAAAAGCCGGATATTCTTACAGTGACTTGATCCGGTCATACGTGTTAATGGTGCTTTGTGGTGGCGAATGTGCCGAAGACATTACCGGGCACCTGCATTCGGAATCATCTCATGTCAAGGGATTTGAAGTATTTTCGGCCGATACTTTGCTCCGGATGCAGAAAGAGCTGGCCACAAAAAAAAGAAACAACCGTTTCGAAAACAGGTATTGAGCATGATTTTAATATCAATATAGAAATGAATAAGTTGTTGTTCAAGTTGGCGGTCCAAACAGGACAGCTGTCCCCAAAGAACGACAGTTATATTTTCGACTATGACAACCAGTTTATCCCCACCGACAAGTATGACTCGAAACGGAGCTACAAACATGCTGATGGTTATTTCCCAGGAATAGCTTCAATCGGGAACTTCCCCGTTTACATTGAAACCGGAATGGGAACAGTAACGTGAAATTCAAACAAGAAGAAACTATGGAAAGGGCATATAAGGTAAGGGGCGAATACCAGATCAAAGTAAAGCACAGCCGGATGGATTGTGGGTCGTTCGGCCAAAGCGTTGACCCCTCCAAATGAATAAACCGGGGGCGACAACAAATCCTAAAGCTGTTTTCGGCCAAAAAATACCACCTGCTATTGGGGTAAGGACTAAAATATCTTCAAAGCCGATGGGATAGGTGCGCTATTCAGCCAAATGTAACCAGCTGATATTCAAAATGAATATAAATCGCAGAATATCTTGTCTCATTTTTCAGAGAGAAGAACTGGGAATAAACGCATATTTGTAACAGTCGCCCCAAATAGGATCGCAAAGAACAATAGGTATAGCCTAAAATCATAATGTTGTTGCCAGGGTCATATTCTATAGCCTTGATGCTGTAAATTGCCTTTCTATGCTCAAGACAGCTATAGAACATCATGGTAAACCGGAGATTATCAACTCCGACCAAGGAAGCCAGTTTACATGCCCATTATGGACAGAATCTGTTGAAAAAAAAGGAATTCGGATAAGCATGGATGGCCGAGGCCGGGCAATAGATAATATTTTTATTGAGCGACTGTGGCGAACCACAAAGCGAGATTATGTTTATATTTGTCCGGCCAATAACGGGACTGAACTCTTTAACGGATTGGAAACGTTCTTTGATTACTATAATAACAAAAAGACAGATCAGGGAATCGAAAGATGTATACCAGCTTCTCGTTACAAAAAAGTGGCGTAATTTGTCGCTTTGCGCCATACGTTTTTCTTAAGGTATGGGTCTGAAAGAATGTAAGTATAAAAGACCTGACAGCTTTTCGTCAGGACCCATACTTACAGAAACAGGTTATCCCTGAAAGGTTGCTCGCCAGCAGAGCCTTTTTAGGTTTCGCCTGATGAAACAAAGATAAAATCACTTTCTGAACTTCAACTAAGAAAGTGAGTTAGTGGTACATAGAATGGGTAGTATTATAGTCTTGGCTACTCAGGCGGTAGCTGAATCATGTTATAATTTTATAAATCGAAAATATACAACCTGCCATAGAGTAACGAATCATTTATTAAAAAATAGATCAAAATGAGAAACATCCTTATCACAATTCTATTATTCGGATTGTTTTCCTGCAGTAAATACCCAGCTAATGTGAAATTGGCTTTGAAACAAGCTGGAAGTAATCGCGAAGAGCTGGAAAAAGTATTTGCACATTACTCCAAACCTATGGATAAGCTGAAGCTAAAAGCTGCATGCGATTTAATTGGTACAATGCCGGGAAAGTATCATTTTGACAATCCGGAATCTGATTCCATCATTAATGAATTTTGCAAAACACTTCCTGTGTTAAAAAAGAAATATTTAGAAAGGAACCAACCAATCACTGAGATCTATACTAAACTGGTGAAAGATAACGTTGATATATTTAATCAAAACAATCCTATTCCAGACCTGTCTGTTATTTCATCAGAAATCTTAATAGAAAACATAGATATGGCTTTTTATGTTTGGGAAAATATGCCATGGGCAAAAAATCTCTCCTATGAATATTTTCGTGATTATATTCTACCATTCAAAACGGGGCATACAAAACCTGAACTATGGCGAAAAAAGTTTTTCAACCAATACAAATGGGTGTTAGACTCTATAAGTGATGAAAGTGATCCTGTTGAAGCATGTACATTAATAAACGATGAACTAAAATCAAATTTTACGCTAAATATTCATACAAATCCTAATAATCTATCGCAAATTATTAACATTCAAGGGGGTAATTGTGAGGCGTCATCCATTTTAGCACTTTATGCCATGCGAGCAGTGGGAATTCCAGTCCATATAACAAGTACTTTAATTTCCGGATTTCCACCATTCACAGGTAGGCATAGCGAGAATATCGTTTTAACAAAGGATCTGAAGTTTATTAGATTTCAAGGCTCATTGGTGATATAAAACCGATTTTGGGAATGAATCATAATAGTGAGACTACTCAAAGTCTAACGTTATATCGAAAATATCCCATGAATGAAAAAATAAAAGATAGGTCTGCGTATTTAATAGGTGATGTTTTTGAATGTTCAAATGTCGCTAACTTTTCAAAGGCGACAACTATTCATACCATAACGGATTCAGCGTTTCATATTATGGATGTTCTAATAAATGATTCAATTTGTTATAAATATATAAGATATAAGATGAAAGCATATGCTGCTCCAACAAAGATAGCTGAATTGCAATTCTATGGTAAATCTGAAAATTCAGAGCATGAACTAAAAGGTGAATTAATTTGTGTGTCCCCAAACGATCAGATATTATTAAAACAAATTGCTTTTACTTCTGACAATGATTATTTTACCTGGTTTCAACTTAAAAACTATTTAAACTCAGCTAAGCATAAACCTGGGGATGATAATTCCAGCGAATTATGGTTTGGATATGAATTGGAGAAGCCTGTGTCTTTGAAAGCCTGACAAAAACTGAATTGCTGATCCTTGACGATTTTGGGTTGACTCATCTGGAACAGCAACAACAACTGGATTTGATGGAAATGATCGAAAGCCGTCATGGCAAATCATCAACCATTATTGCCGGCCAACTGTCCGTTGCCAACTGGTACGATGTGATCGGTGAAGAAACCATGCCGATGCTATTCTGGACCGATTGGTTCATACCTCGTACCGAATTGAATTTAAAGGTGAAAGTTTAAGAAAAAAAACGGTAAAATTGTCAGTCATTCAAGTTCTCTGGATCATAATCCTTGAGGGGGGGCAACCTCTCCTTTAATAGTTAATGTATCCGGAGATCCTGCCCCATTGTAATAGATCGTGATGGTTTTGTGAAACACCCCCGGATGGGCTGAATCGTATTTCACTTTAATGATTCCATTTTTTCCTGATTTTATTGGTTCTTTAGGCCATTCTGGAACAGTACAACCACACGAAGTTTGAACATCTGAAATTATTAGAGGTGTTTTGACAGAATTCGAAAACAGAAAACTGTATTCAGCCACCTTATTAAGCGGAATAATTCCAAAATCATGTTCCAGATTCTCAAAATGAATTATAGCGTCGTTTTCAACTGGTGTTGAAACACACGAAAAAAGCAATAAAGCAATGATTATCAATCTAAAATTCTTCATATTATATATTTTTATTCGATAAGTTTTAACAACCTGCTCCATCTCACTTTCAACCAACCTTCCTTTTCTTTGTCCCACGACCAAAAAATGATGGAGGCTTTGCCGATTATATGATCTTCGGGAACAAAGCCCCAAAAGCGCGAATCGGTTGAGTTGGCGCGGTTATCGCCCATCATAAAATAATAGTTTTGCTTAAAGGTATAGCTGGTTTTTATTTCCCCATTGATGTATATTTTCCCCATGAGTGTATCTAATTTGTTGTATTCGTAAGCTGTAATTATACGCCTGAAATAGGGTAAACTCTGGTAGGTCAACCCGATTGAATCACCTTTTTTCGGAACATACAAGGGGCCAAAATTTCGTGTACTCCATTTTCCTTCTGGAGAGTGTGGAAAAATATTCCGATACAATGGTTTGCCAACTGCAATGGGAATCGGTGCCATTTTTGCAGGAGATGTTGCCGCTTTCGCTTTAGGCTTTTGTATCGGCTTAATAACCGTCGAAAGCTCGACAATTGCTTTTCGGTTAATGTAAATAGTATCACGCTTAATTAAAAGAGTATCGCCAGGTAAGGCAATGCAGCGTTTTATAAATGCCTGACGACTTTTAATCGGCAAATAGTACAACTTACCATACTGAGTGGTATCGTCAAGGGCATTGCTTAACCCATTAGTTCCCGAATTGACATGGAAATTTAACCCCGGAGCATCTGCATAAACCGTATCGCCTTCGGGGAAGTTGAAGATTACCACATCGTTGTGTTTTATCCCTGAAAGTCCCGGCATCCGTGTTTCCTTGTCAGTTTCATCGTTTACCGAAAGCCTTGCCCCATAAGCAAGCTTATTGGCACAGATAACCTCTCCTGGTAAAATAGCGCCTACCATTGATGGCGACGGCACCAAATACACTTCCATTACGAATATCCTTATAATCAATGCCCCAGCTATTGAGAAAAAGAGATATTTAAAGTTGTAGATCAGACTCTTTTGCTTGTTACTTTTCAAAATATAATGTATTACTTATTTGTTTCCACTTGTTCCGAGTTGGCCTTCCAGATCGTTTATCAAGGTGCTGTTCTTTTCAAAATCGAACAGGGTCAGGTACCGTAAATTATAATAGAGCCTCCAGTATTTATACAGGGAGCTAACATAGCCAACAATGGCATTTTCCTTGCGGCCGAGCTGTTGAATAAGTGTATTTACATCCATTTGCCCCAATACAAAGCGTTGCTTATTCATATCATACACTTCAACGGCTACATCGGCGGCTTCCTTAGCGCTTTTCACCATCTCGTACTGCAAATTAAATTCGTTTACCGTTATCATCATATCTTGCTCAAAATCAATTTCTTTTTGCTTAAGTGTCGACGATTGCAGCTTCTGCTGGCTTTTCGCGAGGTTATATCTACCGCGTTTCTGGCCCCAATCGACCAATGGAATTTGGAAACTCAGGTTTACCAACTGCTGCTGAGAGGGGTTTCTGAACGCGTCGGGCAGTTCTTTACCGCTTTGGTTCAAACCAAAACTCAGGTCAAAGTTAGAGCTGAAACGGCTTTCGATCCGGGCACGCTCCAAATCACGATCCGATTCGATGATTTGCTGGTTTTGGCTTACATAAAACGGATTGTTTTTACGAGCCATATCGAAAACTTTAGTCCGGTCGATTGTAGTTAAAATAATACTATCAGGAACGATGGTCGAAAGGACTATTTCTTTTGGTATTCCCAAATAAATGCTGATTGCCGAAAGTGATTTCTCATGTTCGTTATTGGCTTCCTTTTGTCTGTTCTTACTGTTAATCAGCTCTAATTGAAGTGTTAAAAGGTCGGCCCTGTTGATTGCGAAAAGCTTGTTTCTTTTTTGTCCGATCTGGTAAAGGGTATCGGCATTGGCATAGTTTGTTTGTGCAATCTTCAGGTTTTGTTGGGCAAAAACAAGATTAAAGTACAAGTTAACTGTTTCAAGTGCAATGTTTTCGGCCGATTGAATGTAATCGAGTTTTGCCTTTTGGAATTTAAGTGGTTCAATCAGTTTTTCCCACTTATAAGTGTTGAACCCGAATATTGGCTGATTAATTCCAACCCTGAAAGGTGTTGCTGAATAGGAGGCTCCCTTTATTCCCACGTAATTCTCCAAACGCCCCAGATCGCTTGCCACATATACACGTCCACCTGTTAAGGTAATACCTTGCTGCAAATTAAGGCCAATGGAATTGTTCATGTTTTGCCCCTCGTAATAGCGGTACGACGAATCGGCAGGGTTAAACTGTTTGGTAATCGATCGGTTGTAGGTAAACGGGTTTACGGTCATGTTCAGGGTGGGCAAACGCCTGGCCTGATAGTTCCTAAAGCTCCAAAATCCGGTTTCGTAGGCGTACTGCGACCGAAATGCCGAAAGCGAACTATCCTGAGCCAACAAAATGGCATCGTGCAAGGATAATTTTATGGGTTCGTTTTGCCCGAATACCGAGAGGGCAAACAAGGTACTGATGATGCTAATGTAAATTTTTCTCCTTTTCATACAAGATATTTATAATGTTGTTGAACCCTTTCAGGGTTCGGTTGCTTATATCATTTTTGTTTTCCATGGATTGCATCCATGGCTATTCATGTTCAATCCTTTCAGGATTATTTTGTTTTCACCATTTCGTTTTCCACGGATTGCATCTGTGGTTATTCATGTTTAATCCTTTCAGGATTATTTCATATTTGAACCACAACGTGGTTGAACATGAATAGCCCTGCATGCAATGCAGGGACATTCGACACCCCCACCAACCGGAACCCTGAAAGGGTTCAACTCTTTAAAACAGATATTTCTCATCAAATTCGATCCCATGTTCTTTTAACAATCCAATATATTCCTCTCTAAAACTGAACTTTTTGTGATGTTCTTTTTGATTTTTGACATACTCAATCAGATTGTCTTTTGCCGAAATTGAGTATGTGAATGCACCATATCCATCTTGCCATCCGTTAAAGGAAGGAAATAATTTTTCTTCCATAATGAGATCAGAACTGGCAAGTTTAATGTCTTTTATCAATAAGGCTGGCGCAACCATCGGGTGAATATGTGTTACAATATGAAGATGGTTTTCCGTTCCGTTTATTCTATATAAATGGCATTTTTTGTTTTCCAGAACGCCCCATATAAAGCGGTAAAGCCGTTCTTGTCCATCTTCGGTCATGGTGTTTTTTCTATCCTTGGTTGTAAAAACCAGCTGATATAAAATTTGTGTATATGTGCTCATCTGATGGTTGTATTATATGTTTATAATATTTGTTGAACCCTTTCAGGGTTCTGTTGCTATTTCATATTGTTTTCCATGGATTGCATCCATGGTTATTCATGTTCAATCCTTTCAGGATTATTTTGTTTTCACCATTTCGTTTTCCACGGATTGCATCCGCGGCTATTCACGTTCAATCCCTGCCAGAAGCAGGCTGGCTTTCAGGATTGTTTAATATTTGAACCACGAAGTGGTTGAAC
>JBBSBP010000078.1:0-24182 GCA_038251165.1 Bacteroidales bacterium | reverse complement strand
CTGGCGAACAGAAAAGGCTGCCAAACGGCAGCCTTTTCTGTAAATTATCAATTGTAGAGAAAATTTATGCTACCGTATTGGGGTCAACAAAGACACGCTGACTGAGTTCACGATCGATCATAAAAATGCCATGACCTTGTCCGTTAATCAGTTTTAATGTTGCCAGGATTTTTTCAACATTGGCTTCTTCTTCAACCTGCTCATCGACAAACCATTTTAAAAAGCTCTGTGAAGCATGGTCGCTTGCCTTAATAGCAGCATCCATCAGATTATTAATCAAAGAGGTTACATGACATTCGTGTTCAAGTGTTTTTTTAAAAACTTCCACAATGCCATCAAAGTCAACCGGAACCTGATCAATCGACTTTAAAATAACCCTTCCCCCACGTTCGGTAACATAGTTGAAGAACTTTAATGCATGGGCAGCTTCCTCCTGGTACTGTATTTTCATCCAGTGTGCAAAGCCTGAAAGACCCATACCTTCAAAATAAGCAGCCATCGAAAGATACATGTAGGCCGAATACGATTCAGCATTAATCTGCTCATTCAGTGCGTTTAAAACTTCTTTTTTTATCATAGCCTTTGGATTTTCAATTTTTAATAAAAGTACAAATTTTTATTCTGCTTCGCTCCTTCCTGCTTAAAATGTATGCCGGAAAAAATCAAAAAGCCTCTAAATATCTAGTTATCAATCCTTAAAATCAAGATTAAATTTTTGTTTGAGTTCGTATAATTCAGGATTTTTTTTCATCATCATCTGCATTTTTTCCGAATCAGAATAAAATATCTGCTCCGACTCAATCTTTTCGATACGGGTAATCATTTCAATTCCGGAATTTCTCAATTCGCGGCGTAACCACGAAATAAGTTCAAGTTTAACGATCCTGACTTCTTCCTCCTGTATCGAATTACCAATTTTCAGCAACAACTTATTGCCTTCAATGATTTCCGGAACAACCGAAAGTGTTGACCTTAAATTTGGACGATCGGTCAGCTGGCCGATGAATTCATTCCATTTAGCGGCAAGCTGCTCAGGAGTAAAGGGTTCTTCGAAATTTCCGGATTCGTAGTAGTCCGGTTCCTGAACTTCATCTTCACTTTTCTTTTCCGACGAATTTCCGGCAATGGCATCCCTGATCGACGGGGTAAAAGCATTCCCGATTTTTCGGATCACTTTTCGTGTTGATGCCTTTTCCAGTGGTTCCAGTCTGGATGCCGGAGGCGGAACATGGCTTTTATCAGAAGGCGTACCAGCTGATACCGGCTGTACCGCCTGTTCTGAAGTATTAAACATGGGAAGCAGCTCCGGGCCATCCGGTTCGTCAGCTATTTTTTTTTTAATGTAAGCTGCGCTACTTTGATGACGGACAGTTCGACCAAAAGTCTTTTATTTTGACTGGCTTTGTATTGAAGATCACATTCATTGGTAATTTGCAGGGCGCCAATCAGAAAATCATTCTCGCAGCGGGCTGCCTGAATTTTGTATTTTTCCCTGATCTCACCGCCAACTTCGAGCAATTGAATGGTAACCGGATCTTTGGATACCATCACATCCCGGAAGTGAGAACTCAGTCCGGTGATAAAATGGTGCCCTTCGAAACCATGATCCAGAATTTCATTGAAAAGCATCAAACTCCCGGAGATATCGTTTTTCAGGAACAGATCGACCAACTGAAAATAATAATCATAGTCAAGTACGTTCAGATTTGAAATAACATCCTTATAAGTAATACTTTTTCCTGAAAAGCTTACAATCTGGTCGAAGATAGACAAGGCATCGCGCATGGCACCATCGGCCTTTTGTGCAATCACGTTCAGCGCTTCGCCCTCGACAGAAACACTTTCGCTTTTCGCGACAAAGGACAAATGACTGGATATATCACTGATCCTGATCCGGTTAAAATCAAAAATCTGGCAGCGGGATAAAATAGTCGGAATAATCTTATGCTTTTCGGTGGTTGCCAGGATAAAAATGGCATGACGCGGCGGCTCCTCGAGCGTTTTCAGAAAAGCATTAAATGCCGACTGCGACAGCATGTGAACCTCATCGATGATATAAATACTGTATTTGCCAATTTGGGGTGGAATCCTGACCTGATCGGTCAGGTTGCGGATATCGTCAACCGAGTTGTTCGATGCAGCATCCAGTTCATGAATGTTGTAGGAACGGTTTCCATTGAATGCCATGCACGATTCGCATTGATTGCAGGCTTCGGTTTCGGTTGTCAGGTTCTGACAGTTTATAGTTTTGGCAAAAATACGTGCACAGGTTGTTTTCCCGACTCCACGGGGTCCGCAAAACAAATACGCATGGGCAAGCTGGCTGTTTTTAATCGCATTTTTTAAGGTCGATGTAATCGATGCCTGCCCCACAACGGTCTCAAACGTATCGGGTCTGTATTTTCGTGCTGATACAATAAAATTCTCCATAAATCATTCTTCATTGAACGACCAAATATACAAATTCTGACCTAACGACAAGGTGAAATTTATTAACAGGTTCAGAATATAACCCGATGTGTAAAATATAATCAGACCATTCAGCCTGCTGATAAAACTTTTAACATGCTGAATTGTTTCATTCACAGTTTATAATATAAAAACAGAATCATGAAAAAACATGCATTAATTTTTAGTCTTATCTTAATTTCATCCATAGCTTTTAGTCAAAAATCATTTTACGATTTTAAAGTAAAAGACATTGAAGGAAAGGATTTTGATTTATCGAGTCTGAAAGGGAAAAAAGTTTTGGTTGTCAATACGGCTTCCAAATGCGGAAATACTCCACAGTACAAAGACCTGGAAAGCCTGTATAAATTATACGGCAACCAGAAATTCGTTATCATCGGTTTTCCTGCCAATAATTTTGGAGCGCAGGAACCCGGAACCAATGAGGATATCAAAACTTTTTGCACAGCAAATTACGACGTAACTTTTCCTATGATGTCGAAAATTTCTGTAAAAGGTGACGATATGGCTCCTTTGTATAAATGGCTGACTTCGAAAAACCTGAATGGGGTGAAGGATTCAGAGGTCAGATGGAACTTCCAGAAATATCTGATTGATGAAAACGGGAATCTGGTAGATGTGGTTGACCCCAAAGTAAAACCGGACGATGATAAGATTTTAAGCTGGATCAAAAAATAGACTGATCAATTGATGGATTGAAATTAAAGCGTCATTCGGAAGGGTGGCGCTTTTTCTATTTTATCTTCCGTCGGCTAAAGCCAGACGGCGAAGGATATTTGCTCCTGAAACATACTCCGGAGAATACCCGTAATCTGAAAATTGGTATTTATTTTAGTGTATTCCGATAAGTCTCAATCGCCCGGGTTCGGGCAAACGCGTGATCGACCAATGGTTGAGGATAAGTTAAAGTTCCGTATTCAGGAACCCATTTCCGGATGTATTTTAAATCGTGATCAAACCTTTTGGTCTGCAATGCCGGATTAAAAATCCGGAAATAGGGAGCGGCGTCGCAACCTGAACCCGATGCCCATTGCCATCCGCCATTGTTGGATGCCAGTTCATAATCGAGTAACCGGGATGCAAAATAAGCTTCGCCCCAGCGCCAGTCAACAAGAAGATGTTTGGTAAGGAAACTGGCAACTACCATACGAACCCGGTTGTGCATATACCCCGTGGCATTCAGCTCGCGCATCCCGGCATCAACCAGCGGATAACCGGTTTGCCCGGCACACCAGCATGCAAATTCCGTTTCGTTGTTTCGCCAGGGAATAAAATCGTAGGCGGATTTAAATGATTTTTCAACTACATGTGGAAAATGCCACATAACATCCATGTAAAAATTTCGCCAGATCAGCTCATTCAGGAATACTTCGGAATGAATCCGGGCAAAATCAGTAAGTTTCCGGATCGAAACGGTTCCGAATCGCAGGTGAATTCCCAGCCTGCTGGTCCCGTTTTCAGCCGGAAAATCGCGCGTTTGGGCATAATTTTCAATCAATTGCCGATCAAATGAGTTTTCAGGGAACCGTATGTTTTGAACCTGATAGCCGATCTCGGACAACTCGGGGAAATAATCGGAAACCAGGTGTTTCAGGTTAAAAAGAAGTTTTTCGCTTTCAAAAAACGTGACCTCCTGGTCACCCAGTTTTTCCTTCCACGTGCGGCTGTATGGTGTAAAAACCGTGTAGGGCGATCCATTGGCTTTGACAAGTTCGTTGTGATGAAAAATAAGCTGATCTTTAAAGCTCAGGAATTCAATTCCCTTATTCTGAAGGAGTATTTCAACTTTCCGGTCACGAAGAATCCCAGCCGGTTCGTAGTCTGTGTTTGTGAAAACGTTTTGAATGGAAAATTTGATGGCCAACTGACCGAAAACAATTTCAGGGGAAGAAAAGTACACCTGAAGGCTACTGTTATATTTTCGGAATTCACGGTCGAGGGCAGTCAGACATCGGTGAATGAAAGTAAGCCGGGCATCGTTTGGATCGGGAAACTGTGCCAGTATGGCCGGATCGAAAATAAACACAGGCACAACAGGTAGCCCGGAATTTAAAGCCTGAAAAAGCCCATGATTGTCGTCAATCCGCAAATCGCGGCGGAACCAGAATATATTTACTTTTTCCATAGGTATTGGGATTAAGATTGGCTCAATTGCAACAAGTGCTTGCGACAAATACTGAACCAGTCAGTGTCATGTTCAGGGCAGCTGAGGCATTCAGCAAAATACCGCCGTTTTTTGGGTTGACAGCCAGACAAAACAGCTTTTCATTTAATTTTAATGATCTGTCCATTTTGGTCGATTTGATTTTTTTCAGTTCATTTATAGCTTTTTACAATCATTGCTAAAATTACAACAAATCATTTATGAAACGAGGTTTTGCAAGCGATAATAATTCGGGAATTCACCCCGAGATTTTATTGGCCCTATCAGCTGCCAATGAAGGACATGCTTTAGGATACGGGGGCGATGAGCTGACCGGAATGGCTATCAGCCGGTTCAAACAGGAATTTGGCGAACAAACTGATGTTTACTTTGTGTTTAACGGAACCGGTGCCAATGTACTTGGTCTTTCCACGCTGACACATTCTTTTCATTCGGTGATTTGTGCTGAAACCGCCCATATTCAGGTTGACGAATGCGGAGCTCCGGAAAAGTTTACCGGTTGCAAATTACTTCCGGTCGAAACCATCAAAGGGAAAATCAAACCGGAAGGAATCATCAAATACCTTCATGGATTCGATTTTGAACATCACGCACAGCCTAAAATCATCTCTATCTCGCAGGTAACCGAACTGGGAACCGTTTATACGGTTGAAGAAATCAGTGCAATTACCAGCCTGGCGCATCAATACGGCCTTTTAGTTCACATGGACGGGGCCCGTCTGGCCAATGCTGCTGTTGCCCTCGACCTGCCGTTCCGTGCATTTACTGTGGATGCCGGAATTGATGTACTTTCGTTTGGAGGGACAAAAAACGGCATGATGCTGGGTGAAGCTGTTCTGTTCTTTAACGCGGAATTATCGAAAAATGCCAAATACATCCGAAAACAAAGTATGCAGCTGTTTTCGAAAATGCGCTTTGTGAGTGCGCAGTTTCTGGCATATTTCAACAACGATCTGTGGAAGAGGAATGCCACTCATTCCAACCGGATGGCCAGGCTGCTTGAGCAGGAAGTACGTAATATCCCTGCGATCCAACTCACCCAGGATGTGGAAGCCAATGGAGTATTTGCCATTGTTCCGCCTGAAATCATACCTCAGCTTCAGGATAAATATTTCTTTTACATGTGGGATGAGCACCGTTCAGAAGTTCGCTGGATGACTTCCTTTGACACCCGGGAAGAAGATATCTTTAATTTTGCAGCATTGATAAAATCACTGGTTTAATGTCCATCTTCCATTATTACCCCAGAAACTCCGAACCACCTGATAAGGAAACGGAAAAGAAGATTTTTAAATACAGTCTTTTGATTCCGGTATTGATCGTCGGTATATTCTGGCTGGTAAAACTGGCTGAGAATGTTTTGCATCTGAATCTGACCATTCTGGGGATATTGCCCTTGCATATCGAAGGTCTGCCGGGTATTTTTTTGTCCCCGTTTATTCACAGCAGCTACGAACATTTGTTATCCAACACAGTACCGTTTCTGATTCTCACTTTTGCCTTGCTTTATTTTTACCGCCGGCTGGCATACCGGATTTTTCTCCTGATCTATATTCTTTCAGGCATTTGTGTTTGGCTGGGAGGACGTGAAGCCTGGCATATCGGCGCAAGCGGTATCGTATACGGTCTGGCTTCCTTCCTGTTTTTCAGCGGTATTTTCCGCAGAGATGCCAACTTGCTGACAATCGGAATCATCGTGGTATTTCTGTATGGCAGTATGTTCTGGGGAATTTTCCCCCTTCAGCCTGAAATATCATGGGAAAGCCATTTATGGGGCTCTGTCAGCGGACTTTTGCTTTCTTTTTATTACCGGCATCAGGGGCCTGCACGACCGGTAGCAAGCTGGGAAAATGAACCGGAGGAGGAAGATTCTCCTGAAGATGAATTTAACACTGAAATGACAACCGAAAATGATCCGGAATGAACAGGTTAAATTCATATCGTTAAAACCTGATCCGATCATTACGGATTGCCTGTTTTTTTTTCCCTGTCTTGTTCTATGTTTCTATTTGGTTAAGAGAATACCTTCCGTGCCCATTAAATTATTTCTGCAGCCAAATGGTATGAGAAAAAATTCTAACTTTGCAATCTTATAATAAAATTCGTTCTAAGACAATGATTAGCAGAAGAATAATCCGAATCAAGGTATTGCAAATATTGTACGCGTTCTTTACTTCACCAGAAACATCGATCAATACTACTGAAAAGGAACTTTTTTTCAGTTTGCAGAAAACATACGATCTGTATCATTATCTGATGTCACTTGTTATTGAGATTGAAAAGTTTGCAGAAGACCGGATTAATCTGGGCCTGAAAAAACACCGGCCTTCAAGTGCAGAACTGGACCCGAATACACGTTTCATACGTAATCAGCTGATTCACCAACTGAAAATCAGCATTCCGCTGAACAAATACCTCGAAGCATCCAAATTAGACTGGACCGACAACGAAGAACTTATCCGCAAATTATATCTTTCCCTTGTTGAACAGGATTTTTACAAGGAATACATGGCTGCAGATCAATGCTCATTTGCTGACGACCGCAAACTGGTTGAAGACATTTTCAAATACATGATCCTGGATAACGAAGACATTGAATCTTTACTCGAGGAACAAAGTATATACTGGAACGATGACCTCGATTTTGTGGTAAGCATGATTCTTAAAACCTTTAAAAAATTTAAGGAATACAGCGATGACCACCAGGCTTTGCTACCCATGTACAAAGACGAAGAAGACCGGCTTTTTGCCAAAGACCTTTACCGCAGGGTAGTTCTGAACCACACCGAAAATATGGACCTGATCAGGCAACATACGGTTAACTGGGACATTGAGCGCATTGCCTTTACCGACAACCTGATACTTGAACTGGCATTAAGCGAATTTCTCTATTTTCCATCCATTCCGACCAAGGTTACCATGAACGAATACATCGAACTTTCGAAGTATTACAGCACTGAAAAAAGTAGGAATTTCATCAACGGAATACTCGACAAAGCCTTGAAGGATCTGAAGAAAGCAAATAAAATTCTCAAGGCCGGACGTGGTTTAATTGGCGAAGAAGAAAGCGCATGAAAAGAGGTTTAAAGTTCCAGGTTCCAGGTTTCAGGTTGTGCCTTTTGGTAGTGACTTTCTGTTTAATTTTGATCAGTTCGTGTAATTCAGGAACTAAAAAGACGACAACAGTTGACAGTTCAAATGAAACAGGGATTGCTAAATTTGTCTTTTCAGAAGAAATCCATAATTTTGGATTGCTTAAAGCGGGGGAAGTAGTATCTTTCACCTTTATTTTCAGGAACGAAGGAACCAGGACCTTAACCATTTCAGGTGTTGATTCAGGTTGCGGATGTACAGAGGTAAATATTCCGGTTAAAAACATACCCCCCGGAGGAGAAGGACAAATTGAAGTGATCTACAATTCATCCGGAGAAGTCGGGAAACAATTAAAAACGATTACGGTATTCGCAAATACTGAACCAACACAAAAACAGCTCTTTATTAAAGCAAAGGTAACAAACGAAATTATAGAAATTTACAGCTAAATTTAGACATTATTTTCAGATGAATTATTTATTAATGGGACAACCGGCACCAGGTGCTGAACCAAATCCAATCATGACATTTCTTCCGTTGGTTCTGATTATTGTAGTATTTTACTTTTTTATGATCAGACCTCAGATGAAAAAACAAAAAGATCTTACGGCCTTCCGCAATAGCATTGCAAAAGGCGACAAAGTAGTAACAACAGGCGGAATCTACGGGAAAATTCTTGAACTCAAAGACAATACCGTTTTGCTGCAGGTTGACGACAATGTTAAAATCAGAGTCGACAAGGCAGCCATTGTTAAAGATATGTCTGACGTTCAGGCTCAAAAATAATTGATGCTCCTTACGAAATAAAAAAGGACCGGCAACATGTCGGTCCTTTTTTTTATATTTGAAGCCGTGAATACAAACTGGGTATATAAAGTTGTAAGATACCTGAAAAAGGTATATTTCCGAAACGATAAACGGGTTGTAGCCTATTTAATCTGTGTTGTTATTGCGACTGGTTTCTGGTTTCTGAATGCCATGAGCAAAACCTACACCGTCGACCTTGATGTACCGGTTAAATATGTCAATCTCCCGGATAACAAAACCCTGGCCGGCATTCCGCCCGATCAGTTCGAATTAAATATCAAAGCACACGGATTTACCATTTTGCGGCACAAATTTATTTTTCTTTTCATACCATTGGAGTTCAACGTGAATGATTTGACCGACAACCGGATGATGGACAGCCGCAAAAACAGCTTCGCCTTTCCGTCCAGGCAATTCCTTGCAAAGTTATCCTATCAGCTATCCAACGAACTCGAGATACTGAGCATGAATCCCGACACCTTGTTTTTCAAATTCGACAAAATGGGACGAAAAAAGGTAAAAGTAAAGCCGTATGTTCAAGTCAATCTGAAAAAGCAATATCAGATTAGTGGAGAAATTAAAGCCATTCCCGACTCAATTATCGTAAATGGGGCACAGTCAGTGCTGGATACCTTGAAATATGTATATACAGAGGCACAACGATTCAATGACGTTGATCTGCCGATTCAAACCGAAGCTAAAATAAGCCCGCAAAAAGAGGTGTTTTTTGAACCTCCAACAGTTCAACTGAATATTCCGGTAGAGGAATATACCGAAGCACAACAAACAGTGCCGGTTCTTCTGCTTAACCGGCCTTCGGATGTGACCATTAAATTATTTCCGGCAAAAGTAAAAGTATCCTTTCAGGTAGGTTTAAGTCGTTTTTCTGAAATTAAATCCGATGATTTTAAACTGACAGTTTCGTATTCCGACATTCATGAAGGGAAACAACACCTGAAAATTACGTCAGTATCAACTCCGGTTTTTATCTATGCCATGAAAATTACTCCGGATGAATTGGAATACCTGATTGAAAATTAAGAACATGATCAAAATTGGAATCACGGGTGGAATAGGAAGTGGGAAAAGCACGGTTTGCCGTGTTTTCAAGGTTCTGGGCATCCCTGTTTTTGAAGCTGACATCATCGCCAAACAACTGATGCATTCAGATCCGGAAATCCGCAGGCAGCTGATTCAATGCTTCGGACCATCTGTTTACCTGAATGATGAGTCGGTTAACCGAAAATATCTGGCCGGCATTGTTTTTAACGATCCCTGTTTACTGGCTAAACTGAATGAGATGGTGCATCCGGCCGTTCAAAATGCTTTTGATGAGTGGTGCATGACAAAACATTCACCTTATGTGCTGCACGAAGCAGCTATCCTGTTCGAGAGTGGTTTTTACCGGTTGATGGACAAAACCATTGCCGTTGTGACCAATGAAGAAGAACGTATTCAACGGGTAATGAAACGCGAAGGTGTAACGGAGGAATTGGTAAGACAACGCATACAGAACCAGTGGACCGACGAACAACGGATTAAACTGGCTGATTATCTGATCAGCAACAACGACAATGAACTGATTATTCCGCAAATTATAGAAATTGACAAAAAAATAAGAGCAAATGGCTAAATTAGGAAAATGGATTACCGGTGGTTTGGGATGGGCTTTTTTCGGGCCTATCGGCGGAATTGTCGGATTTGTAGTCGGAACCTTATTCGACAAAGATCAGTTAATGCTGTCTGAACGCTCATACAGGCCAGGACAGCAAACCACACAGGGCGGCTACATCATGAGCCTGCTTATACTGGTAGCTTCAGTGATGAAAGCCGACGGGAAAGTATTAAAATCGGAATTGGATTACACCAAAGACTTTTTCGTTCGTTCCTTTGGCACAGCCTCAGCCGGTGAAGCACTCAAAATATTGCGCGATCTGCTGAACCAAAATATCCCTGTTACCGATGTTTGCATTCAGATCCGCAAAAACATGGACCATCCGTCCCGACTGCAGTTACTGCACTTTCTCTTTGGAATTGCTGCTGTCGATGGACAGGTTCACGAAAGCGAGCATAAACTGATTGCCCATATGGCCCGGCAAATGGGAATCAGCGAAAAAGATTACCAATCCATCGAATCGATGTTTATTGCTAATACCGATGCTGCCTATAAAATACTGGAAACAGAATCGACTGCAACCGATGATGAATTGAAAAAAGCCTACCGTAAAATGGCCCTGAAATACCATCCCGACAAGGTTCATTACCTGGGTAACGACATCCAGAAAGTTGCCCACGAAAAATTTCAGAAAGTAAACGAAGCCTGGAATTCGATAAAAAAACAGCGCGGTATGGTCTAAAGCAAGGCTTAGGCAAATTCATAGCGGTCACATCAAGGTGACGGTAAAGAATAGTGAACTGATCATCAGTTGAACTGGTATTTTCCATTGATATCCGGGCAACTGAACGAATTGAAAACGCAGCTGATTCTTCCTTTTCTACAGATCGGCGGCAGCGGTTTCCATCAGGAGGTAAAATGCCTGTCCTTCAGGAGCAAAATATGGACGGTCGAAGCCTGGAACGCCGCACACATTATGGACATAACCCAATTTATCCACCTGGTCATTCGCCGCTTTCCGCATTATTTCAGCCGGCCGGAGGTACGCCCAGTTGAGGTAGCCGGCAGAAACTCCGCGGAAGATTGAATAGCATAACATCTGGCTCAGATTCACTTCCGGAAATGTATCGGGATTGTTTACCACATCATGAAACATTCCATCCTGACGAAGGTATTTCAGGCAACCATCAATTACATCCCGGACATACCCGATAAGCATTTGCTTTTCATTCCTCATCGAGTCGGGCAGCAATCGGATAACCCGGGTCATACCTGCAGCCGACCAGCCGTTTCCGACACCCCAGTAATCTGCCCGGTTCAGTACTTTTTTCTGATCATCCCACATGTGCGAATAAAGCTGGTCTTTCCCGTTATACAGGTATTTGCGGTAACCTTCGATTTGTTTGACAGCTTCCTGATATTCTCCGGCAGCAGCCAGAAAAGGTGGTAACATATAGGTTGCATCCGACCAGATTCCCTTTTGAGGTTCCTGCGTATGATAAATAATTCCATCGGAAGATCTATGGTTGGTAGTTCTAATGACTTCCAGCATTTCATCGGCACCTTGCTGAAAAACCGGATCTCCTGTAAGTCGGGCAGCAAAAAGAACTGCTTCTCCAACACTTGAGCAATCGTTAATTGGACCATTGCCTTTGAGCACTGAAAACCGGCCTTTTTCCTGACGAAGAATAGCTCCGCGTGCAAACGCAACAACCAGATCCAATTCTCCCATTTCCAGATAAGCCTGGGCGACTGTTCCCTGTTCCCAATCGTATCGCTGCATGCCAAGCGTGGCAATTTTCACACGTTCAATGCGGTCTTTGGTCCCGCTAACTTCTTCAATAAATAGTTTTCCCGATTTTTTGTACTCCTGGATTTCAGCGGGGAGAGTGTTTGCAGCAGCTGTCAATCCAGCCATTCCAATAGCAGCACCTCCGGCTTTTCTCAAAAAATTACGCCGTGAATTTGAATTGGTGGTATTCATCTTTTAGGGATTAAGATCAGTTTAGTTTTCAAAAATAGTTAATTATTTTCCGGATAAAACTCTTCCACATTTTTATTCAGGAATTGTTTGCATGTTAAATAAATTTGGATTTCCTTTGTTCGTAATTTACCGAACAGTAATGAAGCAGAAAAATCTTATCACAGAGGAACAAAAGAAAATGGCACGTTATGCCAAAGCAATGGGTCATCCGATCCGGATTTACATTCTGGAAATCTTATCCAAACAATCCTGCTGCTACAGCGGCGATTTAACAGAAGATCTGCCGATTGTAAAATCAACACTTTCGCAGCATCTGAAGGAATTAAAGGATGCCGGTTTGATTCAGGGTGAAATTGAAGCTCCGCGAATTAAATACTGCATCAACAAGGAGAACTGGATTGAAGCCCAGGAAGGATTTAAGCGGATCCTGAAAATGTAAAAAAATTTACTCTTTATGTTCGTTGATTTACGAACTATAAACAGACCAAAAGTATAAAAGCAGGTGAATGCATTTGAATACGGCTGAAAAAGCACTGGAAATGCAAAATATGTGACATTAAAAAATAAAAAAAATGGAAATTAAAGTATTGGGAACCGGTTGCGCCAAATGCATAATGCTGGAAAAGGCAACCTTACAAGCGGTGAACGAAGCAGGTCTGGATGCCTCAGTAACCAAGGTGGAAGATTTTCTGGAAATCATGAAACTGGGAGTTATGACCACACCTGCACTCGTTGTTGACGGAAAGATCCTGGTTAAAGGACGAGTTCCTTCGGTAAACGAAATCAAAGAATTATTAACCAATTAAATCGAAAGTTATGTCCGGAATTAAAATCTTTGCAGCAATCATTCTGCTATTTGTCGGATTCAGCAGTTCAACTGCCCAAACAAAGCAAAAAGAAGCCAATACTGAAGTATATTATTTCCATGCGACCAACCGCTGCGTTACCTGCGAAGCCGTTGAAGCAGTCACAAGAGAAGCCCTGAAACAGTATTACGGTGATCAGATCAGTTTGAAATCAATCAACCGCGATGAAGACAAGACCAATCCTTTGATTAAAAAACACCGGATCAGCGGACAGTCACTCCTGGTTATCAAAGGTGACAAAGCAGTAAACCTTACCAACGTAGCTTTCATGTATGCCCGCACCAACCCGGATAAGCTGAAGGAAAAAATTAAGGAAACCATTGAAAAAATGTAACGATCTACCGGATTAGTATGGAATTCCTTCAAACGCTATTTGAAAACTCGCAGCTTCCGCTTGTATCGGCATTTTTACTGGGACTGATGACGGCCATTAGTCCTTGTCCGCTGGCAACCAACATTACGGCTATTGGTTACATCAGCAAAGATCTTGAAAACCGCCGCATCGTATTTTATAACGGATTGATCTATACCCTTGGACGCGCCGTCAGTTACACCGTCATTGGATTACTGTTTTATTTTGGCGCCGGTCAGTTCCAACTTTCAGGATTCCTTCAGGAATGGGGAGAAAAACTCCTCGGTCCTTTGCTGGTTGTTATCGGTTTATTCATGCTTGGTATCTTTACGCTGAAAATCCCGGGCATCAGCTGGCTGACCAACCGGATGGAAGGGCACAGCAAAGGCGGATTTTGGGGTGTGTTAATGCTTGGAATGGTGTTTGCACTCGCCTTTTGTCCGTACAGCGGAGTACTGTATTTTGGTATGCTGATCCCAATGACCATCAGCAGTGCTTCCGGATTGTACCTGCCACTGATCTTTGCCCTGGCAACAGGAATTCCGGTCATTCTGTTTGCCTGGCTCATTGCCTTTTCTCTCGGCTCAATCGGTAGCTTTTACGCTAAATTAAAAACCTTTGAATACTGGTTCCGCCGGGTTATAGCGGTTTTATTTATTGCAGTTGGCATTTATTATATTCAAATCTATTTTTTCTGATGTTAATGGAAGGTTGACATCTGTTAACCAAACATCCGGAACAATCGCATCTTCAAGAACTCTTCAATGAAACAACGAATAACTGAATTAAACAGGCAGACCAATGGAATACTCTATCCTGTCCTGCTGTTGCCTTTGTGGCTGGCGCTGTACCTGAACCTGCAAAAAATGACCAACTTTGTCGTCGACGATCTGGCAGGAATGACCAGTGGACTGCACCTGACTGAAACGCTGCGTTTCTTTCTCTTCGAAGTCCCTAAAGTTATACTGCTTCTGGTTCTGATCATTTTCGGCGTTGGCATTTTACGCAGCTATTTCACCACCGAAAAAACGCGCAAAATACTTGAAGGCAAATCACTGTTCACCGGAAATGTGCTGGCAGCCTTGCTGGGAATTGTCACCCCGTTCTGCTCCTGTTCAGCCATTCCACTGTTCCTGGGATTTGTTGAAGCCGGAGTTCCGCTGGGAGTTACCTTTTCGTTCCTCATTGCAGCACCAATGATAAACGAAGTAGCAGTTGTTCTTTTACTGGGATTATTTGGATGGAAAGTGATGACGATTTACATCGTAACCGGCTTATTCATTGCAATTTTTTCCGGCTGGATCATTGGCAGTCTAAAGCTTGAGAAGTATGTGGCCGACTGGGTATTCCAGATTAAAACAAACCAGGAATCCGATGAAAACGGCATCCTGCCATTTGCTCAGCGAATCAGGTATGCTTTTGATTCGGTAAAGGAAATTGTTGGTAAAATATGGATTTACATCGTGATCGGTATTGCTGTTGGCGCCGGGGCTCATGGGTATGTTCCCGAAGATTTCCTGGGGGCATTACTCGGAAAAGGAAACTGGTACGGAGTACCTGTGGCAATTCTGATTGGCGTACCAATGTACTCCAATGCAGCCGGAATCATCCCGATTGTAAGTGTACTGATCGAAAAAGGCGTGTCGCTGGGGACTGCTTTGGCTTTTATGATGTCGGTGATTGCCCTTTCACTTCCGGAGATTATTATCCTGAAGAAAGTACTGAAATGGCAGCTTATTGCCGCATTTGTGGGTATTGTCACTTTCGGTATAATATGTGTCGGATATCTTTTTAACTACGTTTTGTAATTGCTATATTTAGGCATATAAAAATCAATCATCATGAAGACAAAAACACTTGGTTTTATTGGCGGTGGCAGAATTACCAGGATTTTTCTGCAAGCCTTTGTGAATAAAAAAGCTATTTTTGATTCTATTACTGTTTTCGACACCGATCCCGAAATTCTTCAATCGTTGAAGCAAAAATTTACCTTTATCCAAACGGTTGGTTATGCTTCAGACGCCGCAAAAAAAGACATTGTTTTCCTGGCCCTGCACCCTCCGGTAATTATGGAAACACTTCAGAAAATCACTGGCGCTGTAAGTGAACAGACCATTTTCATTTCACTGGCGCCAAAAATCACCATCGAAAAGATTGCCGATGTGCTTAAGCCCGTACAACAGATTGTCCGGTTAGTACCCAATGCAACTTCGGTAATCAACCACGGTTACAATCCGGTAAGTTTTGGGCCTGAAATTTCTGAAACTCAGAAGTGGTACATCCTGGAAATGCTCAATTTGCTGGGACACACGTTCGAAACTTCCGAAGCCAAGCTGGAAGCATATGCGATACTTTCGGCAATGCTACCAACCTATTTCTGGTTTCAGTGGAATGAACTGGAATCGGTTGGTGCAAAAATGGGACTGACCCAGGACGAATGCCGCGAAACCATTTACGAAACCATGAATGCCGCCCTGAATACCCTTTACCATTCCGGAATGAAACCCAACGAAGTGATGGACCTGATTCCAGTTAAACCTATTGGTGAAAGCGAAGAACAGATTAAAGCTATTTATCAGGAAAAATTGCCCGCTTTGTTCGAAAAAATTAAACCATCCTGAGATAAAACAATCGTTCTTTACTGTTCGATGAACGATTTGCAGGAACTTGATCAGAAAGGATTCAACCGAAATAACCGGTTAAATCCTTTTTTTAAAAATAAACCGGATAGATTCAACTTTTTTATGTTGTCTGTGTTTGAATGGGAGAAGGCCCCGTAAACTGATCAGGAACAGGTTGTACTTTTTTCTTTTCTTCATCCCGCCTTTTATAAAAAAAATTATTTCCTATGGAGTTTACCGGTAAATCGTATTCTATTCAACCAATATCAGGCAACCTGGATTTCGGGCAGGCAAGACATTTGTTAGACCGGTGTCTTTTTGGCGTTAAGAAAGAGGAAGCAGATGCACTGGTTGGTAAAAGCATCCTTTCCGCACTGGATAAACTCACCGCTATTCCGGCAGCACCTGAGCCACCGGTGATTACGGATGAAGAAGATCAGATTGCAGAAATCGGCTCAACATGGGTAAATGAAGTTTACAATGGGACTTACAACACTTACCGGTTGAAAAGTCTTCGCTCCTGGTGGATTGGGAACATGATGCTGCAGGGAACTTCTCTGGTTGAAAAAATGGTTTTATTCTGGCACAACCATTTTGTAACGGAAAGCGGAGCAGTAACAGTTGCCTCCCTGCTTTACCAATACAATCAACTTCTTAGAAATTTCGCACTGGGTAACATCAGGCAACTGGCTTGCGAAATAACCATAAGTCCTGCCATGTTGGTCTACCTTAACGGTGAATCGAATAAAGCCGGTGCCCCAAACGAAAACTATGGACGTGAATTGTTCGAATTGTTTACCATTGGGAAAGGACCCCAGATTGGCAATGGTGATTACTCCAACTATACCGAAACTGACATCAGGGAAGCGGCCAAAGTCTTAACGGGCTGGAAGGTTGACAGGACTATAGGGAAATCGTATTACGACAGAACCCGTCACGATACAACAACCAAGAATTTCACTAATGCTTTTGATCGAACGAGCATTCAGAATAAGGAAGCTGATGAATACAGGATTTTGATTGAAATGATTTTCAAAAAAAAGGAAACAGCCCGTTTCCTGGCGCGGAAAATTTACCGCTGGTTTATGCATCACGAGATCAATCAGACCATCGAAAATCAGATCATTGAACCACTTGCAACAACTCTTTTCAACAACAATTTCGAAATAAAACCCATGCTGGTGCAGCTGCTCAGCAGCGAACATTTTTTCAGTACCGATTACCGGGGTTCATTGATCAAAAATCCACTGGATTTTACGATTGGCGTTTACCGGAAATGCGGGATAACACTATCAGACAGTCTGTTGAATAACTACGAAATCTGGAACGCAATTTATTTTTCCTGCCGTGACATGGAAATGACATTAGGAGATCCACCTGATGTGGCAGGATGGCCTCAATACTACAAGGAACCCGCGTATTCTCAATTATGGATTAATTCGTCCACCATCCCATACCGGGCTACCTATACAGATACCTTAAGTTCATTTGGCTTCACCAAAGGCAGATTCAAATACGTCATCGATCCGTTTATTCTATCCGGCTACGTGGATGACCCTACTGATGTAACAAGTGTAATCAATGGTCTTGCCCGGATTTTACTTCCGTGTTCATTAAATGATGCTCAGGTACTGCAATTTAAGGAAATACTCATTCCGGGACTACCCGATTCTACCTGGACCTTTGAATGGATAAAATACAGCTCAAATCCGAATGATGCCAACCAAAAAAGACTGATTGCCAACAAGCTGCTTGCTTTAACAACAGCAATACTTCGGATGCCTGAATTTTACCTTTGCTAACTTCTGAAAACGATAAAAATGGAACGAAGGAAATTTTTAAAATATGCTGCAACGTCACTTGCCGGACCATTTTTATTCCAGGGGCAATGGATGAACGCAATAGCCAGTCCTAAGCTCCTTGATGTGCTGGGTTCGTTTAATTCCAACCGAAAACTTGTTTTGATTCAGCTTAACGGCGGAAACGACGGCTTAAACATGGTGATTCCTATTTCACAATACGACAATCTGGCCAATGCCCGCCGTAATATTTTGGTGAACCAGTCACAGATACTAAAGCTTACCGATGAAACAGGCTTGAATCCGGCAATGCCTCAATTGGCTAATTTGTATCATGAAGGTAAAGTTCAGATCATTCAGGGTGTAGGTTATCCCAACACCAATTTTTCTCATTTTCGTTCCAGGGATATCGTGATGTCTGCTTCCGGTTCAAATACTGTTATCAATTCGGGTTGGGCAGGTCGCATGTTCAGCCAGAAATATCCAACCTATCCCAAAGGATTTCCGAATGAAAAACAACCCCACCCTATTGCCCTTACTATTGGATCAACCAGTTCTTCCGTATTTGAGGGCGAGATGGCCAATTACAGTGCAGTTCTCCGAAATCTGTCAACCACATACGACAATTCATCGGCCAACGGTGGTTTCCCTGAAACACCATTCGGAAATGAACTGCGTTTTGTCAACAACATGATGGAGCAAACGGAGAGTTATCTTTCAGTTATCAAATCTGCCTCCGAAAAAGCCAAAAATCTGTCATCGCTCTACCCCAGCAAAGGACAAAATCCACTGGCCGACCAGTTGAAGCTGGTTGCCAACCTGATTGCGGGTGGACTGGAAACTCAGATTTATTTAGTCAGTCTGGGTGGATGGGACACGCACTCGGGCCAGGTTTCAAGCGAAACGAATAAGCTGACAGGAACTCATCCTGACTTATTAAACAAACTATCGACGGCTATTGAAGCATTCCAGGACGATTTAACCCTGATGAACAAAGCCGACGAGGTCATGGGATACGTTTTTACCGAATTCGGCCGGCGAATCAAATCAAACGGCAGCCTCGGCACCGATCATGGCACAAGCTGGCCTGCAATTCTTTTCGGATCAAAGGTCAATCCAGGCATCCTCGGTAATAATCCGGTTATTCCATCATTTGTAGGAAATGCCGACAATCTGGAGGTACAATATGATTTCCGCAGCATATATGCCGGATTATACAAACAGTGGTTTAATCTTGATGACCAGGAAATCACACAGATTTTAGGTCAGTCATTTCCTGGAATTCAGCTTGTCGATAAAAGTACAGGTCCTTCTGTTTCTACAGAAGCAGTACAAAGCTTGAAATTGTGGCCTAATCCGGTTGATGACCAGGCCCAATTCTCGTTTGAAGCCGATGGAGAACGCACTCAAATCAGTATATTTTCAATCAACGGTCAACGGATTGAAAACCTTCTGCCGCAGAAATTCACAAAAGGATACCAGCAGGTACAGCTTCAGCTCGGACATTTGGCAAAAGGCACTTATCTGCTGGTGTTACAGCAAAGCAACAGCCAGGAAACGGTAAAATTTGTGGTCAGGTAAAGCTCTAATCTGTGATATTAATCTGCATATATAACGCTTCCTGACATATTCGGGAGTGAATCAACCACCATTCCGTTATTTGTGTCGAGGCATTTCAGTTTATGATCTTTTGATGCGCAGTATAACCGATCGCCAATTTTCACAAAACCACCCAGCGCATTCAGTACATCTCCGTTTCTCCAGATTTCATGAATCGTTTTCCCATCAGGTGATAACTGAAGTTTATAAGCTCCGGTTCCATGATCACCACCCGGCATGCAATACACATTCTTCTCATCCACAAACAGCGATTCCGAATTGCCAAACATGTTCAGTTTCCCTCCCAGATCATCAGTCATGTCCACGGTCCATTTTACTTTTCCTGAAGCCGCTTCAAGACAGAAAATGCGGCCAAGTTCTGAACTTACATAAATCAGATTAAAGCCGGTCACCGGCGATAACAGGAGAACCATATCCATTACCAATTTCTTCGGTTTCCCAAAGGAGTTGCGGCCCTTTTTCCGGCCAAACTTTTAAAAGATTTTTATCCGGATAAATTCCGTCACGGTTAAGACCACGCCATTGTGAAACATTCTGACTTTGACTAATTTGAAAGATCAGTTAAAAGGACGATAGGATCAATAAATAATTATAAATCTTCATTTGTACAGGTTTTTGGGATTGTCTGTTTTTTGAAGGTGGTAAATATAATTAGTTTTCTGCTTTTCTGACAGTCTTCTTTTGGTACAATCCAACTGCCATTCCAAATGAACCAGCGATACCCAAATTGGTAATCAAACCGCCTGTATAATCACTAATGATCCGGTACACAATAAAACAAGAGTAAAAGTTCCTGCAAATTCGGCCGGATATTTTTTCGGAAAGGGATTTCTCCTGCTTACAATTCAAAAACTTACAGCATAAAATTCAGTAACCAGCCAACCAACATGATCCCTGAGGCAATAATTCCAACAAAGGTCAGGATGAAAGGCAACTTCAGCGCCTTTTTCAGAATAATCAGTTCAGGAAGCGAAATGGCAATGACCGACATCATGAAAGCCAAAGCTGTTCCCAGCGGAACACCTTTCTCAATCAGGGCGCTGACTATTGGTACTGCACCAGCTGAGCAGGAATACAATGGAACTCCGATCAATACTGAAACAGGCACTGAATACCAATTGGATTTATTCATCAATGATGCCAGATAATCTTCCGGAACATAGCCGTGAACAATGGCCCCCACTGCGATTCCAATAATTAAATAGAGCCAGATCTTCGAAAAAACATCCTTGACAGCCTCAGTTCCAACTTTTATCCGGTCATCAACAGACAACAGACCACTTTCGGATTCCTTTATTCCGAACCGGGTATTCAAAACCCAATCCTGGAGCCATCGTTCCAATTTCAGTTTACCGATCATCCAACCCGAAAAAATGGCAATGACCAGCCCGGTCAAAATATAAATAAGACCAACCTTCCAGCCGAAAAGGCTGAAAAGCATAATTACAGCTACTTCATTGATCATAGGCGCAGCAATCAGGAATGAAAAAACCACCCCAAGAGGAATGCCTGCCTCAACGAACGCCAGGAAAAGCGGAATGGCAGAACATGAACAAAATGGTGTGACAATTCCAAGTATTCCAGCCAGTACATTCCCTGCAAAAAGTGATTTGCCTTGAAGAGCCTTCCGGGTTTTTTCAGGAGAAAACCAGGAGCGGATGATGCCGGCAAGAAAAATAACCAGCACCAGTAATAAGCCAATTTTCAGGAATACTCCAATGAAGAACCAAAGCGTTTCAGAAAACCGGGAGATTTCCGGAAGGTCAAACATGTAATACACGATAAAAGTGGCCAGGTTGTCCCTGAAGTAAAACAGGAGGATCCACAAAACGGAATATAAACCATATCGGAGAACTTTATCCGGCATTGCTCATTCGAAAAGTTGGGTTTGGAAAACCAGGTTTAAAAGCTGAAGTATTCAATTCCTGAATTGTTGCATTACTTTTGAGTCTGATTATTTGCACCACTTCTGCAACCATCTGTTTCAGTGCTTCCGGTTCAGTTTCAATTCGGGCATTAATAATCAGTTTTGCTGTTGAAGATTTTAAAATCAAAAGTTTATCCAAATCATGGCGTTTGATGTTGGTGGTAAAACTGATTTTTTCTGTTTGGCCATTAGCCTCCATGATAAATTTCAGATGACCGATGGTCCAGCGCCGGTTTTCGGTTTCGTGCAAGATCATCCCGACAAGCTCTTTACCAAGTTCAACAGCATCACCGTTATCTGAACTTATTTCGATCTCCTGGTCAAACCATGCCAGTTCGGCTTCTCCGGTTCCGTAACGTTGGTAGTCAATATCGAGCGAATTCCTTTCCCGGATAGTTTCTCCGGAAGGTTGATCCAGTATATTCAGCCATTTCACCACACTTTCCCTATCGAGCGAGTTTTGAAATAAAACCGCTTTCTCCGGAAACTTCAAAGCAACCAATCGTTTCAGAATTTCAAGTATTTCCGTGCTTATCAGATCGGTTTTATTCACAATCAGGATTTCAGCTTCTTCGATTTGTTTGGCATAAATATAAGCGATATTGGCGCTGAAAGGGGAATGATTGTTTTGCAGAAAATCGTATAATAACGCGGCCTCAGCAAAAATACTCAGGCTCAATCGTTCTGTTTCCCGATTTTTAAAAACGGAAAGCGGTTTGATTACAGTGGCTATCAAATCGGTACACGAGCCCACCGATTCGGCAAAAATGATCTGAATGCCCATACTGTTGTGAAGCCTGTTGATTTGCTCATCGAGTTGATTGTAATTGCAGCAAAAACAACCACCCGTCACCTGTCCCGAAGGAATGTTTCTGGCTGAAATAAACCTGCTGTCGACCAGATATTTCCCCTGATCGTTGGTAACCACACCGGCGTGAATTCCCCGTTCCTGTAAAAGAAGTGAGGCAGTGGCAATGGCAGTTGTTTTTCCGCTACCCAGAAATCCCCCTATTATATGTAATTGCATGGTCAATCTTTTTTTAGTTGGATCAATCTATATTCATCCATCTTTCCGGTTGAATTGATATATTCCGGATCAAAAGTAACCGGATAGTTTGACTGATCATACTTCATTAACGATTGTTAAGAAAAAACAGGTTTTGATGAATGAAACGAACATGCCGCGAAAAAATTTTAGTCGTTAAATACCTGTAAACATTGATAAAAAGTCCTATAAATATTTATCAATAATATAAACCAAATTCCAAAAATCCTTGTATCTTTATGGTTGACAGAGATATATCTTTCTTGAAGGCTGAAGAAACCATAAAACTAATTCTTATGAAAAGCAGTATAACTTTAATCCTGGTACTTTTTACCCTTTCCGGTTTGCTGGCACATACAGATTGTAAGGTAAAAGTTGTTTGTGCAATGAATAAAAGTTTAACGCCGGGTTATTCATTTAAAACTGATCCACAACCGGAAGGAGCTAAATATTCCTGGTCATTCGGGGACAATACATATTCTGATTCGTCCTCTCCCACGCATACTTATAGAATAACGGGTACTTATACTGTAATGGTAAAAGTTACCGCCTCTGACGGTAAAGTTTGTTACGGCGAACTGAAAGCCTCTTTTGAAGGACAATCAAATCCAATCCTTTCAGGAAGGGGAAAAGTCAAAAAACTGGCAGTCGAAGGTTGCGACCTGGTCATCGCCCTTGATAACGGCACAACTTTAATCCCTGTAAGAATGAATACCGACTTCCAGATTAAGGAAGGACAGTACATTGAACTCACTTATGAAAAACTGGCTACAAAAATTACTGACTGCAGGGAAGGAACTGAAGTCAATGTTCTGCTCATAAAGTAAATCAGCACAACTGCAGCCTGCAAGGTTCCGGTAATCTTTACCAAAATTACTGCCAGCCCTTTAAGCTATGTATTCAAAACTGAAGTTCAGCCTGAAGTCTCAAAATATCTCTGGCAATTAGGTGAGAGAGGAACTTCCGAACAGGCTTCGCCAACCTATGCATACAAGACCTCAAATGCTTATGTCATTAACCTGGAGGTTGTTGACCCGGGTGGAAAAGTTTGTTACGGCGAACTGAAAGCCTCTTTTGAAGGACAATCGAATCCAATCCTTTCAGGAAGGGGGATTGTTAAGAAAAAACAGGTTTTGATGAATGAAATTTTAGCGCATGGTATATTAATTTTAAAATTTTAGTCGTGAAATACCTGAAAACATTGATAAAAAGTCCTATAAATATTTATCAATCCAATATATTAATTTCCAAAAATCCTTATATCTTTATGGTTGACAGAGATATACCTTTCTTGAAGGCTGAAGAAACCAAAAAACTAATTCTTATGAAAAGCAGTTTAACCTTAATCCTGGTACTTTTTACCCTTTCCGGTTTGCTGGCACAAACAGATTGTACGGTAAAAGTTGTTTTTGCAATGAATAAAAGTTTACCACCGGGTTATGCATTTAAAACTGATCCACAACCGGAAGGAGCTAAATATTCCTGGTCATTCGGGGACAATACATATTCTGATTCGTCTTCTCCCACGCATACTTATAGAATAACGGGTACTTATACTGTAATGGTAAAAGTTACCGCCTCTGTGGGAAAAGTTTGTTACGGCGAACTGAAAGCCTCTTTTGAAGGACTATCGAATCCAATCCTTTCAGGAAGGGGAAAAGTGAAAAAACTGGCAGTCGCAGGTTGCGACCTGGTCATCGCCCTTGAAAACGGCATAATTTTAATCCCGGCAAAAATGACTACCGACTTCCAGATTAAGGAAGGACAATACCTTGAACTCACTTATGAAAAACTGGCTACAAAAATTACTGACTGCAGGG
>JBBSBP010000077.1:0-24347 GCA_038251165.1 Bacteroidales bacterium | reverse complement strand
GCGTGATTTTGCTTGAGTTGCTCCAGGTTTTGTTTCCTGGCTTCTTCGGAGGGCCACTTAACGTAATCGCCGTAATCGTGGTTTCCCAAAACGGAATAAACGCCCAATGGCGCTTTCAGCTTATTAAAAACTTCCATATACGGCACAATTTCTTCGGCCCTGTTATTCACCAGGTCACCGGTAAATAAAATCAGGTCCGGCTTTTCCTTCATAATGGAAGCAACACCTTCCGATACCGCTTCCGGGTCATCAAAACTTCCCGAATGAATATCCGAAATCTGTGCAATTTTCAGCCCTTTAAACTCCTCCGGCAAATCTTTCAGCTGAACTTGCAGTCGCCTGATTTTGTAACTATATCGTTTAGTCATTCCATAGGCCAGACCTGAAGTAAGTACAGCCCCAAGAAATAATGCCGTTTGTGAAATAAAGGTAACCCGGCTGATAAAACGCGATCCATCCGGCGGATTACCAACAGGATGATTTTTAAACGAAATGAACATGCTGATCAGATTGGGAATGACCATGACAAGATCAGTCAGCAACAGCAGGACAGCAATCAGAACTTTCCCCAGAAAAACGCCGATTAAAATGTTCACCGTATATTTTAACGTGAGCGAAGGCCAAGAAGTACGAAACCAATGCGGCATGGCGTACATACTCCATAGAACGGCCAGGGACAAAATCCCATAAAGGATATACATTCCCAACTGAAATCCACTGTTTGTATTGCGAAGTACCGACCTCACGGCCACGAACGAATAATATTCCATGACCAGAATAAAAAGGCCAAAAATCAAAAATTGTTTGCTCATTATTTTCTTGTTTTCATGCTGTTTTGATAAGAATTCCTTACCAACGGATCATCATTTTTTTTAATAAACGATCCGAATCGGAATTTCCCTTATTAACAGCAAACCAACCGGATGGTTGTCCCGAAGAGTGGATTGTTAATATTTATCCCGGGTTGATCCCTTCTTTTAAACTTTTGTGCTGATCTGTTTTTAGTACAGCATCTGGCAGCAAAGAACAAAAGACCCCTAAATACCTGCCGGCTGGCTGGCTGTAATTTTGGGGTGACCAGGTTTACAGTTCCTGGGTTTGATAAATTACCGTTGCAATGTTCCCGATAATCAGCCATTGGATGATATAGAAAATGGTGATGTTTTTCCCCAGCCAGCGCAGAAACACAAGGATCTTGAGTTCATCAAAGCTTTGTACGGTATACCAGAGAAATGTTACCCACAAAATGTCAATTCCAATAGTCCAAAGGAAAAACAAAAAAGTATGATGATAATAGCTGGAGAGGTTGATCGTTGTTTCGATGCCAAATTTTGAGAACACAAGCACCAGAATAAATATGGAGGTAAATATTCCAATGGATATTGCTTTTTTAGTCTGGATAAATTCTTTGATTCGGGTTTCTGTTTGCTGGAATAAAAGACCAATTAAAGGATAGGCCAGCCAGGGGAAAAGCGGGAAATACGACCACGAATATTCGCCGCCGATAAATGGCAGAATGTAATTGCTGTCGGTTACCATCAGGATTTGATTGATATACGAAGTTGATCCGCTGACGATTAGAATCAAAGCCAGGATAATTCCTTCCTGTCCCTTTTTGATACGCTTTAAAATAGCCAGAAATATGATACTCAGACCAGCCAGGAAAAAAATATCAACACCAAAAACAGATTGAAGTGGATCAAACTGCCAGCCTGCATACTTTATTTTCAGGAGTAAATTGAAATTCAAGCCAACATTCAGCAATAATCCAAGAATAAAAATTAATACTCCCCGGATAATATGCTGTTTTGTGTTTTTTTTGCTCATGGCCACAAAGTAGCCCATCACGATCATAAACACAGGAACTGCAACCGGACCTCCAAGCATCAGAAGTATTTTCCCGAACAAGCTTTCTCTTCCGGGATAATCAATAAATGTTTCGAGAATATGAACCCGAATAATAAGAAATACGGCAAATCCTTTCAGTAAATCGGGTAGAGGATATCGTTTCATTCCTGATTTTATCGGACTACAATCTTTTTCGATATGCTGCGAAGGTTATCGTATTCAATAAAATAAAAATAAACTCCTGAAGAAAGATCATTAACATCGAGTGCCACATGGTCAGAGTGGCTGTCAATCCGGAAATTTTTAACCGGTCTGCCGTTGGAGTCTGCCAGGTTCAGCCTCGCACTCCTGGTGTTGGCCGGAAGTTCGTATTCAAGACGGATGATATCGGTTGCCGGATTTGGCCAGGCATTCAAAAACAGATTTGGCTGGCTTTGCGAAAGGCCTTGAATAGAAACCAAAGTACCGGGCAGGTTGTAAATATTGGTCCAGACTTTTTCCGGAGAAACGGAATAGTCAAAACAATACGCAAAGAGTTTATATTCGGTATCACTGGTTTTGTTCGCGTAAATATATTGGGCTCCGTCAATCGTTATCAGGTTGCTTCCACTCTCGCTAACGACCTTCGACCCGTAACTGTAATAATATGAAGCAGAAGTCGCGACATACTTGTAATAAGTATATGCCAGTTCAACCTGGGAGTCGGAATTAAACAGTTTTTCGGACACATATTTAATATCTGATAAATAGTATCCGTTGGGAACAGCGCAATTTATCGTTTTAAAAAGCGAATGGTCCATGTTGTAAATCCTGCACTGGCTGTTTGGAACATCCATCAGGTAATATTTGTACCCTAGGGTTTCGAGTTTCACCACCGAAGCAGAATAGTCGTAGGTTTTTTGAAGTGTAACCTGACTGAAAGCTGCCAGCATAAAGGCCATTAACCAGAACGTTAAAATAATTCGTTTCATAATGTATATTAATTTTGTGGGTAAATTTCCTTTCCCTTATGTACCTGTTTTTTTGAAAACTAAATTCATTCCGTCCGAAAAAAGGTATCCGTCAGTTGTCAGATTGATTATCAATGAATCGCGGACGGTTTTTTTCTGCTACATTTTTCCCGGGGTGCCACTCCTTCGTCGTTCTACCGTTCGGCTGAGCTCACGTCGAAGCCCCGGGCTACCAAGATTTCACCACTGCCTCGTCCGTCAGGCGGGCATACTGGGCTGAACCCCAAATTGTCTTCCAGTCTCATAAGTTATTCAATTGTGGGCTGTAAACTTACTTGCCGAGGGACTACTTGATCAATCCAAGGCCTTCGTTGGCTGATTTATCGCCCGGATTGTACAGATTCACTTTGTTGAAAAGCACCCTGGCCTGGTTGGTGTTTCCCAGGAAATAGGAGGTCCATCCCAACATGAGTAATCCATCGTAGCCAAAAGGGTACAAATCAACTAGTTTCGAAAAGAGCATATTGGCCCTGTTATAATCCTTACGCCCGTAATAGACCAGTCCAAGCCGGTACAGGACGACGGTGTTGTTTGGACTGACTGCCAGAATTTCTTCATAGATTTTAATCACATCGTTCCATTTTCCAAGCGCAGACATTGGCAGGATCAATCCAAAACGGGCCTCCTCCGAATAAGGTTTGAGTTTCTGAGCCCTGCTGTAAAAAATAATGGATTCGTCGAATAAGCCCGCATTGTAGTTTAGCCAGCCCAGCCTGAGGTTCAGTTCGTAGGATGATTCGTCATAGACTTTTTTCAGGACATCCATTGATGCCGAAAAATCGCTGGTTTTTTCCAATACATAGCTTTTCGTGAATGCTGCTTCCAAAGCCGCCTGGTTAGCTTGCGAAAATGCAACATTCGCCGCCATGCTGAAAACCAATACCCAAATACTTTTTCTTAAAAATTCCATGATATTCCGCCTGTTAATGTGTTTTTCAAATAATTGTATTCCACTGTGTTGCTTTTGTATCCTCCGGTATATACCTGATAATTTTCGATCACCCGTTGGTTGATGTACCGGAAAACGAACTGGTATTTTTTCCCCAGAGGGAAATAAACACTGCCCATGATTTTACGGTCCGATTTCCCCGGGAAATTGGAAATAACATAGCCAGCCGATTCAACGAAATTCTCCATATCACCAAAAAGGTACTGCCCGGAAAAATGAAGCTGTCCCAGCCTGACGCCCCCTGATATCCCCGATGCATTCCATCCGAAACTGTTGTTGCCTGTTTCTGATTTAAAATATACCCGGGGTGTAATATGGAGACTTGCATTCGACAGCGGGTACCAGGTAATCCAGGTTGACATTTGTGCAAATTTCGAATTGTTAATTGACCCTGCATTGACCTCCAGACCGGGAGAGAGATTACCAAAATCGGACCAAACAGCCGTCGATACAACGGCATCGCTGTAACTCTGTTTCGAAAGGCTGAATGCCTTTGATGAATTGTTCATTAACCGCCCGGCATAAACATCGCCACTCCCGAAAATTAAATTCAGGGAGGGCGAAATGTTTAGTTTTTTCCCGATTATCCAAACCGGGTTGATATAATAATTGAATTGATTGATCCGGATTGGCGAATTGGTTTTACCGTCCCAATCCACTACGGCTTCACGGTTCACCCCGATGTAGGTCAGGTTATGGTTAAGTGTCAGGTTCGGAGCAATTCGGTGACTGAGGTCAAATGAATGAAAACTGTAATTTTTCAGGATATAGGCTTCGCCATAATCATTTCCCAGGCTGACCTCCTGATCAAATGAACGGGTTTTAATTTCTTCGAAGTCAGGATTAAAACTGTACCCGGTTTCGTAAGCCAAACGGGTCACGCCGGTTTCAACAAAGCCGATTTTCTTTTTCATCGCATCCGAAAATCGGGGAGCATATTTAACCGCTTCCAGAGATCGCCCGCTGAAAACCAGGCTGTAATAAACATACTCCTGCAACCAATCGAAAGAATTGTCGTTGGCATAAGCTTTTAAAAACCAGGGTGCTGCATTCCGGTACTTCCCCATGTTGTACCATGCAATTCCGGTCCGAACCTGAAGATAAAAAAAGTCGATCCCCTGTTCCCGGGCTTCTTCGGAAAACCTGATTAATTCAGGCCATTTTTTCTCCTGGGAAAGCGTGTACGATTGCTTATCAACCTCCGCGAAATTCAACTTTTCCTGCCCTTTAGCTGCAACAATAAGAATCAGTAAAATACTTGTTATTATAATTCGTTTCGACATATCATCTGAATTTTTAGATCCTTAACCCGAATTTCAATTTCAAAAATACCGTTTTCTTTTATTGTGATGGCAAATTCATATTTACCCGATTCCCGACCAGCAATTTTTTCAGTAATTTCTGAAATCATTTTCAAATCGCCGGAGGAAAGGATATCACCTGCTTCTTTTATTTCGAGTGTGTAATTTGCTTTCAGGAATAAAAACAATGGGGCAATAAAATCCTGAAGGAATTTTAATATTCCTCCAAACATAAGGGTTACAGGAACCTGATCGTCAATTTTGCTATTGGGCAAAAATCCGAGAGGTACTTTGAACAATGCCAGGAAAAACCAATAAAGAGGCGTTTCCTTTTTTCCGGTAAAATTGGTGAAATAGTGCAGGTTGCCATTGTTATACAGGTAAGCCAGCGATTTGTCGTCTTCGCTTTCGAGGTAGGTTGAATTGAAAACATCGGTATTTACTTTCCAGTGAAATTTGCCCTTTTGAAGCTGCACGCCGGTTTTAATCGATTCTGCCTGAAATTCTCCTGAAATCTGTTGCCCCGGAATGAAATGCAGCGCTTTTGCCAGCAATTCATTTTTCACCGGATTGGCCACCGACTGCCCTTGTTTTGGAAACGAAAAGGTTTCGAAACTGTATTTTTCGCCTTTAAGTAAATAATGTCCGAAGGGATAATCGAGTGTAGGAGAACCAATATAAGGTGTTGGCTGAAACTGAAAATGCAGGTGTGGAAAGGGCGAACGGCCGGAATTTCCGCATTTTGCGAGCAACTGCCCCTGTTTCACGCGGTCGCCATCTTTCACTTCAACCGAATGGTACTTTAAATGCGAAAGTTTCGAGAAAATATTGTGACCGTGTTTAAGTATCACCGTATTTCCCCAGTTATTTTTGGTATCCACATCGCCGATGATATTGTCTTGTATCGAATTGACCACTTCCACAACAGTTCCGTCAAACGGAGCGGTAATAGCCTTTCCGAAGCAAAAATAGTCTTCCGGAAAATCGCCGCTTCCCTTGAATTGCTTGCCGTCTTTATCGGTTACAATAAAATCCCAGGCATGTTGCCAGGCTCCCCTGTGTGTGAGTTCTCCATCGTGCCCCTGATTTATTTCCCATTCTCCAAAAAACGGTAACGAAGCTGAAACCGGATACCTTGCCGGAAAACGTTTCAGGTTACCCGATTGCAAATAAAGATTTTTCTCCGGATTGCCCAACTGAACCGGAGTTTCGAGTAATCCTCCGGGCCGTTTTTCCCGAAGTTTCAAAGCGTAAAGGAACATGAGCACCACCATGTTAAATGGAAGCGAATAGGGTGAAATATGGAAAAGCTGGAAAAGCTGCCGGGTACTGATGGTAATTAAAACGACCGAGGGCAACAGGATGATGATCCAGCCATAACTTGTCTTTCCGGGAATTAAATAATACCCTCCCAACGCAACAGCCGTCAAAATATAATTGAATCCAATAAAAGTATAGCTCATTGAATTAAATTCGATGCCGACCAACAGATAGAAAAAGTATGACACCGAGTAGCCCAGGATAGACAGCATAAAAGTGATACGCGAATAAATCAGCAACCCGAGCGAAATGATGATTCCTGCGAGCAGCCCTTTCTGAAAAAAGATGGCCCCAAGCGAATAAAAGTAAATCCGGATAAAGGAAGAGCTTACAGTAGCTTCCAGCCAGTTGTACAAAGCGACCAGACTATGTCCGCCCAGTCCAAAAAGTTCGTTGTAGGTATAAATTCCCCGCTCACTGATGTTTAGGGCTGTAAGTTGACCAGCCGATAACCCAACAATCCAGATCGTTACCAAAAACGGAATACTTAAAAATGGCAGACCGTATTTTCCCAGAACTCCCTGAAAAACAATCGTCATGAAAAAACAGGTGATGGCGGTTATGGCAACCAGTGCATAAAGTTCAACAGATGGCTGGAAAATCAATCCAACTCCCAAACCGACCAGCAGGCTGTTAAAACCATAAAGCCCTGACTTCAGGAAATAAGCGTTGTAGCCCAGGTAATGTGCCAGCAAATTGGCAATGGCAACGGCGATCAGGCCTCCGATACCGGCGCCGTAATCAAAGAAACTGATGAATACCAGAAAGACTGCCAGCACTTTCGAAGTGGAGAAAAATACCTGCGAATAACTGTTCAATACTGAAAACAGAATATCCCTGCCAATTATTTTAATGTTTTTTTGCATGTGAATGCTTATTCTCTATTCAAAATAATATGATTGCATTTTTCTGACTCACCCCGAGGTCGCTTTGCTCCCTCTGCTACGCTTAGAGAGGTGAACCCCGAGGCCTCGGGCTTGGGGTGAGTTGGAATTATTTTCCCCTTTTTGGATTTAATTCAACCTGTTTGAACGTTTCCAGGTTTTCTTTTTTCCTTATAATATGTGTTTTTCCTTCCTGATCAATCAGTACTACGTTGGGCCGGTAGTTGATAAACTGCATCCACTGGGTCATGTTGTAAGCTCCAACCCGTTCGATAACCAATTGATCGCCGGTTTTAACCTGCGGGAAAACAATGGCATCGCGTATCACATCAATGTTCATACACAAAGGGCCGTAAATAGTTGATTCCTCGATATGTCCCGACAACTCTTCGGTTGGATAAATCCCTAAATTGTACCAGAATGATGTGAACAGCAAATTGACACCGGCATCGATCACCATCGACCGTCTTCCCCCGTTGAGGCGCTTGTTGGCCAGTACGGTGGTCAGTAAAAATCCGGCATCATCAATCAGGGCGCGTCCGGTTTCAAGAAACAGTACCGGTAAGTTTTCGTGGGGAATCTCAGAAGAAATCAATGCATTGGATATCGCTTCAGCATATTCGTCGAACGACGGGCAGGTTTCTGAACCGGGCATATAAGCGCCTTTTAAGGTGTTCTTGGAAGCAAATCCACCACCCAGGTCAATGTATTTTAACCAGTAATCAAACTTCCGGTGTATCGCCATGTATAGGTTGGCCAGCTTGGACGCTGCTATGGCATAAGCCGACTGTACCATGATGTACGTGCCAATGTGTGTATGAAGTCCAATCAACTCAAGGCTTTCGGCCAGCATGATCCGGTTGATGGCATTCCAGGCTTCGCCGTTTTCGTAATTAAAACCAAAGCGGTCCCAGATCGGATAAATTCCTGCATCCAGGTTGACGCGGATGGCGACCCGGGCTTTTTTCTGCAATTTACGGCTTGTTTCAATCAGCAGGTAAAGCTCGTCGAAATGGTCGATGTGGATACAGGCATTATTTTCGATGGCCATGATCAGATCAGCTTCCGATTTTTCAGGCCCGTTAAACAGAATCTGTGAACCATTCACTCCGTTTGAAAGTGCTTTCTCAAATTCAAAACCGGAAACCACTTCTGCCCAGGAACCTTCGTCATGATAGATACTGCAAACGGCATCGAGGTAATTGGTTTTATACGACCAGGCAAACTGGACTTTGGGATACCGTGTTTCGAAGGCCCGCTTTGCTTCAGCATACACTTCCCGTATGGTCTTTTCTGAAATGACAAAAAGCGGCGACCCGTATTCTTCCATTAACGATGAAACTTTAATCCCGTCGATTTTGGAAATTACTTTTTGTTTTACGGGCATTCCGAATTTACTTGGCATTCCGGCATTAATTTTATTGATTGCCGGTTTTTCATATTTTATTTTTTCCATGTCTTTTCTGTTTTAAATTTCCCCGTTCATTGCAATTGTTTCAAATTTCTCCAGGTCAACAATGATGTCATAAGAGTAACGCACAAACATTTTTCCTGAAGCGTATGATTCCATTGGCGCTACTTCCTGTCCCAGAGCCAGTTTGACCAAAGCTTCCGGAATATTTTGTCCGGCACCGACTGCCAGGTAAACCCATGCCGGAATACGCGGATTGATTTCGATCAGGTAATACTCTCCTTTCACCGTTTTGATCAATTCGAGTTCCATCCCGCCTTTCCATTGTGTTTTACGGATCAAGTTCCGGGTGATTTCCAGCATTTTTTCATCCGACAGGGTAATTCCTCCCCAGGCTTTTCCTTTGTCGGTAATGTATTGTTTCCGCATCGGAACGGCTGCAATGGTGTTTCCCTGCCCATCGCCCAGCGCGATTACGTTTACCTCGGTACCCCTTACAAATTCCTGAATAATAACAGGCAAACCCCATTTGGAGGAAATCTTGTTAAAAGCCTGTTTAACCTGTTCCGGATTATAAGCCATGTAGGCATCATAAAACTTTCCCTTAACCATTACCGGGTATTCAAATTTCTCTTTGATTTCTGAAATCTGGTTCTGGCTGCCTAGGTTTAAGCTTGCCGGGACTTTTATTCCGTATTTTTCACCGTAATCCGGAAGTTTATCCTTATCCCTTTCCTGAAACTGTTTCAGGGTAGGTAAAAAAGTATGGATCCCGCTTCTCCGCAGACGATCTTCATTTTTCATAAATGAAAACAGTTCAGCATCGAAATTGGGGATTAATACATCAATCGGTTCACGCCGGTGGATCTCCTCAATCCGGTCGATCAATTCTTCCGAACCTGTTGATGGATAAGGTATCTGGAATATTTTATCGCATAAACCTTCCATGTAAATCCCCGGTTCCAGCGTTTCGTAAACCAGCCCGATAATTCGGAAATCGAATTCGGAAGATTCTTTTAACGATCGGATTACTGGCACTCCTGGTCCGGGATTATCCGTGTTATTAAGCCCGGTTACTGCTATGGTTACTTTTGACATGGTCGGTTGTTTATTTAAAATCGAGCGGGTCTTCGGTGGTAGTAATCTGATGATGTTTGATCAAGGCACAAAACTCATAAAAGTCTTTTTCAAAAGTCAGATCGTCCAAATCATATTTTTCGAGAAAAATGCTCTTGATCGAGTCCAAATCATGGCCCTGAGCAATCAGTTTTGTCAGCTCCAGTCCGGTCGGATTTACATGGAATGAATCGCCGGTTTTCGAATTAAATACGAAACCATTGTCGCTAATTCTTATTTCATTTGTTATTTTCACTTTGTTTTTATTTTGGATGAAACAAAAATACAACAAACAAAGATTCAGATGCTACAAAATTTCGTAAATGATTTACAAAATACGGAATAAGTTTCTCTTTTATAAGCTGTTTTTATTCTGGCTTTATAACATTCAGTAAAAGCGTGTCGGCATTAATACCGGTAAAAATACCCAGACCATTTGCAATGTTGGTGGTCGGATTGGTCAGGTTTTGAGAACTGTTGCCGGTATCATTATATAAGGCCGCATAATCGGCATTTAAATGGTAAAGTATCAAACGGTGTCTTCCGTAATACTGAAAATGCATGGATTGTATTTCATATTGGTTGTTTTGTGTTGGCTGGTTGCGGAAAAATCTGCCTGGAGGTACTCTGTCTCCATAATCGTTGATGGCTGTTGGTGCCGTTTCCATGTTTTCAATTACCACCATATAATAACTGTTGTCATTGTTGTCCCAGGTAAGTCTCACCGGATCGGGCATGGCTGGCCGGGTTGGAGGCCGGGTGCTGAAATCAATTCCCGGCATTTTCAGTTGAGTAACTGACTGTTTAAAATTGATTGGTTTCGGAAGAATCACGGTTGATGAATAAACTGGTTGACCGTTAAATTCGAATTCGAGTTTGTAAATTACTCCTTCCTGTGGGAAAAACGTGGCATCTTTATACTCACCATTTCCAACTGAAGGAATGAACCGTATTTGGTCGTTGTAAAGGATTTTTACCTGCAGCAAATCCAGGTTATCATCCGATAAGGCTACGTTGCTATCGTATGGTGTTTTGCGTGTTATTTTTACTGAAATTGGTTTGGACTGAATGAGGTAAGACTCAACTACCGGAATGTCGTTAAAGGCAAGTTGAAACTCTTCTGTATTGCATGAACTCAAGGTCATTCCGAAGATTAGTGACACCAAAAGCGATGCAATTTGTCGCACGGTTAATGCGTGGGTCATTTTATTCATTTGTTTGAAAAATATATACTTGTTCATGCTATTTAAGTTTTAAGGTAACAGTGATGTTGGGCGTAATACCTAAAAATTGCTTGTCAATTGAAATGATTTCACCATCGGTGATTTGATATTCCTTGTACCAGGTATTTTTTCGGTCGTAAACATTGAAGAGCGAGAAGCTGATGTTGCCTCTGTCTGTTTTCTGGTCAACTGATTTCAGGAGGTAATTGACCGAGAAATCGAGTCGGTGATAATCGTCCAGCCTACGGCTGTTTTTCGTTCCGGCCGAAATAAAGGATTTTTCTATTCCATCTAAAAGCGTGATGTTGTATCCACCTTCAGGAGCAGTATAAGGCCGGCCTGTGGCATAAATCCATGTTGCTGCCAGACTCCATTTTCTCCATTTATAAATTCCAACTATTTTAAATTCGTTGGTCACATCCTGTGATGCAGGGAAATAATCTTGCCCATAAACATCGAACTGATTACGTGCCTGTGCAAGTGTGTAAGACATCCAGCCGTTCAGATTTCCGATTTTTTTCTGGGCCATTAATTCAATTCCTCTTGCAAAACCTTTTCCGGTATAAAAATTCTGTTCGTAATTAATTGCCTGCATCCGCGTAGTGGGTTCGAAGCGCAGGGAGTACTCCGAAAGACCTGTAAGCTGCTTGTAGTAGGCTTCAATACTAAAAAGATAACCAAGGGTTTCGTAGTTGATCCCTGTAATGTAATGGATGGCTTTGCTAACCGGCACTTTCTCATTATCCGACAAGATCCAGAAATCACTGCTGCCGGCCAGAATATCTTCGCGGGTTATCCGGTTGGCAAACTGGTAATAAGTCCCCCAGGCTCCGACCAGCTTTATTTTATCATTCATATTATATGAAGCCGAAAGCCGAGGTTCTGCATAAAATTTTCGGGTAACATCGTAATAGGTCGAATGTACACCGGGAGTGATGGTCAGCTTATTATTCAGAAATTTGAATTTGCTTTGAAGATATCCTCCAACCAGATTGCCTTTATTGGTAATATTTAGAATGGTCGATGTGTCGTTCTGGCTGTAGGTATAGTCAATGTCATAATTCGTTGCCTTTAGTCCAAATCCAATCTGACTTTTCGCCGAAATATCCCAGGTGTAATCCGAGCGAAAACTTAAATCTTTAAGTTCGTTGTTTTCAAGTGTTCCGATTTTAACAATGTTCTCGGTTCCATCGGTATTCGTGGTAGTCCGGTTACTACTTCTGTCGCGGTTGCTGTAATAATTCGAATAACTGACCAGGGAATTCCCATAGAATTTTTCGTTCCATCTCCTCGACCATTTAAGGCTCGATCCCAGGTTCCCATATTCAGTAAGGTCGCTGTTATCTGAACCAAAAGACCTGCCCATTCCACCACCAGAACCTGACCTGTCAATTTTCATGCTGTTGTCGAGGTTGTCTGTACCATTAAACAAGCTAAACGAAACAATATCTTTATCCGTAGGCCGGTAAGTTAGTTTGGTATTTAAATCGTAGAAAAAGGATGATACGGTTGCTGCAAAATTATTGCCCGACCGCAATCCACCACCAGGTCCGGCCTGTGGCATCGGTTCAGCAGTTTGGCTAGAGTTGTGAACTGGTCGAATATCTTGTTGTAGATGTGGCCTTTGTACGATTTCCGGAAAGCGAACAAGGAGGTGAATTTGTTGCCAATGGGTAATTCCGCGTAAACATTCGCGCTAAGCAGGCTCAAATCGCCACCAATATTAAACTCTTTTGAATTGCCATCTTTCCCGGTAATATCGGTCACGCTTGAAAGGCGGCCTGCATATTTTGACTCAAAACCACCTTTGTACAACTGCACATCTTTTACCGCATTTGAATTGAAGGCAGAAAAAAAGCCATACAAATGATCAACATGATACACGGTAAATCCATCGTACAAAATCAGGTTCTGATCCGGAGTTCCGCCCCGCACAAATAAACCTGATGTTCCTTCGTTCGCGCCCGAAACACCCGGCATGAGCTGAAAGGTGCGCAAGATATCCTTTTCGCCAATATTTGGCAATTCGGCAAGTTTCCGGGGTGTAATCTGGATGGTACTGATTTTATCGTTGGTACTCATCACGGTGTTCCTTTGCGCTTTTACTTCCACAACTTCCATCTCGATACTCGAAGGCGCAATCTGAATATCAATTTTAGATTTTGGCAATTCGGGAGTCAAGAAAATAAATCCGGTTTTGTACCCAATGGAAGAAACTGTAATGGTGGAGGTGTCTGTTGGGACATTCTGAAAATTATAATATCCGTCCTGATTGGTGTGTGTCCCTTTATTTGTTCCCGGTATGCTGATCGTTGCATAAGGTACAGCTTCTCCGGTTTCCATATCAACGACTTTTCCACTGATCAGGATATTAAATGATTTTGGCGCTCCTGAATAAGTTTTCACTTCTTCCATTTTTGCGCCAACTGTCAGTGGAGTCCTGTTCCTGCCAACAATATTAATAATGTGATCGGTATTTTCGTACCATTCCATTTTTGATTTCAAGCACCACTTGTCCAACAATTTATTCAGGGACTGGTTAACTGTATTGTCGTCAACCTGAATGAGTGCCAACTTTCGTTTGTTATAGTTGAATAATATCCTTTTTTCAAAAGATATCCTGTCAAGTATTTGATCCAGTGATCCATAATATTGTTTATCAAGTATTATTTCAGAAGGTGCCTGGGTATGCGCCATTAACTGGAACATAAAAACAATCATGCTGGTTACAGCTATTTTCCTTATAGTTTGTATCATTTTTTATAAGCGTTTTCAGGATTTTTGTACCTGTAAATGTTAGGAATGAAAATCAATTGGTAATATTTCACGGTTGAATGGGGTAAATGCTTCATCTTTCCGGCATATGAAATATTTGAGGTGCACTATTATCAAGATAAGAATGGTTTATTTTTCCCACGTAGTAATTTTTCATTCAGATGAGTTGCTTGTTGCAAAAATACGACAAGCAAAAAAAGCAGATCATACAGAATTCTGTAAATGATTTATATAATACAGTAGATATTGCTGTATTCAATACAGTTTATTGATTGGCTTTTTGTAGGCTGCGGGGTCTCTTTTAAAATCGGACAATGAAATTCCGGTAATGATTTTAAACTGGCTGGAAAGATGATGGGGACTGCTGTAATCCATCATCCAGGCAATTTCACTCAGCGAAATTTTGTCTTCCATGGCCAGTTCTTTTACCCGTTCAATTTTCTGGAGGATGATGTATCTTTCAAGGGTAATGGGTTCTGTTTTTGAAAAAAGCTTGGATAAAGTCTGATAACTTTTTCCCATTTTCTCAACCAGGTATTCCGATTTCCGGACAATCGAATTCACATTGTTCATCTGGTGGATAAGTTCGATTACCGTTTGTTTGATTTGTTCAACCAGGATATCATCTTTATTGCTGATCATGGCCATGCCCAAATCCTGCAACACTTCGTCGATCTGACTTAAGCTGATTTTTTGAGGGTCGTACACGATGGTAGCTTCTCCCAGTTTAACTTCGAGTACAGCAATGCCCAGTTTGGACAGGTCTTCTTTTACCAAACGCGTACAACAGGAGCACATCATATTACTAATGAAAATCCGCTGACTGGCATCCCTGTTTCCCTGTTCCATTGTAAAAGCTAAATACGAATCCGAATATACAAATTAATCTGATTCTCAAATCCAACATTTGAGAAAGAATTAAAATGATTGGGAAGTTAACCGCTTCGTTTTAACCCACCCAATCATTGAATTGGAATACATTTTATTCCCTGATAGTTAGGATTTCTGCATGAGGTATTGGTGGTTGTTCGTCTTCTTTTTCCCAGCTTTCAGTAGCCCATTCACTTAAATCCATAACTGCTTTAAAGGGCTGCAGATTGAAATAAGTACCTGCAAAAACCAAAATAACCAGAGTGAATGAAAGGAGTAATTCTTTAAGCTTGTTTATTCCCTTTGCTTTTTTTGTGACGATGTACGACCAGAATGCTTTCCAATTCAAGGTGAATAAATGAAAAATTGAAAGGATTACAAACGTGTACGAAAAGATGGTGTGCATGGCTTGCCATCCCGATTTTGAGAACCCGAAAAGAGTCCAGTCTGTCCAGTTGGCAACCCGACCCGGAGGTGCAATGTAAAGCACAATACCTGAAAGAAAGATGACTAAAAACGACCAGCCCAGTGAAAAGCTTACAAAACTTTTCCAGAAAAACTTTTTCTTCATTTCAATAATATTTGGGGTTAAACGGGTTGGCTTATATGGATTAATAAATCGGGATATAGTTTATGAGTGAAACTATATCCCAAATTTTATTGCATTCTACTTATCCGGTATTACATATTTTTACAAGGTGATTTCGGAAGAAGTGCCTCCAACGGTCAAAGTGGCCAGATTATCACATTCGCCTGTTCCATAATCGATAGTTTGTGAATTTTGTCCGTCAGTATTTATTTCAAGAATTCCACTTACAGGATAAAAACAGCCACTGTTATAAATTAATGGAGAAGTTATGTTTATGGTATATTTTTTTCCATCCAGATTAACTCCTGAACCGGCTCCGGTAACCGAATAAATATCATCAGCAAAAATAAACGTGGTGCTTCCTGCAATCATTTCACTGTATTTTTCGCATGCCCAGGTGATGGAAGTGCCATCGGTGTAAGTCAGTTTTGAATCTTTGACTGATTTTGTAAAGTTCAGATTTCCACGTTCGTTAAGTCCGTTATTCAGGATAGTTTTGGTTCCTTCCAGTTTATTACCGTTAAAATAATAATCCTCAAAAGTTACTGTTCTTAGCGAACCTTCATTTTTCCAGAAAGCAGAAAGACTAACATTAATTTTACCCTTTTTCGTGTTACCACTTAAAAAGATACAATCACCTCCCGGATATTCAACAGTCCAGGTTCGTGGCCAGAATTCTCCATTCGCATTTGCATGCACAGTCACATTAAAACAACTTGCCAGACTGGCAGATTTTAAATTTGTTACATCGGTGCTTGTTAACTCTTCTTCGGTTTCTAAAGCAAACGAACTGATAATATTCGCATAGTCAGTGATGGTTGTTTTAGAAATTACCGGTTCTGAAACCTTCGTTTCCTTGTTACAGGAATTCAAGACTATCAGAGCAAGTACGACAAAAAGTGCTGAAGTGGTTTTTTGTAAATTTTTCATGATTTCAGTTTTTTAATTGTTTTATAAATGTCTAGTATTTTGATCAAGGATAAACTATTCCTCTGATTTTAAGGTTCCAGGTAAATGCTTTCAGATGAGCTTCTGATGCTTTTGATAAATTGGTATATACTGTTTTAACAGCGGTATTTTCTACAGTTAATAGCTCTTTCTGAAGGTCGCTAATGTCAGTTTGTTCAATCAACACGCCAACTTTAAGAGCTTCAACCACCGAAACATCTCCCATCGCTTTCAGTTGCACAAAAAGATCTTTGAGTTCTGAACTCGTATATTCTCCGGGGTTATTGTTGCTGTTATTTTTATTGACGAGAGCTATTTTTTTGTTCGGGCTTCGTAGGTGTCGCAAACCCCGTTGTTATTGGCATCAACAAAATTTCTGCCTTTTCCTTTGCCCAGTTTTTGTCCTTGCCCGGTTCCATTGCAATTTCCATTTCCCTGGGCACCTGTTGCTTTGACTGTGCGATTTTCGTAGGTATCGCAAATGCCATTTTTGTTGGCATCAACAAAAGCCGAACCTTTTCCTGTTCCGTTACAACTTCCATTTCCATTTCCATTTCCGCCGACCGGATTTTGGGCGCTTGCCAATGCGGTTACTACTACGAGGGCTAATCCTGTTAAAAAAATCTTTGCTTTCATAATCGTTGTTTTTACTTGTTAAAAGTTAAAATTGTTATTTATTTGTTTCCCCATCTGCCATGCCCGCTGTCTGGTTGGGGCAGATTGACCTGGTTGTCTTTATTCAACATGGATTGAAAAATTCGGTGCAATTTGATTTTTTGTTCTTCAGTACAAATCTTTTTCATATTCAGGTAAAAAGTGGTGGTTACCTGTTTGAGTTCACGATGATTTTCGCCGATTTCGATGGCCAGCTGATTCAATTGAGCGCTGTCCGGATTTTGTTTTCCCAGTTCGATGATCAGGCTTTCACGCAATTGCGCCAAATCCATTTCAATACCTCTTGCCGTCTGGTTAAATGTCCGGTTGATTTCGCGGAACTGATCGAGCTGATCGGCATTCAGGTTCAGCTCGTCCCTGAAAAAACGGGTGCGCTGATCTCCGGGAATGGTAGTCTGCTCTTCCGGGTTCAATGCAGGCGAACTGGATTCAGTGATCCGGTGATAATAAAATGAACCGATCGTCGAAAGATTGGTCGCAATCAGGATAACAATGATCCAGATTAGTCTGCGGTATTTATTGTCGGGCATCATAATTCGCTCAGTAAAAATGATTCAATGGGTTCAGCTTCAAAGTCATCCATCATCTGAACTGTCCGGACAGCCGGCTGATCCACTGGTGTAGACGACGCATAGCTGCCTAAATGGATCCCTCCGTATATTGCGGTAATCAGGATCAGTGAAAAGAATACAGGTTGTACCAGCTGTATCAAGATGCTATGTGGTTGATTTTCCGGTTTTTCTTCCAGCCGTGCGCTTAGGCGGGTGAAAAAGAAAGGCGATACCTCCGGATTTTTCTCAGTCTCTATCAGTTGCATTTCTTCCCTGAGCAAATGCAGGAAATTCCGGCAGTCAGCGCATTCTTCCAGATGCTTCCGAACGATGACCAACCTTTCTTCCGGCAGTTCATTGTCGAGGTAAAAGATCAGATCCGTATGTACCGTTTTGCAATCCATTTTTATTTTGTTTTAAGTTTGACACCAATCAGTTCGAAAACTTGCATTCAAATGCACTTTTTTTTATAACACGCATAGAGTTGATCTTGCAGGTTCTTTTTAGCCCGGTGAATCAGTGATTCAACCGAAGCCAGTGAGATTTCCATGACTTCAGCAATTTGCCGGTACGAAAGTTCTTCATATTTATTCAGCGTAAATGCCACACGCTGTTTCTCCGGCAACCGATCGATGGCACGATGCAGCAGATCAGTTCGCTGTTGGTCAGTAATCATACGATCCGGCTGATCACTGAGGTTACCGGTTATTTCATTGTCTCTGTTTCGTCCGCCTGTAAAAGCCTCCTCAAAAGATTGGAAAAATCCTTTCCGTTTTTTGTTGCGAATGAAATTCAGCGAGCGGTTGGTGGCAATCCGATACAGCCAGGTTGAGATTTTAGCCTCTCCCCTGAAATTTTTGGCAGTACGGAATATTTCAAGAAAAACATCCTGCGCCAGATCTTCCGCGTCAGCTTTGCTGTGGACAATGCCCAGACAGGTATTCACAACCATTTGCTGATGTTTTTCAACCAGAAGCTGGAATGATTTGCGATCACCTTGTTGAATTCCTGTTATCAGTTGGGATTCGTCCATCCTTAAATTATCAAATTTGATTTGAATTGAATTGATTTGACACCTGATTATCCGAAAACTTGCGCCATTGTTCAAAAAAACACAAACTATTATACGGAAAAGCCGAAAGATGCTAAATTTAACTCATTTCTTCTTCTGAATTTAAGGCTCTGTTTGTTCAATATGTGTAAATTGCAATGTTTTAAAACAACCTGATATCCACTAAACCAATAATTATGACCGTTTTAATTTTAGTTTTTGGGTTCCTGTTCGGAGCCATTCTGCAAAGTGCCAGGCTGAATAAATACAATACCATCAGCGGAATGGCACGTCTCGAAGATTTTACTGTTGCCAAGGCCATACTCGTGGCTGTTGGAGTCGGAGCCATTCTGCTGAATATCGAAATCGGGATGGGATTTGCATCGTACCATGTAAAACCATTGATTTTTGTTGGCATAAGTTTGGGCGGTTTGATTTTTGGCGCCGGGATGGCCATTCTGGGTTATTGTCCCGGAACAATGGCTGTTTCACTGGGTGAAGGTTCCATGGACGCCCTGGTTGGAATTGTGGGCAGTATTTTCGGCGGCATTGCTTATACGCTGGTACATCCTTCCATTAAGGAACTGATGGGTCCTGATCTGGGAAAGCTTTCCCTTCAGAGTACTTTGGGCGATGGTTCACTGTTCTATATCCTTCTTTTTGTGTTTGGCCTGGCCCTGGTTGGCTTTGCTTTCTGGTTACATCAGCTGGAAATGAAGAAAAGTTATACCTGGCTGTATGCAGGTATTTTACTTGCCGTTTTAGATGGTATCGTGTTTTTGACGGCTGTGTTTGATCGCCCGATCGGAGCGTCCACAACCTATCCTTATGTGGGAGATTTATTGAGTGGCCTGACTCAGAACGATTATTTCACGGCCATCCAAAAACCGGGAAACTGGGAACTTATTTTTCTGGCAGGCGCTTTCCTGTCAGGTATTGTTATTTCTATTGTCCGGAAAGAATTCAAATTTAAGCTGATCTATTCAGGTTGGTCAAAAACAGAAGGAAATTCATCCTTTAAACGAATCATCTGGGCATTTATTGGTGGTTTCATACTGCTTTTTGGAGCCAGGATGGCTGGTGGTTGTACCAGTGGCCATATTATTTCAGGAGGAATGCAGGTTGCCGCAAGCAGTCTGTTGTTTGGTGCATTTGTATTTGTTGGTTTGCTGCTCACCGGAAAGTTTTTTTACCGGAAAGCTTAGAAAGTATATTTTGATTTTATTTTCAGACCTGTCAGGATTCAAGAACCTGACAGGTCTTGCTATAAACAATAACCTTTGGATCATTGTTTTGAAGGATAAATGAATGAATTTTCAATTTAATTGCATCCTGTTTCAGAAAAACAAAAAACCATGAATCCGCAAACACCTAAATATTATCCGAATTTAAAAGATATTACCCAGGCTAAGCTTAACCTGAATCCGATTGTTATTGCTACTCCGCTGATGAAAAACCTGAACCTGTCAGAGCGGTATTCATCCAATGTATTCCTGAAACGGGAAGATCTTCAGATTGTCCGCTCTTACAAGATCAGGGGAGCCTACAATAAAATTTCAGGATTAAATGAAGAAGAACGTCAGCGTGGTGTGGTTTGTGCCAGTGCCGGAAATCATGCCCAGGGCGTGGCTTATTCGTGTCAGTTGTTAGGGATTAAAGGCAAAATTTACATGCCAGCTACTACTCCGAAACAAAAAATCACGCAGGTAAAAATGTTCGGTAAAGACAAAATTGAAGTTGTCCTGACAGGCGATACCTACGATGCCGCTTCGGAAACCGCCCACCGGAACAGTGAGGAAACCGGGATGGTGTATATTCATCCGTTCGACGATCCGAAAATTATTGAAGGGCAGGCAACGGTTGGTGTTGAAATTCTCCAGGAATTTGCAGGAGCTGTTGATTATTTGTTCATCCCGGTTGGCGGTGGAGGCCTGGCGGCCGGGGTAGGGGCATACTTCAGGCAAATAAGTCCGGATACCAAAATAATCGGTGTTGAACCAGCCGGTGCACCTTCGATGAAAACAAGCCTGGAAAACGGGCAGGTCACCACCTTGAAAGACATTGATAAATTTGTGGATGGGGCAGCCGTTCAGCGTGTTGGCGATTTTACCTTTGGTGTATGCCAGCTGGTAATCGACGATATCATTACCGTTCCGGAAGGGAAAGTGTGTACCACCATTCTGGAACTGTACAACCAGGATGCAATCGTGGTTGAACCGGCAGGAGCCCTGTCAATTTCGGCACTCGATTTTTACCGGGAACAGATCAAAGGTAAAAATGTAGTATGCATCGTCACCGGTAGCAACAACGACATCACCCGTACGGAAGAGATTAAAGAACGCTCTCTGCTGTATGAAGGTCTTAAACATTATTTCATTGTACGTTTTCCCCAGCGTGCCGGGGCTCTGCGCGACTTTGTCGACAAGGTTCCTGGGCCAGCCGATGATATCACTATGTTTGAATATTCGAAGAAAACAAACCGCGAGAACGGCCCGGCACTGATTGGTATTGAACTTCAGGATCCGGCTGATTATTCCGGATTAGTGCTCCGGATGGAAGAAAACGGGTTTATTTTCGAATACATTAACGACCGGCCGGATTTATTCCAGTTGCTGATTTAGCTGAATGATTGAATGGTACTGAAAAGACCGGCTGTCACAGTATCCCGCGATAAGCTGACAGCTTATCGTTTAGTCTGCTTTTTCATTTGCCGGTTCATCCGGGTTTATTCTTTCCGATGGAGTTGATACTTCAGATTTCTGAATTTGAAATCTTTACTGTTCTTATTCCAAAAATACGACTTAAAGTAAAGGATGGAATCGGAACCGATTTGTTGGGGGATTTTGACCTGTGCCAGGAAGCTTTTCGTGTCATTTGTTACATCTGAACTTCCCCAAAAAATCATTCGGTCATTTTTTGCCGTTAACTGGTAAACCAGACTAAGTTCTTTATCAGCCATGCCATAGGAATCAAAAGAGATATCGTAACAAATTGGTTTGTTCGGAAGGACTGTTGAATTTACAACACTGAAATATTCTGAATTAAATTCAATCAAACCCGAATCAATAGGATGTGACAGCAGTAATTTATACCCTAAGAACTTGTAATACAGACTGTCAGGCATTATCTTGTCGTTTACGCTTACATTCAGGTTGGTGCTCTTAAAAAGTTCCAGTTCATGCTGCATCCTTTTCAGTACATTCACATTGCCTGAAACGGTTAATGAAAGGTTTTTGCCTACGCTGTAAAGTTTTTCCCCTGACAGAAAATAGTTGTTTGAATAAAAATCCACAATCTCCCGGTTGTCGTTCATGAAGGCAATCCGCTTTTCACTATCCGATGGATCGGATATCAGGTTTGATCCAAGAGCAGCAGATTGCCGGGGTACCCGGATATTGTATTCGGAAAGAAATGAAAGCAAGGTTTCGTAGAGGTCTAAATGACTGACCGTATGGGTGAATATTTTGGGGGCCTTTAATTTTTTCGAATAAATTATTAGCGGCACGTGATATCTTTTCAACGAATTCGCAATCGGCAGTTCGGTCATCGGGTGATCCCCGGTGATAATAAATACGGTATTGTCATAGTCAGGCCGGGTTTCATATATCGTGAAAAAGGATTCCAGGGCATCATTTACAAATAGAATGGATTGAATGTACTTTTTGTACCGGTTGAAAAAAACGATATCGGAATCATTTTTAAGTTCATTGATCAGTTTTGAAAACCGAACATCATAATAACGAGGATCTGATATAGCAAACGGAGAATGGCTCGTACCTGTAAAATAAATGTCCAGCCTGGGTTTTTTAGCCAAGGTATCCAATACCTCGAATGATTGATTAAATAAATCTTTATCATTATAACCCCAGAAAAAATGATCATTTCCAACAATTATTTTGGTGTATTTTTCTGAAAATTTACTGTTGTCAAAAATCTGATCAATGTTGTTGTACCTGTAAAACCGGTCTTTCTGATGAAACCAGGAAGCTTGTCCGTCAAAATAAGTTGTCTGATAGTCGCTGGCATGAAGAATGGAAACCAGGGATAAATGCCTGGGAAGTTTCTTCAGCAGCGAAAATCCGGTTTCACCATAAGGTAAACTTCCCAGAATTGAAGGAACAGCTGCAAACGATCGCTCGCCCAATGTGAAACACCTGTTCCAGTATAGACTTTGGCTGGTTAACTGACTTAAAAAAGGCATCAGTTGAGTTCCCCTGTAGTTTCGGATAAAATCATCATTTAACCCCTCAACGATCAGAATCACAATGTTTGGAGCTGAATTGAACGGATTGAAAAATGGTTTTAAAACATTGTTGTTTTTAAATTCATGAAGTAATGGATATTCGGTGTTCACAAATATTTTGTCGGGGTATAATCCCTGAAAGTCTGCGGAATTTTGATTTGAAAATTGACCTGAATCAGCTTTCGGGTCTGAAAAGTAGCTTAACGAACGTGAAAAGAAATACAACGATTTGTTCTTCGCGTAATTATTCAGGTTTACGATCGGTGGCCTGATAAAAATCAACGATGAAACTGAAAGCAAAATAAGGACGTAGCCGGCGATGATGACAGGACGGGAGAATTTTATTTTCCTAAGAACCTGATTGGAAAAGAATATCGCCGCAAGCAGGATGGTCAATAACAAAAAGACATTTACATAGCTTAAATCAGAAGTATTTACCGTTAAGAATATTTCTTTTATGGAATATTTATAGAGGAATGTGTCTAAAGGACTTAACTGATAAAGAAAATACCGGAGGATAAAAAAGTGAATGGTCGTAAACAGTGCAATGAAGGAAACAAAAATAAAATCAGCCGTTTTTTCTGAAATCCGGGAGACCAGATAAAAGACCGGAAAAAGGATCAGTAAAAATGAATTGGTAAGGATAAGATCATAGATACATCCCAGGACTTCAGATTTAAATAATGATTCCGGAATTCCGAAGTTTAACAGAATCAGGAAAGTCTCCAGTAATCTTAATGTCACCTGTATCAGTGCATTCAGGATCAGGATCTTAAAATATTTTGCAAGTGCCGGGTTGATTTTCACTCGAATACAATTTGGTTAATCTGTTTCATGAATTTAGAGTTGATGAACCTATCCGGCATCAACAGGGATTTGAAATTTCACAAGTTCAATTTTAAATTATCCGGATGGGTAAAGTTAGAAATCTGTGTATTATAAACGAATCTGAAGGAGAATATTGCCTGAAAATATCCAAAACACGGCCGGCAGACGGGTCGCCCCGGAAAACTCACGGTGGTGTTCCCGAATATTACAGGATACCAAAGGATACAAAACCCGGAGGCTTTTACTTATTTTACATCGAAATTCACGGATTTCATGATAGTAAAACGTTAAAAACAGATACAATGAAGAATCAATCTCCTTTTACAAACTTTCCGGACAGGCAGACCTTGCTGGATATCCTGAAAAACAATCAGGAGCAGAAGGTATTACTGGTAAACGGACATTTTCATACGCCGTTTTCGTTCAGTGCATTCACCGAAATTGAACAGGTATTCATCCTGGCTGAAGCCGAAGGCGTTCAGGTACTCGGAATAAATGACTTTTATACCACCGACGGATATGCAGAATTTAGTGAACTGGCACAACAATACAGGATATTTCCCCTTTTCAACATTGAGTTTATGGCTCTGCAAAGCGATGAGCAGGCCAAAGGTATTCGTGTAAACGACCCTGCAAATCCAGGTCGAACCTACATGAGCGGAAAAGGTTTGAGACACCCTTTCAGTATCGGTAAAACTCAACTTGGACTGCTCCGGCAGGTTCAGCAGGAAAGTAATGTGCAAACTGCCGAAATG
>JBBSBP010000076.1:0-24569 GCA_038251165.1 Bacteroidales bacterium | reverse complement strand
TGCCCCTGGTTTGTTTGATAATCAGGTGAACGGTTTTGCCGGAGTTTCCTTCTGTTTTGGAAAGAGCGAATTAACCCGGGAAGGAATACTGAAAGCCACACGCGAACTTTGGAAGAAAGGAGTTACTACCTATTTGCCAACACTGACTACCAATAGTCAGGAAGTGCTGGTAAGAAATCTGAAGATTCTGGCTTCCATGAAAAATGATCCGAAACTGCATGGTTCAATTCCGGGCTATCATCTGGAAGGTCCTTATATTTCTCCAGTTGACGGCTATCGTGGCGCGCATCCGCTGAAGTATGTTCGCAAGCCCGACGGGAACGGATTTTTGCAGCTTTATGAAGCTTCAGATCGGAATATTTTAATTGTGACCGTGGCTCCGGAGGTGGAAGGCGCCCTTGAATTTATAAGGAAATGCACTGAACTTGGAATTACGGTTGCCATCGGTCACCACAACGCAACAACGGAAATGATTGACCAGGCAGTGCTGAACGGGGCAAAGATTTCAACCCATTTGGGTAACGGTTGTGCCAATATGATTAATCGCCATGAGAATCCGCTTTGGCCGCAACTGGCGAATGATGGACTGATTGCCAGCATTATTTGTGATGGTTTTCATCTGCGCGATGAAGAGATCAAGGTATTTTACAAAGTGAAAGGACCGGATAAAACAATCATCATATCAGATGTGACCAGTTTTGCAGGACTTCCTCCGGGAGAATATAAAAACGAAGAAGGCGAGATCATTGAGCTGACTCCGGAAGGAATGCTTCGTTATCCTGTACAAAACGTACTTTACGGATCAGCTTCACCCATTTCAATCGGAGTGGTTCATATTATGAAAGTAACCGGTTGCCAGTTGAGTGACGCCATTCGTATGGCAAGTACCAATCCGGCCGAATTGTACGGTATGACTGATCGTGGTGCCATTGAGCCGGGTAAAAGAGCTGATCTGATTTTATTTACTTTGGGAAATCGGGAACTGGAAATCAAAAAAACGTACGTTGCCGGAGAACTGGTTTTTCAGGCAGAAAAATAAATCGACAAATTCGACCATGAAAAGTAAACTGGGAAAGAAGATTTTAATTGCGCTGAGTGCGGTGGGACCCGGATTGTTCCTGATTGGCTACAACATCGGGACAGGCAGCGTGACCACCATGGCAAAGACCGGTGCTGAACATGGAATGAACCTGTTTTGGGCCCTGGTGCTTTCGTGTGTTTTTACATATATTCTGATGGTTGCCTACGGAAAAGTAACCATTGTGACCGGGAAAACCGCTTTGTACAACATTAAAACCGAATTGAAAAACGGTTGGGTGCTGTCGTTGTATATCCTGACTGCATTAATCATCGGGGAGTTGCTGGCATTAATCGGGGTAATGGGTATTGTAGCCGATTTGGTACAGGAAGGAATCCGGATGAGTTTCAGCGGGATGGTTATTGACCGGTTCTGGATCATCTTGTTTTTTGTTGTGGCTTTGTACCTGTTGCTTTGGTTTGGCAGGTACAGCATATTCGAAAAAGTGCTTACCTTTTTTGTGATTGTAATGGGGCTTTCGTTTTTTGTAGTTTTTGTCATGGTTAAGCCTGATTTTTGGGCTATTGCTTCAGGAATGATTCCGAAAATTCCGGATACGCCCGGTGCATTTGGATTGGTTGCCGCCATCGCCGGAACAACCTGTTCTGCAGCTGTATTTATCATGCGAAGCACGGTAGTAGCCGAAAAAGGCTGGACCATCAAGGATTTGAAAACTGAAAAAAGAGATTCGTTTGTCTCGGCAGCCATGATGCTTTTTCTGAGCGGTGTAATTATGGCGGTTGCTGCCGGAACACTCCATGTTATGGGAATGAAACTGGATACTACACTGGAGATGATCAGTCTTTTTGAGCCTATTGGCGGAAAAGCAGCCGCTTTTATTTTAATTCTGGGTATTGTTGGTGCAGGACTTTCAACCATTTTTCCCATCGTTTTAATTGCTCCATGGCTGGTTGCCGATTACTCCGGAAAGCCAAGAAATATTCATTCAACGAGTTCAAGGATTTTGATTTTTCTCGCCTTCCTGTTTGCTTTCGGAACCATATTCCTGAAGCAAAGTCCACCGGTTCTGATGATTTTTTCACAGGCATTTCAGGCCTGTATCTTACCTGCTGTGGCCATCCCGATTCTGATTCTGATAAACCAAAAAAATAAAATGGGTATAAACAAGGCTACATGGAGGGAAAATACCGGAATCTGGGCTGTTATTATTTTTTCATTTTTAACCAGTTATTTCGCAATTTCTGATCTTATTTAAAAATATTATTCATGTTACAGGCAAAGAAATCGTTCACAAAAGACAAACTTAAAGTACAGGTATTCGAATCAGCCCATGAAATGGGGCAGGCTGCAGCCATTTTGGTTGAACAAAAGTTAAATGAAGCGATTCGGCAAAAAGGTTCTGCCAATCTGATTCTGGCTACGGGAGCTTCTCAATTTCAGTTTTTGGATGCCTTAAAAACGAAAATCATCAACTGGAAGAACATAACCGTTTTCCATCTTGATGAATACAGAGGTCTTTCGGAACATCACCCGGCAAGTTTTCGCAAATACCTGAAGGAGCGGATTCTTGATACAGTAAAACCCGGCAAGGTATATCTGATAAATGGTGATGCAGAAAACCTGGACGAGGTATTAAACGATTATGAAAATTTGCTGGCAAGTCACCCGATTGATATTGCCTGTATAGGAATTGGTGAAAACGGTCATATTGCATTCAATGACCCGCCTGTTGCTGATTTCAATGATCCAAGGCTGATTAAGGTGGTGGATCTGGATGAAGCGTGCCGGAGGCAGCAGTTGGGTGAAGGCTGGTTCGCCACGCTTGATGATGTGCCAAAAGAAGCTGTTTCACTCACCATTACTGCCATTATGAATTGTAAAACAATCAGTTGTGTTGTTCCTGATGAGCGGAAATCAACCGCTGTATTTCATACACTGAACAGTGAGATTTCAACGGATTGCCCGGCGACCATTCTTCGGAAACACCCGGATGTTATGCTCTTTTTGGATAAAGCAGCTGCTTCCAGAATCTGATCTTTCCTCCAAAGGAATTCGCAGCAGGAGAATTCTTGTTCTGAAACCGGATGGGACTCCATCCCTGTATTTTTGAAATTAAAGAGGAGGAAGTCAATTGGCAGCTTTTGAACCGGTATTGATAATCATGACTGGCGGGGATGCATCTGCAGCTTTTACCGATGGCCATTCCGGTAGGTTTGCTCCGTTGGGATTTCCTTTCAGGATAAAATTGGCAAAATAATTCTGCATGGTTTCTGAAACCTTAAAATCTGCTTTTTCCCAGGCATAATCCTGAACTAAATACAGGTTTCCCATGCAGTATTCTATTTCAGAAGCATCTGGAGCACCTATGGGTTGCGGTGTATTTGGAGCATTAGCGTCTTTTTTCACTGTGCCTCCGGCCAAACCTGAAGACATACTGTTATCCGGTAAAGGTGGACATACCCGGCTGAAAAGATAGCGGTAAACAGGCTGTACACTTTTTTTTCGGTGCAAATCGAACCATTTTCAGGTACTGTAAGCAATAAACCGGTCAGATGCCAGCGCTGTAGCCGAAAGTTCAATTTCTTTTACCGAACTGTGCGGATACAGTTTTAAAAATTCTACGTAATTATCGGGATAAGTTTCTTTAACTTTTTTCGGATCGCCGCCAAAAGCAGCTATGTTTTTTTTCACCCACTTTAATGCAGCATTCTGATCAAGCAGACCATAATTTCCGGAGGCTTTGCAGGGAGCTTCAGTACTGAGTTCGGGGCGAACAAAAAATCCGAATATATTCGAGCGGTAGTTTACGGTAAGTACCACCATTCCTTTTTGAGCCATACTCGCTCCATCGTATCGGGGTTCCGAGGCATCACCGGCAACAAAACCTCCGCCATAAAAATAGACCAGTACGGGAAACCCTTTGGTATCTCACTTTGCAGGAGTCCAGGCATTGAGGTAAAGGCAATCTTCACTCATTGTTTCCGACCTGAACCGCATGTCACCGAATACATTGGCCCGAATTTTTTGGCTTGCAATATTCCTTCCCATTGATCTTCAGGTTATGGCGCTTTCCACCTTAGATCTCCAACCGGTGGTTTGGAAAATGGAATTCCAAAATTATGCCTGAATGTAAAAGGATTCAGCAAATATCGCGGACGATGCCGCGATGGAATAAAACTTTTAGTCCGTGTCAGCTGGTCGATCAACCGGATAAAAAGTCTATTCAATTTTCGGATGAGGTTTTTTTAACGGTTTTGTTTTTTCTTCAAAATCTTCCGGATTTATTTCTTCTGCTATTAACCGGTAAATGTCATTAATGATCAGAATGGTTTTAAGTTTTACGGCACCAGGTTTCAACTGTTCGTTTGATATTATGAATTGCCACAAGTCATCGATTAAAAGCTCAAAAGGTAAATCATGGTTATAGTGGATGCTTCCGGTCTGACTGACGATATGCAGCAATTGCCTGGTTAATTCCCTGCATTCCTCAACTTTTAATTCAACCGGTTTTAAAACATTCAGAACCGTGTGCTGAAGGTCGTAAAGGATTTCTGAAGCAATTTTCAACTGTGTTTTTTTTACGGGAAGATTTTTTTGGTCTGAAAATTTTGGTGTAATCAGTTTGCTTCTTAATCCTGAAAGTTCGGAAACTTCGCTGATGTTATAGGTTAAAAGCAGCTCTTCAGTACTTTTTATCCAGGCCAGTAATTTATCGATAAAAAAGATTTCTTTGCTCTCAAGACTATTCACGATACCGGGAAATTCCATTAATTTACTGTTTAATGCAGTCACAAGATTTAAGGTTGATCCTTTCATGTTTTTTGATTTTTATTCGGGTAAAAGTCTGGATTCAATTTCGCCTGCACTGTTTTCTGACCTGTTCCACTCCATCCCATCTTCTGAAATTTTCAATTTGATATAGATAATGTTCTCAGGCTTTTGCTCTCTTAATTTACTGGCTTCCACGATTACGTTTAAATTATCAATGGCCCTGTTTTGCGTTGTAATCTTTATTTCCGGTGAAAGTGTATTTTCGAGGTAATCAGGCAACGATTTTATTTTCGTTTTTCGTTTTAGGTCACCTTTTAATTCCGGGTATTTATTTTCCAATTCTGCAATATGGGAAGTCAATTCGATGCTGAAATTCTTTAATGGAGTTAAATTTTTGGTGATCCGGAGGTTTTGTTCGAGCATCTGAGTTCGTTTAGCTATTTCACTTCTTAATTTCAGCGAGATTTCGTTTGGTAGTTTGGTTAATCCCATGCTGTTTACCACTTCGTTATAAACCCTTGCGTTGAATTTGATATTATCGATTGGTTCATATACTGTTTCAGTTTTCTCTTCAATTTCATCCAGGGCAATCGGTATTGTCATTTCTATATTCTCAATACGCAGCCTTGGTACTGAAAAGTGTTTTAATAAAAGGTGCTTGTTATATTCTTCAGCAACTTTGACGGTTTGAATGTCTGACATCACCCTTGCATTGGTTATGTTTGAAACCAGGCTTCCGAGGTAATCGCTTAATTTTGGCATGTTTGTTTTATTTTAAAGGTTGGCTGCAATTGAACAGCCAACCTGGATTAAATGGAATTCATTTATGCATTAATACTGGCAATACTGTCTTCGAGCATAGTCAGAATCCGGTCAAGACCGGCTGGTATTTCATCGTTGACAGCCTTTACATGTACGCCAAGATTATATGTCTTTTCGACACTTGTACCACTTGTTGAAGTTCGTTTGTAGGATGCAGAAGCTTTGAAATTTACTACTTTGTAGTTGATTCCCAGTTCAGCACTTGCTGCAAATTCGCTCGAAACATTGGATGTTTCCGTGGAAGTTAATTTGGCATTAAAGTCAATGGTTAATTCTTCAATCCGTAAGGCAGGGATGGTCAGCATGGTTAAGAACGGGACTTTGATCGTCACGTTGTTCTGAATGAATTTGTTATCCTTATCAACAACAATTGCCGTAGCCTGAGCGTCGGTGAATCCTTCTTCCAATAACGCTGGTTTATCCTTAAGATAATGTGGATTAGCGACTGACTTTGCAAATGAAAAATCGACATACCTTAATTTTGTTCCTTTTGGAGTTGAGGTTGAAGTTGGGTCTTCTTCAAAACCAACTGCCTGTATAAAACTTACCTGCGCCATGGAAGCTGCATTCTGAGCCTGAACGGCAGCCTGAAGAGGTCCGCCTATATAGACACTAAAGTCTAGACTGTTTAATTCCTGAACCAGATTAGCCATATTGTATATTTATTTATGGGGTAATTTCCTACTCTTTTTCTGTTTAAGGATTTTCGGATTCCGCCTTTCTGTAGTACCTGCCTGATTGTATCTCCGGTCGGGGTGTTCCATTCTTTTTTTCATCCTTCTGCTGAAGGTATCCGTTCGGCTGATCAGGGCTAAACGATATACGATCAAGAGGATTCAAATCCCGGAAGGGAAACAGAGACAAGTTAAAAAGTCACGGTCATGGAATTCAGGGAGAAAATATTCAAAACTAGTTCACCCCTGGAATCCCTGGCTTCTTCAGTAGAGGACCCGATGGTCGTTCAGGCGTAATACACCGGTGAATTCAGCGAAGTCGTGTTCGCCGGTGTTCAAAAGGAATCCTACATCACTGTCCTCACACTTTTCCTTTGAGATATGCTTGTATCCTTAGTAATTACTGGCATTGCCAGTATGGCGGTTTTATTTCCGCCGTTCACATATTTGCTGCATACTCAGATTTCATTGACCCTGGCGTCAAAAAAGGAAATGACTTGATTTGGTAAATCATAAAGGTCATGTTTTTTCCAATTGCCGCCCGGAGCTTCAGAAAGTTTGCCCTTTGGGTTGGCAATATCTGCAGCATGGCACCAAAATAATGGAGTAAAACCTTCAGGTATAAACAAATTCCTGTTCGGAAATTCTCCATTCAGTGAGTTAGTCCTGTTTTTTTTGGTTTTTATTTTATTAAGAACAAAATTATGAGTGAAAAGTTACAACATTTCAATATCATAAAGAAATATCTGTTGTGTTTTTTTTGAAAGTGCATGATGCACAGTTCTACTATTGATTTCCGCAGGATCTGCTGACGCAACGGAATCAATCATGTAAACTGTCTGTCGAATCGTTTCATCCGGAAACCGGGTTTGAAATTACATGCGTTTTCTTAATTCGTAGAGGTCAGTTCTTCTGTCTTTCAGATTTTTTACTGCCCCATAGTTATGAAGTTCCCTGATCAGATCCAGATCTACATCCGAAATTAAGATCATCTCAGTATTTGGTGTTGCTTCAGATTTTATTCCGGTTGTCGGGAATGCAAAATCACAAGGTGTAAATACCATGGATTGGGCATACTGAATATCCATGTTATGAACCTTGGGTAAATTTCCAACACTCCCGGCAATGGCTACATAACATTCATTTTCAATCGCCCGGGCATGGGCGCAATACCTGACCCTTGAATACCCGTTTTGAGTATCGGTTAAAAAAGGAACGAATAAAATATCCATTCCCTCATCAGCCAGTAAGCGGCTTAATTCAGGAAACTCAACATCGTAGCAAATCAGAATGCCTATTTTGCCGCAATCGGTATCAAAAGTATGCACTTTTGTTCCGCCTTTCATGCCCCATATTTTTTGTTCGTCAGGAGTTATGTGAAGTTTTTCAAAGCGTTCAACCGAACCGTTTCGTTTACACAGGTAACCCACATTGTAAAGCGTGTCACCAATCAATTCCGGCATACTCCCGGTGATGATATTGATGTTGTAGGCAATCGATAATTTTGAAAATTCCTGAGTGATCGAAGCGGTATAATTGGCCAGTTTCCGGATGGCTTCTGCTTCACTCAGGTGATTGTATTCCGCCATTAAAGGAGCATTGAAAAATTCAGGGAAAAGCGCAAAATCACTGTTGTAAGCACTCAGTGTATCTACGAAGTATTCAGCCTGCTGCATTAATTCTTCAATGTTTTTGTATGGACGCATCTGCCACTGAACCAGGCCTAAACGAACAATTTTTTTAATTTCTTTTGCCCTCTTGGAAGGTTTCTCATAAAAAATGTTTTCCCAGTTCAATAAAACTGCAAATTCCTTGGACCCGGTGTCGCCTTCCAGGTAACCCTTCAAGACTCTGACCGGATAAAAATCATTCGACAGTTGAAAATTGAGGACAGGATCATGAATTTTTCTTGTCTTGACTTTTTCAATGTATACTTTGGGACTCATTTCCAATTCATACTTGTGATAATTTGGAATCCTGCCGCCAAATAATATGCCTTTTAAATTCAGCTTTTCGCAAAGTTCCTTGCGGTATTCGTATAATCGTCTGCCAAGTCTTAACCCTCTGAATTCAGGCTTTATAAATATATCAACTCCGTACAAGGTATCTCCGGTAGGTGAATGGGTGTTAAACGAGTAATTTCCGGTAATATCTTTATACGTGTGATGTCCTTCAAATTGTTCATGGTCAATGATAATCGACAAGGCACAACCGGCAATCAGTCCGTTTACTTTGATTACAATTTGTCCCTCAGGGAATTTGTCCAGCAGGTTCTGGATCTGACTTTCTTTCCAGTAGGAATTTGGCATGGATTGATAGGCAATGATCATGGCCTGCTTTAATTCCTGGTAATCATCAATCGTTAAAAATGCAAGATCAACGTTTTTTATTTTTCGTTTCATATATATTTTTGCTTTAGGACTAAATTGAACATTACGTTTGTTCTTTTGAACTGGTAATGGCTTTGTTTTTCTTTTTTCGCGGACAAATTCTTAAACCTTTCGATGAAGAAAAGGTTTGATTTTAAGGCGTAATTCTCAACAAATCTTTCCAAAGATATTCTAATTAGACCATTTTGGGATTAAAAGACCTAACTATGGTCTGGTTTGCTAATTTTGTGTTAACAATCCAAATCCCTTCAGCAATATGAAACGAATGGTGAAAATGTTGACTTTCAAGATCAAAACGTTGCAGGGGAAATGTCGAAATGTCGGAGAAAAACCGGATTTGCGTTTTATTAAGTTAATCTCATGAATAGTCCTGCTGAATTTGTTGATAAATTAATAACTCAAAAATTTGGAACTGGAAAATTATTTGCTATGTTTGCTACAAAATAGTTCTTATTAGCAACGACAAGCCGGAAGAAAGAGGGAAAGAAGTCGTTTTGTATTGTCTGAATAATATTGATAGTGAGTGACTTAGGTTTATTGGAACAAACTTTTAATCATGTTATTTCATTAACTATCAGTATTGACAATTATGAAACTTTTATTGTCATCCCATGTTGGAGAATCATGGATCTGAAAGATCCTGTTTGTTTGTCAGTAGATAAAAACAATTTATCCAAAATCAGGCACTTGTATATGTGTAGCTTTTAAGGAAACTGTAGCCGAATTCAAAAGTGATGGTTGCAGTTGTGGAATTAAGAAATCGGAAGGGGGGATTAAAGCTTTTGCAAATCAGTGCAGAAAATTGAAATAGTTTTAAATTCTTTCGATATGAAAATTCTTCTTGTTTTGCTGATTTCTGTTTTTTGTTTATCTTTTCGTCCTGTTACCGAAAAAGTTGATAATGGCGTAAATAACGGTTTTTATATCGTTGTGGAAGATCTGACAAAACGTACTTACCAGGAATTTATTGTTGAATCGAAAGATTCCGCAGATCATATTTTTAAACATTATTTTAATTCAGAACTTCAGCTTGGTGAAGTTCAAAAACCAATTTCCATTTTCAACGGCGATCTCAACTTTTATATCGCCAGGGTTTCTGTCATTGAAAAAGCAAATGGAAAAAAGGATTTCAGGCATTTTAAATATCCGCTGAACAATAAACGTTCGAAGCTGAAACCAGTTGTCCTGTAAATCATCCGGCATCCGTATTTCATTCGTTGCTGAATTACTCCCAAAATAAGATTTTTTAGAGGACAACCGGTAAAAGTACCGGTTGCATCCGTGAATTATTTCCGGAAGTTTCATCCTTTTTCTCCCGGGTTGGTCTTTGTGCGCCCAACTTGAGCTGCTGCTGTGCAGTTTGTCCTACCAATCATGCAGCTTGTCGGTTTAATCTCTTAAATTGGATTCCGAAAGGTTTTCTTTGAAGGAACCTTTATACAAGATGATATGAAACGATTTTTTCTATTGCTGTTCTTGATTCCCGGCTTTCAATATACGTATGGTGCAAGTTCTGATTCAAATCTGAATAAACTCGTAGAAGAACAGGTCAATACCAAATTTCTGGATGGAGAAAGACCGTTAAGGTATTATTCCAATATATTAATTCGGCTGCAGGGAAATCCAACCCGGGAAGATTCTCTGATTTTCGAGGGATTGGTTGATACTTTAAATGTATTGATCGACAAATGGGATGTTTACCTGATTCCAAAAGGAACATCGAATCTTGACGTCGAAATTAATGAGCACTGGCGAAAAGAGGAAGAAAACAAGATCATTGAGCAGGGTGATAATCCATGGCAGATTGTAAAAAAAACAATTGTTATTAATTATGTTTCTGAAATGGATTTTAAAGATCGTAAAAAGATAATTTACTATTATCTCCTACGTTCATTGGTTGACTATAAAACCGAAAAAGGCAAAACTATTCCAATCTCGGGTTCTGTTTTTACAGAAACAAAGCCTGAAAATATCACTTTTCATCCGGTTGATTTTGCCATTATCAAAGAGCTTTATTCCTCAAAATATGAAGATAAACCAATAAAACGAGGTACCATCAGAATGGAACCGGGAACAATTCAATCGGTTGTTGGCGGCATTTTAATTAATATTATTTCTCTAATGTTATCATTCTCCTTTTTGATCCTGATGTCCCTTTTCGGAAAGTTTAAGGACCATAACTACTCATTTTTTCCTTTTTTAAAACAAGGATTATTAGTTGTTGCGGCCGGATCTATTTATCTGACAATAAGAACAATAATGTTTTTTATACATTTGGAGGGGAATGAAAATATATTCTTTCATTTGTTTGTGATCATATTTACTCTTTTTTTATTCGGATTTGTTGTGATCAGTTTGATCTTCTTGGTTGAGCGGGCGATCTTTGCACATTGGAAAAAATTCTATATGGATATAATAATCCCTTTTCTATCCATTGTATTCTTCTCATCCATTTTCATCCTGTTGGCTTTATTTTTAATCCCACTGTCTAGACCTTATCTTTCCATCTATTCTTCTACATTGTCAGGAGCAGTGTTTTTCTTTTTACTTATGGGTTTTGGCAGGTCTGTCTATATTTTTACCCGCAAAAAATCAGAAATTCTTATTCGTAAAAAAGACCTCGAATTAGCACAAATGAGTGAGCTCCAAAAGCAGGCAGAACTGCAGTCGCTTCGGGCAAAAATTAACCCTCACTTTTTATACAACGCACTGAATTCGATTGCCAGTCTTGCCACAACCGATGCCGGGAAAACAGAACAAATGGCTTTGGCGCTGTCTGATTTTTTCAAATATGCCATCAACCGCGAACAGAAACAACTCAACACACTTTCAGAAGAATTGAATGCCACACGGACTTACCTCGAAATCGAAAAAGTACGTTTTGGCGATCGGCTTACCTATGAAATTGAATGTCCGTCCGAATTGCTTGAAATCCAGATTCCACAACTGCTGATTCAGCCTTTGGTCGAGAATGCCATCAAACACGGATTGTCGCAAATTACCGGAAACGGGGTGATTAAAGTTACAATTAGAAAAGTCGAAAATTTCATAAAAATACGGATTTACGATAATGGTCCGGCTTTTCCTGACGGGCCACTCACCGGTTTTGGTATCCGGAATACACAGGAAAGGATTACACTGCTTTATGGTCAAAAAGCTTCGGTGAACTGGGTAAATGGAGGAGAGAAGTACATTGAATTGAACTTACCATCTATGCCTGAAGTTGTTAAAAAAATAAACTTTAGCATAAATTATGGTAATTTAATCTGAATTGATTATATTAGATTCAAAAATTAAATACCCTTTTATTTGCTAATTATCAACTCTTTAAACATACAGAAAATGAAAACAATCCTGTCCACTTTCCTTTCCTTATTTTTAACTGTATTTGCTTATTCCCAAATCATCATCGAAAATCCCAAAGTAGGTATGAGCACAGCATCCAATTTAAGCATCGAAAAAATTGAATTGCTCGACACGGCTACTGTTTTCTCTTTTCATGTCAAGTCTCCTGCCGGAAGTTGGATTTCTATTCCGGGGAAAACTTATATCCAACCTGTTGGTAAGAATGAGAAGCTCTTCATTATTTCAACTGAAGGCATTCCTATGAATGAAAAATACACCATGCCCGAATCGGGTGAAGTGAGTTACAAATTGTTCTTTCCCAAAATTGATTCGTCGGTTGCTAAATTAGATTTTGGTGAAGCGAATGAAGGCGGCTCCTGGTTTATTTACGACATTCAGCTAAAACCCGAATGGTTCAAATCAATCTTGCCTGAAAAATTAAGTGGCAACTGGTTCAGAAGCGACAACGCGCAATGGGAAATCTCTTTATTCGATTCAACTGCTGTTTATAAAAATCAGCATGCTTTATTTGAACAATGCATTCGACGGAGAGCAAAATTCATTTACCATTCAAATTGGCGATAATGGATTTTTTTCATTGAAAGTACCGATGACAAATCCACAGAAGGTATTGGTTCGATCATCTGCCACCTCAGGTGAGGTGTTTTTGGAACCCGGGAAAACCTTGTTCCAATTGATCGATTTTGGATCAAAAGGAAATGCGTCTCTATTCATGGGCGACAATGCCAAACTGAATGCTGATTTAAGCAAGCTGGGTAGAATCTACAGTTTCGATTATCGCGAAATGCAGAAGAAAATCCTTGATTTTACCCCTGAAGAATACAAAACATGGTGCATGGAAGGATTAAAAAAAGATCTGGATCCACTGAATAAAGCTCAAGCGAAATTAAATATTGGTGCAAAAGCCGTACAGATAGAAAAATTAACCTTGGAACTACTTCATTATACCGACTTGTTGAAGTATGCTTATAACTTCGAATCGGCATATCGTCAAAAAAACAAAATACCCAATACGCAACGCGAACTGCCAATTGAACTGACTAAACCGGATAGTACATATTATTCTTTTTTGACTAATGAAATTGTCAATAATCCACTTGGTCTATTAACTACCGATTATGGATATTTGCTCAATTGGTTAAAGTATAGTGATATTTTGCGCGGCGAATCCAAATCATATACGACGCTTGATTTCCTGAAGGAATTAAAGAAATCAGGCGAAAAAATGACTGATTTGGAAAACGTGATGCTACAAAAATTGACAGAGATTGATAATCCTGAATTTGAAGCGAAAAAGAAAGAATTTGCGAAAGCTCAAGGCATACAAACTGTCGATTTCAACAAAAAGTACAATGAACAGCTGGCTGAGTTTTCCAAAGACAAAAAGGATTCGGTTGTTACGAGTGATATGATTGTGAAATATTTAATCGGAATGAATGTTGAATTAACGAAAGATGAGCAAGATCTCTTACAAGCGCAGAGCGAATTAGAGAAAGATCCAACTTCGTTGAAAACAGCCTTGTTTTATAAGGAATATGGGAAACATGTCAATCAGTTTAATACGGATAGAAAAGAGTTTATAAATGAACTCTTTCAGAATAAAAGCAGCAAGGATAGGATTGAGAAACTCCAATCAAAATTGGGAATCCAGCCTGGGTTTGCCACCGATTTGATGACTTCGCAGGATTTTTGTCGTCCGGTGGTTTCAGAGATGACGCCGGTGTCTGACGAAAAGCTGAAAAAAGCTCAGGCTAAAGTTAGCGATCCGTTTGTTTCAAATTACATGGCTTTGGCGAATAACACCACGAAAGCAACAATCACAGCCAATAAAAAAATGAAGGGTTCTAATTACAATGAGGTTCCGAAAACCGAGGCCGATAAGGTTTTCGATGCTATCATTGCCAAATACAAAGGCAAAGTGGTGTATGTCGATTTTTGGGCAACCTGGTGTGCCCCCTGCCGTTCAGGTATTGAACGAATTAAACCATTGAAAGAGGAGATGGCCAACGAAAATATGGTTTTTGTTTACATCACCAATCCAACTTCTCCCAAAGGTACATACGATAACATGATCCCAACAATTAAAGGCGAACATTACCGTGTGTCGCAAGACGAATGGAATAACTTGTGTGGTAAGTTTAAAATATCTGGAATTCCGCACTATGTGCTGGTTGGTAAGGATGGAAATGTGATAAATCCACAGTTGGGATTTCTGGATAACAGCCAGATAAAAGCGTTGATTATGAAGTATATTAAAGAAGAATATCAAAAAATTATCTCGGAGTATTGAGGGGGTGACTCGAAGTCACCCCCTCAATAAATTTGATTATTTTCGTTAATACAATAGAATTTTATGAACCCGAAATACCGCACCCTTATTGCCGATGACGAGCAGCCTGCCCGCGACCGTCTGAAAAAACTGTTGGCCGCACATGCCGGCCAGATAGAACTGATTGGTGAAGCTGTGAATGGAATTGAATGCCTCGAAAAAATCGACCGGTTAAAACCCGACCTGGTGTTTCTGGATATTCAGATGCCCGGACTCACCGGCTTCGAAGTCTTGCAGCAGACCAGTCATTCGCCCGTAGTCATTTTTTGTACAGCGTATGACGAGTTTGCGCTTCAGGCTTTCGAAACCAACAGCATCGATTACATTGTAAAACCTGTTAAAGCCGAGCGCATCCAAAAGTCAATTGAAAAACTTGATTCGTTAAAGCAAAATACGGACAAGCAGGAATTGTTGCGGATCATTGGAAACTACATCAGTCAGACACCTAAAAAAGAAATCACCAGTATCCCGGTCAAGTTAGGCGACCGGATGCTTTTTGTACGGATTGAGGATGTCAGTTATTTTTCGGCTGAAGAAAAATATGTGACCATTCACACCAAAGATGGCAAAACCTTCCTGAGTGATTTTCCGCTGAAAAGTCTGGAAGAAAAATTAGAAGACAACTTCCTGAGAATACACCGTTCATTGTTGGTTAATACGAAAAGAATCCGCGAAATCAATAAACATTTTGGAAGCCGGTATATTATTAAAATGGACGACAGCACCCAAAGCAAACTCCTGACTGGCCGGAGCTACTGCGAACAAGTAAAGGGATTGATGGAGATATAAGGCAGAGGAGGACAATACGAGGGGACGCCAATTCGACAACACGAAAAGGGAAGAGCTGATCAAAGACTGCAGTTCATCGGAGCAGTTGTTGTTGTTGTTGCTGAACTTTATGAACCCGTGTGAAATTTTTGTTTAATCCATTTCATTCCATTCACATGGAATTTCCAACTTTTAGAATTATATTCACTCCTAATTTTAATCCCAAACCTATACCCCATGAAATCTTCAATTTTTAAACTTTCAGTAATCATTTTGATTTTTTTCGGATTATTCCTTGCCTTAAAATCTTCGGGACAAACCGGGGTGGGAGTCAAAGCACCAAAAGGTGCAGTTGTTTATTTTGACGGAACACCCGAAATGCTTCATGCTAACTGGGAATATTGGGAAGGGCCACGTTTTTCGGCTGAAATGCCAATTAAGTGGAAAATTGTAGCCGATCCGGTTGATGGTGGTCATGCTGTAAGCAGCAACGATACTACAGGAGCTGGCGGCAAATATGGCGCAGCTGATATTGTCACCAGAAAAAAGTTCCGTGACTTCCGACTTCATGTCGAATTCCTTGTTTCGAAAAAAGGAGGAAACAGTGGCGTTTATCTTCAGAACCGGTATGAAATGCAGATTCTGGATGGCGATTCCACCGCGCACGGAATGGCTGCTGTCATCAACGAAGAGGCATCGCCTTATTCAGCCTACAATGGAACCGGAAAATGGAATGCCTATGATATGGTTTTCAGGGCGGCTCGTTTTAAGGATGGGAAACGGATTGAGAATCCCATGGTGACCATGTATTTTAACGGAATAAAAGTCCATACCAATAAAACCATCAGCCAGGTGTGGGGTGGCCTCAATTCCGGAATCGACGGCGGAAACGACGGCGGTAAAGGAATCACAGATACGCCGGGAGGAATAAAATTACAAGCTGAAGGCCATGAGGTTCTTTTCCGAAATGTTTGGGTAAAAGAACTTGATTTGAAAAAGACGGATACCGATGTGAAGTTCTAATATAAAGACAATTTGATCTTTTTATTAGCAATCCGAATAAAAAAGTCTGTTTTATTTTCATTTTAAAAAATAATGATCATATTTGCATCAAATTAATCAAAAAATGACAGGTTTTAATAACATTTCCCTTCTAGGTCTCATTATCGGTATTCTCCTTATTTGGATGCACGACTGAGAATGGAATGGGTAAAACTATAAGAGCTTTAAAAAGGCCATTCTCGATTCAGGGGATGGCTTTTTTTTTAGAATACAGCCCCCTCTAAATCTCCCCCACAAGAGGGAGACTTAAAAAGTCCTGAATAGAAAAGGCTGTATCGCTTTTCTGAATAATTGTGTTGTCTCCGATATGTCTCCATTTCGTAAGGAGGTACTGGAAGACCTTTGAATAGAATATGAAATAAGAATTATTAATATATGCTTTTTTAAACCCCCTCTATGGGAGGGGGTTAGGGGGAGGCTTCTAAAAACAAATAGTTATGAGCGACAGATTGTACATTTTTGACACTACCTTGCGTGACGGAGAACAAGTTCCCGGGTGTCAGTTGAATACTGTGGAGAAAATTGAAGTTGCACGTGCATTGGAAGAATTGGGCGTTGATGTGATCGAAGCCGGATTCCCGATTTCAAGTCCGGGCGATTTTAATTCGGTAGTTGAAATCTCAAAAGCGGTTACCTGGCCAACCATTTGTGCCCTTACCCGCGCAGTCGAAAAAGATATTGATGTTGCCGCCGAAGCCCTCAAATTTGCCAAAAAAGGCCGTATCCACACCGGCATCGGTACTTCATTCTACCATATTAATTACAAGCTGAATTCGAATCAGGATGAAATTATTGAGCGTGCCATTGCTGCAGTAAAATATGCCAAACGGTATGTGGAAGATGTGGAATTTTACGCTGAAGATGCCGGCCGTACTGAAAATGAATACCTGGCCCGTGTGGTTGAAGCCGTTATTAAGGCGGGTGCAACCGTGGTAAATATTCCGGATACAACCGGTTACACCATGCCGCACGAGTTTGGCGCCAAAATTAAATACCTTATCGACAACGTACCAAACGTTCACAAAGCTATTCTGTCGACTCACTGTCACAACGATTTGGGGATGGCCACAGCCAACACCATTGCCGGAATCATGAACGGCGCCCGCCAGGCTGAAGTGACAATCAACGGAATCGGTGAGCGTGCCGGAAATACTTCGCTCGAAGAAGTGGTTATGATCCTGAAAAGTCGTTATGCCATTTTGAACATTGACACCAATGTGAATACTAAAAATATATACAAAACCAGCCGTTTGGTTTCGAACCTGATGAACATGCCGGTTCAGCCGAACAAGGCTATCGTGGGTCGCAACGCTTTTGCGCATTCCTCCGGAATACATCAAGATGGTTTTTTGAAAAACCGTGAAAACTACGAAATCATGGATCCAACCGATGTGGGTATCAATGAATCGAGCATCGTGCTGACTGCCAGAAGTGGCCGCGCCGCGCTGAAACATCGTATGGAAATTATGGGTTTCGAATTGGACAAGGAAAAACTGGACGAAGTGTACGAAAAATTCGTGAAACTGGCTGATAAGAAAAAGGATATTAAAGACGACGATGTGGCTGCCCTGCTGGGAGACTTGACACAAAAAGAGCGCCGTGTAAAACTGGACTTTCTGCAGGTAGTTACCGGAAAAGGATTGGTACCGGTTGCCAATGTACGTCTGAACATATCAGGTGAAATTATGGATGCCACAGCATCAGGAAACGGACCGGTTGACGCAGCGCTGAAAGCGGTAAAGAAAATCATTCACCGGAAAGTTGTACTGGAAGAATTTTTGATTCAGGCCATTACCCATGGAAGTGATGATATGGGTAAGGTGCACATGCAGGTGAAATTTGAAGAGTCCATTTATCACGGTTTTGGTGCCAATACCGATATTATTACTGCATCGGTGGAAGCTTTCCTCGATGCAATCAATAAAATCCCGGGAGGGAAGCCCCTCTAAATCTCCCCGTAGGGGAGACTTGAATGACACCAAAAAAATGAGAGATAAATAAACATAAATTTAAATACCCAAAAAGTCCCCCTCTATTGGAGGGGGATTAGGGGGAGGCTTATAATAATGGAACCAAGAACTTTATTCGACAAAATTTGGGATTCGCACGTGGTAAAAGAAGTTGAAGGCGGCCCAAGTGTTTTATACATCGATCAGCATTTGATTCACGAAGTTACCAGCCCGGTTGCATTTCTGGGATTGGAAAAACGCGGATTGAAAGTACTTCGGCCGGAGAAAACTGTTGCCACTCCCGACCACAACGTACCGACCATCAACCAGCATTTAAGCATTAAAGACGAATTGTCGCGCAACCAGGTTGAGATGCTGAAGAAAAACTGTACCAATCATGGCATTGTTTACCACGGATTAGGCAGCGAAGGACACGGAGTTGTTCACATTATCGGACCTGAAATGGGATTGACCAAACCCGGAATGACCATTGTTTGTGGTGACAGTCATACTTCAACCCATGGTGCTTTCGGAGCCATTGCTTTCGGAATCGGTACCAGCGAGGTTGAAATGGTTTTTGCCAGCCAGTGCATCATGCAGCCCAAACCAAAGAAAATGCTTATTTCAGTCAATGGTAAGCTGAATAAAGGAGTGACAGCCAAAGACATTGCCTTGTATGTAATAGCCCGGATTTCAACTTCAGGCGGTACAGGCCATTTTATAGAATTTGCCGGATCAACCATTGAAAGTTTATCGATGGAAGGCCGCATGACGCTTTGCAACATGAGCATTGAGTGCGGTGCCCGTGGAGGAATGATAGCGCCTGACCAAACCACGTTCGACTATGTGAAAGGTCGTCAGTTTGCACCCAAAGGTGAAGACTGGGATCAGGCGTTGGCTTACTGGAAAACACTTAAATCGGATGCTGATGCCGTTTTTGATACAGAATATGTATACGATGCAGCCAACATTGAGCCAATGATTACGTTCGGAACCAATCCGGGAATGGGAATCGGTATTTCGAAAAATGTTCCTGACAGTAGTAAACTTGCCGGGAATGACAAACTGACTTACGAAAAGTCGCTGAAATACATGGGATATGATCAGGGCGATAAAATGGTTGGAAAACAAATCGACTATGTTTTCGTCGGAAGCTGCACCAACGGCCGGATTGAAGATTTCCGTGTTTTTGCCAATTTTGTGAAAGGAAAGAAAAAAGCGGATAACATAACTGCCTGGATTGTTCCCGGATCGCGTGCTGTTGAGAAACAAATTATTGCTGAAGGTTTGGTTGAAATACTGAACGCTGCAGGATTTGAACTTCGCCAGCCCGGATGTTCGGCTTGTCTGGCCATGAACGACGATAAAATTCCGGAAGGAAAATATTCCGTTTCTACCTCGAACCGCAACTTCGAAGGCCGTCAGGGACCCGGGGCACGCACACTGCTTGCCAGTCCGCTAACTGCCGCTGCTGCTGCTGTAACGGGTAAGATTACTGATCCAAGGGAATTCCTATAAACCAGCCCCCTAACCCCCGAAAGGGGGATTTGAAACGATATTCAGCATTATTGCAGCATTAAAAGCTTTCCTTTTGGAAAATATGAAACGAAAATAAACATTTACGATGAGTCCAAAAGCCTCCCCAATGGGGAGGTTGGAGGGGCTTTAATTTTTTTTACCATGAGTTACGATAAATTTACAACATTAACATCGCCGGCAGTTCCGCTGCCCATCGAAAATATTGACACTGATCAGATAATTCCGGCCCGTTTCCTGAAAGCCGTTGAACGCAAAGGTTTTGGCGATAACCTGTTTCGCGACTGGCGTTACGATAAAAGCAACTGGCCTATTCCCGATTTTCCACTGAATAGGACGAAATATTCAGGCCGGATTCTGGTTGGAGGTAAAAATTTCGGAAGTGGTTCGAGCCGTGAACATGCAGCCTGGGCAATTTATGACTATGGCTTCCGTGTAGTCGTTTCAAGCTTCTTTGCTGATATTTTTCAGGGCAATGCCTTGAACAATGGCATACTTCCGGTGGTTGTAACTCCTGAGTTCCTGGAAAAAATATTTGCAGCGATTGAAAAAGATCAAAATACAACTTTTGAGGTTGATCTTGAAAATCAAAAATTCACCATCAATGCAACAGGTGAATCGGCTGATTTTACGATCAACCCATACAAAAAACATTGTTTGACCAACGGGCTCGACGACATCGATTATCTGGTAGATATGAAAGAAGAAATCGCGGCCTTCGAAAATAAATAGAAGCCTCCCCCAACCCCCTCCACAGGGAGGGGGCTTAAAGAGGCTCAGTTCGAAAGAAAGTGATTTTTTTCGAACTGCGCCACTCCCCCTCTCTTTCGGAGAGGGGGCTGGGGGGAGAGGCTTCAGCTAAAATTATTATCATGACAGGAAAAGTAGTTGAGGTTAAAAATCAGATGCTTAGCATCATGGATACGACACTGAGGGATGGTGAACAAACCTCGGGAGTGTCGTTTACCGACATGGAAAAGCTGAGTGTCGCCAGAATATTGCTGGAAGATGTAAAAGTAGACCGGATCGAAATTGCCTCAGCCCGCGTTTCTGACGGGGAATTCCTTGCTGCTAAGCGGGTGATGGAGTGGGCCAGGGAAAAAGGTCATCTGCAGAAGATCGAAATCCTGGGTTTCGTCGATGGTAAAATATCGCTCGACTGGATTCATTCAGCAGGAGGTAAAGTGCTGAATCTGTTGTGCAAAGGTTCGTATAAACACGTAACCCAGCAACTCAGGAAAACTCCCGAGCAGCACATCGAAGACATCAAAAAAACGGTTAATTACGCTGAAGAACTTGGAATCCGGGTCAATGTATATCTCGAAGACTGGTCGAATGGAATGCGCAATTCGCCCGATTATGTCCATTTTATGATTACTGAATTGCTGAAACTTAACATCGACCGCATCATGTTACCCGATACACTGGGAATTCTTGATCCGGATGAGACCTATGAGTTTTGCCGCGAGATGATTGAAACCTACCCGGAAGCCCGGTTCGATTTTCATGCGCACAATGACTACGATTTAGCCATTGCCAACGTGTTTCATGCGATTAAAGCCGGAATGCGCTGTGTGCACACCACGGTAAACGGGTTGGGCGAACGCGCCGGGAATGCACCGCTTTCGAGTGTGATTGCAACCGTGAAAGACCACATGAAAATGGAAACCAGGGTAAATGAATCCATGCTCAACAAAATTTCGAAATTGGTTGAGTCGTTCTCCGGAATCCGTATTCCGACGAATAAACCGCTGATTGGTGAATTTGTGTTTACCCAATGCAGCGGAATCCATGCCGACGGCGACAGCAAAAATAATTTATATTTTAACGATTTACTTCCTGAACGTTTTGGCCGTACCCGGGTGTATGCACTCGGAAAAACATCCGGGAAAGCAAACATTAAAAATAACCTGGAAGATTTGGGAATTGAACTTGATTCCGTTTCACTGAAGCTGGTGACCGACCGGATTATTGAACTGGGAGACCGCAAAGAAACTGTTACCATTGAAGATCTTCCCTATATTGTGGCTGATGTGCTGAATTATGAAGACAGTGAATCGGCCATCACACTGGTGAACTACTCCTTATCGACTGCTATGGGACTTCGCCCTTCAGCAACGGTATGTTTTCAGATAAAAGGTGAAAATTATGAAGCTACTGCTGCCGGCGACGGCCAGTATGATGCTTTTATGAACGCCGTCAGGTCGGTATACAATAGACTGAACAAACCATTCCCTAAATTGCTGGATTATACCGTCACCATACCTCCGGGAGGACGAACAGACGCTTTGGTGGAAACATTGATTACCTGGGACCTGGATCATGAATTCAAAACCCGCGGACTCGACTCCGACCAGACTGCAGCAGCCATTAAGGCTACCATGCGAATGCTGAATTTGATAGAATCCAAAGAGAACTAAAATTTAACCATAAAGGCACAAAGACACGAATTAGTTGTTTTTTCTTTGTGTCTTTGTGACTTCGTGATTGATTAAGAAAAAAACCAAAAATATGAAACTCAAATTAGCTGTACTCCCCGGTGACGGGATCGGACCTGAGATTATCGATCAGGCCATGAAAGTAGTAAAGGCGGTTGCCGCCAAATTTAACCATGAGCTGGAATACACGTTCGGATTAACCGGAGCCTGTGCCATTGATGAGCTTGGAGCACCTTATCCGGATGTAACCCACGAATTGTGTATGCACTCGGATGCTGTACTGTTTGGCGCCATAGGTGACCCAAAATACGACAACAATCCGAAAGCAACCGTTCGTCCGGAACAGGGATTATTGCTGATGCGCAAAAAACTGGGTTTGTATGCCAACATTCGTCCGGTTGTCACTTTTCCTTCCTTGCTGCACAAATCACCGCTGCGTCGCGAATTGATTGAAGGTGCTGATTTTGTAGCTATCCGCGAATTAACCGGCGGTATCTATTTTGGTGAAAAAGGCCGTCTGGACAATGGAAACACTGCTTTCGATACCTGTACTTATACGCGTGTTGAGGTGGAACGAATCCTTAAACTGGCTTACGAATATGCGATGAAACGCCGTAAAAAACTGACCGTGGTCGACAAGGCCAACGTGTTGGAAAGTTCACGTCTGTGGCGCGAAGTGGCCCAGGAAATGGCTCTTTTGTATCCTGCAGTGAATACCGAATATATGTTTGTCGACAACGCGGCCATGCAGATTATCCAGTGGCCTAAAAACTTTGATGTGATGGTAACGGAGAACATGTTCGGTGATATCCTGACCGACGAAGCCAGTGTAATCACAGGTTCGCTCGGATTATCGCCATCAGCCTCCATTGGTATCCACACTTCGGTGTTCGAGCCTATTCACGGTTCGTATCCCCAGGCTGCCGGAAAAAACATTGCCAACCCGGTTGCAACCATTCTTTCGGCTGCCATGATGTTCGAATATGCTTTCGATCTGAAGGAAGAAGGAGCCATTATCCGTAAAGCGGTTGATGCTTCACTCGATTCCAAAGTAGTAACCGTTGATATTGCTGAAGATAAATCATATTCTACTTCGGAAGTGGGCGACTGGATTACGGAGTGGATTGTTAAAAATTAGGGTGCAGCGATTTCCAAATTGCTGATGATTAAAATACAAAAAGCCGCTTTCCGAAAAGAGAGCGGCTTTTTTCTGGGCGCGGAGATTTCTAATCTCCGTTTTATTGCAATTAAAAATCTTTTATCTATTCTTAAGTTTTACGGATTATGGAATCTATTTTTGAATTGTCATTTAAGGTACGCGACTACGAATGCGACCTGCAAGGTATTGTAAATAATGCGGTTTATCAGAATTACCTCGAACATACGCGCCATGAGTTTCTGGAAAATGTTGGACTGAACTTTGCCCAAATGCACGACGATGGTATCAATGCGGTAGTAATACGAGTTGAAATCGATTATAAATTGCCGCTCAAAAGCGGGGATCAGTTTGTGTGCAAACTTAATGTGGCTCGTGAAGGTAACCTGAAGTTTATCTTTCTTCAGGAAATTTATCGCTTGCCCGACATGAAATTGATTGTAAAAGGGAAAGTGACTGCGGTGACGACCAACGCTCATACTGGCCGTCCCTTTGTCTCACGGGAATTGGCTGACGTTTTTGACCGATATGTTTGCTAAGCGCGTAGTAAAGCGAAATCTTTGATCCGATGAACTCAGGTCATCGGATCAAAGATTTCTTTTATCTATGAAATGGTATCAAAGGTTGTAAACCAAGACTACTTTGTTGCCGATAACGTCCAAACGTGCGGGAGCGTAAAAACCACATCAAACCAACTCGATCATGGTAATTTCAGGCAATATGCCCAGTCGGCCCTGGTAGCCTATAAAACCGAATCCACGATTGACATACAAGTACTGGTTTTGCTCCTGATACAAACCTGCCCACTGTTTATAGATATATTGGACCGGGCTCCATTTAAAACCGGGGATATCAATTCCAAATTGCATACCGTGCGTGTGACCACTCAAGGTTAGTGCAATATCCGGATAATCTTTACGAACTTGTGCATCCCAATGCGAAGGGTCGTGGCTCAGTAGTATTTTTACCGGTAGGTTTGAATTTTCCAATCCATCCATCGCCTTTTTCAAATCTCCGTATTTTGTAAAACCTCTTGCTCCCCAATTCTCAATGCCAATCAGCGCCAGTTGCTGATTGTTTCGCTCCAGGATCACATGTTCATTCAGTAGTAAATTCCAGCCCATGGCGGCGTGATTTTGCTTGAGTTGCTCCAGGTTTTGTTTCCTGGCTTCTTCGGAGGGCCACTTAACGTAATCGCCGTAATCGTGGTTTCCCAAAACGGAATAAACGCCCAATGGCGCTTTCAGCTTATTAAAAACTTCCATATAC
>JBBSBP010000075.1:0-25462 GCA_038251165.1 Bacteroidales bacterium | reverse complement strand
GTGCCCAGAACAAGACTCGAACTTGCACACCCTTACGAGCACTAGTCCCTGAAACTAGCGTGTCTACCAATTTCACCATCTGGGCAGATGCTTTTCGTTTAAAGCGCAGCAAATATAGAAATTTTTAGTTTCTGATAATTGGTTTCGACCATAAAATTTAAAAAAAATGATCAGTCTGATTTTGATTTTTAGCTTAACCAATCGGCTCCAGCGTGTTATCCCTGATCAATCGTTCGTTTGTCGGTAAAAATCAGGTATTGGTCGTTTTGTTTTAACTTTGACTTTACAAAATGTGGATCTTGCTTCATCAAAATTAAAAGCTATGTTGACCAATTACACCGAACAATATTCAATTATCTGGGAATCATGTTCATCTCAGTTGCCCGGATTTTCAAAATCATACGTTAAATCAGAGAAACTGCGCAGGGAGCAAACCCTGGATCAATTTCTTGAAACAATTAAATCATTCCGGAAGAAGCGGATCAGAAGGATTGCAATGAATGGGATGGATGAGCATTTGTTTTTCGAAAATACACGTGCCTTTTTGCGCGATGGACTTGATTTTGCTGATGGTCAGCTTGAAGTGATGTTTTCCGCCGAATTGATTGAAGTAACGAAAGCTTTTGTCCGGCAGGCCCGTGCATTTGACAGGGATTTATCCTTCACGGATATTTTTCAGGCTTGTCGCAATGCATGGATTATGAATGGTTTGCAATTGATCATGGGAATTCCGATTCAACTTACACCTTCCATCTTTGCGTACAGCATGTTGTATCCGTATACTGATAATCTGCTTGACGACCCAGGTATCTCAGGTTCTGAACTTCTTACAGATCAGGAAACCTTAAAGATTTGTCTGGCCAAAGGTGGGGCTTCAGTTCTGGCCGACGGGTACCTGGTGGCAGGAAAGTTGACTGATGCGCAGCGTTATTTTTTGTTCGGTTACGGAGCATACCTTCAACTGCTCGATGATATTCAGGATGTAGAAGAGGATTATCATGCCGGCTTAATGACTGTGTTTTCAAAGGATGCATTTCAATTCCCTTTGGATGACAAATTGAACAAGACCTATTGGTTCGGCGAGCATGTGATGAGAAGCCTTGATTTTTTTGATGGCCGGCACATTGAATTGTTTAAGTCGCTGATGCGTAAAAGCATGGATCTGTTTATCACTGAATCTATTGCCCAAAATACCGAAGCATACAGCAGAAATTATATCACTGAGTTTGAAACTTATTCTCCGTTTCATTTTACTTACATCTGCAAACAAAAAGAACAATTTACCCCCTACAATGGTTTTCTACTTGCAGCAATCGAAGAACTGGCATTTTCAGAAAATAGCAGGATCGAAAAAACAACAGCTGCAAGCGTGGATTAGTCAGGTAACGGGAAAGCCAGATTGATTAAAATACTGCAATTTTCCCGGAAACTCAGCATGATACAGTATGTGTTTATTCCCATGAATTCGTCTAATATTTAATTTATGCGAAGCGTGTGAATTTTTTATGCTATTCCACTGAGTTTTTAGCTATTTTTGAATTGTATTGCAGACTTAAAATCGTAACTGCGAAATCAGAAGAAATGAACAAAATACTCCAACGCATCCCCTTCTTTTTATACTTGGAATATTCTTTTCTCAATGTACCATGAAACAGGAAAAGTCACGGACGATCGATAATTTTGGTAAAGATTGGAGATTCCGGCCTGGAGATATTCCCAGTGCTGAGGCTCCTGATTTTGACGATTCATTGTGGCGAAAGTTAAATGTTCCTCACGACTGGAGTATTGAAGGTGAGTTTAGCGAAAATAATCCGGCAACTCCGGGTGGTGGCGCTTTACCTGGCGGGATTGGCTGGTACCGCAAGACATTTAAAGTTTCTTATGACGATTTGGATGGTTTGGTTTTCATTGATTTTGACGGTGTATATCAGAATAGCGAAGTTTGGATTAACGGCCATTCACTGGGTAAACGTTTTTATGGCTATAGTTCATTCCGATACGAACTAACTCCGTATCTGGTTGGCGGTGAGAAAAATAATGTAATTGCCGTTAAAGTTGATAACTCTGCCCAGCCCAATTCACGATGGTATTCCGGTTCAGGTATTTACCGGAATGTTTGGCTGAAAACCACCAGTAAAACCCACATTGACCATTGGGGTATGTTTGTTACTACTCCTGAAGTTAATGAAAAACAGGCAAAGGTGAAGATTGTTACTCAAATCAAAAATAACCTGAAAGCAGGCCAAACCTTACTGGTGAAAACTGTTATTGTAGATCCTTCAGGAATGGAAATTGCACAAGGGAAATTGGAAACAGACGGTGGAGAAGATACAATCTACACTACAACGATCGATTTTAATATCCCGAATCCGGTTCTCTGGAACCTTGATTCCCCTAAGATGTATACAGCTGTATCCAGGGTTTTTGTTAATGGTGGCCATGTCGATAATCTTACCACTCCTTTTGGAATCCGCAGTTTTAATTTTGATGCTGAAAAAGGATTTTTCCTGAATGGTAAACACATTAAAATTAACGGGGTATGCAATCATCACGATTTGGGTTGCCTGGGTTCTGCCATCAACAAAAGAGCACTCGAACGCCAACTGGAAATACTGAAGGAAATGGGATGTAACGCCATTCGTACTTCGCATAATCCGCCTGCTCCCGAACTGCTCGACCTTGCTGACCAGATGGGCTTTATTATTATGGATGAGGCTTTCGATATGTGGAAAAAACCCAAAAACAAGCTGGATTACAGTACCGTTTGGGACGAGATGCACAAAAAGGATCTTCAGGATATGATTTTACGCGACCGTAATCACCCCAGCGTGATGATATGGAGCATAGGAAACGAAATTCTGGAACAATGGGACAGTACCGGAATTGCAATTGCCAAAGAACTTGCCGGATATATTCATGAACTTGACAGTACCCGCCCGATCACATCGGCGTGCAACGATCCAAAACCTTATAACTTTATCATTCGTTCAGGAGCGCTTGATCTGATTGGTTACAATTACCATCACAACGACTTTGAATCCTTTCCTCAGACTTTTCCGGGACAGAAATTCATAGGAACTGAAACTGTTTCTGCATTGATGACACGTGGTGTTTATGATATGCCTTCCGAAGAAATTCGTCGCTGGCCTGTTCAGGCTGATTGGAAAGGACCAAAACCCAATGCAGATAATACCTGTTCATCCTATGATAATGTTTCAACGCCATGGGGATCAACACACGAAGAAACCTGGAAAGTGATTAAAAAGCATGACTATTTATCGGGCCAGTTTATCTGGACAGGATTTGACTATTTAGGAGAACCAACACCTTACTGGTGGCCGTCCCGCAGTTCGTACTTCGGAATTATCGATCTGGCAGGTTTTCCGAAAGACGTTTATTACATGTATCAAAGCGAATGGACCAACAAAGATGTGCTTCATATTTTCCCTCATTGGAGCTGGACTGAAGGACAGACCGTCGACATTTGGGCCTACAGCAATGCCGAGGAGGTCGAATTATTCCTGAATGGTAAATCATTGGGAGTTAAGAAGAAACAGGGAGACGATCTGCACCTGATGTGGAAAGTTCCGTTTGTACCCGGAACTTTAAAGGCAGTTTCGAGAACAGCTGGGAAAGACGTATTGGTTGAAGAAGTTAAAACAGCCGGAGCACCTGCGAAATTGATAGTTACAGCCGATCGTTCATCCATTGCAGCCGATGGAACGGATCTTTCATACCTGACCATTGATGTAGTTGATGAAAATGGTGTGATTGTTCCGGATGCCGATAACCTGGTTAAATTCCAGCTGGAAGGATCAGGAACAATTGTTGGCGTTGATAATGGAAATCCGGTAAGTCACGTATCGTTCAAGGCTCCCCAGCGAAAAGCATTCCATGGCAAATGCCTGGTTGTGGTTCAGTCAGGCGAAAAAGCAGGAATTATGAAATTGACTGCCAGTTCTGACGGATTGCCAAAAACAACTGTTGAGATTATAACCAAATAAATACCCTTGAAATGAAAAAGCTAACTGTTTTATTTCTTATCCTTTTTGCTGCAATTGCCACTAATGCACAGGTTAATGTGCTGGATATTGATGCTACCGGCGGAAAGACACAAATCAACAAGAACATTTACGGCCAGTTTGCAGAACACCTTGGTCGTTGTATTTATGACGGTATATGGGTTGGTCCAAATTCGCCGATTCCTAATGTGAATGGATACCGGAAAGATTTGCTGGAAGCACTTCAGGCCTTGAAAGTTCCCGTACTTCGCTGGCCGGGAGGGTGTTTCGCTGATACATACCACTGGAAAAACGGAATTGGACCGGTAAACGAACGTCCGAAAATAAAAAATGTTTTCTGGGGTGGAACCGTTGAAGACAACAGTTTTGGCACCAACGAATTTTTAAATCTGTGTGAAATGCTGGGATGTGATCCATACATTTCGGCCAATGTCGGTTCAGGAACGGTGGATGAAATGGTCGATTGGATTGAATACATGACTTCGGATGATGATGTGCCGATGGCAAACCTTCGCCGGAAAAATGGCCGCGAAAAATCATGGAATGTAAAGTTTTTAGGAATTGGGAACGAAAGCTGGGGCTGTGGCGGTAACATGACTCCTGAATTTTATTCCGATTTAATGAAACAATACTCCAATTATGCGCACATGTATGGTGGCAATAAATTCGACCGGATTGGTTGCGGTTCAAACGGAAGCGATTTTAACTGGACCAAAGTACTGATGGAAAAAGGGCGCAATAACATGGATGGTTTGTCGCTCCATTATTATACCATTGCAGGCGAAGGCTGGAGCAATAAATCGGCAGCTACAGGTTTCAGCGAAGATTTGTACTTCAGTGGATTAAAAAAAGGTTTGTATATGGATGAGCTGGTCAGCAGGCATTCTGCAATTATGGATCAGTATGATAAAGACAAACGGGTGGATCTGTTGGTCGATGAGTGGGGAATCTGGACTGATGTTGAACCCGGAACAATCCCCGGTCATCTGTTCCAGCAAAATTCGATGCGCGATGCATTGATTGCTTCAAGTACACTGGATATTCTGAATAAACATGCCGATCGTGTAAAAATGGCCAACATTGCCCAGATGGTGAACGTTTTACAGGCCATGATTTTAACCCAGGGCAACAAAATGGTATTAACGCCAACCTACCATGTTTTTAAAATGTACAACGTACATCAGAATGCCACTTTGCTTCCATCAAACCTGATTTGCGAAAAATATCAATTCAACAACGATCAGATTCCTGCAATCAGCAGTTCTTCTTCAGTTGATAAAAACGGTAAAATTCATGTGACGGTCAGTAACCTGAACCCAAACAAGGAGATTAAACTGGAAATTAATCTTTCAGGGAAAGGATTTGCAAAAATAAATTCAGGAATACTTTTAACCGCTCCTGCATTTAATTCAGTGAATACATTCGAAAAACCGGAAACCATTGTTCCTGTTCCTTTTAAAAATGCCAAAAAATTATCTGATACTAAATTGGAAATAAGTATTCCGGGAAAATCAGTTGTGGTTCTGGAACTTGAATAAAAAGTGCCTAAATTTTGGAGTGACTAAAGTTCCTAAAGTTGGCTGTCGCATATTTTTAAAAATGGCCGGATTGTAAAACAGTCCGGCCATTTATTTAGGAGTTTATTTGAGTGACGCGATTTTTAATCGCACTTGATTTAATAACGGAGATTGAAAATCTCCGCACCCAATCCTGAGTTTTATGGGATTTTATTTTTTTGAGTTGCTCAACTCTCAGTAAAACCGTTAATTTTGAAAAATCCAAATTAAAACCTCGTTCTATGGTTTCAGAAAAGATGATTATCGGTTTTTTAGGTGCAGGAGGTATAGCCCGTGCTCATGCCTATGCCTTAAATTCACTTAAATACTTCTATTCAAAAGTTCCGGGAATTGAGTTTGAAGCGGTTTGTTCGGCCCGAAAAGAAAGTCGCGATGCTTTTGCCGCAAAGTTTGGCTTTAAAAAGTCACTTTCCCTGGATGAATTCAGGATGAATTCAGATATGAATACGGTCCTAATTTTAGGACCCAACAAAGTTCATTTTGATCATCTTAAACTTGCACTGGAAATGCCTTCGGTTACCCGTATTTACCTGGAAAAACCTGTTTGTTCCAATCTGGAAGAAGAGCAGCAAATGGCCCGGATGACTGAAGGATCCGGGAAACATATTCAGGTTGGATTCCAGTATCTGCAGACCGCATCGGTCCGGGAGGCATTGGCTTTCTGGAATTCCGGAATACTCGGAACCCCGATTCATTTTGATCTGAAATATTACCACGGCGACTATTTAAAAAAGGCCTACCGTGATCAACGACTTACCCGGTTAACACCTGCACCGGATGGCGGTGCAATGGCCGATTTAGGGTCGCACGGTTTAAGTTTGCTGATTGCTTTTCTGGGCGGAAATCTGCAAATTACCAGTGCTCTCCAATCCGGTCGTTTTGATGATGTTCCAAACGATTCAGATTTATTCAGTTCATTATCGCTGGTGCATCCCGGAAATCTGGCAGCAGGAACGTTGTCGGCCAGCAGAATCAGCTCAGGTACCGGCGATCTGGTTTCGCTCGAGCTGTTTGCCGAAAAGGGAATGTTGCGATATTCTTCACATACAGTGGATTATTTCGAGTATTACCTCGAGGATACAGGTCAATGGACACGACAGGTGGTTGGCAGCAATTATTCGCCATTAAGCAGTTTTCCATCAGGGCATGTTCCTCCGGGCTGGCTGCGTTCGATGATTCACGCACATTATGTTTTTCTCACAGGAAACGATTCAAAATCTTTTGTGCCCGATCTTAAACATGGACTGGCTGTTCAGCGTTTAGTTCGTGAAACAGCCGGTTATTTGAATACTTACCGGAAATTAATTCAGGATTATGGAAAGAAGTAGTGGAATTTTGTTGCATATCAGCTCTTTACCGGGCGATGGCGGCATTGGCAGTTTGGGAAAAGAAGCATTTAAGTTTGTTGATTTTCTGGCTCAAACCAGGCAGAAAATATGGCAGATTTTGCCGCTTGGTCCGGTAGGTTATGGTAATTCGCCTTATCAGTGTTATTCTGCTTTCGCCGGAAATCCGATGTTTATAGATATTCAGCAATTGGTAACCGATCGCCTGATCGCGAAAAATTCGGTTACCGATCAGCATTTTAAAGCGAAAAAAGTTGAATTTGAGAGGGTAGGAGAGTGGAAAACTGTTTTGTTCCGGGAAGCGTTTGACAGCTTCAGGAAGAATTTTGACCGGTATAAGGATGAGTATTTTGCCTTTATGCAGCATAACTCCTGGTGGCTCGATGATTATGCACTTTTTCGTTCGGTTAAAACCAAAAACAATGAAACCGTATGGAATACCTGGGAGAAAGACCTGGTCATTCGTGAAAAGCAAATCCTTCAGCAATCGTTCCGGGAGTTGCATGCTGAAATTGATTTTCACCGTTTTCTGCAATTTATATTTTTCAGGCAATGGTTTAAATTGAAAACCTATGCCAATTCGAAAGGAATACGGTTTATTGGTGATATTCCACTATACGTTTCGCTTGACAGTGCCGATGTGTGGGCTAACCAGGATATTTTTCTGCTCGACGGTGATTCGGTGCCGCTACAGGTTGGTGGTGTTCCTCCTGACTATTTCAGTGAAACCGGTCAGTTATGGGGAAATCCGGTTTTCGACTGGGAACGTGTCGAAGAACGCGATTTCGACTGGTGGCTGGCACGAATGCATTTTAATCTCCGGATGTTCGATCAGGTACGTGTTGATCATTTTCGCGGATTGGAATCATACTGGTCCATAGATGCAGAAGCAAAAACGGCCATTATTGGTGAATGGCTTCCCGCCAAAGGTCATGAATTGTTTCGGAAACTAAAGGAACAATTGGGAACGCTCGATGTTATTGCCGAAGACCTTGGAGTGATTACTCCGGAAGTGGAAAAACTCCGGGATGATTTTAATCTGCCGGGAATGAAAATTCTGCAGTTTGCCTATAATTCTGATCCTTCGGATGGGAATTTGCCACACAATTACACTTCAAACTTTTTAGTTTATACCGGTACGCATGATAACGATACTTCGTTGGGATGGTTTAATTCAATCGGGAAAAATGAGCGGAAATTTCTTCATAAATACATTGCCGGAAGTGGGAAACAGTTTGTGAAGAATTTTATGGAACAAGCCTGGGCTTCGGCTGCATTCAGTGCGATTGTACCGATGCAGGATGTTTTGGGTCTTGGAACTGAGGCACGCATGAATACACCGGGAGTTGCCGGCGGTAATTGGAACTGGCGTTTCACCTGGAGTCAGGTACGTTCCAATCACAAAGTTTTTCTGAAACGGATTACTGAAAAATATAACCGGTAAAAGGTTCCGGGTTCCGGGAGCAGAATACCCTGAATTTGAATTTCAGGATGACTCTTTTTTCAAAAAACTCCGAACCGCTTCCATAAATAACTTAGGCTGTTCGGCGTGTAACCAGTGCCCGGCGTCTGGAATTTCAACAATTTCTGCTTCAGGATAAATCCGGTGGATTGAAGCAAAATCTTCAGGGGCAATGTAATTGGATTGAGCCCCTTTGATGAACAAAACCGGATAATTGTAGATTGGCAGGCGGTCGTCGAACTGACGGGCACTGACTCCCTTGATGATTTCATCCAGATTTTCGTAGATAACCGGAACATTCAAACGCCATTCAAACCGATGGGTTCCCTTATTCCGGTGAACGTTCTTTAACAGAAATTGTACGATTTGAGTACCGTCAATCCGTTGGTTCAGGAAATCTGCAACTTGCTTTCTGGTTTCAATTTTGCTGAAATCGATTTCGAGCATGGCCCGCAAAATGTTGGTGTGCAGGTAGTACTGGCTTTCGTCGTTCAGTAAAAAATAGTCTTTGGGTGCAATGTCAACAACGATCAGTTTTTCAATACGTTCGGGATAGTCGGCTGCAAAACACATGGCTGTTTTACCACCCATGCTGTGCCCCAAAACAATGGCTTTTTCTATTTTTTGCTGATCGAAAAATTCCGCCAGATCATTCTTCATCGCTTCATAGCTGTGTTCTTCCGAATTAGGCGACCGGCCATGATTCCGCTGATCAATCAGGTATACATGGTAACGGGAAGAGAGTTTTTTTGCAACACTTAGCCAGTTATCCGATGAACCGTATAGTCCATGGATTATTACCACCGGAAAGCCGGTGCCTTCAACTCTGAAAAACAAGTGCATGGTCGTTTATTGCAGACAATAAAGGTAATCCTGAATGGTACTTCTCAAGCCCATGTATAGTGCATCGGCAATAAGGGCGTGGCCGATTGAAACTTCGTCGAGGAAAGGGACATGATCGTGAAAAAACCTAAGGTTTTTGAGACTTAAATCATGACCGGCATTGATTCCCAGGCCAAGTTGATGGGCCAGTTTTGCTGCTTCTTTAAACGGAGCAACAGCCCGGATTGGATCAACAGTATAAATTTTTGCAAAAGGTTCTGTATACAATTCAATTCGGTTGGTTCCGGTTTCCATTGCTCCTTCAATGACTGACGGATCAGGATCGACAAAAATGGAAGTCCGGATACCCTCGGCCTTGAAACGGGCTACTACTTCTTTTAAAAATGACAGGTTTGCATGCGTATCCCAGCCATGATCCGAAGTGAGTTGTGTGATGGAGTCGGGAACCAATGTTACCTGATGTGCCTTGACAGCGATAACCAGCTGAATAAAATCTTCACTGGGGTAACCTTCAATATTTAGTTCGGTAGTTATATGAGGTTTAATATCGTAAACATCCTGACGGCGAATGTGTCTTTCATCGGGTCGGGGGTGTATCGTAATGCCTTGAGCACCAAATTTTTGACAGTTGATTGCAGCATCCAGAACATTTGGTGTATTTCCTCCCCGCGAATTTCGTAATGTTGCTATTTTGTTTATATTTACACTTAGTCTGGTCATAATTTAAATTTTACGGACGCAAGTTACAATTTAGATTTGAATCAGGGTATATCGAAAACTTAAAAATATGATTGCTCAAAACCTTGTTTCTGATGTTATTCCTCCTTTAAGGCTTACTGATAGTGGTCAGAAGGCGCTGAACCTGATGGAAATTTTCAGAATTTCTCATCTTCCGGTGGTTGATGGGAAAAGGTTAATCGGGCTGATAACTGACAAAATTATTTATGACCTGAACATTATCGATAAACCGGTAGGTGATTATTCCGAGCATTTATTATCACCTCATATTCATACCAATCAGCATATTTATGAAGTATTCGCTGCTATCTCAGTGCTGAAACTGAGTGTTGTTCCTGTTCTTAATCTTCATCATGAATACTGCGGTTTAATTACTGTATTTGATCTTGCCCAGAAATTTGCTGATTTGGTTGCTATCAGGGAACCCGGAGGAGTTATTTTGCTGGAATTAAATGCTATCGACTATTCACTTTCGCAGATTGCACAAATTGTTGAAGGCAATGATGCCAGGATTCTGAGTTTTTACATTACTCAGGAAACGGATTCGAATCTGATGACCGCAACACTAAAAATTAATGTAATTGATTTGTCACCAATTATTCAGACTTTTGTACGGTACGATTATAACATCAAAGCGGTTTACATGGATGATTCAATTATCCAGAATTTTTACGGAGACCGCTACGATCAGTTGATGAATTATATGAATATCTAACTATCTGCTTCAATAATCCATTCATGAAAATAGCACTTTACGGCCTTTCTGTTAATGCTGATTTTATAGAAGAATTAGCACATATGTTTGATCTTTTTAAAGAGAAAAAGATTGAATATTTTATTTACCGTCCATTTTTGGAATATCTCAGGCAAGATTGTGAAATTTATCCTGAAATAGCCGGCCAGTTTGAAGATGACGATGATTTGCCCGATGATGTATCCTTGCTGCTTAGCATCGGCGGTGACGGAACATTGCTGAAATCATTCATGGTTGCTAAAAACAGATCAATTCCACTGATGGGGATTAATACGGGGAGGTTGGGTTTCCTGTCTGACATTTCGCGTGATGAAATTGACAAAGCATTAAATGATATCCAGGATGGGAATTACATCATTGATGAACGGACCGTTTTGGAACTCGAAATCGTAAATGACAATGGATCAGAGTTTTTATATGCACTGAATGAAATAACCGTTACCAAGCTTGATTCGTCCTCAATGATCAATATTAATACCTATGTGAATAACGAATATCTGAATACATACTGGGCCGATGGATTGATCGTGGCTACACCTACCGGTTCAACGGCCTATTCGTTGAGTGTTGGTGGACCTATTCTGACTCCTGATTCGGAAAACTTTGTCATCAGTCCGATTGCCCCTCATAATTTGACGGTCCGGCCGCTTGTAGTCCCCGATCACCATTCGATCACTTTGCAGGTAGAAGGTCGCGGGCTGCATTTTCTTACATCAGTGGACTCCAAATCAGAACCTATTTACTTCTCGGTAGTATTGAATATCAGGAAAGCTCCCTTTAAAGTCAAGACAATCAGGCTTAAAGATCATAGTTTTTTCTCTACACTTCGTAATAAACTCATGTGGGGAGTCGATAAGCGAAATTAATTTATTATGTAGCTTAACAATTTTTAACCTCTATTTGGGTTTTATAATATGCTTCAGGCATGAATATATCAGAATTGTATTACTTTTGTAGCACTTGAAAGGTGTTATGTTCAGAGTGTAAATGATAGTGCCTGAATGTTTTATAGCGTATAAATCCCTTTCAAAAATGCATTTCGATGAAGCGATTAGTGGTAATTTTTTTTATAGGATTTTTGGCAGTTGGAGCGCTTGCACAGCAAAGTGTTGATATAGGTATTTTCGGAGGAGCAGGCACTTACTTTGGAGATATGACAAATTTTGATTTGATGAAATCGGTCAAGCCAACCTATGGAAGTTTTATCAGGTATAATTTCAATCCCAGGTATGCATTGAGATTGAATGTGTTAAGCGGGAAAATAGGCGCAATCGGCGAGGTTACAACAAAACCCTGGAATTTTGAAAAAAGTGTTCTGGATATTTCTTTTCAGTTTGAATTTAATTATTTCAAGTACATTGTTGGAGATAAAGAAACTCCTTTTTCATCCTATATATTTGCCGGAATTGGTATGCAAACTTATAATTATGAGAAGGATTCATTAAAATTGGAACCAATAGTTGATCAAACATATTTTCCCAAAACAGATGCACCAGGCCGGGTTATTACTCCGACAATTCCATTTGGAATTGGATTTAAAGTTAATCTGAGTAAACGCATAGGTTTAGGTTTCGAGGGCGGTTTTCGAAAATCCTTTTCCGATAAACTGGATAATCTGGACGATCCGCTTAGTTACACCATTTATCCTGAAGATATACAGATTAAATATACCGATCCATTGCATAACAACGATTGGACTTCCTATATGGGGGTTCATCTGGTCTATAAACTGTTTTACGGATACAAGGAATGGGAAATAAAAACCTCACAAAAGAATATACTGGATTGGGGTATTCGGAATAAAAGCAGAAAGCAATAACCCATTTTTTGCATATTATTGATCTGAACAAACGGTAAGAGCTAGTTAAACGATTAGAAATGTTATTTAAAGATAAACTGATTAAAGATAAAATACCAAGGCATGTGGCCATCATTATGGATGGAAATGGCCGGTGGGCAGCCCAGTTCGGAAATGAGCGTACCTTTGGACATGAACATGGCGTTGAAGCTGTTCGTTCGGTCGTTGAAGGTGGCGGTGAAATCGGAATTGATTATTTGACGCTCTATGCTTTTTCGACCGAAAACTGGTCGCGCCCCAAAGAGGAGGTTGATGCCCTGATGGGACTTTTGGTCCAGGCCATTTCTGAAGAAACTGATGAGCTGTTGAAAAGCAATGTTCGTCTTCGGGTTATCGGAGATGTAGCAAGTTTACCCCAAAATGTTCAGGAAAGACTTACCTGGTCGATCGAAAAACTGAACTCCTGTACCGGATTAACTTTAGTATTAGCTCTCAGCTACAGTTCGAAATGGGAAATTGTGGAAGCTGTTAAACGAATTGCAGAACAGGTTAAACTCGGAAAATTAGAGCCTTCAGAAATTGATGATGACTTGATGAGTTGTTTCCTGAATACATCCGAAATGCCCGATCCGGAACTGCTTATACGAACCAGCGGAGAGTGCCGGATCAGTAATTTTTTATTGTGGCAGATTGCATACAGCGAATTATATTTTACACCTAAATTGTGGCCCGATTTTAGGAAGGAAGATTTATTTGAGGCCATTTATGACTTTCAGAATAGAGAAAGAAGGTTTGGTAAAACGAGTCAACAATTAGTAAGCTAATTCAATAATGAATCGAATGCAAAAAATAAAATTGTTTATTATTCTGCTGTTCATCAGCGTAAAGGTCTTTTCGCAGGTAGCTGAAAGCGATAGCACGAACTTTTCTATCTATTATTCAAGTCCCAAGGAATACGAAATTGCCGGATTGGATGTTCAGGGAATCCGGTATCTTGATACTCAGGTTTTGTTGCAGATTTCAGGTCTGAATTTAGGTGATAAAATTGTTGTTCCGGGTGAAGCTGTTACCAATTCGATCAAGAAGCTTTGGAATCACGGTTTATTTTCGGATGTTAAAATAGTTGCGGATAAGATTTCAGGTGATAAAATCTGGTTGCGCGTTATATTGCAGGAACGTCCCAGGTTGGCCGATGTAAATTTCAGTGGGGTGACCAAGTCAGAAAAAGATGATATTACTGAAAAAGTTCTGCTTTTAAAAGGCAGCCAGGTGACCGATAACCAGGTAAATTCAGCAAAAAAAACAATTAAGAATCTTTTTCTGGAAAAAGGATTTTTAAACACCGAAGTGAATATCATCCAACGGGATGACACAGCCCAGACCAACAGTGTAATTCTCGATATCAACGTTGATAAAAAGGAGAAGGTAAAAATCGGTGAAATTGTTTATCATGGAAATTTGAATCTGAAATCCGGGATTCTCGATCATTCGATGAAAAAAACCAAAGCTAAAAAGATCAAGAATTTTTTTAGTTCCAAGAAATTTTTGACGGAAAAATATAACGAGGATAAAATTAACCTGATCAAAAAATACAATGAAAAAGGTTATCGGGATGCTACTATTTTAAAGGATTCGATAACGAAACTTGAAAATGACCGTATTCGCCTCGATATCTGGATTGAAGAAGGAAACAAGTATTATTTCAGGGATATAAAATGGGTTGGCAACACGGTTTACCCCAGTGATTATCTGAATGCAGTACTGGGTATCAAAAAAGGTGATGTATTCGATCAGAAACTGCTTGATAAAAGGACAAGAGATGATGAAGATGCAGTCAGCAATGTATATCTTGATCATGGGTATTTGTTTTTCAATTTATCGCCCATCGAAACACGCATTGATGCTGATTCGATCGACCTCGAGATGCGGATTTACGAAGGACGGCAGGCAACTATTGATAAAATTATAATTTCAGGAAATACAAAAACAAACGAGCATGTTGCCCGTCGCGAGCTAAGAACATTACCGGGTGATCTGTTTAGCAAATCGGATATTATTCGTACAGTCAGGGAATTGTCTCAATTGGGCCATTTCGATCCGGAAGCGATTAATCCTGATGTGAGACCACATCCTGAAAACGGAACGGTAGATATTGAATACCAACTTGTAGAAAAGGCCAACGACCAGATTGAACTTTCAGGAGGTTGGGGAGCCAATATGTTTGTAGGGACAATTGGATTAAAATTCTCAAATTTTTCGGTCCGTAATATTTTTAACAAAGAAGCCTGGAGACCTTTACCTACCGGTGATGGACAGACATTAAGCATCAAGGCTCAAACGAGTGGGAAATTTTATAAGTCATATAATATTTCGTTTACAGAACCCTGGTTTGGTGGCAGAAAACCGAATTCATTTACATTTTCATTCTCCAACTCGAAAGTGAATTATTCAGCCAATAATTCCTACAGTAGTTATAACGATCCATACAACAGTTATGGCGGTGGTTATGGCGGCGGTTATGGCGGTTATGGCGGCGGTTATGGCAGTAGTTATGGTAGCGGTTACGGTGGTTATTCACCCTATGGAAGTTACGGTGGTTACGGCGGTTATGGCGGTTACGGTGGCTATGGCGGTTATGATTATGGTACAAACTACACCTACGATACGCAAACTGAAGCAGATGATCAGATCCAGATTACTACTGCAGCTGCCTTCGGATATGGCTATCGTTTAAGCTGGCCGGATGACTTTTTTACGATGTATCATGAACTTTCCTTTCAGCACTACAAGTTGCAAAACATGGCTGGTTATTATTATTTCCTGAACGACGGAACCGGCAACGGAAACGGAGGTTTTAACAACTTTAGTTTTAAAACGGCATTTGGCCGTAATTCAATGGACAATCCACTCTATACACGTAGCGGATCAAGCTTTACGCTTTCACTCCAGTTTACACCGCCTTATTCACTTTTAAACGGTGTCGATTACAGTAAAGCGGATTTAACCAATGAAGAACGCTACAAATGGATTGAATACCATAAATGGATGTTTAAAGGTGACTGGTATTCACCAATTTCGAAAAACAGAAATCTGGTTTTACATACCAAGTTTGAATATGGCTTTTTGGGATATTACGACAAGTACCGTAAATCACCTTTTGAAGGATTCCGTGTCGGGGGTTCGGGTATGTCAGGATATAATCTTTACGGAAGTGATATTGTATCCCTTCGCGGATATAAGGATTACAGTCTGAGTACCGGTTACGGATCAAACCTGTACAACAAACTTTCTATGGAACTCAGATACCCGGTTATTCTGAAACCCTCTTCAACCATTTATGTGCTTGGATTCCTTGAAGCAGGAAATGCCTGGAATAACTTTAATGATTACAATCCCTTTAAACTTCACCGATCAGCTGGTGCCGGAGTCAGAATTTTTCTGCCTATGTTTGGTTTGATGGGTATCGATTGGGGTTATGGATTTGATCAGGTTCCGGGCCAAAGCGATGCAGCCGGAAGTCAGTTCCATTTTGTAATCGGACAGCAATTTTAATTTAATTTGTTTTGGTCTGGTATTTGATAAACCACATAGGAAAAAATTAAACAGATATCATTATGAGGAAACTAATTATTATCGCAGGAATTTTGCTGCTTGCAACAGCCGGCACATTTGCGCAGAAATTTGCCTATATCGATACAGAGTATATTCTGGAAAACATTCCTTCATACAAAGCTGCCCAGGAACAATTGGATCAGTTATCCGGACAGTACCAGAAAGAACTTGAATCAATGCATGCTGAAATTGAACAGATGTACAAGGATTTTCAGTCAGAAAGTGTATTGCTTTCAGCTGAAATGAAACGGAAACGTGAAGATGTGATCATCTCGAAAGAAAAGGAATACAAAGATTTGCAGCGCAAATATTTCGGGAGAGACGGTGACCTGTTCAAAAAACGTCAGGGATTGGTTAAACCTATTCAGGATGACATTTTTAATGCCATTCAGGAAATCTCTACCGAAGGAAATTACGCCGTAATATTCGATAAAGCCAACGGGGTAACTCTGATTTACACCAATCCAAAGTTTGACCTTTCTGATCAGGTATTAACTAAACTTGGTTATAAAAATTAATATTATAATTTTGTCAAAATAAATTAAATCCAGAAAAGTATGAAAAGTGTTTTCAAAATTTGTGTTTTAGGAATACTGGTGTTTTCGGCAGGATTTGCCAAGGCTCAGAATCCAAAATTCGGTCATATTGATTTACAGGCCCTCGTTCAGATTATGCCGGAACGGCTGGTTGCCGAGAAACAATTCAATGCTTATCAAAAAGAACTTGAAGATGCTCTGGCTATTATGCAGAAAGAATTCCAGACCAAATACATGGAATACGCCACCAAGAGAGACTCATTGTCGGAAACCGTAAGGAAGATGAAGGAAGAGGATTTGAATGCTATGAATGAACGTATTCAGACTTATCAGTCAAGTGCTGGTCAGCAACTTCAGACTAAACAGGGTGAATTGTTAAAACCGGTTTTTGATAAGGCAGATAAAGCGATCAAAGAAGTAGGTGCAGAAAAAGGATATATCTATGTTTTCGACATGAGTTCCAGAACAATTCTCTACAATTCGAAAGAAAGTGTTGATATTCTTCCTTTTGTAAAAACTAAATTAGGTATTCAGTAGTTTCAGGAGTAAAATATTCTTTAAAAGCCATCTTTTTTGAGATGGCTTTTTTATTTTTGTTAAAACTCATCAATCATGAATTCCAACTTTCATCCCATCGGTGTTTTCGATTCAGGTTATGGAGGACTAACCATTCTTAAAGAATTTTTAAACGTCCTCCCCGGTTACGATTTTATTTATCTGGGCGATAATGCCCGGTCGCCTTATGGTTCACGATCATTCGAGGTAGTTTATGAGTATACTCTTCAAGCAGTGAATAAATTGTTTGAAATGGGCTGTCAATTGGTTATTCTGGCCTGTAATACTGCCTCGGCAAAAGCATTGCGCAGCATACAGCAGAACGATTTAAATCGAATTGATCCAAATCGGCGGGTACTTGGAGTCATTCGTCCGGCCGTTGAATCGATCGGGAACATGACGAAGAATGGCCATGTTGGAATTCTGGGAACAGTTGGTACGGTTCTTTCAAATTCGTATCCGATAGAGCTTGAAAAGTGGGCTGGGGGAGCGGTTGTTAAAACCAGCCAGGAAGCTTGTCCGATTTGGGTTCCGCTAGTTGAAAACAATGAACTTGATTCACCGGGAACCGATTATTTTATATCCAAAAATATCCGGAATTTATTGTCAGCTGATCCTGATATTGATTCAATAATTCTGGGATGTACCCATTATCCGCTTTTAATGCCCGTAATCCGCAAATTTGTTCCTGATGGAATTCAATTGATGGAACAAGGGAAAGTTGTTAGTGCAAAACTGGTGGAATATTTGGCCAGACATCCTGAGATGGATACGAATTGTTCGAAATCCGGAATAATAAAATATTATACTACTGAAAATGTTGAGGTTTTTGAACGGAATGCAGCCAATTTTATTGGTCAGGTTATTAAAAGTGAGAAAGTCGTCCTAAAATAGGATTTCAGGCAAAGTCAGAAGATACCTGGTGTAATTTCTGACTATGCCTGAAACAGACTACCAAAGTTTTTCAGGATATATTCCCTTTTGAGTTAAACGTTGAATTTGTTTGATTACAAATGGTTTATCATCTTGATAGGTGACTCCAAACCATGGAGAATCAGCTTTTAAAACATCAACCACAGCCTGACCTTTTTGAATCATCTCAAAAACTACGAAGGGAATATAAAATTCCGATTTTGGCTTATTAATATTTTCTTTCAGAAAATCGACAAACTGATTTTCGATCCGATCAAATACTGAAGGATCAAATCCCCAGATGTTCATTGAAACAGTCTCGTTACCGGTTAATCCGATGGTTCCCAGATTCTCTGATTCACATAAAATGGAATCACCTTCTTTTCTGATTTTATGAGTTTCAGTAATTTTTGTTAATTGTTCATTTTTATCAGTTACACAGATTCCTCTGGATACACTTCCAAACTCTGATAATGTGTTGTTCAATTGATACCCGATCATCGAAAAATTTCCTGGTTTCACTGATTTTTTTAGGTATTCAGCCATTACCTGGTAGGCTTCTGCTCCATAAAAATCATCTGCATTAATGGCGGCAAAAGATTCGTTAATCACATCTTTAGCCATTAATACAGCATGGCCGGTACCCCAGGGTTTTTCACGACCTTCGGGCAGATTGAACCCTTTCGGTAGTTTATCGATTTCCTGGTATACATATTCAATTTCTATTTTTCCTGAAAGCTTTGATTCAAATCGGGTTTTAAAGTCCTCTGCAAAACTTTCGCGAATTACAAAGACTACTTTTCCAAAACCGGCGCGAATGGCATCAAATATCGAATATTCAAGGATGGTTTCACCGCTGGGTCCAACAGGTTCAACCTGTTTAAGGCCGCCAAAACGACTTCCCATACCTGCTGCTAAAATTAATAAGGTTGGTTTCATTATTCTGAATTTATTGATTTGTAATTCGAGACAAAATTACTGTTTAAAGTCAATTTAACCAAATTTATTTTGTTCAACAATGAAATCTAATTCTGGAATAATTCAATTTCTTATACTGAAAAGTAAAAAAAAAGGATGTCATACAGACATCCTTTGCAATAGTATCAATATAAATTGGATTTAGTTTATGTGATCTATTTCATTTTTGTTGAAGCAGTTTTTGGAAATCTCTGCTTAATTATAATGGAAAGTATAATAAATGCAACAATCAGTATGATTGGTAGAACTGACAAATTTCTCAAGGTAATCTGAGGTCCGGCAGTTTCGATTGATTTACCCATAATCGGCAGAACCATCGAAGTAGCAACAAAACCTGCCCCTCCTAAAATCGACATTCCCAGAGCCCCGCTCTTAGGTACATATTCCGAAGTTACACCAATCATAGTTGGCCAGAAATAACATACGCCAACTGCAAATACAGCTGCAGAAATAACTGTCATGACCGGACCTGTGGAAATACTCAACATCCATAATCCTGCTACTGAAAAAGTTGCTGATCCGATCAATACTCCGGTTGGATTTAAACGATGAATTAAACCACCGGCAAAGAATCGGCCAACAGCCATAATTCCAGTTACGACAGCCAAAATGATCATTGGTCCAATACCATTTTTAGAAAGCAGAGCATTAATCCATTGGGTTGTACCCAATTCGGTAGAAGCGGTGAGCAACATACAGCCAAAAATCAAAGGAAACAATAAGCTGATTTTATTCATCACCTTACTTTCAATAATTATCAGCAAGGTAACCACTCCAACAATTATCAGCGGCAACACATAACTCGCTGTAACGGCATCAGACACCATTGAGTTGGTTGCCATTAAAATCATGAAAATTACGGCAAGTGTAATTGTAATTGGTGCCCCAATGTTTCGCATCATTTCTTTATAGGTTACACCGGTAGAAACACGTTCCGTTTCAGGAATTTTCTGGCCGAAAAATAAATAGCCATAAATTGCAAGTGGGATGAATAGCATGCTTACCAATACCTGCCAGGGTAAATTTAATTCATCCATAATTATTGATGCCAATATACTTCCTACTACGATTCCGCCAGGAAACCATACATGAAAACGGTTGAGCATTTTGGTTTTCTTGTTGGGAAAAAGTGTGGTTACAAGAGGATTGCATGCGGCTTCAACACTTCCGTTTCCAAGGCCAATAAATACGTTGGCAATAAAAAGAGAAGTGTAATCTTTTGCAAGTAAAAGCAAAATAATACCAATCAAATGCATTCCGAAAGCCATCCATATAACAGTTTTGGTTTTAATAATGTCAATAAAATAACCACCGGCAAACATAGCTACTGCAAATCCCCAAAATGCAGGTCCAAATGCACGACCTACCTGTTCCTTGGATAATCCGTACTCGACGGTAAAAACTCCTTCAATTTTCGCTCTGATAGCAAACGTAATGGCTGTAACCAGTAGCGCAAGACAAGCTGCAATAAATAATTTTTTTTGATTTACATTTTCCATAAGTAAAGTTTTTCGTTGGTTGAAAAATTGAAATAGTATTTATAGATTAATAATATTTTGAAATAAATCAAAATTTGAACTGTATGAATTTGAATAAAAGATATTGGGAAGAATTCTGAAACTGGAATATGGATGGACCATAAGATTATCGTTTTGTTTGGTTGCCATAAATATATAAATTATCAGAACAGAATATACCAGTTTTGAAAGTAATTTATTGCATCAAACTTTTGCAACAGCCGGAATTATTTGCTGAAGATTCCTTACAGGGAATCAACTGAAAAAACTATCTGATTTTCTCTGTTTTCCCCGGGATCTTAGGATCGTGTGTAACTTATTACTTTACAGAAGTTTTGACTTTTGCCGCACGAAGTTAAAGCCCGACAAAAATCGAGCTTCAGTTGAAAGTGTATGTTTGATATTTGTGGTCTAAAACCGGATTGGTCATCGAAAATACCTGAGTTGAACAAGAACAATTAAGAACAAGTATTAATCAACTACCTAATCCAAAACGAACACTATAAATTTGACAAATAACAAATAATTTAAGAACAGAATTTTTTATTTAAGCATTAAAATTGAACTATATGGCAAAGAATATTTCAGTTTATTTCTCCAATTATTTCAAGTATAACTAATTTCCCTTGAATTATTTGCATTTCCTCAGGGTTGATTCATTTTATTCAGAATTTCCTGAGCTTTTTGCTTATAGAATCCTTTGCTTTCAACTATTTTAGTAAACTGGATATATGCTTTTTTGTTTTCGTTGGTTTGCAGGTAACACAATCCGATATACCAATTGGCCTGTTCTACGAAAAGGTTGTCTTTGTGGAAAATCACTGTTTCATATTCCCGGATTGCTTTTTGATATTTTCCTGTTTCCTGGAGCGAAACACCGGTATAGAAATGTCCGACCATGTTGCCCTGATCTCTGGCTACAACATCCTTAAACAGATTAAGGGCAGACTCATAGTCTTGATTGTCAAATTTTTGCAGGGCTATTGAGAGCGTCTTGTCGGGAGTTGAGGTTGCAGAACGACTTATCCCTGTTGTTTGATATTTGCTGTAGAAATTCCGATACAGTTCATCATGGGATGATTGTCTGGACATCAGTCCGCTAATTCCCAACAGTAAAATCAGTGAGGCTGCTACAGATGTCAGTACCAGTTTCCGTGACTTGAATTTTGTGATGAATGAGCGTTCCGCATGATCTGTCTTTCGGGCAATTTTCCGGAGATTGTTTCTCAGTTCCATAACATCATCTTCTGACAGAGCCAGATCGATGTTTTTAACCAGATCAATTTCAGCTCTAAGATCGAGGCTGGAGCTTAATTTGTCCTCAAAAGATGTAAGTTCATCTTCAGATAACTCGTTATAAATATAGCCTTCAATTTCTTCTAACCGGGCAGTGGAATTGAATGAGGATTGTTGTATTTGTTTCATTGATGCCCTCAGTTCCATAATATCTTTTTCATTGCAGGCGAGGTCAACTTCCCTGTTTAATTGCACTTCGTGGGCCAGAGTGGTATTTTGTTTTAATTCTTCCTGAAATTGATCCCTTTGTTCGGGATCCATCCGGTTAAATATGTAGCTGTCAATTTCTTCATCCGAGTATTGGTGAGCAGGCATGCTTTTGGCAATCTCTTTTAAATTGGCCCTGATGTCCAATATGTCGGTTTCTCCCATTGCATTCTGAACATCAGTAAAAAGTTCTTCATCGTATGGTGTCAATGTTTCTTCCTCGTTAACTGAATCCGAAATAAATTGTTCCCTGTATAATTGATGAATATTTTCTTTGTCTGCTAATTTATGCTGATAGAGATGAAGTTTGGGGAATGAGTTCTCAATATGGATTAAGTCCTCCATATTTACCTGATGATTCAGGTTTTGATGGGTTGAAAATTCTTCGGCTAAACTGAAACTGAATGATTCAAAAACCCGGATATCTTTTGTTAATGCATTATTTTGAATAATCAGATCGAGATTATTTCTCAGATTGATTACATCGTGTTCACCTAAAGCTTTCTCCACTTCACGATGAAGTTTCAATTCTTCATCCAGTTCAGAATCTGTATCCAGCAGGGTTATAAATTCATTTAATTCCTCCCGGGTCAATTCGGCGTTTAGGTACCTGTCGATCAGCTCTATATATTCTGACTTGCGCATCATATCGCTGCTTATTATCGTGTTGTAATATATTCGACCGCATTATCTCAGTATTCAGTATATCGGCTTTTTAGTTCCGGATAAGTACGAAATATACAAAAAAGATTGAGAATAATATACTGAAGGATTTAAAATGGACAGGAGATTAGTCCAGATCAATATAGGCATCTTCAGATTTTCCACCTTTTACCAAAGAAAGTTCTTCAGAAGTTAAAATGTCAAAAGAGAAAGAATCAAAATTTTTTGTTTCGTTGTTTGAAGATAAAGTTTTCATTTTTTTTGTTTTAATGATTAATACTTGGTTTTAATTATCCTTGATCAAGTGTTTATTTCGAAAAAGGAAAAAAGGTAGCTGAATGATATAAAATGGACAGGATATTAGTCCAGATCAACATAGGCATCTTCAGATTTTCCACCTTTTACCAAAGAAAGTTCTTCAGAAGTTAAAATGTCAAAAGAGAAAGAATCAAAATTTTTTGTTTCGTTGTTTGAAGATAAAGTTTTCATTTTTTTTGGTTTTAATGATTAATACTTGGTTCTTAATTATCCTTGTTCAAGTGTTTATTCCGAAAAAGGGAAAAAGGTAACCCCGTTTTTCAAAAAAAATAAAAATTATTTTCAGCAAATATTTCAAAGTACAGTATGACAGTATTTTACGATTGTGGTATTTTTTAAAAAAACTAAAAAAAATCATAGCCCGAAATTCATCAGGCTATGATTTAGAAATGTAATTGTTATTTGGCACCTAAAAACCGGATTGTTGATTGAAAATAGCTGGTTTGAACAAGAACAACTAAGAACAAGTATTAATTCACTACCTAATCCGAAACGAACAATATGAATTTTAAAAAATCGCGGAAAATTTAAGAACAGAATTAATCATTAAAATATTTAAAGAACAAGAGGGGGAACAAGATTTTAGTTTATTATTCAGAATAATTCATTCTTTGCAGAATTGACTGAGCTTTCTGCTGATAGAATCCTTCTTTTTGAACAATTTTGTTAAATTGTATATATGCTTTTTTGTTTTCGTTGGTTTGCAGGTAACACAATCCGATATACCAATTGGCCTGTTCCACGAAAAGGTTGTCTTTGTTTACAATAACCGTTTCATATTCCCGTATGGCATTCTTGAATTTACCCGTTTCCCGGAGCGACACACCGGAGTAGAAATGCCCGACCATGTTGCCCTGATCTCTGGCAACTACATCCTGCAGTAAATTCAGTGCAGCCTCATAGTCCTGATTATTAAATTTCTGCATGGCTATTGAAAGAGTCTTGTCATTCGTTAAGCTTGCAGAACGACTTATCCCGGTTGCCTGATATGTGCTGTAGAAATTCTGATACAGTTCATCCTGAGATGATTGTCTGGAAATAAGTCCACTAATTCCAAGCAATAAAATCAAGGAGGCAGCTACGGATGTCAATACCAGTTTACGGGACTTAAATTTGGTGATGAATGAACGTTCTGTTTGTTTTTCGGAAATAATCTTTCGGGAAATTTCCTGAAGATTGTTTCTCAGTAGCATAATATCATTTTCTGCCAGGGCCAGATCGATGTTTTTCACCAGGTCAATTTCAGCTTTAAGTTCATGGCTGGAGGCAAATTTAGCCTCAAAGGATGTCATTTCATCTTCTGATAACTCGTTATAAATATAGCCTTCAATTTCTTCTAACCGGGCAGTGGAATTGAATGAGGATTGATGTATTTGTTTCATTGATGCCCTCAGTTCCATAATATCTTTTTCGTTGCAGGCAAGGTCAATTTCCCTGTGTAAGTGCACTTCTTGCGCCAGAGCGGTGTTTTGTTTTAATTCTTCCTTAAATTGAGTCCTTTGTTCGGGATCCATCCGGTTAAACAGATAACTGTCAATTTCTTCATCCGAATATTGGTGAGCAGGCATACTTTTGGCAATCTGTTTCAAATTGGCCCTGATGTCCAATATGTCGGTTTCTCCCATTGCATTCTGAACATCAGCAAAAAGTTCTTCATCGATTGGCGTTAAATTTTCTTCATCGGCTAAGGAATCTGAATTAACTTGTTCCTTGTAAAATTGATGAATATTTTCTTTACCGGCAATTTTATGCTGATAGAGATGAAGCCTGGGAAATGAATGCCCGATACTGAGTATGTTCTCCATATTTACCTGAGAATCCAGGTTTTCATGGGCTAAGAATTCTTCAGTTAAACCGAAGCTGAATGAATCAAAAACACTTATATTTTTCGGAGCAGTAATTTTTTGAACAATCTGATTGAGATTTTCACGCAGACCGATCACATCAAGTTCTCCAAGAGCCAATTCCACTTCCTGATGAAGTTTTAATTCTTTGGCCAGTTCAAAATCGGTTTCGAGCTGAAATTCAAATTCTATTAACTCGATCTTTGTTAACCCGTTGTTTAGATACAGGTCAATTTGTTCAGTAAATTCTGATTTATGTATCATATTATTATATGTTAACTTGTTCTAAGGCTAAAGTCGGCGCTTTAGCAGAATTTCAATGCGCATTCTAATTTATTCCGAGGAAAATGTGAAATATAACAAAAAGAATGGCATGAAATAATATATCAAATAAATTCGATTGGGAAAAGATCAGTCCAGATCAATATAAGCATCTTCAGATTTTCCACCTTTTACGAAAGAAAGTTCATCTACTGTTAAAAGG
>JBBSBP010000074.1:0-25603 GCA_038251165.1 Bacteroidales bacterium | reverse complement strand
GACTACCGACTTCCAGATTAAGGAAGGACAATACCTTGAACTCACTTATGAAAAACTGGCTACAAAAATTACTGACTGCAGGGAAGGAACTGAAGTCAGGGTTCTGACAATAAAAGAAATCAGCACAACTGCAGCCTGCAAAGCTTATTTTACAGCAACCAACCAGTTAGGATCTGATCCGGCGATGATGAAAAAAATGGTATTCGCCAATCTGTCAACCGGAGATATTAAGGAATGTACCTGGAATTTCGGCGATAACACAACAAGTACTGAACTGAAGCCATCACACGAATATGCTGCATTTGGTGAATACAAGGTTTGTCTGTCTGTTACAACGGTATCAGGTTGTAAAAGTGAATATTGTGCAGGTGTTAAAGTGGCAGAAAAACCTGTAATCACAGGCTGTAAATTTGATCTGGTCATAAAACCCAGGGAGGCTAATCCAAATTCATATTTATTCTTCGCAGTTTGTCCGGTCGAGATCAAAACCTGGAACTGGAACTTCGGGGATGGGAAAATAAGTGATGCAAAAAATCCTGAACATACTTATGAAAAAGCCGGCATTTATGAAGTTTCGTGTACAATCACCACTGCGGCCGGATGTACCGAAACCCGCACGATAAAGCAAAACATAATGGCAGTAGCGCTTCCCAACTGCCAGGGAGCAATCAATCTGTTATTGTTTGACCCAACCGGGAATATTTGCAACGGGAAAGCTACGGTGAAACTAATGAATGAAGCCGGTGTAGAAATCAAGGACGTAAAATACCTGTGGTCAGATGGCAGAACAGGAAGTACCGTTGAAAATTTATGCCCGGACAAACCCTATACCGTTCAGGCAATTATCGATTTTGTTTGTCAGAAAAACACCTCATTTACGTTGCTTTCAAAACCAGTCTGGCGGGCATCCGCTATCAACGGGCAGAATAATTTCACGGTCATTTCGCCCAAAGACGGAGTTCTCTACGAATGGGATTTTGGCAACGGGAAAGTGATGACCGGGGCAGAAGTTAACTTCAACTTTGAAAATGACGGAGTTTACAATGTAAAGTTAAAAGCTGTCAGTGGGAACGATTTTTCGGAATATACGCAGCAGGTTGTTGTTTTGAAGAGCGTGACCTCTGTCAATACAATCGACAAACCTGAATTGACAATTTATCCGAATCCGGTAAAAGAAATGCTTCAAATTAACTTTGGCAACCCCGTTGAAGGAAATCTACGCATCGAAATCCTGAACATTACCGGAGAATGCACTCAAAGGCGGCAATTGGACGCAGAAGGATATAGCCATGCAGCTGTAAATATACAGCAGTTAAAATCAGGCATTTATTTTCTACGGATTTTCAACGGTCAGCAACTGATTACCAATCAGAAATTTATTAAAACCGACTGAACCTATCATTTGGCAGAAAAGCTCAATCCGTTCCTGGCAATGGATTGAGCTTTTTTTTTGAGAAGATACCTATCCGGGAAAACACTGAATCATTCGCTCATCCAGCCAAAAAACCGGCGAAAACCGATACCGTGAAAATGTAATTAAAATTTAATGACGTATATATACGTCGTATCAATAAATGACGTATATTTACGACGTAATTAAAAACGGAGAATAATGGTCATCGCAAAAACAGAACTTTTTGAAGAGAAACTCCAGGAACAGGCAAATTTGTTCAAAGCCCTGGCGCATCCGGCACGACTGCAAATTCTGCAGTTTCTTGCTCAAACAAAAACGTGTATTTCGGGTGACATTTCCGACGAATTGCCACTAAGCCGGACTACCGTGAACCAACACCTGAAGGAATTAAAAGATGCCGGACTCATTCGCGGTCATGTGGAAGGCGTAAAAATGAACTATTGTCTGGATTATCAAAAAGTAGAAGAAATGAAAACCATACTGACCGGATTTGTGGATGAGATTCAACTTCCGGATAATTTTAACTGCAAATGACTTAATATTTGAAAATGAGTTGATTTGAAGATTTGAAAATGAAATCGTTATGAGAAATGAAAAGGATAATTTAATTGTAAAACTCACTCTTGAGTTTGCCATGGATATCATTGAATATTCTGAATTGCTGGAAGAACAAAGAAAGTATGTTATTGCCAGTCAAAGTTTATTAATGAACAATACTTCCTGTTGTGGAAGCACCGAAAGTTGTTGCGATATGGATTATACCATTTTTAGCGACGATTATACCAGTCAGAAAGGTTATAATCCGGATGCTGATCTGGGATTAGGATGTGGCTTACCCACCAAATTTGCAGGAATCAGAAAAGGTGATCACGTACTGGATTTGGGTAGCGGTGCCGGAAACGATTGTTTTGTTGCACGCTCACAGACAGGAGATGAAGGTCGCATTACCGGTCTGGATTTTACAGATGCCATGCTCGATAAAGCACGGAAAAACAACGGAAAACTGGGATACACCAACGTAGAATTTGTAAAAGGCGACATTGAAGAAATGCCTTTTCCCGACCATTCATATGACGTGGTAATCAGTAATTGTGTACTGAACCTGGTTCCGGACAAAGAAAAAGCATTTGCTCAGATTTACCGGGTATTAAAATCCGGAGGCCATTTCTGTATTTCTGACGTGGTACTCAACGGAGTGCTTCCTGAAAATATAAAGGAAGCGGCAGAAATGTATGCCGGCTGTGTTTCCGGAGCCATCCAGAAACCTGACTACCTGCAAATAATTGCCGGTCATGGTTTTTCCGATGTCCAAATCAGAAAAGAAAAACAAATTGTGCTTCCTGATCAGATTCTGGCGAATTACCTTTCTCCTGAGGAACTTGAAAAATTCAAAAACTCAGGAACAGGAATTTTCAGCATTACAGTTACCGCAACGAAATTTAAAAATGCAATGATTTGAAGATTTAAAAATTCATTCAAAACCCAGTCCATTTTCAAATTAACTTATTTTCAAATTCTCAAATTTTTATTTTGAAAACACGATTAACTTTATTCGACCGATTTCTCACCTTGTGGATCTTTCTTGTGATGTTCGCAGGGGTTATTACCGGATATTTTATGCCCGGAATTTCAGGCTTCTGGAATTCTTTAAGTTCCGGCACAACAAATATTCCCATTGCTATTGGCTTGGTTCTGATGATGTATCCTCCATTGGCAAAAGTAAAATACGAGAAATTACCTCTGGTTTTTAAAAACCTCAAACTGCTCAGCCTGTCGCTCACACAAAACTGGATTATCGGACCATTGGTCATGTTTCTGCTAGCCATACTTTTTCTTCACAATCATCCCGGACTCATGGTTGGTGTTATTCTGGTTGGTTTAGCCCGTTGTATCGCGATGGTACTGGTTTGGAACGATCTGGCCAAAGGTGATGCCGAACTGGCAGCCGGACTGGTAGCTTTTAATGCGATTTTCCAGGTATTTCTTTATTCCGTTTACGCCTACGTGTTTATCACACTTTTGCCACCTTTGTTCGGCTTAAAAGGTGCAGTTGTTGATGTCTCAATATCCGAAATTGCTATTACTGTTCTAATTTATCTGGGTATTCCTTTTTTTGCAGGATTGGTATCAAACCTTGCACTGCGCCACTGGAAGGGAAGCGACTGGTATTTTTCCAGGTTTATTCCCAAAGTTTCCATATTAACTCCCGCGGCCTTGTTGTTCACCATTTTCGTTATGTTTTCGCTCAAAGGAGAAAAGATCATCGAATTGCCTGCTGATGTTATTCGTGTAGCAATTCCTTACACCATATACTTCGGGCTCATGTTTTTTTCTACTTTTTTCATCGCGAAATGGATGGGCTCCAATTACGAAAAATCGACTACCCTGGCTTTTACTGCCGGAAGTAACGATTTTGAACTGGCCATTGCTGTGGCCATTGCAGTTTTTGGCATCAATTCACAAGCTGCCTTTGCAACGGTAATCGGGCCCCTGGTTGAAGTCCCGGTTATGGTAGCCCTGGTAAATGTGGCGTTTTGGTTCAAAAAGAAATACTTTCCACAATAAACTGACCGTTGACTAAAGCCTAACGGCAAAGGAAATTTCAAATAATTCTAAATGGGTTTAGAGACGCACGGCCGTGCGACTCTACGATGTAATTTATCAATTATTCTACGTAGAGAACCAATCCCTTCAAATATTCTCCTTCAGGATGATACATATCCACCGGATGATCGGCTGGCTGAACCAATTGATTCAAAATGCGTACTTTCCGGCCCGAAATGGCCGCCGCTGAAAATACTGCTTCGCGGAATTTATCTTTGGTTACGACCTGCGAACAGCTGAAAGTAAACAGGATTCCACCGGGAGCAATCTGCTGAAAAGCTTTCAGGTTAAGTCGTTTGTATCCTTTTAATGCCTGAGGCAAGGCGCCGCGGTGTTTGGCAAATGCCGGTGGATCAAGAATAATCAGGTCGTATTTATCCTTAATCTTATCCATATAATCGAAACAATCGGCTACAAAAGCTTCGTGTCGTATATCGTCCGGAAAGTTTAGTTTTACATTTTCATTGGTCAGAACAATGGCTTTGGCCGACGAATCGACCGAATGAACAAGTTGGGCTCCACCACGCATGGCATAAAACGAAAATCCTCCGGAATAGCAAAACATATTCAATACATTGCGGCCGTTCGAATATTCCTGAACCAACCTCCGATTTTCGCGCTGATCGATAAAAAAGCCTGTTTTCTGGCCTTCCACCCAATCTACCTTAAAACGGTTCCCATATTCCTGAACTTCAAAAACTTCAGACTTACCTAATAAATACTGATCTTTTGCGTCGAGGTCGGCTTTGAAAGGAACGGTTTTTTCACTTTTATCATAGACGGCAATCAAACGGTCGCCCATCACCTCTTTTAATGCTTTGGCAATCGTTTCACGAATCAGAAACATACCGGCCGAATGAGCCTGCATCACTGCCGTTCCATTGTAAAAATCGACAATCAAACCAGGCATTCCGTCGCCTTCGCCATGAACCAGTCGGTAAACATTGGTATCAGAATTATCTGCCAAACCTAATTTTTTGCGTACTTCATACGCACTTTCCAATTTGCTTTTCCAGAAATTGAAATCAGGTTCTACTTTTTCGAATGAAAATACACGAACAGCAATCGAGCCAATCTGAACGTGACCGATAGCCAGAAATTCATTCTTACTGGAATAGACTTCAACGACATCGCCTTCCTCAACTTTGCCAATAATTTCGTGAATGGCACCTGAAAAAATCCAGGGATGAAACCGTTGCAGCGATTGTTCCTTTCCGGATTTCAAAATAACCCGGCTATATCTATTTGACATGATTTACTGTTGATTTAAGGATTCGTAAATCCGGTGAGAGACCCAGGCATCGGTGGCAGCATAAATCTGTTGAGCTTCAGTAAGAATTTGTGCTTCCCAGTTGGTAACACGCTGCGATTTCGAAATTCGGCAACCCAAAACAATAGCAGATATTTTTTTCAGGCTGAAATCCTGAATGCCATAATCTTTAACATGATCCTGCAATTCAACAAACCCACCAGGTTTAAAATGATTAAGCTTTTGCAGACTTTTGATATCATCCCGGATAGCCACGCCAATTTTTTGAATTTCAGGATTTTCAAGGATACTTTTCAAGGCATTGCCCAGGCCGATCTTGTTGAGCCGGAATAAAAAGGCATGATCATGGGTCGACAATTGCAGCAGGGCCACTTCGTTATACTCTCCCTTTTTAAACGCTGGTTTGGTTTCGGTGTCGAAACCCAGTAACGATTGCTGCGAAAGGTATTTAATCGAGGCCAGATAATCCTCCCTCGATTCTACCAGATTTATTATTCCTTCAAACTGAATCAGTGGCAATTCGGCCAATTCTTCCTTATCTATGCTTTCCCTATACATCTTTTTATTCTCCCTGATAAGAAAACCGGTCGTTCAACCAATCGGGTTTCCGGTTTGTATTTTTTGAATCTTTGTTTTGCTTATTTATTGTTTCGGAATCATCATCTGACTGACCTTCGCCGTAAATCAGATTGTGAACAGCACGCAAACAGTTCACTAATTTCTGTCCCCAGAATTGTTCAAAATTATTCCGGGATTCCCAGACTGCCTGTTCCATAACTTCCTCATTCATAGTTCTGAAAGACATTACCAGATCTTTCATGTCCTGATAGATGTCGGCAACATTTTCAGCAATGCTCGACGTTAATGCCGATTCGCTGAATTGCATTCCGGGAACAAAAACTTCCTGGTAATCGTCGCCTGCCCTGGTGTGACGAAGCACTTTCTGTTCAATCAGGCTGTAATCCAACGCAGTTACAAACTTTTCGGGTTCCTCTTCAGACTCGAATTCAAATGCAGGCAATAAACTGGCTTTCAGGTATAATAGTGGCAGAATTTTCTGCAGCCGACCCAGAAAATCAAACGATTCCATTTCGTCCGAACGTTCCAGAAAACTACAAAACTCATTGGCCACAGTAATTAATTCAATTACATTCTTTGAATAAACCAGACTGTTTAATCCATCTTCCCTCATGAAAAGTAATCTAAAATATGCTGCAAAAGTATAAAGAATTTTTATTCAGACCGTTCATGAACAGATTTAATGGTCAGGAATACTATAAATCTGGTCATTGATAGTCATAAATTAATATCTGATGGTCATTTGTATCCATTGGTCGAATGATCAAAGTACCGAATGGTCAAACTTCGCGATTTCTCTCTCCTTTCTATCCCTTCCGCCATTCCATCCGGTTATCCACCCGATAAACGATTTTTTCATTTTCAAGCAGCCACCTCACGATCTTTACAACATTTTCAGACTTTCCCTCTACCCCGTCAAGGAGTTCTTCGTAAAAACAGGCTTCCACCAACACTTTCTTGATTTGTTCACTGATGGTATCAAATTCGAATTTACTCACATTCAACTCATTTCGCTCCATACACACATCACATTTTCCACAGCGGACCGACTCTGCTTCGCCAAAATACTGAAGCAACAACTGGCTCCGGCATTTGTGTCCGGACGATGCATAATGAATCATGGCTTCAATCCGCTGCATATAATCACGTTTGCGGTCAGTATAGTTTTCTTTGGTAATTTTAAAACGGTCGGGATCGATCCGTTCACGAACAAAAATGATGTATGGTGTTTTTTTCTGCGGAATATAATCAATTACTTTTTGGGTTCTTAGTCTTAACAAAAACTGGTAAACCAGGTCGGGTGAAACATTGGCCCTTCGAGCCATCAACTGTTCATCGATCGGTACATAATTGGTAAACAGGCCGGTATAGGAACGTAACAGCAGTTTTATAAACCCGTCAAACTCCGCATTGGCTACCTGGAATTTATACAAGTCATCGCGGTCAACCTGAAAATATACTTTGGATGAATTATCCAGTTCATCGGTTAATTCCAGATATCCTTCACGCTGCAGAATTTTCAGACTGTTGTATACTGCGGTGATCTGGAATGAAAATCCGGACGCAAAAGTGGCCATATTGAATTCAAACGACTGATTTTTCCCAAAACCAACCGCCAGCTGATAATAATTACAGATGGCCTCGTAAATCCGTTTAATCACATCGGGTTCAGGAAATGTTCTGAAAATGTTTTTCTCCAGTTTCAGTTTGTCGCTGTTGTTGTACAGTAAAACCGACCAGGCGGTTTTGCCATCGCGACCTGCCCTTCCTGCTTCCTGAAAATAGGCTTCCACGGAGTCGGGAGCTTCCAGGTGAATCACGAACCGTACATCTGCCTTGTCGATGCCCATTCCGAAAGCATTGGTCGACACAATCACCCGGCACAATCCTTTTTTCCAGTTTTCCTGTTTCAATGACCTGATTTTGTAACCCAGACCGGCATGATAATAATCAGCCGAAATTTTATTCTTCCGCAACAGGTCGCTGATTTCACGGGTAAGTTTCCGGCTTTTCACATATACGATACCGGTTCCTTTTGCTTTCTGAACTGCTTTGACCAGGTAATTCACCTTATCTTCCTCATTTCGTACCAGGTAAACCAGGTTGTTGCGGTAATAACTGGTCCGCAGCACATTTTTCCGGGTGAATTTCAGTTGATCCTGAATATCACCGATCACCTGTGATGTAGCTGTTGCAGTAACCGCCAGTACCGGAACATCCGGCAATAAATCGCGCAATTCGGCAATCCGAAGGTAAGATGGTCTGAAATCGTAACCCCATTGTGAAATACAATGTGCCTCATCGACAGCAATCAGGTTCACATCGAACTGCCCGATGCGCTCCCTGAAACGTTCGGTAGCAATACGTTCGGGTGAGAGGTACAAAAACTTGTATTTGCCCCAGGCGGCATTGTCCATGGCAACTTTTATTTCCTGCGAACTCATTCCCGAATAAATAGCCAATGCTTTGATTCCACGCTGATTCAGGTTTTCGACCTGATCTTTCATCAAAGCGATCAAAGGCGTTATCACGAGACAAATTCCCGGTTTCGAAAGCGAATACACCTGATAGGTCACTGACTTACCTCCGCCAGTTGGCATCAGACCGAGCGTATCACGGCCCTGATCAACCGATTGGATGATCTCTTCCTGCAAGGGTCGAAACGTGGCATAACCCCAGTATTTGGTTAATATTTGTGTGAATTCGCTCAATGAATGATTTGTATGTATATTTATTACCCGGTAAAATTCAGATTCTTATTTGCGGCGCATACAAGAGTCCGGTTTCAATTTTTTGTCCAGGATGCGCCTTTTGCATATTGTTATATTTTTCCACTTCCCCGGAGTTGACCGGTTGACTGCACCTGTTTCTGATTTTGTTTCTGATGATCGCCCGCTGTCACTGTACACATTTTTTGCCAGTGCCTTAGTTTTCAACTTAACAACTTTTAAGATACATTAAACATTATAGGCATTGTCACCAAAAAAAATCGGGCTTTTTATACATGTTTTTTTCGTAGTTTTGTCTTTTAACCAGAATATAAAAATACACATAAATGTCGTTTTTCGCCGATAAAGTTGTGTCAGAAGGTTTAACTTTTGATGACGTGCTGCTAATACCTTCTTATTCAGATGTTTTACCCCGCGATGTTGAACTCACATCCTGGTTTACCCGTAACATCAGGTTGCACACACCCATTGTTACGGCTGCCATGGATACGGTAACCGATTCAGGGATGGCCATTGCGATTGCCCGTGAGGGTGGCATTGGTGTAATTCATAAAAATATGAGTATTGCCAATCAGGCCAAACAGGTAACCATTGTAAAGCGTGCCGAAAATGGTATGATCTATGACCCGGTTACCATTTCGAAGGAAAAAACGGTAGGGGATGCCATCGGCCTGATGAGAACATACAAAATCGGAGGCATTCCGGTTATCGACAAACAGGGATGCCTGGTAGGTATTGTGACCAACCGCGACCTGCGTTTCGAAAACGATATGAACAAGCTGGTTTCGGAGGTGATGACCAAAGACAACCTGGTAACGACCAACGTTTCAACTTCGCTCGATTTGGCCTCGGCCATCCTTCAGAAATACAAAATCGAAAAACTGCCTGTTGTCGATAAGGACTACAAGCTGATTGCCTTAGTCACTTACAAGGACATTACCAAAGCCAAAGACAAACCGCTTGCGTCGAAAGACGAAAAAGGAAGACTAAGGGTCGCTGCTGCTGTCGGAATTACATCAGACACCATCGACCGTATTGACGAATTGGTTCTGGCACAGGTAGATGCGATCGTAATTGACACTGCTCACGGCCACTCGATGTATGTATTGGAAATGCTTAAAAAAGCAAAAAACAAATATCCTGAAATTGATTTTGTTGCCGGAAACATTGCTACTCCTGAAGCAGCTTCTGATCTGGTACTGGCTGGCGCCGATGCCGTAAAAGTCGGAATTGGCCCGGGATCAATCTGCACCACACGAATCATTGCCGGCGTAGGCATACCGCAACTTTCGGCTATTTATAATGTAAGTAAAGCCATCAAAAAAACCGGGGTGCCGGTTATTGCCGATGGAGGAATACGCTATTCAGGCGACATTGTTAAAGCCCTTGCAGCCGGCGCCCATTCCATCATGGCCGGATCGCTGTTTGCCGGAGTTGAGGAATCCCCGGGCGATACCATTCTGTTTCAGGGCCGTAAGTTTAAAACCTATCGGGGTATGGGATCAGTCGAAGCCATGCAATCCGGCTCCAAAGACCGGTATTTTCAGGATGTGGAAGATGATGTCAAAAAACTGGTTCCGGAGGGAATCGTCGCCCGTGTCCCTTATAAAGGGTCGCTCGACGAAGTACTTCATCAACTTACTGGCGGGATAAAAGCCGGAATGGGTTATTGTGGTGCGAAAAATATAGAAATACTTCAACATGCCAAATTTATTCGCATAACCAACTCCGGAATCCAGGAAAGCCATCCTCATGACGTAAGCATCACCAGTGAGTCACCTAATTACAGCTCCCGATAGAACAAAATATGATCAGATCATTCGCCATACTTCTTTTTACCTTATTTACCTTAAACCTTTCGGCCCGGAAAAAGGACGAAATTGTAGTGAAGATTGGTAATCTGCAAGTCACTAAAGAAGAATTTACAGCTAACTACCAGAAAAACAACACCAACATTCTGGATGAAAAAGACAAAAAAACCCCGGCGGAATACCTCGAATTATACATCAATTTTAAACTGAAAGTACTCGAAGCACAAAAACTGGGATACGATACGGTCAAGTCATTTATTGAAGAGCTGAATGGTTACCGGCAGGAACTGGCCAGGCCATATCTGACCGATGTTTCATTCAACGAAGAAATGGTTCAGACGGCATACCACCGGACACAATATGAACGAAAAGCCAGTCATATACTGATTCGGGTTACACCTGAAGCTAATCCGGCTGATACACTTGCCGCCTGGAACAAAATTTCAGACCTGCGCAAACAAATCACCGATGGGGCCGACTTCGACGAAATCGCTTCCAGGTTTTCCGAAGATCCTTCGGCTGCCGAAAATAAAGGATTACTGGGCTACTTCAGTGCCTTCCAGATGGTCTATCCGTTCGAAGACATCACATACCGGACACCGGTTGGAGAAGTTTCCCAAATAATCCGGACCCGTTTTGGCTACCACCTGATAAAAGTTCACGATGAACGGCTGACTCCCGGAGAAATTAAGGTAGCACACATTATGAAGCTGTTTCCGCAACAAGCCAGTGAAGAAACGATTGCCAGCCTGAAACAGGTTGCCGACAGCATCCGGATGAAAGCCATATCGGGAGCCGATTTTGCGGAACTGGCCAAAACCTGGTCAGACGATAAACATTCGGCTGAACAGGGTGGAGTAATGAACTGGTTTACTCTAACCAACATGGTTCCTAGCTTTGCCGAAGCAGCATTCGCCCTGAAAAATGACGGCGACATCTCTCCGGTTATCCGGACTCCCTATGGCTGGCACATCATTAAACGCCTTGAATTGCGTACCACTCCTTCGTTCGAAAAACTACGACCTGATCTGGAAGCCAAAATCAAACAAAATCCGGCGATCAGCAAATACAGCGATGAGGCCTTCGACAGGAAGTTACGTGCTGAATACCAACTGGTAATTGATCAGACTAATCTGGCCAGCCTGATTGCTTCGGTCGCCGATACCATGGGCAGTAAATCGGTCAACCCGATAAAAGATAATCCACTGGTTCGTTTTGCAGATCAAAGTTTCACAACGGGTAGTTTCAAGACATTCCTTCAAAATCAGAACTTTTCACCAACCACCGGTCATTCGGAAACTGAAGTGAAAACTTTGCTCGATAAATTCATCCATCAGAAATTACTGGAATACGAAAACACACAACTGGAGAAAAAACATCCTGAATTTGCACGTGTTTACAGGGAATATCATGATGGCATCCTGCTTTTTAACATTTCGAAAGATAAAATCTGGGATGTGGCATCGACCGATAGCGTCCGGCTGCAAAACTATTACGGGCAGACCACTAAAAAATATTACTGGAATGATCGTTTTAAAGGCTGGATCATTGAAGCTAAAAACGCTGAAATCCGCTCCAGGGTTGAAACTTTACTAGATAAAAATGAGGTCGGCAAACAGGAATTAACCGATGACTTCAACACCAAATCAGAGAATAACATTCAGATAACGGATGTTGCTGTGGAAAAAGGAGAAAATCCGGTAGTGGATTATTTCATTTGGAGCGGACCAAAACCCGCAGGTTTTAATGAAACTACTACCTTTGTCCACGGTAAAATTTCTCATAATGAACTCAAAGAACTGAAAGATGCCTGGGGACTTTATTCCTCTGATCTTCAGGAACAAATTGAAAAAGAATGGATTGACTCCTTAAGGAGCAGTTACCCGATTGTTGTAAATAAGAAAGTATTAAAGAAAATTCCGGGGATTGAATGAGAAAATATGGTTTATATATCGCTATTATTGCTTTCATGCTAACAGCATGTAACTTGTTTTTGGATGAAGGTGAACCGATAGTCAAAGTAGGAGATAAGGTTTTAACCATGGAAGAACTATCGAAGAACATACCGGATTACCTGGATGCGACAGACAGTTCACTTTGGGCTGACGATTACATCAAAACATGGGTTCAGCGTGAACTACTCCTTCTTAAAGCGGAGGAAAACCTGAACGACAGCGAGAAAGATGTCAGCAAGGAACTCGAAGAATACCGAAATTCATTGATTGTTTTCAGGTATAAAAACGCGCTGATCAGGCAAAAAATAGATACAACTGTAAAGGAATCAGATATTCAGAAGTATTTTAACGAACACCGTGAAAGCTTTATACTGAACCGAAACATCGTGAAAGCCATATATATCAAGGTTCCGGTAGAAGTTTCCAGTCCCGAGGACATTAAAGATCTTTGCATCAGCAGCGATATGGAGAAACAGGCCAAACTGAATGAATATTGCATCAGTTATGCCAAAGCATACGACCGGTTTAACGATCAGTGGGTATCTGCCGATTTGGTTTTGAAAAACACGCCTGCCGTTATTACCGATCAGGAACACTTCCTGGAAAGAAACCGCTTCATCGAAAGCAGTGATATGAATTATTACTATATTGTCTGCATCCGTGAATACCGCCTGGCAGGCCAGGTTTCGCCCATCGAATATGTACAGAATGACATCCGGAACCTGATTTTAAACAAACAAAAAATCGATTTCCTGAAACAGATTGAAAAAGATATTTACAAGGAAGGTATTGATAACAACAAGGTTAAACTATTTAAAATAAAAAATAATCGTTTATGATCAGAAAACTAATTGGTTTATTTATCCTGTCAGGATATATTTTAATCAGCAATCAAATACAGGCACAAGATAAAACTGTTGACCAGATTGTGGCCGTAGTAGGAAAAAATATTATTCTGAAATCGGACATCGAAGAAATGTTTCAACAGCAACAGGCACAGGGAATTACTACCGAAGGGGATATGAAATGTGAGGTTCTGGAAAATTTTCTGGTTGAAAAACTGCTCCTTGCTGAAGCTGAGCTGGATACGACCATCATCGTTAGTGATAGTCAGCTCAACCAGAACCTTGAACAGCGTATACAGTATTTCGTTTCGCATCTGGGATCAGAAAAAGAAGTGGAAGCTTATTTCAAAAAATCAATTGTCGAGTTGAAATCTGACCTGCAGGAAGTAATTAGAAACCAGCAAATGACTCAGCAGATGCAGAATAAGATTATTGACAAGGTGACCGTTACACCTGCTGAAGTACGTTATTACTACAAAAACCTGCCTGATGTTGACATCCCGCAGATTGATGCACAGATTGAATATGCCCAGATCGTCGTCATGCCCGAAATCAGCCTCGAAGAAGAAGACCGCGTCAAGTCAACCCTGCGCGAACTGAAACGACGTATTGAAAGCGGTGAAAGTAGTTTTGCACCGATGGCCGTTATATATTCGGAAGATCCGGGATCTGCCCGAAACGGTGGCGACCTCGACTACATGGGACGCGGAAACCTGGACCCTGCTTATGCTGCTGCCGCATTTAACCTGAAAGGCGATAAAATTTCGAATGTGGTAAAAAGTGAATTTGGCTACCACATCATTCAGGTCATGGATCGTAAAGGAGAACAGCTAAAAACACGGCACATCCTGATGAAACCCAGAGTTTCACCTGAAGCCATGCAAAAAGCCTTTTCCCAGGTCGACAGTATTGCCGATTTTATTCGTAAAGAAACCTTTAAATTCGAAGAAGCGGCCATCCGCTGGTCTTACGATAAAAACTCACGCAACAACGGCGGTATTGTAATTAATCCTGAATCCGGTGATTCAAAATGGAAACTAAGTGAACTTGATCCTGATGTCAGTAAGATCATCACTAAAATGAACATTAACGAAATTTCGAAGCCATTCCAGACCCTCGATGAGAAACAACATCCGGTTTACAAAATTTTGAAACTCATCAACAATAAAAATGCTCACAAAGCCAATATGCGCGACGATTACGTAGCCTTGAGCAATATATACCTGAATTCAAAAAAAGAGAAGACAATGGACAAATGGATTCGTGATAAACAGTCAGGTACCTATGTTCATATCGATGATACGTATCTGAACTGCAATTTCAAATACCAGGGCTGGGTAAAATAAATCGTTTCAAGTTGCAGGTTTCAGGATGATCCGCTGTTCAGATTTAACAGGAAAAACACCACAGCATAAGAAAACGATAGAATTAACCGAATAAGGAAGACAGAAAAGATGACATTTAAAAATGAAGTTGAAGCGGTAAATGCACTGAGCAAAAAATTTGAACAGCTGCGTTCTGAAATAAAAAAACGGATTTACGGACAGGATGAAATCATTGACCAGGTATTGGTGACCATGTTCAGCCGTGGGCATGCTCTGCTCATCGGTGTTCCGGGTCTGGCTAAAACCCTGCTTGTGAATACAATATCCGAAGTACTTGGGCTTCAGTACAAACGCATTCAGTTTACCCCCGACCTCATGCCCTCTGATATCATCGGTACCGAAATCCTGGATAAAGACCGTGAATTTAAATTCATTCGCGGACCAATTTTTGCCAACATCATCCTGGCCGACGAAATTAACCGTACTCCTCCCAAAACGCAGGCAGCACTGCTCGAAGCCATGCAGGAACGGACAGTAACTGCTGCTGGTCAAAAGTACGTACTCGACTCGCCCTTTTTCGTGCTGGCGACCCAGAACCCGATTGAACAGGAAGGAACCTACCCGCTGCCCGAAGCTCAGCTCGACCGGTTTATGTTCTCCATCTGGCTCGATTACCCTAAATTTGAAGACGAATTAACCATCGTGCAAAATACCACTTCAAACTACTCGACCCATTTGAATGAAATCATTACCAGGGAGGAAATCCGCTATTACCAGGATTTGATTCTGAAAGTTCCGGTCAACGAAAACGTGCTGAAATACGCAGTTACCTTATCGGCCAAAACACGGCCAAACACCGAACTTGCTGCACCTATCACCAACAAATACCTCAAATGGGGAGCAGGCCCGCGCGCCTCACAGTACATGGTTTTGGGGGCTAAAACTCTGGCCGCCCTTCAGGGAAAATATTCGCCCGACATCGACGACATTAAAAAAGTTGCCGTTAACATTCTCCGACACCGTATTATTAAAAACTACAAGGCCGAAGCCGAAAACCTGTCGGTTGAAGATATAATATCTGAATTGATGAAGTAAGCTGAATGACAAAAACGGATTTACCGATACAAACGGGCCATCGCCTGATCCTGATCACCCTGATTTGTTTGCTGGCATTTTCAGGAAAAAGTCAGGCACAGAACAGGAAAAAAGTCGAAATATTGCAAGGCGATTTGCTCGATTACAATGAACGTGTTATTGCCAATGCCCAACGAATCCTGGGCAATGTACAAATCAAGGTCGACGGAGCCATGATGTGGTGCGACAGCCTGTATTCCTACACCAACTCCAGCATGGTGGATGCCTTCGGTCATGTCCATATCATCCGTGGCGATACGCTGAACATGTATGCCGATTTCATCAATTACAACGGCGATACCAAAGTGGCCAAAGCCCGCCGCAACGTCAGACTGATCGACAGACAGGTTACAGTAACCACCGATTCACTCGATTATACCATGGCGAACGATCTGGCCTGGTACAACGATTTCGGCACCATCAAAGATTCAATGAATGTACTGACCTCAAAAACAGGCCAGTACTACGTGAACGAGAAGAAAGCCTATTTCAAGACGAAGGTGGATGTGGTAACCAAAGATTACAAAATCAAATCAGATACACTGATTTACTTTACGAGTACCAAAAAGGTAATGATTGAAGGTCCTACCCTGATTTTTAATGAAACAGATACGCTTTATGCTGAAAATGGATGGTACGACAGCATGAAAAGTTATGCCAGGCTGACTAAAAAACCCCGCATCTGGAACGATAAACAAAAACTAAAAGCCGATACCATATTTTACGACAAGGTAAAAGGAGAAGGACTGGCCCTGGGACATGCCCGTATTGAGGATCTGGAAAACAGCCTGATCGTGATCGGAAACCGGGTTCAGTATAACGATCTGACCAAAATGGCCTTAGCAACCGATTCAGCCATGCTCATTCAGTATTCCGAAACTGATTCGCTCTATTTACATGCCGACCGGCTCCAAACGTTACCCGACACCACGGTCACTGACACGACAAAAAATGCCCGGATAGTGCTGGCCTACTACAAGGTTCGGTTCTATCGCGATGATATTCAGGGGAAATGTGATTCACTGGCTTACTGGTCAAAAGATTCAACCATTCAGTTCTATATTGATCCGGTAATCTGGTCAGATAATAACCAGATTTCGGCCAATTACATCGAAATGATTAACCGGAGCAAAGATCCCAACGAAGTCCGGATGAAGGAAGACGCGTTTATTATTTCGATGGAAGATGACAGCCTGCGATTTAACCAGATCAAAGGGAAAAACATGATTGGGTATATCCGCAAAAATAAATTGTATAAAATTGATGTAGACGGCAATGGCCAGTCAACCTATTACGCCCGTGACAAAAACAGCGTAATTGGACTGAACAAGGCAGAAAGCAGCAACATTACCATTTATATGAATGAGGGGAAAGTCAAAAAAATCGCTTTTATCAAATCACCCGAAGGAGAACTCAAACCTTTGACAGACATTGACCAGAATGATAAACTGCTGCCCGGATTCAAATGGCAGGCCGAAATGCGCCCCAAAAATAAAGAAGATATTTTCAACAACCCGGACCCGGCAGCAGTTCCTGATACCAAAGCAAAACCCACCGCTAAAATTTCGCCGGCGCCGGAAATGAAGGACAAATAGCCTGAAGATTTAATCCTTTTGATTTAAGGTTTTCAATCCGGAAGTCCGTATGCTTTTGATCTGTTTATTCGAATTGGCTTCAGATTTTGATTGAATGGAAACTAATGACATTTGGGAAAAAAGCCAATCATCCCAGGCCCAATTATGTGCCCGACGATACCGGCATACAGTATATCACCATTTTCGTAAAATCGATGAAACCCTTCCTGTACCGTATCCGGAAAAAAGGTGTGAAACCCCTGGAGGAAACACCCGCCATGCCCGACGAGACCCGGCAGTTTGTATTGCTCCAGGATCCTGACGGTAACTTTATTGAACTGATCGGGCCGAAATAACCGGGTTTACCAGGCACACCCCGACAATACGCTGAATATCAACCTGACTTATACTGAGGCAGGTTTTGTTTAAATTCATCAGGGCTTTTTTACAATGGAATCCAGTTCAAGTTCCATTTCTTTCACGATCTCCGGATGCATAGTGGCCATGTTTTCAGTTTCCCGGATATCAGTTTTCAGGTTAAAAAGCTGCGGTTCTTCCGAAAGTCCGCTTTCAATTTGTTTGTTCTTCATCCAATCCGGCGTAGCTCCTTTTTGAGGTGAAATGTATTTCCAGTCTCCCTTCCGCAAGGCGAGGGTGTAAGCTTCTTCCAGCATCATGGTACGGCCTTTTTCTGTTTTACCCAACCAGGCATCCAAATGTTCTTCACTGTCTGATGCATCACCCGGATTCACTTCCTGACCAACCAGTTTCGCCAGTGAAGCATACAAATCGACCTGTGTGAGCATAGCAGAACTGGTTCCCGGTGATACTTTTCCCGGCCAGTAAACAATGGTCGGCATCCGGGTTCCGGCTTCCAGAATGGAATATTTTGCTCCGCGGAAAGGACCTGCAGGCTGATGATCTCCAAGCAATTCAACAGCCTGATCTTCATAACCGTCATCCAGAATCGGGCCATTATCGCTCGAAAAAATAACCAGGGTGTTGTCAGCCAAACCCAAATCCTCCAGCTCTTTGATCAACTGGCCGGTGCACCAGTCCATCTGCGCAATGGCGTCACCCCGCGCTCCCATTGTACTTTTTCCGGTAAACTGCTCATTGGGCCGGCGTGGCACATGGATATCGTGGAAAGCAAAATACAGAAAGAAAGGCTTATCCTTATTTTCTGTCATGAATGTTTTTGCTTTGCCGGTCAGGATAAATGGAAAGTCTTCGTCCTTCCACAATGCTTTTTCGCCGCCTTTCATATAACCAATGCGGCTAACCCCGTTCACAATCGCATTGCTGTGCTGGGGATCAGCTAAAACTTTCAGTAATTCAGGATGTTCAGAACCTAAAGGGTATCCGTCAATCCGGCTGCCGTAACTGATCTCAATCGGGTCAGCAGGATCAGCACCCATGACTTTTTGGTTCTCAACATAAACGCAGGGAACCCGATCGCCCGTTGCCGGAATCAGAAAACTGTAATCGAAACCAATCTCACGAGGCCCGGGTTTAATTTCCCCGTTCCAGTTTACCAGTCCGCTGCCAAGTCCTAAATGCCATTTCCCGATTACAGCGGTGGTGTAGCCAGCCTGTTTCAGCATCGAAGGCAAAGTTCCTTTCCGGGTATCAATAATCAGCGGTGCATCGCCGGGTAAAACTGCTGCCTGGTTACGAAAACCATAGGTGCCTGTTAACAGTGAAAACCGTGAAGGCGTGCAGGTCGCTGCAGAGCAATGCGCATCAGTAAAGTTTACGCCGTTTTGGGCCAGCCGGTCGATATTGGGCGTTTGAACACCTATGGCACCATTCACACCGATATCTCCAAATCCTAAATCATCGACATAAATGATGACAATGTTCGGTTTGGTTTCAACTTTTTGTTTTTTTGCCGGCGTACAGGCTGCAATCGAAGCCAGGCATGTTGTGGTAAGTAGTAATTTTTTCATTGTTTTGAATTTAATAGCTTTCAAATTAAGTTGGCAGAAAGACATTTCCGGATTTCGGCCCATCTGTATTGTCAGTGAAATAAATGTTTTGTATTGATTCATGGATTCATTTTTGAATCTTGTCTGTACTTTTTTAATTGTCCCGGGTCTTTCACACGCACCGGCCTGTTGAGCATTAAATCCTGATGAATCATCCAGGTAATGGAATCCCAGTATGCTCCTTCAGTCCACAAAGGTGCAATCGTTTCATTTTCCCAGTTTTTAAGTTCCGAATTTAATTCCTGAAAGTCATTCGGATCCTTGTCTGCGAGGTTATTCATTTCTCCAAGATCATCAGCCAGATTATACATTACAGAAGGAAGTTTATCGACCCGAATCAGTTTAAAATTTCCTACACGCGCAGCTGCCATTTTATCTTTTCTCCAGAATAAGCTGGTATGTGGATTGTCAACTTTTTCTCCTTTCAAATAAGGGAGCAGTGAAACCCCATCAAGCTGTCTTTCTTCTGAAGATTTGCCATTTGCAACATCAAGAACCGTTGCATAAATATCCAGTGAAGAAGTCAATCCGCTAAATTTATTCCCACCTTTAATTTCCGCAGCCCATGTAACAAAGAATGGTACACGATGTCCACCTTCAAACTCATTACCTTTAAAACCTTTCAACGGAAAGTTTGTCGATTGATTATTCGTTGCCCCGCCGTTATCGCTCAGGAAAAAAATCAACGTATTTTCAAGCAAACCTTCCTTTTCGAGTTTGTCGACCATGTTACCAACTGCCCTGTCAAGTGCAAAAGTCATGGCTGCCAGTTTTTGTCGGGGATGCCCTTCAAACAAAGCTAAATCTTCCGTTTTGGCCTCCATGGGTGTGTGAACTGCATTAGGCGCCCAGTAAATAAAGAAAGGTTTTTCTTTATTCTTGCCGATAAAATCAACAGCTTTATCTCCAAGCCGGTCGGTAAGGTAACCTTCGAAAGAAACCTGATCCAGGTTTTCAGTAATGGCATGCGGATCGCCCGGCTTATCGCTTTTCTGAATGTCGTAAAAGTAACTTCGGCTTCCGGATAAAAATCCCCAGTAATAATCAAATCCGCGTTCATTCGGTCGATAGCCGGGTTTGTCGCCCAAATGCCATTTACCAAATGCTGCTGTTGTATAACCAGCTTGTTTCATTGCAGCGGCAATCGTGAATTCGTTGAGATTCACCCCACAGGAATCCGAAGACGGATTGCATTCGAAGCCAAAACGCTGCTGATATCTTCCGGTCATAATTCCGGCCCGTGATGGTCCGCAAACTGATGCTGAAACATGAGCATCGGTAAAAACGAGACCATTTGCAGCAAGTCTGTCAATATTTGGAGTTTTTAAATCCTTGCATCCCATGAACCCGAAATCGGCATAGCCGGCATCGTCAGCCAGCAAAACGATGATATTTGGTTTCTTAATTTCAGCTTTATCTCCCGAATTAAAAGAGCAGGCTACAAGGGCAGAAAAGGTCACGATTCCACCAGTTATTGCAGAGTATTTTTTCAAAATGAGCATTTTTTCGATTAATCTTTATTCTTCATATTATTTTCAACCAATCCCAAACTTCCCAGGAAATCCATACAGGCAGCTTTAACATTGTAATTCCTGCCCGCCATATCGTGAACGGTTCGGATGGTTTCGATAAACGGTTGTTTATTATCCACATAAAGCAAATAATTTATTGCCATCAGAGCTATGTCCATATTTTCGCTGGCACATAGTTTTTTTAGATTTTCGGTTGCCAATTTATCCCCAAATTGCTGGTAAGCAATTGCTGCCGCAGTAACTGCAACCGGAGGATAAGAATCGCTCATGGCCTGAATAATCTGTTTGGAATAAAATATTGAAATTTCAGTATTTTGAGACCTCAATCCAAGAATAGCCCAATACCTGACAACTCTATTGGTACTTCCCAGCAGCTTAGCTTGTTTATCTGCTATATCTTTTCCACGGAATCCGGACAGTGAAGCAGCATCATAAATTTCGGCCACCGGAAAATTCTGATCAGTAAGGCGATACGCATAAGGCGTTGTTGTTTCAGAGATTAATCCGATTTCATATTCCGGAAGGAACAATACATCGCGTGCCTGAAGGATTTCCGTTTTCAACTGGCTTCTCATTTTATCCAGAACGGTCCTGAAAGCCGGATCAGCGACCAGGTTTTTGGTTTCCCAAACATCATTTTCGATATCGAAAAGAAACTCTGCGGGGCGATCTTCGAACAGGCTTTTCTGCAAGGGGTTCAGTTTGTTTTCAGCCAGATCTTTCCGCATTTGCTGTTTGATTTCGCCGATTTCCATATAGCGGATATACCTGGCTTCAGGCATAAAAGGCATAAAATTGCGCGAATACATGTATTTCCCATCAGTCACACTTCGTACCATGTCGATTCCATTATCTGATCGGTCTGCCGACAGGATCAGATGATCAGTAGGTTTCGAACGATTTTTACCGATCAGAATTCTTCCGGATAAATAATCAGGAACCGTTCCGCCAGCCAAACTAATTATTGTTGGCGCCAGATCTTCAAAATCGATTAATTCATCGGTTACCACTCCACGTTTTCCCCAGGGTGATAGATTTTTGTACATTTCAGGAACCCAAATCACAAACGGAACCCGGTAGCCCAGATTTATCCCGTTGGTTTTTCCTCGTGGTTCTCCTTCGCCGTGATCGGCATAAAAGAAAATGATTGTACTGTCTTTCAGATGATCTTTTTCTAATCGAGCTAACAACTCTCCGATTTTATTGTCAGTCAATTTAATCGAGTTGTACACACGAGCAAAATGCTTACGCATTTCCGGACTGTTGTTGTAAAAGGGCGGCATTTCAAAATTGTTGTCCCCTATCCGTTCCTTTTCCTGAAGTTCCTCCAGTACATTCTTTAAGTACCACGAATAGGATTCTGTCATTGTCCGTGACTGGTGCGAATCCATGAAGTTGAATACGGCAAAGAATGGTTGCCCCGGTTTACGCCCTTCCCATCCGGCCTTTCCTGAACTTTCGTTCCAGGCTTCATTCGTAAATTGCCCTGCATTGGCCACATTGTAATCTGTTTTGGCATTGTTGGTTGTGTAATAACCCTGCTGTTGCAGGTAAAATGGAAATCCTTTAATGAATTCAGGAACCGGATAATTGCTCCGGTGGTTTCCAGTCCCCATTTTATACGTTTTTACACCTGTAATAATACACGAACGACTGGGCGAACAGACCGTTCCGGTTGAAAAAGCATTGGTAAACCGAATTCCCTCACTGGCGAGTTGATCAATAACCGGAGTGCGGGCATCCTGATTTCCGTAACAACCTATAAACTGGGGTGATGTGTCTTCGATTGTTACCCAAAGGATGTTGGGTTTTTGCTGTGCAAGAACAGTGCTGCCAATGAATAGTGGCCATATTAAAAGGTTATTCAGGAATTTCATTGTCTATGTCTTTTATTGATTGTTTCCACTTTTTTCTTCAGGAAGGCTTACATTCGTTTCATGTATACTGGTTTACGCAAGCGATCTAATGTCCGGCTTTTACCTGTTCCAGTTTGGCCCGCAGTTTTTCGACAATCTGCGGATTTTTTGCAGCCACATTATTTTTCTCGCCTGGGTCCACTGATAAATCATACAACTGATCTTTATCCAGATTTCCCAATTCTGTATTGGTATTCTTATTCACAGCAGGTCCATTGCCCGGAGCAATAAATTTCCATTTCCCGTTTACCACCGAAAGGTTATTTGGTCCGGTTTGTAAAACCACGTATTCCCGGCCTTTTCCTCCCCGGTTCAACCAGGCTTCCAGGTGATTTTCACTGTCAGGCGCTGCTCCGGCAGGCAGTTTGACATGCAGAAATTCAGCAAAAGTAGCTGACATATCGACCTGACAAAGCAGCTCGTCAGACACACCGGGTTTTACAGTACCCGGCCAGCTTAAAATGCCCGGGATGCGGGTACCACCTTCAAAAAGGCTGTATTTTCCGCCTCTGAAATTCAGGGCAGGTTTATGATTACCCAATAGCTCAACGGCCTGATCTTTATATCCGTCATCAACTACCGGCCCGTTATCGCTTGTTAAAATAACAATGGTGTTTTTCTCCAGTCCAAGCTCTTTAAGGGTTTTTAAAACCTCGCCCACCGACCAGTCGAATTCGATGATTGCATCTCCACGAGGCCCCATGCCGCTTGTTCCGGCAAAACGGGGATTAGGTACACGTGGTACATGAACATCCTGAGTTGCAAAATACAGGAAAAAGGGTTTGTCTTTATTACTTTTAATGAATGCAAGCGCTTTACCGGTGATGTCATCGGCAATATCTTCATCTGTCCACAAAGCCGATTTACCACCTTTCATGTAACCAATGCGCGAAATCCCATTTACAATCGACATGTCATGACCGTGGCTGGGATGCATTTTTAATAATTCAGGATTTAATTTTCCGGTTGGTTCACCTTCAAAATTCTTCTTGTAACTGACGGATATCGGGTCGTTTTTGTCGAGATTGACGACATATTCATTTTCCAGAAATACGCATGGAACACGATCTCCTGTTGCCGCCATAATGTAGGAATAATCAAATCCGATATCGGAAGGTCCGGGAGTAATGTGACCGTTCCAGTCCTGAGTTCCCGTTTGATTGCCCAGGCCCAAATGCCACTTGCCCACTACACCGGTTTGGTAGCCTGCATGCTTAAACACATCAGCCAGAGTGTATCTTTCAGGACGGATGATTGAACCGGCATCACCGGTTGCAACACCCGTTCCTTCGTGTCGCCAGGCATATTCGCCGGTAAGCAGGGCATACCGTGATGGCGTACAGGTTGCTGCCGCACAGTGCATATTGGTAAAACGTACACCCTGGCTGGCAAGCAGATCCACGTTAGGAGTTTTAATCGTCTTTGCTCCATTGCAACTCACATCACCATAACCAATATCGTCGGCATATATAAAAACCACATTGGGTTTAGTGCCTGATTGTTGGGCAAAACTGTTTTGGGCCAGGAATCCCAGGGGGATTGCGGCCAATAAAGGCAAAAAGTTTGTTATTTTTTTCATCGCATAAAGCTTATATATTTACAAAATCTAATTTTATTTTTTGTTGTCCGGAATATTCACCTTCCCCGAATCGGGTTTTAATTCGATTCCAACCGAAACGAAAATGAATATTTCACCGGTTTCACACAATATTCCTTTAAAGGCGCTGTACCGCAACTTTCATTACCAATCGGGCCCTGAAGGTAGTCAATATTCAAAATTGAATACGGTAACTTTTTCAGGTCGAACGGGTGACAGGCTGTTGATAAATTCATCACCGAAAATTTCCGGATTGAAGCATTCAGCGCCTGTAATCCACTTACCCGGATACCCTGTCCTGACGGATTGGTGACTGAAAGCCAGCGTAGATCCGATTTATTTCCGTTTTCCTGCGGCACCTCGAAATTGTAAAACTGTTCGTCCACACTTCCTGAATACTGACCGAATTTAGCGCCCTGTTTCAGGTCGGAATAGGAATATTGTGGTCCTTTGCCATACCATGAAAACTGCTGGTAAACTTCGGGAATCCGGATTTCGTAACCAATGCGGGGCAATGTGTACGGAAGATCTCCAAAAGGTTCAATCCCGGACAACAATTCTACCTGACCGCCTGCCAGGAACCGGTAAGTTTCCAAAATCCTGAATCCGCAATCTTTTCCCGGAGCCTGGCTCGTTTTGGCTACTTCAACGACAATTTCCCCGCTTGTATTTTTGAGGATACTAATTTTTTGTGTACTGATTTCAAGGCTATCCAGTCCGGCGTTCATCCATTCTTTGGCCAAACGTCCTTTCTGCAGTTTTCCGTAACCGCCGTCATTGTCAATCGGGGCACGCCAAAAACTGGCAGAAGGTCCCTTTTGCATGATTTCCAGATTGTCTTTCGAAATGGTCAGGATATTTCCCTGTTTCATATCAAAAACTATACGTGTCGATCCGGAATTTATAATCAGATCATTTCCCGATTTTTTACTGCTGATTTTGCCTGTTGCGCTTTCCCTATTTTTTGCAAATGTCCAGGGCTGAAGGTTGAATTGTTCCCAGGCAATTTCATATCCGGCCGGTGCCCACAAGGTTTCTGATTTTTCATGAGCTGAAATGGTCAGGATATATTCATTATCGGATTTAAACTTTCTGGAGTCAAAAGGAATTCTGATTAATCCTCTTTCGCCCGGATTAACGATCAGTTCCGGCAATTCACCCTTTTCCACTTCCAACCCGTTTTCGAGCACTGACCAGGCAAAACGGTAACTGGCAAGATTGTTAAAGTTGAATTTGTTTTGAACTTCAATCAGTCCATTTGGAAGGTCTTTACCTGTAAATGCAATATTCTGATAAACTTTCCTGACTTCCAGTATCTTTGGGGTAACCG